>JBPOIA010000030.1:0-55001 GCA_052034975.1 Candidatus Moraniibacteriota bacterium
CATTGGGTGAAAAGATAGCGTATTTCTCTTCGCAGGATTTCCGCGAACAGGAAGCGAAGAAAAAACTCGGGCTCCAAAAGGAAGGGGAAATGGTCGTGGTCATACAGTCACAACCGAAAGAGGATGAGTCGTCTGAACCGGAAAGGATAGCACAGACGTTTTCTGTCGAAGATGACACCGATCGGACGCAATTTATGAAATGGTGGAGGCTGTTTTTTGGAAAACAATAATTTTATCCATTGAGAATTATGATGGAAACAAATAGCGAAAAAAAAATCCGGCCGACGACGATCCTGTATGCCTTGCTAGCGATAGGTCTTTTGGCTTTGACGGCGATCCTCATCGCTGCGTATGTCGTACCGCGTACGGAGAATGAGATAAAGCGTATCGTCGAGAAATTTCCGTATCCGATCGTGATTGTCGGTTGGCAAGAGGCGATTTCTATCCGGTCGTTGGCGGAAAATATGCGTTCGGTCCGGCGATTCTATGAGGCACAGGATTTTTCGAAGGTGGGAATGCGCGTCGATTTCTCGACGGACGAAGGGAAGAAACGTTTCTTAGTGCGAGAAAGAGAGGTGCTTGAGAAGATGATCGAAGACAGGGCGATTATGCTTTTGGCGCGAGAGCGTGGCATCGTCGTTACGCGGGAAGCGGCAAGCGAGGGTGTGCGCCGGAAACTCGAAGAATACGGCAGCGGCGATGAGGTGAAACAGAATCTCGACCGTCTGTACGGCTGGACACTGGATGATTTTGAGCAGAAAGTCGTGTTGCCGAGCCTGTACGAAGAGAAGCTCCGTGAATATCTTGGGGAAAAAGAGGACACGGCGTCTCAGGCTAAGGAGAGGATCCTTCAGGCCAAAGAGGCTTTGGAAAAGAAAACCGCTTTCGAAGAAGTGGCAAAACGGCATTCCGATGGGCGGACGGCCGATAATGGCGGAGATCTTGGCTGGTTCGTCATAAACGATCTGGCGCCGGAACTGCGCAGTCCAATTCTTTCGCAGAAAGTTGGCACTCCGGGTGATGTCGTCGAGAGCTCGCTCGGCTTCCATATCCTTCTCATTGACGAGGTGAAGAAAGAGAACGGAAAGCAGCTGTATCATCTGAAACAGGTTTTTGCCAAGAAAAAACTCTTCGCCGATTGGCTGTCGGAAGAGATGCGCGCTTTGTCCGTATTGGTCCTGTCCCCGGAATTTCGTTGGAACGAATCCGAGGCGCGGGTCGAATTCCGTGATGAGAATATGCGGACATTCGAACGCGAGCTGTACGAAGAGACGAGCGGCGATGCAGCGTTCTTTTTCTAAAACCCTGAAACACGGATACGCTTCACTCTAAAAAGTTATCGGTAAAATTTTTCCTATGGAAACAATCCAACTTCCTCCGGAACAGAAAACAGAATCCTCGCAGCCAGTGTGCTCTCAGCCGAAAAGAGAGTGTCGCTGCGGCAAAAGGCCGGGACGCTTGTGCTTTCTGGTGCTTGCGCTTTTCTTTGGCATCTTAGGCGGACTTCTGGCTCCATATGCGCGACTGTTTGCGGAACGATACGTGCCGGTACGTTGGCTGAGCGGCATTTTACAGGAACAGAAGGAAGAAGAACTTCGGGTGAGCGTCATCGCCGAAGACAACGCTGTGGCTGATCTGGTGGAAAAGAATTCTCCGAGCGTCGTCAGCATCGTTATTTCGAAGGATGTTCCCAAGGTCCGCCGATTCTTTAATAATCCTTTTGGAAATGGATTCCCGTTCTTCTTTGATCCGTTTTCACAGCAGGAAAGCCTTCCGCAGGATGAGGGAAATACGGAGAAGCAACAGGTCGGAAGCGGTTCGGGATTTCTTGTTTCTTCGGATGGGCTTGTTGTGACGAACAAGCACGTCGTGTCGGATGAAGAGGCCGAGTATACGGTGATCGTTGACGGAGGCAAAGAATACAAAGCGAGTGTGCTCGCCCGTGACCCGCGCAACGATATCGCGCTTCTCAAGATCGACGGGCAGAATTTCCCGATCGTTTCGCTTGGTGATTCCGACCAGGTGAAGGTTGGCCAGACGGCTATCGCGATCGGCAATCCGCTCGGCGAATTCGCAAATTCGGTTTCCCGCGGCATCATTTCCGGTCTTGGTCGGAGCGTGTCCGCCGGTTCGGGTTTCGGCGAAACGGAACGGTTGACGAATATCATCCAGACCGACGCCGCGATCAATCCGGGCAATTCTGGCGGTCCGCTCTTCAATCTCTCTGGTGAAGTGATCGGCGTGAATGTGGCGATGGCGCGTGGTGCGGAGAATATCGGTTTCGCTCTTCCTATCAATCAGGTGAAGCGCGCCATAGAGCAGGTGCAAACGACCGGAAAAATATCGACACCGTACCTCGGCGTGCGGTATATCATCCTGAACGACGGATTGGAAAAGAAGAACAATCTCCCGTTTAATTACGGGGCGCTCGTCTTGCGCGGGGAGACGATTACTGATTTCGCGGTGATCCCTGGCTCGCCGGCCGACAAAGCCGGCATCGTGGAGAACGATATCATTCTCGAGATCGACGGCACAAAAATCGATGAGATGCATCCGCTCGGCGATGCTATCGGTGGACATTCGGTCGGAGACGAGGTGATGTTTAAGGTTTGGCACAAGGGTGATACGAAAGACGTGAAAGTGAAGCTGGAAGAAAGAAAATAGCTCGTGATTGTTTCAGAGAAAAGAGGCTTTTCTAAGCCTCTTTTTGTTTTTAAATTAGCACTCTCGGTGTGAGATTGCTAATTTTTTTATTTTGTGGTATTTTTGAGGCGAAAAGGGATCATTATAAAAATACGTATGAATATCAATAAATTTACCGCGAAGAGCCAAGAAGCCATCCGGAACGCACAGGAGATCGCTTTGTCACGGAACAATCCGCAGTTAGATACGGCACATCTTCTCTCCGCGCTTCTTTTGCAGAGCGACTCCATCGTGCCGATAGTCGTAAACAAGCTTTCTATCGACACGGAGAGACTGAAGGGTGCCGTGCTTGATGAAATTGACCGTTTTCCCCGTGCGGAAACGGGTGCTGTCGGACAGTTGTATCTTTCGTCGGCGTTGGCACAGGTATTCGCCGAGGCGGAAAAGGAAATGCGAAAAATCGGGGACAATTTCGTATCGACGGAGCACCTGTTTTTAGCGCTTTTGATCGTGGAAAACAGAATGAAGCTTTTGTTGGCTAAAAACAATCTTCGGTACGATGATGCGCTGAAAATCCTTTCGGAAGTACGTGGCAATCAGCGGGTGGAAAGCGAACATCCGGAACAGACATATCAATCGCTCGAAAAGTACGCGCTCAATCTGACCAAACTCGCGCGTGAGGAGAAACTCGATCCGGTGATCGGTCGTGACGAGGAAATCCGTCGTGTAATGCAGGTGCTCTCGCGTCGCACCAAGAACAATCCTGTTCTAATTGGAGAGGCCGGCACGGGGAAGACGGCGATCGCCGAAGGATTGGCGCAACGTATCGTATCGGGGGACGTGCCGGAAAATCTGAAGAACAAGGAAATCGTCTCGCTCGATCTTGGTGCGCTCCTTGCCGGTGCGAAATTCCGCGGCGAATTTGAAGAGCGGCTGAAGGCAATCCTCAAAGAGACGGAGCGCGCCGCTGACCGGTTCATTCTTTTTATCGATGAACTGCACACGCTCGTGGGAGCGGGGGCGACCGAGGGCGCGCTTGATGCGTCGAATATGCTGAAACCCGCGCTTGCTCGCGGCAAGCTGCGCACCATCGGTGCCACGACGCTCAAGGAATATCAGAAATACATCGAAAAAGACGCAGCCCTTGAACGGCGCTTCCAGCCGGTCTATGTGAGTGAGCCGTCCGAAGAGGATGCGATCGCCATCTTGCGTGGCATCAAGGAGAAATACGAGCTCCATCACGGCGTGAAAATTACCGATGACGCTTTGATTGCGGCGGTCAAATTGTCTCGAAGGTATATTACCGATCGTTTTCTGCCGGACAAGGCGATCGATCTGGTCGATGAGGCCGCATCGCTCCGGAAGATGGAGATCGATTCGATGCCGACCGAGCTTGATCAGATGGAACGGAACATCCGTCGTCTGGAAATCGAGAAACGCGCGCTCGAAAAAGAGGGCGATGGTCGGACAAAGAAAAAAGTCGAAGCCATCACTCGCGAGCTTTCCGAATTACGCGAACAGTCACAAAAGCTGTCGCTTCAATGGAAATCCGAAAGAGAGCTGATTCTGGCGGTGCGTGAGCACAAGACGGGGATCGATCGGCTCCGGTCGGAAGCTGACGTAGCGGAGCGCGCCGGCGAGCTTGATACGGTGGCGGAAATCCGATATGGAAAGATTCCGGAACTTGAAAAACGTATCGCGGAAGAGGGGAAAAAACTTGAAAAACTCCAAAAGACCGGTTTCATTTTGCGTGAAGAAATCGCGGAAGAGGATATCGCGTCCGTCGTGTCGCGTTCGACGGGCGTTCCGGTTGCGAAAATGCTTGAAAAGGAGGCAGAAAAGTTGGTGCATATGGAGGAATCGCTTCGGACCCGTGTCATCGGTCAGGATGAGGCGGTCGCCGCCGTTGCGAATGCTATCCGTCGTTCGCGTGCCGGATTGTCAGAAGAGACACGTCCGGTCGGATCGTTCATCTTTCTCGGGATGACCGGTGTTGGGAAGACGGAACTAGCAAAAGCGCTCGCGACATTCCTCTTCGACGACGAGAAGGCGCTGGTACGTGTGGATATGAGCGAATATATGGAAGCGCATTCGACGGCGAAGCTCATCGGGTCGCCGCCCGGGTACGTCGGGTACGAAGAAGGTGGCCAGCTGACGGAAATCATCCGTCGCCGGCCGTACAGCGTGGTCTTGTTCGACGAGATTGAAAAGGCGCATCCGGACGTGTTCAACATTCTGCTTCAAATCCTCGACGACGGACGTCTGACGGACGCGAAGGGCCGAATCGTGAATTTCAAGAACACGGTCATTATATTGACGTCGAATGTCGGATCGGAAATCCTGGTGCGGATGCAATCGCTCGGGTTCGAGGAAAAGCGTGGCGCGGAAAAGCGGCTGTCAGAAAAAGAGATGCGTGAAAAAGTGCTCGGGAGCTTGCGTGAAACGTTCCGGCCGGAATTTCTGAATCGCATCGACGAGATCATCGTATTTCACCCCTTGCAGGAATCGCTGGTGCGGCGCATCGTGGATATCCAGCTCGGGCTTGTAGCAAAACGCGTGGAGACAAAAGGAGTAACACTCTCTTTCTCCGATAAGGCGAAGGACTATCTTGCCAAAAAGGGTTTCGATCCGCTCTATGGCGCACGGCCGCTTAAACGGGTCATCCAAAGCGACATCCTCGATCCGCTCGCGCTTGAAATTCTCGAGAAAAAAGTGCACAGTGGAGACAGTGTTGATGTCGATGTCGAACGGTCGAAAATAATCTTTGTCCGGAAACGCTCCGTCAAAAAACGCTAAGATATGATTTTTCATTTCGCCATTTTCTTTTGGACCGCAGTTTTTTTTCTCGGACTGGAACTCGTCGCCGCTTCGCCGATTGATCTCTCGTGGGGCGGATACCTTCTTTCCGTTGTCCCTCTCGTCATCATTTCGTTCGTCGCGGCGCGCCGTTTGACAAAGCGTTTTTCCGACGCTTCCTTGCCGGGAGTGCTTTCGTTTACGGTGCCGACTCTGCTTTTATTGGTCGATCATCCGGCGGAACGGCAGGCATTCATATCCATAAGCACGCTTATGTATTATTTCGCGCTTTTGGGTGTGTATCGTTTGCGTCACGCACCGCAGGATCAGACGGCCCAGGCGTTTCTGAACGCGGCGGCACTCGCGGCGATGTTTTTCTTCTATGCCGGACTGTACGGATTTTATCTGAATTTCTCGTTTCCGCTTTGGGGAATGATGCTCTTGTATTTTTTCGGGACAGCGTTCGTGAGCTATGAGACGTTCATCGCGCTTGAACGTGAAGAGCGGCGGCGAATGGTGTTGTACAGTCTTCTGCTCGGACTTGCGATGGGCGAGATGGTTTGGATTATGAGTTTTTGGCCGTTCGGCTATTTGACGACCGGCGCGCTCGGTCTTATGATCTTTTTCATCCTGTGGGAAGTGGCGTTCGATGTCTTTCGTCGGACACTTTCGCTTCGCAAGGCTCTTATCCATTTTCTCCTCTTTTTCGGCCTGATGATCCTTTTGGCTGTAAGTTCTCCTTGGAGAATTCTCGTTTAAGCTTTCTTTTTTTTCGGGGTTGCCAGGAATGGAAAAGCGTGGTAAGAAAGGAATGTTTCATAAAGCGATCCACACGATGAAAAAGAGTCTCATATTAATCGGAGCGATTGCTGCTATGCTCCTTCTCGGCGCCGCCGGAGGAGCGCTTTTTGATGCGTATGTCGCACCACGGCTTGCCTCACTGCCGGTCTTCGAGAATAAGGATTTTTTCAAGAAACTGAGTGAGCGTGTCACGATCATCAATAAAACGGAGCAAGTGATCATTCGCGAGGATGATACCGTGGAAAAGATCGTCTCACAACCGGCGACGGCCGTGGTAGGCATCGTATTCTCTTCTGATGCTGATACGGAAACGAGGACCGGTGTTTTATTGACGAACGATGGGCTGATCGCGACCTATGGCGAACAGGCGCCTATTGATTTGAAGAGGCGGTATCCTGTCATTTTGTTTGACGGATCGCATTCTGAAGCGGAGATTATTGGGTATGATACACTGACGAATCTCATATTTTTTCGGTTGGACGGACGAGCGAGCACGCCGGCTATCGCACTTTCGAATTCCGATGATGCCCGGGCGGGCAAACGATTGATTGCGCTTGGGAGCACCGCAGCGGCCTATCAGAATCGTTTGGCGGTGAGCGTACTCGGCGGCAGGGATCATACATTCAATCTTTCCGGAAAGACAGTTTCTTCGTCTGAGAAATGGGAAGGAGTCTTCGAGATAGACCTGGTTTCACCGGAACGTTTTGTAGGCGGTCCCGCCATCGGCTTTAACGGAGAAATGGTCGGTATCGTCGGGACATTAACCATCGATAATGTCACCCGTACTTTTCTTATTCCTGCGAATGCCGTACGCGAATCGCTCGACCGGGTTATCGCGGGAACGCTCGGTATGCGCGCGTATTTCGGAGCGTATTATCTTCCGATTACCAAGGCGTTGGCTGTGAACGACGGCCTTTCCCGCGATCAGGGAGCGCTCGTGTACGCGCCGTCCGGAAAAACAGGACTGGCCGTTATCGCTGATTCTCCGGCGGCCAAAGCGGGGTTTTTAGTGAACGATATCATTGTGTCCGTGAATGGTCGCAATATCGATTTTGAAAATCCACTTCCGAAGATCCTTGGACGTCTCAATGGGGGTGAACAGGTGGAATTTATGATTCTTCGCGACGGGGAAGAACGGATGATACGCGTGACACTTTGACCCGGAACCTATTCTTGGCTATGATGAGAGGGAAGTAACCCTCTTTTTTTATGCGCCAATCAGGACTTTTCACACGGACAAAACGGGAAGCACCGAAAGACGAAGTATCCAAAAACGCACAACTTCTCATTCGGGCCGGATTCATTCATAAGGAAATGGCCGGAGTGTATGCTTTTTTGCCGCTTGGGCTTCGGGTGCTCAACAAGATCATTGGCGTCATTCGGGAAGAGATGAACGCGATTGGTGGGCAAGAGCTTTTTCTTTCGGCGTTGCAGAGTAAGGAACTTTGGGAAAAGACGGATCGTTGGGATGATACCAAGGCAGATGTCTGGTTCAAGACATCGCTTAAGAGCCAGGCGCCGATTGGACTCGGCTGGACACACGAGGAACCGATGACCGTACTCCTCACGCAGCATATTTCGTCTTATCGCGATCTGCCGGTGCTCGCGTATCAGTTCCAGACGAAATTTCGCAATGAGACGCGCGCTAAATCCGGTATTATGCGGATGAGGGAATTCATTATGAAGGATCTGTATTCGTTCGCGCGCACGAAAGAGGAACATGACAAAATTTACGCAGAGGTGCGTGCCGCATATCAGCGGGTATTCGAACGGGTTGGCTTGGGTGGTCTGACGTATGCCGCGTTCGCGTCGGGGGGTGTTTTCAGTAAATATTCCGAAGAGTTCCAGACAGTGTCCGATGCTGGCGAAGATATCATCTATATCGATGAGCAGAGCGGAAAGGCATTGAACAAGGAAGTATTGAATGACGAAGTGTTGAACGATTTGGGACTTACGCGCGAGAAGCTCATTGAGAAAAAATCGATTGAAGTAGGGAACATCTTTACGCTTGGTACGCGCTTTTCCGATCCTTTGGGACTCAAGTTCCGTGACGAACAAGGGAAAGAGACTTCCGTGTATATGGGCTGTTACGGTATCGGTCCGGGTCGCGTGATGGGTACGATCGCCGAGGCGCTTTCGGATGAAAAAGGACTGGTGTGGCCAAAGAGTGTGGCGCCGTTTCGGATCCATCTCCTTTCGTTGAACACTGATGAAAAAACCGAGGCGCTTTATAAAGAACTTACTGCCGCGGGTATCGAAGTTCTCTATGATGACCGTGACGTATCGGCCGGTGAGAAATTTGCCGAAAGCGATCTTTTGGGGATTCCGTACCGCGTTGTCGTCGGCAAGCGCTCAATTGAGAGCGGCCAGGCCGAGGTGAAGCAGCGGACATCGGAAACAGCAGAAATGATTTTGTTTGAAAATCTCACGTCATATTTTTCTCAGAAATAATGGAAGCATCAGGCGTGAAAAAGGTTTTGTTGGCATCGCCGCGGGGATTCTGTGCCGGTGTGGCGCGGGCAGTGAAGGCGGTAGAGGATACACTCGGAATTTTCGGCGCGCCGGTCTATGTAAAGCACGAGATCGTGCATAACAAGCACGTTGTCGATGCGCTCGAAGCAAAGGGTGCAATCACGATCGACACCCTCTCTGAAGCTCCTGATGGTGCTGTGGTTGTCTTTTCGGCGCACGGATCGCCACCGGAACATTACGAAGAAGCCAAACGACGGGGAATGCGGCTTATCGATGCGACCTGTCCTTTGGTGACGAAGGTGCATCTCGAAATGAAGCGTTTCTTGAAGGAGGGGTATAGCGTGATATACATCGGACATGAGGGGCACATCGAGGGCGCTGGCGTACGGGCAGAAGCCACCGATCAAGACGTACCGCTCGTCGAGACCGTCGAAGACGTGGAAAAGCTCGATATCGGTCAACCGGAAAAACTTGCGTATCTGACCCAAACGACCCTTTCTGTCGATGAAACGCAAGACGTCATCGGAGCTTTGAAGAAAAAATATCCGCAGATCATCGCGCCACCGCTTGCCGATATCTGTTTTGCGACGACCAACCGCCAAGGTGCGGTGAAGGAGCTTGCCAAAGTATCTGATATCGTTCTTATTCTCGGTTCGAAGACCTCATCCAATTCGACACGACTTATGGAAACGGCCCGGGCTGCCGGCACGAACGCCTATCTCATCGATGATATTTCAGACGTGCAGGAAGAATGGCTTTCGGGCGTGGTGACGGTCGGTGTTTCTGCCGGAGCGAGCGCGCCGGAACACGTCGTACAGAATGTCGTTTCGTATTTTATCCGTTGTGGTGCGGTCGTTGAGGATTTTATGGTCCTTCCGGAAAATATGAAATTTGCCGAGCCAATCGAATTGATGAATTTGCGAAAAAAATAATGTATGCGGATAGCGGTGCAGGCGGGCGATCTTGATGCGCAGAGGATTGACGGGACGCGCGTGTATCTCAAAAATCTTCTCGATCGTTTCGGAACGCTCGCGCCTGAGATGGAATTCTTGCTTTACCACAAAGGGGTTTTTAATCCTGCGCTTTTGCCACCCGAGCGGTCGAATTACCGTGTAGTAAGCATCCCATTCCCGTTTTCGTGGATGCAGACGCGGTTTGCTTTCGAAATGTTTTGTGCAAAGCCGGAAAAGCTCTTTTTGCCGATTCAGGCAGCGCCTATTTTTATTCCGAAAGGAGTGGAGGTAACAGCGACAATCCACGACCTGGCGTTCAAGAAATACCCGGAGACGTTTCCGAAAAGCCATCGTGCGAAATTGGATTTTCTGCTTCGAACCGTCCTTCGTCGTGCCGATAAGCTTATTGCGGTTTCCGAATCGACCAAACAGGATATCGTGGAGTATTTTCCAAATGTCGTTCCGGAAAAAATTCGCGTTATCCATCACGGCTTTGATGCCGAGTTTTTCGGAAAAAAGATCGCGTCGGAAGAAACTGAGAAAGTTCTCGCCAAGTACCAAATACCAAGTACCGGTTATATTCTCTATGTTGGTGCGTTGCAACCGCGCAAAAACCTTGTCCGCCTGATCGAAGCGTTTGATGTCGCCAAGAAAAGCGTGTCAGAAATGAAACTGGTATTGACCGGAGAGTCGGCGTGGCTTGCGGGCGATATTCTTGCGGCGCGGGAGAGAAGTCCGTATCGGGAAGATATTATTTTGACTGGACGGGTGACATTTGACGATCTGCGCGCACTGTACCAGGGAGCAAGACTGTTCGCGTTCCCGTCGCTCTACGAAGGATTCGGGCTGCCGATCCTTGAAGCGTTCGCGTCTGGTACGCCGGTACTTACGGCAGCGAATTCAAGCCTGACGGAAGTGGCCGGTCGGGCGGCGCTGTATGCCAATGCTGAAAGCGTTTTGGGTATCGCCGAAAAACTTGAACGACTCTGGGATGACGAAGCGTTACGCGCAGAATTGATAAAACGGGGCAAGACGCGTTTGCAACATTTTTCGTGGGAAAGGTGTGCCAAAGAGACGTTCGAATACATACGAGACTGAACCCTTGCGTGAAAATCCTTGGTGTGTCAGAATATGGAATGCCCGAGGGCATTTTTTTGTTGCAGGAGTAAACTATGGCAAAAGACAACGTGGTATTGAGGTTTGATGCCGTATCTTTTGAATACGGACACAAGAAACCCATCCTTGATGAGGTGAGTTTTAGCGTGCGTCAGGGTGCCAAACTTACGCTTATGGGACAGAACGGCGCCGGTAAGAGCTCGCTTTTCAAACTCGTCATCGGCGAGACGAAGCCTCAGTTCGGTCGGATTTCGATCGATTCTGATGCGACGATTGCTATCGCAAGGCAGGTCATTCCGCGTGCGGATCTCGCGTTGTCCGTCGGAGAGTTTTTTTCAAAGCACTTTTCCGGCAAAGAGTGGGAATTGCCGCCACGCATCAAGGACGTACTTGGTATCGTCAATATGCCGGTTCCGGCGCTTGAGAGGAAGATGAGCGAATTTTCCGGCGGACAGCAGGCGAGGCTCCTTTTGGCATCGGCGCTCTTGGAAGACCCGGATATCTTGCTTCTCGACGAACCGACAAACAATCTCGATTATGCGGGCATCGCGCACCTGACGCAGTTTCTCACGGAGTATCAAAAGACAGTCATTGTTATTTCGCACGACGCGGAATTCTTAAACGCATTTACCGGTGGCGTGCTCTATCTCGATGTGTTTACGCACAAGATAGAACAGTATGTCGGAAATTATTACGATGTGGTCGAGGAGATCAAGCGTCGCATCGAGAAGGAACAAAGCGAGAACGTGCGCCTGGAGCGAACGATTCGCGAAAAGAAAGATCAGGCGAACGTATTTGCCAACAAGGGCGGCAAACTGCGTGCTGTGGCGAAACGGATGCGTGATCTAGCGGAAGAGCTCGAAGAGAATAAAGTGGATATTCGCCGCGAAGATAAGACCCTATCGGCATTTAAGATCGAGTGTCGCGATATCGTGGGTCCGATAGTTGAAATAAAAACCGTATCCGTGCTTTCGGAGATGGGCGAAGCCGTGAAGCGTGTCGATCTGACGTTGAAGCGCAATACCCATCTCCTTGTCTCGGGACCGAACGGTATCGGTAAGAGTACGTTTCTCGAATCGTTGGCGAGAGGTGATTCGGAACGTGCGATCATCACGCCCGGCGTGAAGGTCGGTTATTACCGGCAGGATTTTTCGACGCTCGATTTCGACAAGACGGTCGGCGAAACGCTTCTTGAAGTGGCCGAAGATAAGAGTATGGAAACGGTATATAAGACGGCGGCACAGTTTCTCTTGCCGGCCGAGCTCGTGCAGAACAAGGTGGAAAGCCTTTCGGAAGGACAAAAAGGACTCCTGATGTTCGCGTACCTCTTTCTTCAGAAACCGGAACTCCTCATTCTCGACGAACCGACGAACCATATCAATTTTCGGCACATTCCGGTGATCGCGCAAGCGCTTGACGGATATCTCGGTACGATGATCTTTGTCTCGCACGTGCCGGATTTCGTCGCCGAAATCCGTATTGACGAGGTCTTGGATCTCGAATCGCTCGTGTAAAGCTAGTGTTTCTTATCGAGGAATTCTTTGAAGAAAAGATATCCGATGAAGAAAAAAGCGAGGAGGATGGCGGGAATGAGGATGGGAGGGAATTTATAGAGAGAAAGAGCGAGAATTCCGATTCCCCAAAGGATTCCGATCCGAATAAGGAGATGGTTCTCTCTCTCACTCCATTTGAAATCGATTTCGAGGAAACGACCGAGGAGTGCGAGCACGAATGAGAGTGAGATGAGGACGAAGAAGAAAAGAGTGAGCGAAAGCCGGACGGAAATAAAGGTCGGCAGCAGCGTTTCAAGTGAGAACAGCATAATGAAGCCGAGGTATCCGTAGAGGAGTCCTTCGGCCAGTAATGCATACAAGACGGCGAATGAGCCGTTTTTTTTGCAGTGTTCGAGTCGCGGTGCGAAAAATTTACGGAGTGTTTCCATAACCGAGTCTGTTCAAGACACGCTGTTTAATCTGCGAAAGGAGCGTACGCATATTTCGGTCATTGACGGTCGTTTCGAACGCGACGGAAAGAGAGTTTATATCGATATCGGTGCTGCCGTCAGAAAGCGCGATCTCGAAATCATTGCCGAAACCGGAGACGAGACGATCGGAGCGCACAGTGCAGGAAAATGTTCGGCCAAAAAATGCCGGTTGAAGATTGCAAGAGGCCGTCTCGGCACTTGTGACCGAAGAGACGAGGATCGGCGTTTGTCGTTTCAGGAAAAAATCAAGCGCCGCTCCGGTGACGGGACGTTTGAACATATGGTCGATCACGTAATACGTATGCGTATCCTGATCGATAAGAAACGTTCCGTCCGGATGCGTGTCGCCGATCAGAAAAATCTTTCCACGGTGATAGATACCGAGTTCCTCTTCGTTTACCGGGAGGACATCTTCGAAATGGTATCCAAGAGCAAGAAAGATGTCGGCGCTCCCGATCGGACGCATTTCCTTCTCGTCCGTGATGACGAAAACGCCGTCGGCGAATGCTACCAACGAACCGACACGATAACCGATGTATTCTTCCGAGAGAGGATATTTTCGCAGCAACATTTCGGTTTCAGGAAGAGCGGTTTCCATCGGAAAGCGGGAAAGGAATGCCGCTTCGCTTATGAATGGATACAGTGTGCCGCTTCGCAAGGCATAATACGTTTTGTCAATGACGAAGAGTGTCTCTGTAGCAGGAGTCGTGAGTGCGGGACCGGTAGGGAAAAAGAAGCTTCGGTATGAGCGGCGGATGGAGAAAGAAAGCGTTTCGGGTATATCTGATTTATTTTCCGGCCGGAGGGCGACGGAAAGCGCCGAAAAGCTGCCTACGGCGGACGTATTGGCGAGAAGCGTTCCGTTCATTTCCACTTTTCCGTTTGTACGGGAATATCCAGTGTCGGATCGCGGATCACGGATCGTGTTTTTGCTCGATTGCGGATTCCGGAAATCGAACGCGGTCTCGATGGTCGGGAAGAGCGTATGGAACAAGAACGATCCGGCAAGGAAGAGAAGTCCGGCCCATAAAGCTCCGCGGAGGAATCGATAGCGGGAAAGGAGAGGTTTTGGAATAAAGTTAGGAGGAAGGAGCATACGGAATCGTTAATGGATTCGGAAGAGGAGATTTCTCGTGGTGACGACGGTCTTTTGCGGCAAACGTATGGCATCCGTTCGGAGCGAAAGCGGTTCGAGACGCTCAAGCGAGAATGTGACCGATGACTCGAGCGTCAGGCGTTCGCCGAATACGGCGGCGTAACGGGAGAAGTCTTCTTCGGGGACAAGGAAATAGGTATTTTCGAAGCGCGATGTATCGAGGCGTTCGAGGTCGTACGGATTGAAGAAATACGCGGTATTTTTCCGGAACAGATACTGAGCTGGTCCAGACAGCATCGCGAATCCGTCTCCGGTCGCGAGACGGTCGACGAGTATGAGGTCTTGTTCGGTAAATTTCCGACTGAACGTATCAATCTGCGCGACGAGCTCTTTATTTTCGGCGAACGTGAAATATTCGCTCCAGGCCGGATATTGAAAAAAAAGAAGACCAAGAAAAATTACCCCAGAAAAGAAGAGTTGTTTTTTTGCCGGTCCCTGTTTCGAGGTGGTATCGCCGGATGAGAGGAGTGCGACGCCGACGGTGGCCGAGAACACGAGTGCCGGAAAGACGGAAAAAAGGAATCGGCGGAGCATCCATGGATGATCAGGCGTGATATTCGGGGAGAAAAGATAGAAAAACGTCGGGAATGCGATAAGCGCGGGGATAAAACAGAGGAAGTTTTTCTTTCTTATGAAAATGAACCATCCGAAAACGCCGACGATAAAAACAGCGAGAAGCCCGTACAGGAAAAAGACGGAACCGATGCCGGTTGATCCTTGAAGTGCGGTTTCGGGAATCAATCCGCCGGAAAAAGAGAGTTTCATCAGTCCCTTACCGGCCATTTTGTAATAAGGAAGGTTGAGGAAGAAATCTCGTAGGAAAAAGAAAACGAAAATGATACCGGGAAGGATGATGCTTTTGAACGGATACGTTTTCCAGATGTCGCGTGTATGACGGCTGAACAAAAGTATGCCAAGCGTGATACCGAGGAAGGCGAAGCCTTCGATCCGGGTAAAGGCGAATAATCCAGCCGTGGAAACGGTTGCTGTATAGGAGAGGAATTTTCCTTCACGCAGGAAAAGGACCAGACTGAATGAAAGGAAGACGAACAGGAAGACGCCCATATTCTCCGTGACGGTCATTTTTGAGAACCAAACAGGGAGAAATGAGCAGGCGGCGAGCGCCGTTCCAGACAGGGCGTAGAAAGGACGGACGAAGAGACGGAGCAAACCGAAGAAGAGGAAGAGAAAAAGAAACAAGAGAAGGGCATTGGCGGCGATGATACCGGCTGTTCCGAAGAGGGTTATGAAAGCGGCCAGCCACGCCGTATAGCCGAGCGGGAACTGTGTGATAATGTCGCCCGCGTCGGTATAGGCGAAGCCGGGAAAATTGAGCGCCGTTCCTGAGCCGTAAATTTCGAAAAAAGCGTCGCTGGCCGGCAAGGAGAAGGCAAGCTGTCCGTTTTCTGCTAATCGGAAAGCTGCTTCCGCGATCGAGCCTTGATCGCGTCCGGAGAAGAGGGTCGGCTCGGAAAAGTATCCGACGAGAACGGCATATATCAGAATGATGATACAGGCGAACCGTAGATCATCTGATGCGTGAAAAAAAAGTCTAAAGAGGATGATGAGAGCGATGATTCCGATAAGTGCGGCGCCGATGATGACGAAAGAGAAAGAAAACAGTCCTCCGAGCGCGAGGGAAAGTGCGAACCATCCGAAGACGACAAAAGAGAGTCCGAACAGGGCAAGGAGCGAATCGGTTTTCCCAAATGTTTTTAGAGAAAGCATACCTGTCTATTATACTGTATGATTGGTCTTTTCTTCAATTTGGATTACAATACAGAAAACGGAACTAATCCTCTAGCAATGGGATCGATGAACCGGTATTTTCTCCTTTGGTATTATACGGAAGGGTTGAGAAGCAGCGTGCAATTAGCAGAAAATCTGTTGCGGTTTACGGCACACCGCTTTTCTTTATTGAGGCTTTTGACTACGCTTTTTTCGCCGTGGAAACGAGATGTGACGTTCCATACGTGGCGCGGGCTTCATCCGATCCGGTCGCTCGGTGCCTTGAGTGAGAATATTCTCTCGCGATTTTTGGGGATGTTGGTACGTCTGTTCGTGATTGGTATTGGCATAGGGGTGCTTTTTCTGACCTTCTTTTTGGGTGTCTTTTTGCTCGCGTTGTATATAAGTGCGCCATTCGGTGTCATTTTTGGCAGTCTCCTCTTGCCATTTTCTCCTTTTTTTGGTGTATGGATGCTTGCCATAGGCATAGGGGGATTAGTGTTGGTATTCATCGGTTATCTGCTCAGACAGAGGAAAGAACCTCTCTCATTTGATGTGACTGTCTTATACCGGAAACGTTGGTTTCCACGGGTACTCGGGCGATTGGGACTTATACCGGGATCTTTTGATAAGAGACTTTTGGAAAGTACCGAAGCCTTCCTTTCTTTTTTGAAAACGCTGGGTATCGAGCGGGATATTTTCGAACGCGCGGTACGTATCGAAAAAGAAGCGTTGGATCGTCGCGACCGAAAGCGTCGCTTTTGGTTGTGGGAAAATTTTTCCAAGAAGCCACCGATCGGAAAAGGGTGGCGCTATGCATATACGCCACATCTTGATGATTACTGTATTGATCTCTCGGCGTACGATTTTACGGAATACGGTTCGGCGGAGCTTATCGGACGAAGCGATGAATTTAAGGTCGCGACGCTCGTACTTGAGCGCCCGACGCAAAACAGCGTGCTTCTGGTGGGTGATCCGGGCATCGGTAAGAAAACGTTCATTCATCACTTGGCACGCCGTATTCGGGAAAACATGCTTTCCGGAACGTCTCTTTGTGATGCGCGGATCCTTCTGTTTGATATCGGTCGGGCGATGAGCGAAGCGACGAATGAGGGTGATGATATTGACAATCGCATCCGGCATCTTCTGCACGAGGCGACGTACGCCGGCAATGTCATCGTCGTTATAGAGAATCTCGACCTGTATCTTGGCGGAGACGCGTCACGGCACAATATCGCACCGGTACTGGTGAATTTTTTGGGGTTGCCGGCGTTCCGGATGATCGGGACGGCGCCAACCGGTCGGTATCATTCCTTTGCCAAATCCGACGAGCAGGCACTCAAATTCCTTGAAACGATCTATCTTCGCGAGACGACGCCCGAGGAAACGTTTACTATTCTCTTACAACATTTCGATGATGCGGAACGGAAACGGGTTGTTTTCACACTGAAAGGCATTGAAAGCGTGATCACTTCCGCCGGCCGGTACAACTGGGAGTGGCCGTTTCCGGAACGCGCGATCGATTTGGCGCAAGAGACGCTTCTCTATTGGCGCGATACAGCCGAGGATTTTATCACGTCGCAGACAGTGGATGCGTTCATCGAGATGAAGACGGGTGTACCGACGGGAGAAATCGATGCGACGGAAAAAGAGAAGCTTTTGAAACTTGAGCAGTATCTTCACGAACGGGTTATCGGACAGGACGAGGCGGTGCGACAGGTGGCCGAAGCGATGCGAAAAGCGCGTGCGGGTTTCGGTAATGGGAAGCGTCCGCTGGGAAGTTTCATTTTTTTCGGGCCGAGCGGTGTCGGAAAGACCGAAACGGTGAAGGCGTTCGCGGAAAGCTATTTCGGGAGCGAGGACAAGATGATCCGGTTGGATATGAGCGAATATCAGACCGGGGAATCCGTAGCGCGGATGATCGGTTCGCGCGACACGAACGTCCGCGGCCAGCTTACGAGCGCCGTCAAAGAGAAGCCGTTCTCCATCGTCCTACTCGATGAGATCGAGAAGGCCTATCCGCGCGTTCTTGATCTCTTTTTGCAGATTCTCGACGAAGGCTATGTTACGGATGCATTCGGCGAGAAGATCAATTTCCGCAATACGGTCATTATCGCCACGTCGAACGCTGGTTCGGCGATCATCAAGGAACTGGTCGAGAAACATACGGCTCCGGAAACAATCCGAAAGCAGGTGCTTGATAGTGTCGTCAAAGAGAATCTCTTTCGATTGGAATTTCTCGGACGGTTTGACGGATTGATCTTCTTCGAACCTCTGCAGCCGGGCGAGCTTGAGAAAGTGACTCGTCTCAAACTCGATCAGTTTGCTGTTCGTCTGAAAGAAGAGAAGAACATCACGATCAGCTTCGCTTCCGATGTGCCGCAGAGGATCGTGGAAAAGGGATTCGAGCCGGAATTCGGGACGCGTTCCATCAATCGGTACATCGAAAATACCATCGAAGACGCTATCGTAAAGAAGATCATCTCGGGCGAAGTGGCATCCGGCGGAACGCTTATGGTTTCCGGAAACGATCTTTAATCCCGTATCGCTTTATGAAGATTCTTGTCGTTGCTCCGACACCGTTTTTTTCCGACCGCGGCACTCACATCCGCATCTTAGAGGAGGCGTTGGCACTCGAAAAACGCGGGCACGAAGTGACCATCGCGACGTATCATATCGGTGCGGATATTCCGAAACGTCTGCATTCACATATCGACGTGCGGCGCATCCGCCGATGGCTCTTTTGGTATAAGAAATTGGAAGCCGGTCCGGATTGGCAGAAAATTATCCTCGACCTCTTGCTTATCAAGAAAACGTTTTTTCTTGCTCGGACGAAAAGACCGGATATCATCCATGCACATCTGCACGAAGGAGTGCTTATCGGATGGATCGTTCAAAAGATACTCTTTTGGCATACAATGAAATTGGTGGCGGATTTTCATGGCAGTCTGACGAAAGAGATGGTTTCGCACAGTTATCTTCGGATGAGCGGACTATTCTTTCTTTTTCGATGGTTGGAGAAATTTATCGATAATAGGGGCGATGCCGCCGTTACGAGTTCGTGGGAGAATACAAATGATATCAACACTCTTCGTCGGAAGAAAGACGCGAAGACGCTTCTTGATGGCACGAGACTTTCGATGTTTGATGGTTTGCCGGAGAAAGAAGCGCTCCGTGCGCGGTACGGCGTTTTAGGTGATGCAGTTATCGTGACCTATACCGGTGCACTCATCCCGAACAAGGGTATCGGACTCTTTCTTGAAGCGGTGCCGCTTGTCTGCGCCAAGCATCGAGAGGTGCATTTCGTTATCGCCGGGTTTCCGGTGAATGAGATTGCGGCGTATTTAGGGCAGGAAATATTCCGCGAACGAGCGACTATTATCAGTCCGCTTCCGTATTTCGATCTTCCGGAAATCCTCAAGATGAGCGATATCGGCGTTGATCCGAAAGAAGCGACGACGCGACAGGCCAGCGGAAAAATGCTTCAATATATGGGGGCCGGGTTGCCGGTCGTATGTTTCGATACGGTCAATAATCACGAATATCTCGATGAAGGCGGTCAATACGCTTCCGGAACGACGGCTGAGAGTCTCGCTGCTGCCATCGGAACACTCGTTGAAGACGGAGCGCTTCGGCGGGAAAAAGGCGCGATCAATGCCCGCCGCGCGGCCGGATTCAGTTGGGAAAAATCCGCCGAGAAGCTCGAACACCTGTATCATCATTTGTAAATATGAGACTTTTTCTGATCAAAATCGGAAAGATATGGAGCGTACTTCGACGCGATGGACTGATGCGTGGCGGCAGACGCGTCTTAGAAGCGTTTTTTGCTTTGTTCCGGCGCGTTCGGCCAGGAGACGTTTTGTTCGTCACCGGCGGTGTCGGCGACAGTGCCCGATACCGTTCGGTGCATATGGCCGAGGCGCTGAATCGGCATGGCATCCGTGCGTCGGTCACCGTGCAGGATAACCCTTTCCTTCCTTCGTATGCCGAGCAATTTTCCGTATTCGTTTTCCATCGGACGCTGTTTTCTGGGAACGTAGCGAAGCTTATCGCGCGTACGAAATCACTCGGAAAGGAAATCATTTTCGATACCGACGACCTGGTCTATGATCCGGCATTTCTCAAACATATGGATTATTTTAACCAGATGAATGTGTTGGAGCGGAAATTGTACGAGAACGGCGTGGGCGGAGAGATTCTTGCCGATCCGTATGTGAAGATATGCACCGCCTCGACGACGTATCTTGCGGACAGGCTGCGCGAAAAAGGAAAACAAGCGTTTGTCGTTCGCAATCGGATGTCGATGGAAGATGTCGCGGATACCGAAACTCTCGTTAAAGAGAGGAAAAAAAATGATACGTTCGTGCGACTGGCGTATTTTTCTGGAACCCCGAGCCATAATAAGGATTTTGCGACGATCACGGATGCGCTGCTTGTCGTGATGGAGAAATACCCAGAGACAAGACTGGTCTTGGTAGGGCCGCTCGATACCACTGATCGGCTGAGTGCGTTTCAGGATCGCATCGAACGCGTGCCGTTCTCTCCGCGACGGGAGCATTTCGGGAATATCGCCAAGACGGATATCAATCTCGCGCCATTAGAAATTGGCAATCCGTTCTGTGAAGCGAAATCCGAACTCAAATGGTTCGAGGCAGGGCTTTTGGCGGTACCGACTGTGGCGGCGGCCACGGGAACATTTCGTGAGGTGATCACAGACGGCATCGACGGCTTTGTCGCCGGTACGACGGCGGAATGGATCGAGAAATTATCACGCTTAGTGGAAGATGAGACACTCCGAAAAACTATGGGGGAAAAGGCGCGTATAACGGTGCTGCAAAAATATACGACGGAACATTGTGATGATGAAGAATACGTTCGATATCTCAGCGGTATATTGGCAAGAAATATATGAAAATACTTATTACGGGTGGAGCGGGGTTTATCGGGAGCGCGACGGCAAAGAAGCTGATGGATCGCGGTGATACGCCGATTCTGATCGACAATTTCAACGATTATTATGATCCGAAATTAAAAAAAGACCGCATCGCGAAATTTCTCAAGGGATACAAGGGAAAATTCAGGCTATACAAGGGAGATATCCGCGACCGGAAATTTCTTGAGCGCGTCTTCAAAAAAGAGCGCCCGGTAAGGATTATCCATCTAGCGGCGATGGCCGGCGTGCGGAGCTCGCTCGATAACCCGGGGCTTTACGTCGATGTCAACGTGATGGGGACGACTCATTTGCTTGATTTGGCCGTGCAGTACGGAATAAAGAATTTCGTTTACGCATCGTCTTCGTCGGTATATGGCAACAATACCAAAATGCCGTTTTCTGAGACTGATTCTGTTGACACTCCGGTATCTCCGTATGCCGCTACCAAAAAAGCGACGGAGCTTTTGGCATATGTGTACAGTCATATCCATGGACTGAAAACGACCGGACTCCGTTATTTCACGGTGTATGGTCCGTGGGGGCGGCCGGATATGGGTGTATTCAAATTTATCGAAAATATCATAGGTGATAAGACGATTGATGTTTACAATTTCGGCAAGATGCGGCGGAATTTTACCTATATCGACGATATCGTTTCGGGGACGATTACGACCCTTGACGCCGATTTGCCGTGTGCCGTGATGAATATCGGCGGTGATCGTGACGAGCCACTCCTTGATTATATCGCTGTGGTAGAAAAATATTCCGGCAAGAAAGCCAAGAAGCGCTTGCTTCCGATGCAGCCGGGTGATGTGCCGTCGACGGTCGCCGATATCAGGAAACTGCGCAAACTCGGCTGGAAACCGACGACGCGCATCGATAAAGGCATCAGGAATTTCGTCGAATGGTATCGTGGGTACTATAAAGTATAAATCGATGAAGATAGCGCTGGTCCATGATTATCTGGTGCAGTACGGGGGTGCGGAGCGTGTGCTTGAAGCTTTTTCCGAGCTTTTTCCGTATGCGCCGATTTATACGCTCCTCTACGATCGAGAGGCGATGCATGGAAAATTTGAAGACAAACGCATCCATACTTCGTTTCTACAGAAACTTCCGTTTGCTCGGACACGGCACCGTTTATTCCCTCCGCTGATGCCGCTCGCGATCGAACAGTTTGATTTCACGAAGTATGATGTCGTGCTCTCGGATTCCTCGAGCTATGCCAAGGGCATCCTCACTCGTCCCGAGACGCTTCATATCTGTTATATGCACACGCCGATGCGGTACGCGTGGGATGATTGCCAGAAGTACGTGCAGGATTTCGGGTTTCCAAAGCTTGTGAAGCGGCTCGTGCCGTTCTTTATGAATCCGATCCGTCTGTGGGACAAGTCGAGCGCTGACCGCGTCGACTCTCTGATAGCGAATTCCCAGTTCGTGGCACGCCGTATAAAAAAGTACTATCGGAAGGATTCGATGGTCGTGCATCCGCCGGTAAACGTGGAAAAATTCTTTATCGCCCGTCCGGAAGACCGCAAGGAATATTTTCTGATGGTCGGACGCCTTATCGCGTACAAGCGTCATGATATTGCCATCGAAGCGTTCAATCGTCTCGGGTTGCCATTGAAAATCATCGGTCGCGGGCCAGAATTCGAACGGTTGAAAAAGAAAGCTGGGCCGAACATCGAATTTTTAGGACGAGTGGACGAGGCGGATCTCCCGAAGTATTACGCCGAATGCCGAGGATTCGTTTTTCCACAGGAAGAGGATTTCGGTATCGTGGCGATCGAGGCGATGGCGTCAGGACGTCCGATCATCGCGTATCGCGGTGGCGATATCGTGGAACATATGGAAGAAGGGAAGATGGGAGAGTATTTCGACATTCAGACAGCGGAGGCGCTTGCCGCGGCCCTTGAACGATTTGATGACGAGCGGTATGATCCGGAATATATTAGGACGAAAGCTCTGCCTTTTGACAAAGCGCGGTTTCAGGCTACAATGAAACGTTACGTGGAAGAAGCGCTCGTTTCGCACCTCAAAGCTCGGGAATTATGGAATTGATGGAATACGTACATATTTTCAGGAAACAGTCCGGGGTATTCTTCGGTACCGTGCTTATTTGTCTTGGTGTGGGACTTGTCTGGCAGCAGATGCAACTAGAAACGTATCGTGCCACGCTCCTTCTCAATATCGGACGATCGGATGCGCGGGAGACGAGGGAATATGCGTATGATAGTTTCTACCGTTTGCAGGCCGACGAGCGGTTTGCCGATACGGTGGTGCGCTGGCTTGGTGCGCCGCGAATCGTGGAGGATATTTATGCGGATGCGAACCTGCCCGTGGCGGCGCTTGGGACGCGCGATCTGAAAAGTCTCTTTTCGGCCAAGCGCTTGTCTTCGCAGATGATCGAAGTTTCGTACGCGGGCAAGGATCAAGAAATGCTCGGCGGACTGTCAGATTCGCTTATCACGGTACTCAATCGTTATACGGAAAGCCTCAATAACGACGGCAATGATCCGGGCTGGTTCGTCGTGATCGGAAGCGATCCAGTGATCCGTGACGCGCGCGTCGGCTTTTGGTCGGCTTTCCTTGCTGCGCTTTTGGCCGGCCTTCTCTTTGGTTTTTGGGCAGTGCTCCTGAGACATTATTTTTCCGGAAGATGAGAATTGGCATAGACGTACGGTGTTTGGCGGAGGGAAAACGAACGGGGGTCGAAGAATACACTTTGGCGCTTTTGGAGGAACTGTTTTCGAAAAATCAGGACGATGAATACATCCTGTTCTTTAACGCGTGGAGGAAAACGCTACCGGAGACGATTCTACGACTTACGGAAGCATACCCGCACGTGAGACTCCGCGCGTTCCGTTTTCCGAACAAGTTGTTTAATCTGTCGCTGTGGTATCTGAATTGGCCGAAACTTGATCAGTTGATCGGCGGAACGGATATTTTCTTTCTTCCTAATCTCAATTTCGCCGCGGTGTCGGGAAAAACGAAGCTTGTTGTTACGGCCCACGATCTCTCGTTCGAGCTTTTTCCAGAAACATTTTCGCTTAAACAGCGTCTTTGGCACTTTTGTATCGATTTCCGGCGATTGCTCCGCCATGCGGACGCGGTTATTGCCGTTTCACAATCGACCAAAAACGACCTCATCGGGTATGGTATTTCGGAAGAAAAAATTACTGTCATCAAAAACGGTATCGGTCCGCAGTTTCGGGTGATAAGTCGGAACGACCCGGAACTGGTTGTTGTCAAAGAAAAATACGCGTTGCCGTACAAATATATTCTCTATCTGGGGACGTTTGAGCCGCGGAAGAATATCCTTGCGATTCTCCGTTCGTTCGAGGAGCTCTCTCGTCTTAATGACGAGCGTTTCGCGAAGTATGCGCTTGTGCTTGCCGGCACGCGTGGCTGGAAATGTGACGCGGTATTTGAAGCCATCAAGCATTCCCCGTATCGTGACCGGATCCTTACCCCGGGATTCATCGACGATCGCGATAAGGCGGCGCTGTATAACCTTGCCACCGTATTCGTCTACCCGTCAGTATACGAAGGATTCGGCTTTCCGCCGCTCGAAGCGATGGCCTGTGGCGTGCCTACGATCACGTCACACTCGTCTTCATTGCCGGAGATTATTGGAAACGCCGGCATATTGATCGATCCGTACCAACCGGAAGAACTCTTCCTTGCTTTGAAAGAGCTTCTCGCCGATCAGGAATTGCGGCAGACATTTCAGTCTGAGGGAATAGTCCGTGCCGCAGAATTTTCCTGGTTGCAAACAGGTGAAAAGACACTGGATCTTTTTCGATCTTTAGGCCGTATTTTTTCTGCTTGACAAAAATAAGGTAGGGGTTTGGGAGTGTGTTATACTAAAAAAGCATATTTTTAATTCTTAGTAGGGAAATATGTTTAAAACAAAAAGAAAAAAAGAAGGTCTCGGTGTGTCGGCACTCGTGGTTGCCGTTTTCTTTGTTTTGAGTATAGCTCTCGGCGGAGTCTCGGCGATTTCTCACGGTCAGTGGAGCGTTATTCCTGTTTCCTCGGCCGATGAAGGCGAAGATGAGGAAGATGAGGACGAGGATGAAGACGAAGATGAGGACGAGGATGAAGATGAGGACGAGGATGAAGACGAAGATGAGGACAAAGAACGACAAGAAAAAGCTGCCGAAGATGCCAAGAAAAAACTTGAACGGGAGCGTGAGGCAGCTAAAAAGCAGGCTGAGCGTGAACGTGAAAATTCCGATTCCGATGATGACGGTTTAGAAATCGAGGATGAAGATGAGGATGGCGATGAAGGCAGGAACGATGAAACCGCGATGTATAAGGATCGCGAGAAAACGTTGGAAAAACTTCGTGAGAAAATAGAAGAAGCGAAAAAGGAAATTCTTGAGAAACAGGCGGAAGGTGTTGATGTGACAGTAGCGCTCGCACGAATTGCGCAGGCGGAAGCTTTGATGAGTTCCGTTTTCTCCGCGTTTGACACGAATGACCTTGAAGCAGCCAAACGTTTGGCGAAGGAAGCGAGAAAATTGGCGCATTTTGCGAAAGAAGACGATCTTCATGATGCGAAAAAGACCGCCGAGGAGATTGGAAAAGTAGCGAAACGCATCGCACAAATCAAGGGGAAACTATCGGAACTGAAAGCGCTTGGCGGAGACACATCTTCTTTTGGAACGATCCTTACGGAAGTCGAACGGATGTTTGATGAAGCCAAAACATTGATCGGAAATGGCGGCAGCGGAGCGGTCGCTGGGTTTCTCGAACTTGAAGCGACTGAGCGGCGCGCAAAGAGTCTCAAACATTCGATCGAGAATGCCCTGTATGCACTCGGCGGTGATGATGATGATTTTGACGATGATCATGAGGAAGAAGTAGAGGATATCGCCGAGGACCTTGATGACGTGGCCGAAATTGAAGATGATGGTATCGGAGAGCAAGTACGTGCTATTGCTCGTGCCCAACGGACATCAGCGGAGCAGGTGAGCGCGTTCGTAAAAAATGTCGAAGATCGAAGCGACTTGATGAAGTTTTTAGTCGGAGCCAAGGATGATGATCTTGAGAAGATCGATCAGGAGATTGTAGCGAATGAAGTCCGTATCAATATTTTGAGTCGAATCGCTGACGATATCGAAGATGCCGATGTGCGAGTCTTGCTTGAAACACAGATTGAAGATCTGAAACAGGAAACGGTGAAATTGAGGAGTTTTGTTGATGGGCAGATGAATACACTGAGCCTCTTCAGCTGGTTCTTCAATCTTTTCTAGGAAAGCTGTTCTTTTTTGGAGACGCAAAGAGGGCTTCTGCCCTCTTTGTCGTTTTGTGATAGAATGACGGCGTATGTCCCAGTATTACAAGGCCAAACGCACGAGAAACATCTTTGATCCGTCCGCGACGGAACCGTTCCGTCTGAGTCGATCGAAACTCGAATTGTTTCTGAATTGTCCGCGCTGTTTTTATTTCGATCGGCGCCTCGGTGTGGATCGTCCGCCGGGATTTCCGTTCTCGCTCAATTCCGCCGTTGACACGCTTCTGAAGAAGGAGTTCGACGTCCATCGCGCAGGGAAGACCGCACACCCTCTGATGCAAGCGTATGGTATCGACGCCGTGCCATTTCAGCACGAGAAAATGGATGAATGGCGCGATTCGCTCCGGCGTGGCATCGCGTACCATCATCCGGAAAGTAATTTCTTCTTCACTGGCGGTGTCGATGACGTATGGGCGGACCGCGAAGGAAATCTCATCATCGTCGATTATAAGGCGACCGCGAAAGACGGCGAAGTGAATCTTGATGCGGCATGGCAGATCGGGTACAAGAGGCAGATGGAGATGTATCAGTGGCTTTTCCGCAGAAATGGTTTCTCGGTGTCCGATACCGGCTACTTCGTCTACTGTAACGGAAAATCCGACCGGAAAGCGTTTGACGGAAAATTGGAATTCGATGTCATACTCTTGCCGTATGTCGGCAATGACGTATGGGTGTCGCCGGCACTCCTTTCGGCACGCGAATGTCTGATGCGAAACAATCCGCCCGAAGCGAATACGGAGTGCGATTATTGTGCGTATCGCGATGCGGCACGCGAGGCAGAATCAGGAGAGGGCACAGAATCGTTTTTTCGTGTATAATCGGAAACAAAGAAGACGCTTGTTCGTTCACAATCGGGTCTTTTTTTGTTTTTACGGGCAGACGTTTCTGAGCTGATTTTTTTCTGACCTTTTTTGGAGGGAGACACAATGTCGTTCGCCGATGAATATGTTGAACGTTTTCGTGAAGCCTATCGCGAATTCGCTGAGGAGTGCCGGAAGGAGAGCGTATACGGCGATTTGTTCGTGATTGACGGACATCCGTTGGGAACACTCGTCCGTCTTGCCGGCGTGGATGTCCCGGTCGCATCCTTTATGAGTCTCGAGTATCTCGGGATCGGGAACGAGCCGGAAATCATCGAAGCTGGTACCGAGTCTCTGCGCCGATACGGTTCGGGGTTCGCAAGTTCCCGGACAACTATCGATTCGTCTTCCCACCTTGCGTTCGAAGCTGCGCTTGCGGATTTCAAGCGTGCCGAAGCCTGCGTTCTGACCAATACGGGATATGATGCGAGTCATATGCTTCTTATGCTTTCGGCCGGGCCGATGCAGGCACTTCGCAAGCGATTTTCCGGAAAGCAGAGGACGTTTGTTTGTATGGACGAGCTCTCACACGCTTCGCTGCAAGACGCGTTTCTCCGACTCAAGCAGGGACGAAGAGACATTTCTCTCGGAGCGCGCTATCGTAAGTATCGACATCTTGATTATGCGATGTTGTGCGAAATGCTCGAAAGCGCGCCGGATGACGATCTGGATCGTTTCATCGTGACCGATACGCTCTTTTCCATTCACGGAGATACCGTCGATGTGAAGCGGCTGCTCGATATCGCGAAGCGATATCGAGCGTTCCTTCTCCTTGATGGTGCGCACAGCGACGGCGTGTACGGTCCCGAAGGAAGAGGAATGGTGGAAGAGGCCGGGATCCGCGACGCAAATGATCTTTCGCGTATCACCCAATCGGGAACGCTCAGCAAGGCATTCGCGGGAATGGGCGGGTATGTGACGAGTTTTCCGGCACTTGCGGAGCTCGCGCGCAATTCTCAGTGGAAATATATCTTTTCTGCCGGGATGCCGATGTTTCAGGCGGCGATGTATCGAAAAACGCTTGAAGTGATCCGTGGACCAAAAGGAGAGGATCGCCGGCGCCGATTGGACGAGCTCTCGTTCGCGTTCAGGCAAACGCTCGCAGCGGATGATTTTTGCATTTTCGGTTCGACGTCGCACGTCGTACCGGTGCTCATCGGCGAAGAGAGTCTTTGTCTCGAAGTGCAGGATTATTTGGTGCGGGAACACGCATCGCTCTGCGGTGCCATCCGGTTTCCAGCGGTTCCTGAAAATGAAGCGGTACTTAGGATCGCGCTTTCGGCGGTGCATACCGATGCACAGATCGAGCGGCTCGTTTTCGGACTGCGGAGGGCGCGGGAAAAATACCGCTTCGGCCACGGACCACGGGCCTGATCAGGAGAGAGAATATTTTGCGTGTCGTATCTCGTGTTACAATGTAACAGACAGAAACGACACGCTTTTTTTATGGAAAAAATAATCCTCGGTGCCGGTATCCTGAGTATTTTTCTTGGGACCTTGGCATTGTATAGTGGCAAGCGTTCCCGGGAAGTAATCTCGTTCGGTGTCTTCTGTCTCATCACCGGCGTGTGGATCTTCTCCAATCTTTTCTCTCTGTGGTATTCGATGGAGAATCCGTTCTTTCTGAAGCTTACGTACGCGTTCGGATCGCTTACGGTCGCCGCGCTTCTTGCCTGGTCGTTCCTATATGACGAGCGGATGAAGAGTCGCTTTCTGCCGGTCTTCACGTATCTTGCCGGTAGCGCGATGGCGGCCGCATCGCTTTTTGACGGATTGGTGGTGGGGGAAGTGCGGAGCGTGAGCGTCCAGGGCATCGACGTTGATCAAGGCCCGCTCTTCTCTTTTTTTAGTGTCTATCTTTTTCTCACCATCGTATGGTCAGTCATCAACACGTTCCGCATCTATCGGAAAAGCGTGGGTTATCGGAAACGCCAGGCACGGCTCGTCTTCATTGGCATTTCCGGATTTATGTTGAATACGCTCCTTGTGAGCGGTATCCTGCCAGCGTTTGGTATCTTCGCTTTCACTAATCTCGACAGTCCGAGTTCGCTCATCTTCATCCTTTGTGCGATGGTAGCTATCGTGAAGCATCGCTTTTTTGAAACGAAAGTTATCTTGACGCAGATTCTTGTCGGTATACTCATCGCAATCTCTTTCATCCAGCTTTCCAATTCTGAGACGCTAGAAAACTGGGTCACGAATGTTTCAGCTCTTCTCGTCGTGTTTATCGTCGGCATTTTTCTTGTGAAGAGCGTTTTAAGAGAAGTGGAACAGAAGGAGGAATATCAGGATATGGCTCAGAGCCTGGCTCTTGCCAACAAAGAGTTGCGCCGGCTCGATGTTGCAAAATCGGAGTTCATCTCGATTGCCTCGCACCAGCTGCGTACGCCGCTTTCCGCTATCAAAGGCTATATTTCGCTGATGCTGGAAGGATCGTACGGGGCCGTGAATACGCGTTTTCAGGATGCGCTCAACAAGGTGTATCTCGTCAACAAGCGTCTCGTGTGCCTGGTTGAAGACCTGCTGAGCGTGTCGCGTATCGAGGCCGGTCGTGTGCAATATGAATACATCCCATCTCATCTCGAACCGCTCGTTTCCGAACTCGTCGATATGTTTTTGGTCATCGCCAAGAGCCGGAAGCTTTCCCTCAAACTCGTGTTGTCAGAAGAGCAGCTGCCGGAAATGCTGCTGGATGAGAACAAGATACGGGAAGTGGTGTCGAACCTGATCGATAACGCCTTGAAATACACCAAAGAGGGCGGAGTGACGGTGACTATTGAAAAAATGAAGCAGAGTGCGCGGCTCATCGTCAAGGATACCGGTATCGGCATTGTTTCTGAGGATATGCCGCGTCTCTTTGAAAAATTCATCCGGAGTATGGAAACGTCGGCGATCGATGTGTCTGGCACGGGTCTCGGGTTGTATGTCAGCCGTAATTTCGTCGAGGCGCACGGGGGCACGATCCATGCGGAATCAGCCGGCACGGGCAAAGGGGCGACATTCATCGTCGAATTGCCGTTTGCGAATCCGAAAGCGTAACGGCCCAATCTTTTTTGAGTTGCCCCCTTGATAGGGAGCGTTTTTTGTGTTGAAATAAAGGGTATCTTGTAAGGAGTAAATGATATGCGGGATCTTTTCGAAAAATTCGCGCGGGCACGAAAGAATATCGGCTCCATTTTCCGACATATTTTTCAGCATCATTCAAAGATTTTTTTCGCAGCATTCTTTTTTTTCACGTTGGAATCGGTACTTCAGTATTCCCAGCCATATCTCTTTTCCAAACTATTCACCCAATCGGTACTTGGCGGGTTTTCGTTGACGGAGCTGTTTCGGTGGGGTGGATTACTCGCACTTTTGATGCTCTTTGCTGTGACCGCGGAAGTGCTCGCCATTCGGTGTGATATCGATTTTCTCGCACGACTCTCCAGAACGCTTCTTTCACAGGTATACGGCAAGCTTTTGTATTTCGACATCACATTGCACGAGAACGAATCGTCGGGAAAATTTCTTGGCAAGACGCGTCGGGCCGTTGACAAGATCGTAAGCGGGATGGATCAGCTTCTGTACCAGTTCTTTCCGGCCGGTGTGCAGATAGCATTCGTGCACAGCGTTTTCTTCTTTTATTCGTTTCAGGGCGGCCTGTGGCTGACGTTCACATTTCTTCTCCTTCTCTCATTCGCGTTTTTCGTGAGCTATTTCCTGAACGAAGTGTTTGATGCCGCGTTCGAGCAGGAAAACAAGATCGCAGCGTTTTTTGTCGAAAGCCTGAGTCTGATCCGGACGATCCGGTTCTTTGCCAAAGAGGATCATTATAATGCGCGTGGTGGACAGGAATTCGGAAAGATTGTGGATATCTGGCAGAAGAAATTTCCGCGTCTCTCCGTTCTTTTATGGATCAAAAACGTCTTCTTGTGGGCGCAGGCATTCATTTTGACTCTTTTGGTCGTTTGGCAGTATCGGCTCGGTATTCTGTCCGAGGAATCCGGACTGTTTCTTCTGCTCCTTGTTCCTTTGTATGTACGCTCGCTCGGGGGATTATCGCGTTTGGTCGACCGGATGGCGGATTTTTATTCCGGCGTGGAGCAGTATTGTCATGTTATCGATCGCGATGAAAAGATAAAGAATCGCGAGGAAGTGCGCCCGGTGCCTTTTGAGGCGCGCGGAGAAATTGTTTTCGATGACGTATCGTTCCGCTATGACGGGACCAATCGGGACCAGTTCGATCATTTTTCCGTCGTATTCCCGCCGCGGAAAACGACGGCCATCGTTGGGCATTCCGGTTCCGGAAAATCAACGCTCGTGAAGCTCTTGTTCCGATTATACGACGTGCAGGAAGGGGTGGTGCGTTTCGATGGTATTGATATCCGCGAATTCGACCAGTACGAATATCGGAAACTGCTCGCCATCGTGCCGCAGGATGTCGAACTATTTAACGCGAGTATTCGCGAAAATATTCTGATGGGAGACGATTTTTCCGATGAGGAAATTTGGAACACTCTTCGATTGGCCGTGCTCGACGAACGCGTACAGCAGATGCAAAACGGGTTGGATACGGAAGTAGGGGAACGCGGTGTTAAGCTTTCCGGTGGTGAGAAGCAGCGGCTCGGCATCGCCCGGGCGCTTATCCGCCGGCCGAAGATTCTGATACTCGATGAAGCGACATCGAGTCTCGATACGCTTTCCGAACGACAGGTAAAAGAAGCTATCTACAACCTCGAGCATCTCGATATTACGGTCATCGTCATCGCGCATCGCTTGTCGACTATCCAGGATGCCGATGAGATTCTCGTGTTTGAGAACGGACGGATCATTGAACGCGGTACACATACGGAGCTCCTTGTCCGTCGCGGTGCCTACGCCGCCCTCCAAGGAGAAGAAATCGTTCCTGTGTGATGCCCTGTATTCGATGTATGGCAGATTGATTAAAAGCGCTTTTTGTGTCATAATTGCCCCAGAGACGTTACGAGAGGCCTATGGATGAAAAACAAAAAAACAGCTGGTTTTGGACTCTATTATCGCTCGCGATCCTTCTCACGATCGCTTTTTCTTTCATCCGTTTTTTTATCGCAAAAGGATATCCGATCGTCGCGGAAATCGACTGTGATCCCACCGCTGAACGATGTTTTATCTATGAATGTGATTCGGAAACGGAAGAATGTACCGGTGATCCCGAGCAAGATACCTGGTATTACAAAAAGATGACGCGGCAAGCAGTCAATATCGCCTTGTGCGACCCGAACGATCCCGAGTGTACGGCGACAAAATGTTTCGAGGAGGAAGAAGGGTGCAGCTACCAGTATTGTGATGAGAATATGACCGAAGAAGAGGGTGGGGTATGCAGCGATCCGGAGACGTATACTGCCGAGCATTCTGCGGAAAAACAGGATGAAAGAGGAGAGAATTCGGAAATTCAAGAAGCTGAAAACGAGAGTGGGAATGAAAATGAAAATGTTTTATTGCCGCAGGACGGTTTTGAAAGTGATGTCGAAAGCGAGTAAGATTCAATCCTGGTTTTTATGAAGTATCTTGATCGGATACGGAGTTTTTTTTCAAGAAACAAAGAAAGAATCGGAATTGTCGTAGTCGGTTTTCTCGGTGTCTTTGGGAGCAGCTATCTGTTCGATTATTTTTTGTATCCTCTTGTTATTTGGAAAATGGGCATCATTAAGGGTGGAGTAATAATGATGATGCTTTCCGGTCTCATTTGCTACGCCTTCCTTTTATTCTACGACCGGACGAAGAAAGACTGGCTCGGCATCGAAACATTGAAAGAAATAAAAGATTCCGAAGGAAACAGTCGTATCGGAAAATTTATTAGAAAACTCGTTCGAAAAAGCGACAACGCGTTGCTCGTTTTTCTTTCTATTAAATTTGATCCATTGATTACGATGCTGTATATGCGGCGGGGTGCGCACCGATATAATGGTCTTACCGGCAGAGATTGGAAAATATTCGGAGCATCGCTCTTCATCGGTAATGTGTATTGGACATTGGCGGCATATATGGGCGTGTCGGTGATCGAATACCTCTGGGGTATCGTTGCAAAAGCGTAATTGTTTTTACAACCCCGAACGTTTTATGATAGTATTTCGTAAAGGTATTACCGAAAGAACGGTTCTTTTACACGTTGATGTTGATGAAAGGGCGTAATATCAATGATATGGCTGAAAAGAAAAAAAGACAGAATTTCGATTTTGATTCCTTCTATACGTCGCCTGAAATGGCTGGAAAAGAAGCGCTCAAACGTTTTGCGAATAAAAGTCTGCGGAAAGAGATAGAGTCTTTTTTAAAAAACGATCTTCCAGAACCTCTTTTGAAGTCGCCCAAAGCTGTTTTGGGACGTAATATTTTTACGCCGAACAGGGAATTTTTTCTCTTTCTGAATGAGGCAAAAAAGACCGGACTCGATATTTTTTTAGGAGAGTATAAAGAAGACGAGTTTATTTCCGGGAATCTTGATAAATATTATCTAGGAAAACTGTTTTTTTATAATAAAAAGGGAAAAAACGGCGGAGATCGCTTAACGACGAGTCGAATTATAAAATTCAGCGATTCTGAGAAAAAAAAGATCATTGATGTTAAGACATTATGGGGAGAGCCACTCGTTGATTTTCATAACAGGATTTTTTTCGAGACAGTGCCTTCTTCGATAGCGGAAAAACGGTATGATATGTCGAACTGGTTTCAACGGCACGGGAAATCCGCGAAAAAATACTATACTTTTTGTTTCAGTCTTTTTATTGCGCACGGTATTTTATTTGAAAATTATTTATTGTCAGATAACGATGAAGAGCGGTTTTTCTATGAAGTGCTTTTGCCGAGCATCGAAACCGTAAAAAAATTATTTGGACACGCGCCATTGATATCGCCACTGTGCAAGGAAGAAAAGCTCGACGATTTTTCCGATCGATGGATGCATTACCCGGAGTATATAAAGAAGATGGTTCCGATAATCGCGAAATAATAAAAAGTATGGAATATAATCTTGTCACCTCTCTCCAATCCTGTGTCTCATTCATTGAAGACGGGAAAGCAGCCGGCGTCGTCGGTCTCGTTTATTATTCTCATATTCCGACCGCTATCATCGCGCTCCTGTTCGGTATGTATGTTTTTTTGAGAAACAGGAAATCGTTGGTGACGAAGATACTACTGATGCTTTCCGTGGCGTTTGCTTGCTGGACATTTTTTGATTTGATGACGTGGATAAGTCACGATAGCAGAGTGACGATGTTTTCATGGTCCTTATTAGGAATGTTCAATGTCCTGATCTTTCTGATAAGCCTCTATCTTATAGCGACATTTCCAAAAGAGAAAGATGTATCGTTGAGAAAGAAGATCGCTTTCAGTTTTTTTCTTCTGCCTATTCTTGTGCTCACGCCACTTAGTCTGAACCTTTACGGCTTTGATGCGGTAAATTGCGAAGCGATGGAGGATGATTGGTTTGTTAATTCATATTATTTTCTCAGCCTCGTTTTATTCCTGTGCATTTTTTTTGTTTTCGTAAGAAAATTTAGGTCGGCTACTGTTAAAAGTGAGCGACAGGAAATTTTCCTTCTCGGTTTTGGGACAATGTTTTTTTTGGCCACGTTTTCTTTGATGGGTTTTTTTGCGAGTTTTTTCGACAGCTACAAATTCGAGTTTTACGGACTTTTCGGTATGACCGTTTTTTTGGTGTTTTTGGGATATCTTGTCGTACGATTTAAGGCTTTCGATATCAAGCTTTTGGGCGTACAGGCGCTGGTCATCGCACAATTCATCCTGATTGGATCGATGTTGACGGCGGTGCAGGGCATAATGAATTACATTCTTATCTGTATCACGCTCCTTTTCACTCTTGGAGCTGGATGGGCATTGATACGTTCGGTAAAAAAAGAGGTCGCGCGCAAGGAAGAGCTGCAAAAAATATCTGATAGTTTGGCTCTGGCAAACGAACGATTGCAGGAGCTCGATAATGCGAAATCGGAGTTCATTTCGATCGCATCACACCAATTGCGCACGCCGCTTACTGCCATCAAGGGCTACGTATCTCTCATTCTCGAGGGCTCGTACGGAAAAATCGATTCGGGAGTGCAAGACGTATTGAATAAAGTGTATACCGTACAGGGGCACCTGACGCAGTTAGTGGAAGACCTTCTCAATGTTTCGCGTATCGAAGCGGGACGGATCAAATACAATTACACGCCGATACAGATCGAAGTGCTTGTGGCTGATCTCGTGGATATGTTTCTGCTTTCCGCCAAGAACAAGCAGCTTGCACTCGGCATTCGCTTGCAGAAAAAATCGCTCCCGAAGTTGCTTTTGGATGAGAACAAGATCAAGGAAGTTTTTTCCAACTTGATCGACAATGCCATCAAGTATACTGAACAGGGTACCGTGACCGTGTCGGTGGAGGGTGGGGACAATGTGGTTCGTGTCACCGTCGAAGATACCGGTATCGGTATTAAGCCAGAAGACAAGATCCACCTCTTCGAGAAATTTGTCCGAAGCAAAGAGACGGCGAAGATGGTGACGTCCGGCACGGGTTTGGGTCTGTATGTCGGTAAGAATTTCGTCGAAGCACACGGCGGCCGTATCTGGGTCGAGTCTGAAGGAATCAAAAGAGGCGCGCGCTTCATCGTCGAGTTGCCGTTTACGAATCCGAATGCCGGAAAGAGTGAAATCACAACATTCAAGGAGAGCTATAAGAAAGAAACGAAGGGTTGATTTCCGCTTCTTTATCGGGTATTCTGTATGTATTGGAATTAAACAAAATATCGTCACGTATGTCGAAAATACTGTTTGTCGAGGATGACCCGTTTATCGCTGATATCTACAAGAAAAAGTTTGAGAGCTCCGGCTTTGACGTGCTGAACGTAGCGACCGGAAAGGCAGTGCTCAAAGAAGCGCTCGCCCAAAAGTTTGATCTCATTCTCCTCGATCTCGTCATTCCGGAAATGAGCGGAACGGAAGTCCTGCGCGAGTTGCGGCATAATCCGGAATACCCGAAAGACCTGAAAATTATCATTTTCAGTAACCTGAGCAGCCAGGAGGATCGCGAGCAATGTCTGAAACTCGGTGCGAACGGATTTATTTCCAAAACGGAATTCTCACCGTCCGAAGTGATCGGCGAAGTGAACCGTTTCTTGCATCTTTTCAGTGAGCAGGAAAAGAATTCCGCTCGGGAAATGAACGGCGGGGATGAACAGAAAACGTTGGGCAAGCGTATCCTTTTTATCGAAGACGAACCGGTGTTTGTAGAGATGTTCGGCAAGCGTCTGCGCGATGAAGGATATGAAGTCATCGTAAAACGAGACGGGCTTTCCGGCTTGGAAGCGGCGACGAACGAACAGTTCGATATGATCATTTCCGATGTCGTGATGCCGGGAATGCAGGGACATGAAATCGTGACGCGTTTGCGGGATACCGAAAAAGGTAAAAATACGCCGGTATTCCTCTTGTCCGCATCTATTGAGGATCAGCAATTGAGGGAATTGACCGATGCCGGTATCGCCAACAAGGTGTTTATGAAAACGCAGATTACACCGAGCGAACTCACGTATGCCGTCAATGATTTTTTTGCCGAAAAATGATAGTGACCGCTTGACCGAACGAGATTATGTCGCAACGAATATTGATCGCTGAAACGCCGCAGCATATCGGCGAAACCGTGAAACTCCAAGGCTGGGTATGCATCCGTCGTGATCACGGAAAACTCATTTTTATCGAACTGCGTGACCGAAGTGGTCGTGTGCAGGCAGTACTCCTGCCCGAACACTCGCAGGCGATCGAAACGGGGAAAGAATTGCGGAGCGAATATGTCGTGGAAATCATCGGGAAAATAAAAGAGCGTCCAGGTAAGGCGAAAGAAAATGCCACCCCGACCGATTCGGTGGAAGTCGAGGTCGAATCGGTAGCGATCCTTGCGCGCCCTTCGGACGATCTCCCGATCGATGTTTCCAAGCCAGACCTCGGACTTCAGCTCGAAACGCTTCTAGAATACCGTACGCTCTCTTTGCGCAACGAAAAAGTTCGCGTTCTTTTCGAAACGTATTCCGAACTCCTGAAAGCGTACGATGACACGATGCGTGTCCGTGGTTTTATGGAAATAAAGACCCCGAAGATTCTCGGTTCAGCAACCGAGGGTGGTGCGAACGTTTTTAAGATAAAATACTTCGATCAGGAGGCGTTTCTCGCGCAGAGCCCGCAGTTTTACAAGCAGGCCGGCGTGAGCGCGTTTGAGCGTGTGTTCGAGATCGGTACGGTTTTTCGCGCAGAGCCGCATTTTACGGCGAGGCATGTCAACGAATATACCGGCCTTGACGCTGAGATGGGATTTATCGACGGTGCCGAGGATGTTATGATCGTCCTTGAAGAGGTGATGCAAACGATATTCCGGCATATCGGCACGACGTGCGAACAAAAGCTTCATTCGTATGGAGCCGTACTGCCGCCCGATGTGGCGATTCCACGCATACCACTCACTGAAGCGATCAGGATTCTGAAAGACGAATACGGCAAGGAAACCGAAAACGAGGATATTGACGGTGAAGGCGAGCGATTGATAAGCGAATACGTCCAAAAGACGTATGGTTCGGATCTGGTATTTCTGACGCGGTATCCGGCCCATGTGCGACCGTTTTACAGTATGCCGAGCGCCAATGATCCGAAATACACAGAAACGTTCGATCTTCTGTTCCGTGGGATCGAGATCGCGTCCGGAGGACAGCGCATCCACAAGTATCAGATGCTTATCGAAAATATGAAGAAAAAAGGCCTTGATCCAGAAGCAGAAGGGTACCAGTCGTATCTCGACGTTTTCCGCTTCGGCATACCGCCACACGGTGGTTTTGGCCTCGGTTCGGAACGTATCATCCAAAAGCTTTTCGGCTTGGCGAGCATCAAGGAAGCTGTTCTCTATCCTCGCGATGTGAAGCGCCTCACACCATAATTCTGTCCGTTCTGGAATATTTTTGGGAAATGGGATAGAATAGGGTATCCCGTTTTTTTGTTTTCCGGGCATTCTCTTTATGTCAACGTTGCAACACTTTTTTTCTCATTTGAAGAAGACCTTGTTTGAGCGTTTTTTTGGGCATCTTTCGCAGGATATCGGCATCGATCTCGGAACGGCCAATACACTTGTCTATGTACGTGGTCGGGGGATTGTAATCAATGAGCCGTCAGTTGTGGCGGTCAACCAGCGCACAGGGCAGATTCTCGCCATCGGTCGCGAGGCCAAGAAAATGGTCGGTAAGACGCCGGGGCACATCGTCGTGACGCGACCTTTGGTCGATGGTGTCGTGAGCGATTTCGAAATCACGCAGCAGATGCTCCGTTACTTCATCAACAAAGTGAGCGAAGACAGCTTCGCGTTTCTTCGTCGTCCACGTGTTCTCATCGGTATTCCGTCCGGTGTGACCGAAGTGGAGAAGCGCGCCGTGATCGAAGCGGCACAGAATGCCGGCGCCCGGCAAACGTTCCTTATCGATGAGCCGATGGCGGCGGCAATCGGAGCGCGGCTGCCAGTCATCGATGCCGCGGGAAATATGGTAGTAGACATTGGTGGTGGCACGACCGAGATCGCGGTGATCTCTCTTGGAGGTGTCGTCATTTCGCGTAGCTTGCGCGTGGCAGGCGACGAAATGAACGAGGATATCGTGCGGTACAGCCGCGACGAGTTCAATATCCTGATCGGTGAACGGACGGCCGAAGAAGCGAAGATTTCCATTGGCAGCGCGTATCCGCAGCGCGAACGATTGACGTTTCCGCTCCGTGGTCGTGATCTCGTATCCGGTCTTCCGAAAGAAGTTATCGCGAACGATGAGCATATCCGTGAGGCGCTCTCTCGCTCCGTTCGCGTTATCGTGAACAATATTAAGACTATCGTTGAGGAAACGCCACCGGAACTCTTGGCTGATATTATGCACCGAGGTATCATTCTTGCCGGCGGTGGCAGTTTGATTCGCGGTCTCGACAAGTTGATCGCCAATCAAACGGGCATTCCGGTACGGATGATGGAAGATCCGCTTACGGCTGTTGTGCGTGGTACGGGCATCGTACTCGATGATCTGGAACATTTGAAAGAAGTCCTAATTAGCGAGGTTTCAGACAAGCCTCTCGGATAAGCAGATATCATTCATTGCATAGCGGATATCGAAATGGTACGGAGAAAATTCATCCAAACGAAGTTTTTTTGGGCGCTTGTGGCGTTCGGTGTTCTCTCTTTCTTTGTTTTTTTTCAGCCACGCTTCCTGCTTCGTCCGGCGCAAACGGTGATCGCCACCGTGTCTTGGCCGGCGGAGAAATTCCTTTCTTTCATTGCCTTTGAAATACGCGGGACGTTTCAGTTCTTCTCTTCCATCGGCGAGCTGAAAGACGAGAATGAACGTTTAGAAGCGGAGCGCCTCCGGCTTTTCGCTGAGAACGCTCGTCTGAACGATATTGCCAAGGAAAACGAGGAGTTGCGCCGCGAACTCGGCATCCTGCCGCGGGAGAAATACGATATACTCGCGACGGAAATCATTGGGCGGGACGTGTCCGGTCTCGGAAATTGGATATCAATCGATCAAGGGGCGCTGCAAGGTGTTCAGAAAGGTATGCCGGTGATCGTGGGAGCGGGAATATTGGTCGGAAAAGTGACCGATGTGTTTCCATCGAGCGCGCGGGTGATGCTGCTTTCCAATGGCGAAAGCTTCATAAATGGCGTAACGGGGGATACGGAGGCGCGCGGCATCGTGAAGGGAGAGTACGGCCTCGGGCTCCTTTTCGGGATGGTGCTGCAAGAAGACGCTTTGACGGCCGGTGATACAGTGGTGACATCGGGACTGGGCGGCGATATGCCCCAAGGGTTGCTTATTGGGACGATTCAGGAACCGCATCTTTCTAGCGACCGGTTATTCCGCGAAGCCTCTCTCGTTTCGCCGGTACGACTTGACGATATACAGTATCTTTTCGTCATTCGAAACGCGAAAAAGCTATGAAGATATTTTTCCTTCGTTTTTCGGTCGTTTTGGGGATTATTTTTACACAGCTGTCATTCTTAGACATCTTGTTTCCTCGGACCTTTGCACCGATCTTCCTATTTTCTGCTTTGGTGGCATGGACGCTCATCGTGTCATTTCCGGCGGTGCTTCGGATAGCGCTTCCGCTTGTGCTTTTGTTCGAAGCTCTGTCTTCGGGAACGGTCGGGAGCGTGTCTTTGTATTCGATACCCCTTTTGTACGCGACAAGTTTCCTTTCGCGGCGCCTTTTGATTGAGCATCGGGGGATGGGGATATTTCTCTATGCGTTGTATGTAAGCGCTGGTGTTTTTGGATATCAGCTTATTTTCTTTTCATTGAAGTACGGTTCGGCCATCGTCGGCAGCCGGGAACTTTTTTCTTCCGGTTCTGTCGTTACGTCTTTCGTGCTCAGTTTCTTTTGTTTTGTCGGCGCGTATGCTTTTCTCAGTCCCTTCGAAGCGAGGATCAAACAGATTTCGAAAAAAGAATTTCTCAATGTGAAGTGAGCCTATGCCACTGTTCGTCAGGAAAAACCAGTATAGGCGCGGCAGTATGGAGATTGATGACGCCGTGCTGACGATTACGGAACAGGAAGCCGATCGGATCGAGTGGCCGCTCAACCGTACGGCCAGCCGGTTTTTCTTTGTTGTTATGCTTTCCGTGCTTTCCGTGCTCGCGGCGCGAGTGTTCTATCTGTCTGTCATTAAGAGTGCGGAGTATCAAGAAGCGGCGCGCCGTAACAGTTTACGAGCGCTCACGATCCCGGCACCCCGTGGTATCATTTATGATCGATTCGGCGTCCCGCTCGTCTACAACGTGCCGAGTATGGATATTGTCCTCATTCCGGCCGATACGCCCGAAGAGGTGTCGGCGCAAGAGGCATTGCAACGATCGCTCCAGACGCTTTTCGGAACGGAAACCTCGACACTTGAAGAGATTTTTTCGAAGCTTGACCGTCGTTCGGTGAAGCCAGTTCTCATCAAAGAACGGATTAGCCAAGAAGAAGCCCTTCTCTTCCTTGGCCGAAGTCGCGATCTGCCGGGTGTCGGATTGTACAAGACGAAACATCGGAACTATGTAGACAGTCTTATTTTCTCTCATCTTCTTGGATATGAGGGAAAAATTCGTAAGGAAGAGCTGGAAATTCACCCGGAATACTTAATGACCGATTCCATCGGTAAGCAGGGCATAGAGAAGAGTTACGAATCGGCGTTGCGCGGCCGGCACGGCTTTCAGCGTGTCGAAGTGGATGCGTTCGGTAAGGTGATCAAAGAGCTCGGAGTCGTGGAACCGGAATCAGGGAATGATTTGATGACCAACATCGATGCCGATCTTCAGAAAAAGATTTTTGATAGTCTGCAAACGCTGCTCGAAAAGCGCGAACTGAAACGCGCGGCAGCGATCGCTCTTGATCCGAGAAGCGGCGCCATTCGGGCGATGGTCAGTCTGCCGAGCTTCGATAACAATCTTTTCGCTGAAGGGATTTCCACGGAAGAATACCGGAAGCTGAGCGAGGATCCGTCCGAGCCGCTTTTCAACCGAGCTCTCTCCGGAGAGTATCCACCGGGATCGACTATCAAGCCGGTCGTTGCCGCGGCCGCGCTTGCGGAGAGCGTTGTTACTCCCTCGACCATTCTCGATGGGTTGGGTGGCATTTTGCGCATCGGAGCGTTTAGTTTTCGCGATTGGCAAGCGCACGGACCGAGCGATATCCGTCGGGCAATCGCAGAAAGCAACGACATCTTTTTCTATACGATCGGGGGTGGATATGGTGGTATTCGCGGCCTGGGAATGGAACGAATGAAGTGGTACGAAAACCTTTTTGGTTATGGTGAAGAAACCGGTATCGATATGCCAGGTGAAGCGGATGGATTTATTCCTGATCCGGAATGGAAAAAAGAGAAAAAAGGGGAGCGTTGGTATATCGGCGATGATTATCACGCAGCTATCGGGCAGGGATTTGTGCTCTCGACGCCGCTCCAAATCCTCAATTCCGTGGCGGCTATCGCGAATGGCGGGACACTCTATGCGCCGCGCGTCGTTTCACAGATCCGCTCTTCGGATGGAAACGTGACACCGGTCATAGCGCCGATCCTTCGTGAGAAATTCATCGACTCCGATATTCTTCGCATCGTGCGCGAAGGGATGCGTCAGACGGTGACTGAAGGAACGGCTCAGTCACTGAAGGATGTTCCGGTTACGGTGGCCGGAAAGACGGGGACGGCACAGTTCGGAACGGACAAGAAGACGCATGGCTGGTTCGTTTCGTTTGCTCCGTTCGAAACGCCCGAACTCGCAATGATCGTCCTTGTAGAAGGGCAGGGTGAAGAGGGGTATAATGCGGTACCGGTAACCAAAGAAGTTTACGATTGGTATTTTTCTCGCGAAAAGAAAAACGAATAAAAAAAGGCTTTTCTTAGGGAAAAAATAACGAATTGACATTTTCTCGGCTTTTGCTAGTATGGAGGAACTCTTGAATCTTCTTCCTGACAGGAAAGAAGGTTTTTGTTTGAAGTTCGATATCATCAACCTAATATAAAGGTATGGCGAGAATTTTTACTGCAGAAGGTCTGAAGAAATTAGAGGACGAGCTTGATGAACGGAAGACGAAGATCCGTCAGGAAATCGCGCTTGCTATCAAGGAGGCCAAGGAGCAAGGCGATCTTTCCGAGAACGCCGAGTACAGCGAAGCCAAACGTCAGCAGAACGAGAACGAATCGCGTATCGCCGAATTAGAGGGAATGCTCAAGGATTCCGTCGTCGTAGCCAAACACAAGAGTGCCGGTACCGTCGGGATCGGCTCGAAGCTTACCGTGAAGGTCGGTCATAAGGAGATGCAGTTTACGATCGTCGGTTCCAACGAAGTTGATCCGGCCCAAGGGAAAATTTCCAACGAATCCCCGCTCGGCAAGGAATTCATCGGCAAAGGGAAAGGCGATAAGGTGGAAGTGGCCGCTCCCGCCGGCACCGTGAAATACGAGATCGTTTCGGTGAAGTGATCCTTCCCCCTCGGTCTTTTCCAGAACTCCCGAAAGGGAGTTCTTTCATTCCACGAATTCTCTTTTGACTTTCGCCTTGTTTTCAAGATAAAATGGGTATTATGCGTGAAGATATCCTGGCGACAAAATTAGAGAAACTGACGCACTTGAAAGACGCGTTCGGTGAAGTGTATCCGGAGAAAACCGGCCGCACAATGACGAATGCCGATGCACTCGCCCGGTTCGACGAGCTTTCCTTGGCGCGCGAAGAAATCTGCCTTGCGGGTCGCGTGCGTTCGTTTCGTCCGATGGGCAAAATCGCGTTTGTACATATCGAGGACGGCCACGGCAAGATCCAGCTCTTCCTGTCGGAAAAAGTTCTCGGTACGGACAAAATGAAACTGTTCATCGATACGGTGGAGCTAGGGGATTTCGTCGAGGCGCGCGGTATATTGTTTCTTACGAAACAGAATGAGAAAACACTCGAAACGTCCGATTGGAAAATCCTGGGTAAATCCATCCGACCGATTCCGACCGAATATTACGGATTGGAGGATAAGGAAGAATTGCTCCGCCGTCGCTATCTTGATCTTCTTGTTAATCCGGAAACAAAAAAATTGTTTCGTAAGAAGAATGTCTTTTGGCAGACGATCCGTAACTTCTTGGTCAACGAAAAATTTTTGGAAGTGCAAACGCCGGTGCTCGAGCATATCCCGGGCGGCGCGGAAGCCGAACCGTTTGTTACGCACCACAACGCGCTCGACGAAGATTTTTATTTGCGTATCTCGCTCGAGCTTTCTCTCAAACGCCTCTTGGTCGGCGGATACGAACGAGTGTTTGAAATCGGCCGTGTTTTCCGGAACGAAGGTGTCGATCGCGAACACTTGCAGGAATTCGACCATATGGAGTTCTATGCCGCGTATATGGATATGGAGAACGGAATGGAACTTGTCGAAAAGCTGTACAAGGATATCGTCCGTTCGGTGGCGGGTGAGGAGATGCGGACGGAATATGAGGGAAAGACGATAGATTGGAGCAAGCCTTTTCCGCGTATCGATTATTTCACAGAATTCAAAAAAGAGACCGGCATCGACTTGTCCGAGGACGTATCCGTCGAAACATTAAGGAAAAAGGCGGACGAGCTTGACATCAAATACGATGCTTCCTATGGCAAGGGACGGATGATCGATACCTTGTACAAAAAAACCGTCCGGCAGAAATTGATGGAGCCGTGTTTTTTGGTCGGGCATCCGCTCGACGTATCGCCACTTGCCAAAATCGATCCGAAAAATTCTAAAAAAGCACTCCGTTTCCAGCCAGTCGCGGCAAGAAGCGAGCTCGGCAACGGATTCGCTGAATTGAACGACCCGGTCGACCAGCGTCGACGTTTCGAGGAGCAGATGAAACTTCGTGTCGCGGGGGACAAAGAAGGTATGATGCTCGACGAAGATTTTCTCGAGGCGCTTGAATACGGAATGCCACCGGCGTGCGGTTTCGGTATGAGCGAACGATTCTTCGCTATCCTTATGGATAAGAGCGTCCGAGAAACCGTCATTTTTCCACCGATGAAAGGGAAAGAATGACGCTTTACAAAAACCGCTTTTCCGGTAAGATGGTTTTGTGCCTTTTCGGATGATTAGCTCAGTTGGTTAGAGCACAGCATTCACATTGCTGGGGTCGCTGGTTCGAATCCAGCATCATCCACAGAAGCATTCTTGGAGGGGGTTTGTTTTGGCGGCTGCGAAGCCGTCTTTGCCGTACTTTTTCAACCGTGGTTTTTTGGAAGGAGGTTCGTGATGGAACGCACAAGGATGGAAGTGCCGTCGGCTATACTCGAGCATCTCGGCAGGAATTTTTTGGAAATCCAGCGTGATTCCGATATTGCCTATGCCGAGCCGAAGAATGAGTTTCCCACAGAAGCCGGCGTTAAGCTCATCGGTGTCGCGGATAAAGAGATGAAGGTGTGGTGGGCGCTCATTGAACGCTGGCGCTTCAAGAAAGACAGCAGTAGTCTCGGTCAGGCGAATTACGATGCACTCGTGTCGATTTTCCGTGTTCTCGTAACCTGGAAATCCGATAAGGTTATCGGTCCGGATGACGAGCTGGCCATGTACAAGGGCTGGATCATCGGCACCTCGACGCCGCAATCGCGTCTCGCTCCTGTCGAACATGGGCGGCGGGCGTCTTCGTCGCATCATCAGTTTTAACCCCTTTCTTTCTAGGGGTTTCAAGTCCTCCGGTCAATGATCGGGGGCTTTTCTTTTTGCTTTTTTTAGCCAAAACCGCTAGACTGAGAGCTGTGACGACCGTTTTTTTGATTCATACTTCTTGATTCTTTACGTTTCTTCAATATGTTGGACATCCAATTCATCCGTGAAAACAAGGACCGCATTGCTGATGCCGCGAAGAAGAAAAATCTCGCATTCAACATCGAGGCACTTCTTGCGAAGGATCGTGAGCGGATCGCTTTGATTCAGGAGATCGAGGAGTTGAAATCGCTCAAAAATGATATTAACGATCTGATCCGCGAAGCGAAGAGTGACGAGGAGCGGACGGAAGTCATCGCGAAAGGCAAAGAGATCAAGCAGAAGCTCGATGAAAAAGAGCCCTTGTTTGCGGTTGTGAAAGGGGAATACGATGTGTTGATGGCGCTCGTGCCGAATATCGTCTCGCCGGATACGCCGGTCGGAGCGGATGATACCGGAAATGTCGAGATCTTCCAGTGGGGGACAAAACCGACATTTGAGTTTGTACCGCGCACTCATATCGAACTCGGAACAGCGCTCGATCTCATCGACTTTGAACGCGGCGCAAAAATTTCCGGATACCGCGGGTACTATCTCAAAAACGAAGGTGTGGTGCTCGTGATGGGAATGATGCTCTACGCGGTGCAAAAAATGATCGCCAAGGGATATCTTCCGATGATTCCGCCGACGCTGGTAAAAAGTCTCCCGTTGTTCGGAAGCGGTTATTTCAAAGGACTTGCATACGATGGTGCGACGGACGAAATATATCAGATAGCGACGAACGACAAGGAATCCGACGGCAGTGTTTCCAAAGAACAAAAGTTTTTGGTCGGTACCGCCGAACCGTCGCTGCTCGCATATTATGCCGACGAAGTGCTCGACGGCGCAAAACTTCCAATACGATTTGCCGGATTCAGCCAGTGTTATCGAAGCGAGATCGGTTCGTATGGCAAAGACACCAAGGGACTGTACCGCGTCCACGAATTTATGAAAGTGGAACAAGTGGTCCTTTGCAAGGCGGATATCGATGCGGCAAACAAACTCCAAGAAGAGATGCTCGATATTTCCGAAGAGCTGCATAAAGATCTAGGGTTGCCGTATCGGAAAATTCAAATTTGTACCGGCGATATGAGTGCCGGGAAATACCGCGCGTTCGATCTCGAGGCATGGCTGCCGGGGATGAATCGCTACGGCGAGACTGGTTCAGCATCGAATTTCCTTGATTGGCAGTCCCACCGCCTGAACGTGAAGTACAAGGATGCGGCGACCGGCGAAAAGAAATACGTGTATATGCTCAATAACACCGCGCTTCCGAGCCCGCGCGTCCTGATTGCCCTTCTTGAGAATTACCAGCGTGCGGACGGTTCCGTCGTCGTGCCAGAAGTCCTGCGTCCCTTCGTCGGTAAGGATGTGATCGAGCCGAAGAGATGACGCTTTTTATGATAAGGAGAAGATCATTGTTTTTTTTCGCCTGCTTGACCAGTACTGTATTGGTTTCAGCAGGTGTTTTTTTCGTGATGGCTTACGATCGGATGTACCGATATCCCGAAAAGACAGAGACGCATCAACCGATCGAAGAGAAGATTTCTGAACAGTCCTTGCCGGAAAACAATTCGGTCTCTGAATCAACGGCTTTGCCCGATGAAGTGTCATCGTCCGTGCAAGACCCGGCTGTCTCTGGGGAGAAATGGTGGAAACCGCGACCAGCACAGACGTGGCAGATACAGCTTTCGGCCTATCCGCCAGATCTTTCTATTTCGGCCGATATTTTCGTCTTAGATCTTTTTGAAACGAATGAAAGTATCATTAAGAAGCTTCATTTGAACGGAAAAAAGATAGTCTGTTATTTTAGTGCTGGAAGCTATGAGGAATATCGTCCGGATGCTAGGTTATTCCCAAAATCAGTCCTTGGCAAACCTCTTGATGATTGGGATGGGGAGTGGTGGCTTGATATCCGGAATCAGAAAACGCTGTTTCCGATTTTGGAAAAACGGATGGATTTGGCCATCCAAAAGGGCTGCGATGGTATTGATCCCGATAATGTCGATGGTTTCACCAACAAGACAGGCTTCCCTCTCAGGCCAGGCGATCAAATATCTTTCAATATGTTCCTTGCAAAATCGGCGCATACGCGCGGACTCGGCATCGGACTTAAAAATGATCTCGATCAAACAGGATCATTGGTGGCAGAATTCGATTGGGCAATCAATGAACAATGTCAGGAATATGATGAATGCAATTTATTGATGCCCTTTGTACAGCAAGGAAAACCAGTCGTGAATATAGAGTATGAAGGAAGCATAGAAAAAATATGCCGGACAGGGAAAAAATATGGATTTTATTCCATAAAGAAACGGATGTCGCTCGATGTATACAGAAAAGGATGTTGAACGGGGAAACGCTTGATTGACAAAGCTGGGTAAACACGGTACAATAAATGACATATTTGCAGATCGGGTACATAGCTCAGTCGGTAGAGCAGTGGCCTTTTAAGCCAACGGTCGCAGGTTCGATTCCTGCTGTACCCACTTTCTCAGAAAAAGGCTTCCTTTCCGGAAGTCTTTTGATTTTCCCGATCATTCGGCTTAAAGAAGAGGGCACGTAAAGAGCCTCGTCTGAAAAAACTGGAGGCGTGTGTTATAATAAAAATACAAAAATACATCGGAATATGTTCAAAAAACTCTTGATGATAGCGGGATGTGCGTTCGTTTTATCCGGATGCAGCCTGCAAGCACCGCTTGGGGGCGGAGTGGCCGGTGGAAGCGTTTGGAAGTCGTTCGACGGCGGACAAACATTCGTGCCAAAAGTTACGGTCGACGAAAAACGGAAAATCACTTCTGCTGATGTCGTGTCGTTCGCATTTCATCCGACGGATCGGAATATCGCCTATGTTGGAACGTTGGCGGATGGGATCTTTCGGACAGTCGATGGTGCCGAAGACTGGGAACAGCTTGATTTTCCGCCGACGAAGAATTACGGACTTGCGATCGATCGGAATAACGGCGACCGCGTGTTTGCAAGTGGCGTCTATGAGAATATTTCCAAGCTCTACCGTTCCGAAGATGCCGGAAAAAATTGGAAAGAAGTGTACACCGAGCCCGGCCAGGGTACCGTTATCACGGCGCTCGTATCACATCACGATACCCCGGATATCCTCTATCTCGGGACTAGTATCGGAATGATCATCAAGAGCCAAGACGGAGGCAGTACGTGGAAAAATCTTTCTTCCGTCAATGGCCCGGTACTACAGATTCTTCTTGATCGCAATCAGCCGAAGAAAATCACCGTCCTTTTGGCGGGGAAGGGTATCAGCGTCTCGTCCGATGGCGGTGAGACGTGGGAAGAATACGCTCAAGCAGGCACGACATTCGGCGATCAGTCGAAGCCGGACGGGATAAACATACTCGTTTTGGATCCATCTAATCAGAATGTTGTGTATGCCGGCGCGAAGAACGGGCTTTTCCGGAGCCAAGACGGCGGCCGTACATGGCTTGCACTCAACATCATCGAGAGCTCGAAAAAATTCCCTCTCCGTTCGGTCGCGATCAATTCATCCAATCCGCAGGAGATTGTTTATGCGTCTGGAAGTGCGTTCTATAAATCCGTCGATGGTGGTCTCCAATGGTCGACGATTGAGCTTCCTATCGATCGTGGCGTCAGTCTTATCCGGTATGTTCCCGGCGAAACGAGCATTCTGTACTTCGCTTTGCGTAAATTCTGACGGATCCGTATAATAAGAAGGTAATCAGCATCTATCCGTATGATCAAAGAACTCATCGAAGGGAAGCGAGGGAATTTCGAGAATGCCGCAATGCATTTTTCCGAAGAAGCGGCCAAAATCCGCACTGGTCGAGCTAATCCCGGGCTGGTTGAGAACTTGCTTGTTGACTATTACGGCACAAAAACGCCGCTCAAGCAGATCGCGAACATCAATATTCCCGAGGCCCGGCAGATCCTGATTCAGCCGTGGGACAAGGGAAGCCTCGTGATGATCGAAGCAGCTATTCGCGAGTCTGATCTTGGCGTGCAGCCCGGTAATGACGGTCAGAATATCCGCCTGACGTTGCCGCAGCTTACCGAGGATCGCCGCAAGGAATTCGTAAAGATACTCAATCAGCGTGCTGAAGAAGGGAAGATTTCCGTCCGGACGATTCGTGAAGAACTCTGGAAAGAAATCCAAGAGCTTGAAAAGGAAGGTATGATTTCCGAAGACGACAAATTCCGCGGTAAGGACGAATTGCAGAAGATCGTGGACGAATACAATGCGAAGATAGAATCCGTCCGGGAGAAGAAAGAGGAAGAAATCCTGACTGTTTGACGTTATGCTGACCGCACTCATCTTCATCGCTCTTCTCGGACTCCTTGTTTTTGTGCACGAGCTTGGGCATTTTTTGGTTGCCAAATGGAATGGCATCAAATCGCACGAGTTCGGATTCGGTTTTCCGCCACGCCTTCTCGGCGTCGTCAAAGACAATACTTCCAATCGGTATCGTTTCGTGTGGGGGAACAAGGACATAGAGAGTGAAAACACCATCTATTCACTCAACTGGATTCCGCTCGGTGGCTTCGTGCGCATCAAGGGCGAAGATGGACATAGTCACGAACCGGACAGTTTTGGTGGCAAGCCAGCGTGGACACGTATCAAAGTATTGGGGGCCGGCGTGTTTATGAACTTTGTTTTGGCGTGGCTTCTCATCTCGTTGGTCTTGGCTTTGGGGTTGCCGCAGCCGATCAGCTCGGAGGAAAGTGCCGCCTATCCGAACAAAAAAATCCAGATTCTCGAAGTCAAGCACGGTACGCCGGCGGAAACAATGGGACTGCAACTGGGCGACGAAATTCTTCGCATTAACGGTCAATCGATTACGGCGCTTTCCGAAGTAGGTACTACCATTGCCGCAAATAAGGGAAAAGAAATCGCTATTGATATCGATCGTTTCGGTACAAAACAGACGCTCTTTGGTACGCCGCGCACCGTCTATCCGGAAAATGAGGGGAGTCTCGGTATTTCGTTTTCAGAAACCGCTATCGTTTCGTATCCGTGGTATGAAGCGCTCTTTCGCGGCGCACAAACGACCTACACTATTACCGTTGCCATCCTTCAGGCGTTTGGAAAAATGATCGCATCGCTTTTCGGTACCGAAAAAGTAGCGCTCGATGTCACCGGACCGGTAGGCATCGTCTACCTTACCAAACAAATGAGCGATCTTGGTTTGCCGTATCTTTTGCAGTTTGCGGCCATTTTGTCCATCAATCTCGGCATCATCAATATCTTGCCCATTCCCGCGCTCGATGGTGGACGCATTTTGTTTATCCTTATCGAGAAACTGAAAGGTTCCCCGGTGAGCCGACGGATAGAAGGATTGATCCATCAGATAGGCTTTATTCTCCTTTTGTTTCTGATGCTCTGGATCACGCTTCGGGATTTTTCGCAATTTCGGATTTTGCAAAAAATATCTGATTTCTTCTGAAAAACCGCTGTTTTTTGACCTTGTGAATATTTAAAAACCCCTTATTCAAGGGGTTTTTTGTTCTGAGAGTTGACATTTTCTTGTTTTTTTGGTACAATAGATTGTTTGCGATGGAATAACGTATTGAAAGACGAACTATGAATTTTATCCAAAAGAGAGGGTTTTGGAGCATTTTTCGGTCCAGTCTCGCGGAAGGATTGGTGCTGGGTGTCGCGCTTTCCGTCATCGGTCTTGCGATCGTGTTCTTCGCGCAGGATCGTTTCAGGGCGAGCGCCGATTTTATGGTGTCGTCCGTCCAGGAAAATCAGGACTATTATACGGCGACCCGTTCGGCAGAATATATGAGCCGCGTGCTCGGCGAGATCCTGTACAGCGAGAATTTTATCTCGGCGCTCATCGAGACCGGACGCGTGGATGCGAATTTTCTGCCGCGTGATAAGAAGGATCGTCTCAAACAATGGTCACAGACACTCGATGTCCGCAAGAATGCCGAGCTCGGATTTATCCGCGTCTCGATTTCCGGCGATGACGAGCGCTATGTGTCGCGGGTTTCTCAGGCGGTGATCGATGTCTTGGGCGAAAGGAGCGGTGAGCTTTTTGGTGACAATGGCAGCAAGGCCAAAGTCCGTCTTCTTTCCGGTCCGATTCTCGAGCAGAAGCCGGCTGCCGCGGAACTTTTCGGAGTGCTTATCGCCGGACTATCTTCGGGCGTTCTCCTCCTGTTCGTTTGGTCGCTTCTTAAAGAAGAGTTCCGTACTGATTTGCGGAAGCAGTGAGAATAGTATCTCTCGTTCCGTTCCGGAAATCTCCGGAGCGGTCGAGATGTCCGATTCGAAGTTCTTTTCAATTTCGGCATCATTTGTAAGGAGGCTCATTCTATGAAGCAGCTCCGATCCTGGATCATTCCGAGGTTCGGCTGTTTCGGCGGCCGACCTTGGAATAGAAGTTTTTTCAACGGAATTTCTCTTCGAAGGAGGTCGTACAATGGAAAAGAGTGAATCCAAACGGCTTTGGCCGTGGACCCTCGCATTCTTCCTGATTTTTATCGGGTCGATGCTTGGGATCCTTTTTCCCGACCAGATCACCGGTTGGCTGAAAGAAAAACCGGCAGTCGTCGTATCGGCTCTCCCGGCACCGGCGCCTTCGCAAGAAGCGCCGAAACAGCCGGAACAGCAAGTCGTGCCGGCGACGGGAAACGAGACGGTCACAAACGTCGTCCAAGCGGCGACGAGCGTTCCGGATATCGTTCTCGAACGCCGCCACATCGTAAAGAAGGGCGATACCCTTCAGATGCTTTTCGGCAAAGAAGCGCGGGCGGTCTGCGAGCACAACAAGCTCAAGGACTGCAATCGCATCGTGCCGGGGCAGAAGCTTCTCCTCCCGGAGAACGCGTCCGTCCGGTACATCGCGAAGGCGAAAGCTGAAGCGATCAAAACGGAAGCATCTGCGCCGAAGAAGCGGCCGTCGATCCGGGTTTCACAGGAAGCCCGTACCGGCGAATTCCGCTGGACGAAAGTCGGTGGCGCTCCGCTCAAGACCTGCGGCAAAGATCCCGTGAAAGTGAACGAAGAGGCGTGGACACGTTTCTCGCTTACCGATGCGGAAAAATCCGAGCTGCGCGCGCTCATCAAAGAGCGTCGGTTCGAGTGGCGGCACGTCGCGGTCGGCGATCGCTATGCCGATGTAACATTCTGTGGCAAGGACGGCAAGAGCGTGGTCGTACGGCACAACGTCGTGGCGGCCTGGCCCGATCAAACAGCTGTCCTAGCACAGGTGTACGTTCTCTCCACCGGGCGCAGGCTTGAGTGGGTGCAGAACTGCGGCAACTGGGCGCTCGGATATTCCGAAACCCTGCCGGTGCAAGAAGCGGAGACCGTGCCCGAAGCGGAGCCGGAAGAGACGGAAGTCTTGCCCGTGCACGCCGTCGAGGGCGATGTCATCCCGTGCGAATTGCAGGCCGGGGCCGGTGTCTACACAAACCGCATCTATCGCGGCCGGTGGGCATATGGCGAAGGCATCTGCTACGTGTTCAAACACGGCGAGTGGCAACACGGACCGGGCTTCTATGCGATGGGCGGCGCCGGCGAATCGCTGATGTCGTCGTACCGGAACAAAGAGTACGGCATCGGTCTCCAGTACGGTTTCCAGCGGAATTTCATCAACGATCGCGGGTTCAAATCCACGTTCGAGGTGAAAGGTCGCTGGCTCCTTGACCGTATGAAGGGCCATAACAGCGAGGGGTATTGGGTCAGCCAAAAGGGCCAGAAAATCGGCCTCTACGGTTCCTACTACGAACGCCACGGAGACGATCTCTTGGGTGTCGTGGCGGAATACTGGAAGGGCGTGAACCAGTCGGTCAAATCCTCGTGGTCCGGACAGAAGGTTCAGGATCGCGGGAGCCTCGGCCTCTACGGCGTCTACGAGCACAAGCTCACGGACGACGATGCCTGGCGGCTCCGGTGGATCGCGGGAGTGCAGCACACGAACTGGGACAAGCAGAATTGGTTCCGGCTCATCCCCGAATTCCGCTATAAGGAATGGCTGATGTTCGGTCCGCAGCTCGCGGTCCCGATCGGTGTAAGCCGCGCCAACCAGCCTCTCTCGCACGGAGACCTTACGACCATCGGCGCGTTCGTTCGCGTCGAGCTCGGTACGGAGATCCGTAAACAAGATGCCGATGCCCGGGAAGCTCAAGTCGAGTTTATCCCGGCGCACCACGAAGCAACCGCTCCGCCCGAATAAGGCGGCCAGCGGACATCGCGAATCAATCTCAGGTCTATAAAAAGGGTATCCGGCACTGCGCAAGCATCCGAGGTATCGGCCAGCTCTGAGACGCGATTTCTGCTTCAAATTGATTTCAAGGGACGTTTCGTGCCATCGCGCCGAACGTCCCTTTCGCTTTTCAGAAGAATTTAAATGACATTGACCGGGTGATATTTTTTTGGTAGCTTTCGAATATGTCAAAGAAAACTATCATCCTGATTTTATCAGTGACTCTCATTCTTTCTGTGGGGGTGTTTTGGGTGGTACAAAAACGTCAGGGAGCCACAAATCAGAATGTTCCACAAGAACAAATAGTAACTGATGTGATTTTGGAAACACCAAGGTTTGTGACCGAGGTTGATCTAGATGTGAGTCATTGGCAGATGAAGGAGACAGAGTTCTTCACCATCAAGTTTCCAAAGGAGTGGTATTGGCTGGAATCGGATCCCACAAAACAGGGCTATCCCGCGAATAGTGGTAGAAGTCGTGTGATTACGAATAATCTTACTTTTGATATAGATAAGTATGCAGATATCGGAATATTTACCGGAGGCAGTTATCATCAGGTTTCTAAAAGTGGAAAGGTAGAATCAATTCCGTTACAGGATGACGAGGTGGTTATATCATTTGGAGGGACAGCTACAGCAAATTCAGGTACACCAGAACAAAGTATCAACTCCGTATTTCAGAGTAAGCAGGAAAATCCATATCCTGTCGATTGTCAGCGTCTTTCAAGTCCAAACATTGTTCCAATTCGTGCCTACTGTTCCTTTATTGATAATACCACTGCTACTACTCCTCAAAAAATTCAGACTTACTACATTGTTAACGAGTTAAATAACATTAGTGTTTCAGCTCGGACTACGGAAACAAGTACCGTCCCGAAAGATATCTTGGATAAGATAGCAGAAAGCATGACCGTGAAAGAGACGTGGTAGAAAAGATTCTTTTTAATTGACCCTTTCTCGATTGCATCATCATTTGGTGCAATCTCTGAAACGGTTAATTTCGTTTCTCAAAGAATAATGGTTCTTTGACAACCTGACAGAGGAGTTAACTGTGAAGAGATTTCTGTTGTTCTTGATAGGTGCCTGCGTGCTTTGTTTCGGAAAAATGGTACTTGCCCAAGATTTGCAATGCTATGGGTACACCTCCACGACGAGCCAGTTCCCATGTGGAGCGCATGGCAATTGCACTTGGTGGGCCGCGTATATGCGCCCTGACTTGGCGGCAGCTGGAATTCATGGGAACGGGAAAGAGTGGTACAACAATGCCAGTAATTTAGGATTTCAAGTTGGATCGCAGCCGAAAGTTGGCGCGATTGCTGTCTTTTCTAATGGAACCGCTGGGCACGTTGTCTACATCAAAAGCCTGGGTGGTAATGGATCTTTCGGTGCTTCGGAGATGGAATGGTTCGGCAGCCAGGGATTTGTGGATGGTGTTAACAATGCTACCTACTCCCCAAACAGCAATGGTACTTACAACCGCAACGGTAACGGCAGCTGGGTTCTTACCGGCTTCATCTATCGCCGTCTTTCGGGAACCAATTCATACTGCGACAGCATCAATTCATCCTGGGGGATCTGCTGGACACCGAGCAATACCGACGTTTCCTGCCAGGGGGGAAGTAACTGGACACTGTACAGCTTCACACAGGGCTCCATGATTCGAGTTTCGACGAATAGCTATTGTTTACCCGGCGGTGGCGTCGGTGGAGGTATTCCATCGGATCCTCCGGATACACAGTCTCAGACTCCTGAGTCTGTCAATGTTGAACTTGACTTCGATATCCTGAAACCGGATACGATGCAAGAGTTGTATGCTGGTC
>JBPOIA010000028.1:0-7978 GCA_052034975.1 Candidatus Moraniibacteriota bacterium
GCTACTACTACGCCCTCGTCTTCTCTCGCGCGAATGACGACGAGACCCTTCCTGGAGAGACCGCCATCGTGGGCGGTACCGCGGTTCTTGTCCTCCTCGAAGCAAGAGTAGAAGACGCCATCCGCTCCGTCGAAGTGGCAGAGTTTTCAGCCGACAGACGCTTCTACGAATTTCTCCCCGCCACCTTCCGGATCACGCTCCAAAACACCGGCACCGTCCACCTCTCCCCGAGAGGCAACATCTTCATCGACCGGGGTGATACCAAGAACATCGCCACCATCGAAGTGAACGGTGAGAAAGGGAATATCCTCCCTGATTCCAGCCGCATCTTCGAAGCCACGTGGAAAGATGGCTTCCCTCTCTATGAGGAGAGGATCGAAGACGACAAGACTGTCTTGGATGAAGAAGGGAACAAGGAACAAGTCCTCACCTGGAACTGGAACGACGCTTCCAAGCTCCGGATGGGCAAATAGACCGCCACCCTTCTCCTCATCTACGACGACGGTACGAGAGACATCCCGATCGAAGGCATCGTGTCCTTTTGGGTGGTGCCGTGGAGGCTTATTTTCGGCAGCGTAGGGATACTCCTTCTCTTTTTCTTCCTCGGAAGACTTTCCAACAGGATACGCTTTTTCGGAAAAAAATCATCGGAGTAGGGTTTTCTATGGGAATCTTTCGTTTGCGATCGGAATCAGGGCTATTGGGGGAGAAATTGGGATGCCGTTATCTAGAACAGAAAGGATACAGGATACTCGAGAGAAACTACTGCAATACCAAAGGGAAAAGAATCGGCGAGATCGATATCGTAGCGGAAAAAGACAAGATGCTGGTGTTCGTCGAGGTGAAGACAAGAATCAGGAGTGTACCAGGCGAAACGATGCTTCCGGAAGAGAATATCACGCGAGAAAAATTGCGGAAGCTGGAACGTATCGCGGCTTGTTATCTGCGGGAACACCGTCGGGAAAGTGCATTCTATCGGTTCGACGCCCTTTCGATCGTCTACGATGTGGCCTTGAAAAAGGCCTCGGTGAGGCATTTGGAGAGCGTTTTTCTCTGATATCGTGTATGCTCGACAGGCATAATCCCGTTTGATATAATAATGAAGCAAGAGGAAGTGTTAATTTTGAGATACCGGTTATGTCAATCGATGCAAAAACCCTCTCGGAGCTGAAAGCGGAACTCCTGAATGAGAAGACCCGTCTTGAAGGTGAACTTTCACGTTTCGCCAAATCGACCGGTACGCCGGGAAGCTATGAGACGCAGATGGAAAATATCGGAACTGACCAGGATGAGAACGCGACCGAAGTCGAAGAGTATGTCGATAACCTCGCGCTCGAAAGCAACCTGGAAGGCCAGCTTCGGGATGTGAGCGACGCTTTGGAAAAGATGGAAAAAGGTGCGTACGGTCTCTGTGAAAAGACCGGAAAGGAAATTAGTATAGAGCGTCTGAAAGCGTATCCGGCCGCCCGGACAGCTCTTTGATTCTTTGAAGATCGTTATGAGGCTGCAAAAGGCTTTTCAAGGCATCATTTTTGCAGCCTTTTTTCTTTTGTGTTCCCAAACAGTCGCTTTTTTCGCGCAATTGCACAAAGAGACTGTCTGCAATGAGGGCATCGCATTCGGAATTTCCTTCCCGCTCGCCTTTCTGCTCCTTCTGACAGGAATTGCAGGAGGATTTCTCGTGAAGGAGTGGTATGGAGCGAAACGGTTTTCCGAGGAGTGGCCGCTCCTTCTTATTGTTTCCGGCGGCGCAAGCAATATGATTGACCGGTTCGTCTATGGTTGCGTGGTAGACTATATATACGTCCCTTCTTTTCCGGTTTTCAACCTCGCAGATATTTTGCTCACGGCCGGCGTGTTCGGCGTCATTTTTATCAAGGGAAAAAATCAAATTGAAAAGAGAAAAGATACGGACGGAGATATTTCAAATTGAATCTGAATCTTTTCGTTTGCGGATTTCATTTTTTATTTTTCATTATGTCTTCCCGGGTTTATTCGGCGGCGACGGTCGGCCTCGACAGCGTACCGGTCGAGGTGGAAGTGGATGTTCTCGCGCAAGGATTGCATCACTTCACCTTGGTCGGTTTGCCGGATGCGGCAATCCGCGAATCGCGTGACCGCGTGAGTGCAGCGCTCAAAAACAGCGGTTTTCGGCCACCGCATCAAAGCGGTCGCATCACGGTTAACCTTGCCCCGGCTGATTTACCAAAAAACACGCCGATTTACGATTTACCAATGGCGCTCGCCTTTCTCCTCGCGACGGAACAGCTCTCTTTTGATTATCGGAAAAAACTTTTTGTCGGTGAGTTGGCGCTGGATGGTTCTGTGCGTCGCGTACAGGGTGTGCTTCCGATCACGCTCTTCGCCAAGCAGCACGGATTTGAAGAAATATATGTTCCGGAAGAAAATGCCCGTGAATCGGCACTTGTTTCCGATATCGCCGTGATACCGGTACGGAGCCTCTCGGAAATCATCCGTCATCTGCGTGGGGAAGAAATGGTGCAGCCCCACCCTCTCTCTTCGATAGAGAATACGGATACGGAGGAAAACGAGTTCGATATGACGCATATTCGCGGACAGGAGCACGCTAAGCGCGCGCTTGAAATCGCAGCGGCTGGCGGTCACAATGTACTTTTCGTCGGTCCACCCGGGAGTGGCAAGACGCTTCTTGCTAGAACGCTTCCGTCGATCCTTCCTAGTCTTTCGTTTGAGGAGAGCTTGGAAGTGACGAAGATTTTTTCGGTAGCGGGGCGCTTACCGAAGGATGGAACGCTTGTGGCATCGCGTCCATTCCGTTCTCCGCACCATACGGCGAGTGCTGTGGCACTTGTGGGTGGCGGTACTTTTCCGCGCCCCGGAGAGATCAGCTTGGCGCATCGTGGTGTTTTGTTTTTGGATGAATTCGGAGAATTCTCCCGTTCCGTTCTCGAGAATCTGCGTCAACCGCTCGAAGACGGCCACGTAACGGTATCGCGCGCCAAAGGATCACTTCATTTTCCAGCGCGATTTATGCTTATCGCCGCGATGAATCCCTGTCCGTGCGGATTTGCTGGCGATCCGGAGCGGACTTGCGCCTGTTCGCCGTATCAGGTTGTCAAATATCGGCAAAAAATTTCCGGACCGATTCTTGATCGGATCGATCTTCATCTGGATGTTCCGCGTTTGAAGATAGAGAAATTTTCCGATGCGGCCGGTGAAAAGAGCGCCGCTATCCGGGAGAGAGTGGAAATGGCCCGGAAGCGTCAAAAGGAACGCTTTACCACTGTCCGAACGAATGCCGAGATGCCGAACCGTCTCGTGGAAAAACACTGCGGTCTCGATGTCTCTACGCGGGAATTCCTGCAGAACGCCGTGAATCGAATGAAACTTTCGGCGCGCGGATATATGCGCGTGCTCAAAGTCGCACGCACTATTGCCGATCTTGACGGATCCGATAGCATCCTTCTTCCACACGTCAGTGAGGCGCTCCAATACCGTTTCAGAGAGGGGTCGTCAGTATGAGGGATATTCACCGTAAAAAAAGAAGCAAAGGAAAGCCTATCATCATAGCGTTCATCCTCGGTGCGGCTTTGGGATACGGACTTTGGTCGAAGGAATCGATATGGGAACGGGCGGAAACAAGGCCGGTTACCGTCATCGATCGGGGAGGAGAGATGGTTTTTTTTGTCACTCCCGTTTCGACGATCGAGGATTTTCTCGCGAGAGAGAGGATTGTGCTTGATGAGAACGACAAAGTGTTTCCGGGTATCGAAACGCCGCTTCTGTTTGGAACGAAAATCCTTATCCAGCGCGCGCAACCATTTACGGTGCAAGTCGATAAAACTGAGCGGATTATCCGGACGCAGATGTCGACAGTCGGGCAGGCGCTTCTGGAAGGCGGTATCATACTTGATGAGGATGATATCGTAAAGCCTTCTCGCGATGCTTCTGTCATTCCGGAAATGAATGTTTCGATTGTCCGTGTGGATATCTCCGAAGAAACCGTCGATCGGTCGGTGGCTTTCGAGAAGAAGACGAATGAGGACGACAAGCTTTCCTGGCGTAAGACGATAGTCACGCAGAAAGGGGAAAAAGGTATCGATCGATTGACCTACCGCGTGAGCAAGCACGACAGTAAAGAAGTGAACCGGAAGCTCATCAAGACGGAAAGAGTGAAGGAGCCGGTAACAGAAATAACGACGCAGGGAACGTATGTGAAAATCGGCAAAAGCCATACGGGTGCGGCATCGTGGTATGCTTGGACGGGGACGATGGCGGCTGCCAATCCGTGGCTTCCGATGGGAAGTTATGTGCGGGTAACGAACGTCGATAACGGCAAGAGCGTTATCGTGAAGATCAACGATCGTGGGCCGTTTGTGCCGGGGCGCATCATCGATCTTGATAAAGTCGCCTTTGCGAAGATCGCCTCTGTCGGTCAAGGTGTCATCAATGTGAAAATGGAAGAAATTACTAACTAGCTTTTAGGAAAAAAGATGGAAAAAATGAAGGCCAAGAAGTCGCTCGGGCAGAACTTTCTTCGGGATTATGTCGTTATCGAGCGTATTATCGAGACGGCGGAAATCAAACCGGAAGATTTTGTGCTAGAGATTGGACCAGGGACGGGCGTTTTGACGTTCGCGCTCGCACCGCGCGTGGAGAAGCTCATAGCCATCGAGCTGGATCATCGGCTGGTCGATCGGCTGCAACAGCACTTCGTCGATTCGAAACATGTTTCCATCCTTGAAGGGAACATCCTTGATATCCATCTCACCGAACTGATCGAGGCGTCAGGTTTCGCCGATCACGGGTACAAGATCGTCGCAAATATCCCGTACTACATTACCGCGCCGATTATTCGCGCGCTCCTGTCGTTATGCTGTCAGCCGGTATCGATGACGCTTATGGTGCAGAATGAGGTGGCGGAGAGGATTACTGCTCTTTCGGGCGAGATGAGTCTTTTGGCACTTATGGTGCAGTTCTATGCCGATGTGACCAAAGCCCTGGTTGTTCCCAAAGAAGCTTTTGACCCGGTGCCACAAGTGGACAGCGCGGTGATACACATTGTTCCGAAGCGGAAATTCTTGGCGGAAGAAGATCGGAAAATTTTTCATTTGGCGCGTATCGGTTTTTCCGCACGTCGCAAAACGCTTGCCAATAATTTGGCAGCGGGACTGAAACTTTCTCGTCCGACCATCGAAGAAAAACTTATGGCGCTCGGTTTGCGTCCGGATATCCGCGCACAGGCGCTTTCGCCGAATGATTGGGAACGGCTGCAAAAAATTCTTGAATGCTAGGAGAGAAGAGCGGTGATGAGGAGTCCGTAGATGATCGTGAGGCCGAGAATGACAGCGGGCAGCCGGCGGAACGAGAGAAATGATGACTCATCGGAATTCGCTTTCGAAAGAGCAAAAAACGCTAGACTGCCGAAGAGAAATGCCGGAAGAAAAAGCGCATGCGCGTTGAGGATGAGCGGACTGATGACGAAACAGAGGAAGAGACAACTGCCAATGAAGAGCTTGGCTGCCGGAATGCCGAGAAGGACGGGGAACGTGTACACCCCGTCTTTTTTGTCGCCCGAAACGTCTTTGAAATCCTTGATGGGTAGTGTGGCCGCATACGCGAAGAAGAGGAAGAAGAGGAGCGGAAGCGGGATCGGTCGCAGGCCGTGTTCTGGCGCAACAAGAAGGAATCCGATAGAGAAGACGATCAGCCCGGCCATGGCTGCGAGAAGCGTCGCGATGACTGGAAAACGTTTGAGTCGAAGCGGCGAAGCGGAATAGAGCCACGCGAGTCCTTGATACGCGAGGAGGAGCAGGAGCGCCGGGAAGCTTACGATTCCGGCAAAAAGAATCGATGTCACAAAAAAGAGGATGCCGATGGAGCGATACGTTTCGATTGGAATGTTCTGCTGTATGAGCGGACGGTCAGGATTCGTTTCCGCGTCGATTCGCGTATCGTGGATATCGTTCACGACGACGCTTGCGAGCCACGCACTTTCGACGGCTGCCAGGAGTACAAGTGTCGCGGTACCTTGGAAGAAATCGATTTTTAGAACGGCATCGGAAAAGAGAAATCCGAGGAGTATTCCGAAGCATAGGAGTCCGCCGTGATAAATGAGTTGCGGAAGGCGCGCGTTTTTCCAAAGCGCGATGAAATACTTCGGATATTCGCGGAAGAGAAGCAGTCCGGTGAGAAGGACCGAGAGCACACCGTAGACCAGGCTCATCTTGACGTTTAAGACATTGCGGAAATCGGTTAAGTCGTGCATAAAGATCCGTTCCGGCGAAAGAAAGAGGGCGGCGACATCGGTGGCGTTTACGGCAAGGAAACTTTTTTCAAATGAGAGGATGCCAAGTGTGAGCCACGACGGAAACGTGCCAAGAATGAAAAGGACGAGATAGGCGAGAAGGGCTGCCAAAATCGTCCGTCCGATGCGACCAGACTTGCAGAAGGCGTAGAGTCCGATCCCGAGCGTGACAAGTACGACTTCGACACGTACGCCGAAAGTGATGCCGATATCCGGAGTGTCACCGAAGAGAGTGAAGAAGCGCACAATAAGTCCTCTTAGTCCATCGAATTCATAGAAGCTCCAAAATCCTGTGCCGCGGAAAAGAAAGGTATCGATAATGGGCGGGAGAAGGATGATAGGAAAGCCGAAAAGGAGGATATTCGCCGCTTGCCGCAAACCTGTCTTTCCGGCGAAGCGCGCGATCGGAATCAGGATGATGAACGAGCAGAGGAAGAAGAGGAAGGTATGCGTGAATTCGAAAAAAAAGAACGAGAGCGTATGGGGTTTCAGGAGACCAAGCGCGTTTTCTACCAGGAGCCGGACAATAATAAGCGCGAAGAACGTCGTTACAAACGTCGCCAGCGTTAGGGGTGTGGTTTCGACAGTTTCAATGGCCCGCGAAAGGAAAGAAGGTGTTTTCATACGCTTATTTTATCACGAGCCGACTCGGGGGTATCGTATTTTCCTTCGAGTGAATTCAATATGAGATCAACCGACTCCCTTATCGCTTCGGCGAATTTTGGAGACTCGATGATGAGTATCTGGGTGTTTTCGAGGAGGCAGATTCGAACAAATTTATCATCACAGGACTCTATGGATACCTTTGCGCTATACAGTTCCGGTGGTAGGTATTTTGCTTTGATAATACTTGTTTCTGATCCGATATATTTTTCAAAAGTCTTCAGGTTTGGCTTGTCTACGGTCAATCCGCGTACCGATATTTTGTGGCGCATATTATATTCGTTGATATCGAGCACAACTTTCAGTACCTCGGAGGAGGCGTCTTCTGGGGAGGCAAAAAATCCAGCAATCTTTTTTTCGTGGAGCTCGTTTTCTCTGTAGAAGTAGCCTTGACGGAATCCATCAATGCCCTCAAAAAAAAGAATGCTTGGTTTTTCTGCCGTCCCCTTATGAAAAGACTTTAGTTCCGGCAGAATTCGTTTAGCTGCTTCCAGCTTTCCTTCTCGTTCTTTGATGAATACCTCCGGGGATTTTGCGATGTATCGTAATCTTTTTTCTCCTGGTACGTTTACAATCAAGCCTTTTCCGACGAGCTCTTCGGCGATGACGTAGGCGGTCGGGCGCTTGAGTCCGGCCTTTTTGGCAATTTGATAGGGGGTAGAAGAGCCAAGCTGAAGCAAGGCGAGGTAGACTCTCGCCTCTTTTTCGCTTAACCCAAGGTTTTTCAATGGTTCGATGAGATGGTTCATATTTGTTCCTTGTCATTTCGAGCGAGTCCGTGAGTCGAGGAATCTCACGCCTTTTCACTTAGTGTACCCTATTTTACATAAATAGTCAATATTATTGACAACTATAATAACTATCAATGCATATTTGTTTATAATAAGCATTTTATTTGAATAATAAGAAGTATTTATTGACATATATTTAGACTATATTATTGACATTTAGTAATTTTTTAGGTATACTACAACGTCAAGCTGAAGAACCGAAAGGGAATATCAGCCTGACAAGCTCTTTAAATCGACC
>JBPOIA010000015.1:0-5239 GCA_052034975.1 Candidatus Moraniibacteriota bacterium
GCTACTACTACGCCCTCGTCTTCTCTCGCGCGAATGACGACGAGACCCTTCCTGGAGAGACCGCCATCGTGGGCGGTACCGCGGTTCTTGTCCTCCTCGAAGCAAGAGTAGAAGACGCCATCCGCTCAGTCGAAGTGGCAGAGTTTTCAGCCGACAGACGCTTCTACGAATTTCTCCCCGCCACCTTCCGGATCACGCTCAAAAACACCGGCACCGTCCACCTCTCCCCGAGAGGCAACATCTTCATCGACCGGGGTGATACCAAGAACATCGCCACCATTGAAGTGAACGGTGAGAAAGGGAATATCCTCCCTGATTCCAGCCGCATCTTCGAAGCCACGTGGAAAGACGGTTTTCCTCTCTATGAGGAGAGGATCGAAGACGACAAGACTGTTCTAGATGAAGAAGGGAACAAGGAACAGGTCCTCACCTGGAACTGGAACGACGCCTCCAAGCTCCGGATGGGCAAATATACCGCAACCCTTCTTCTCATCTACGACGACGGTACGAGAGACATCCCGATCGAAGGCATCGTGTCCTTTTGGGTGGTGCCGTGGAGGATTATTGGGGTGGCGATCATAATCGCTATATTCTTTTTCATCGGACTCCGTTCAACTATCGTGAAGATGTGGAAAAAAGTGTTTGGGAAAAAATTGGAGGTATGATAAGGGGAATTTTCGCTCTCATTCTGCCATTGATGGGTGTTTTGTACGCACCGTATGCGTCCGCCGAAACGGCTTCCGGCGGATTTTCCGTAAGCCCGATGTTCCAGGAGATTTCTCTTGAACAGAAAGATCGCGAGAAGGATTTTTTCATCACGCTTACGAATCAGGCGGACGTCCCCGTATCGCTTTCATTGTCCGCACTCGATTTCGGAAGCCTCGATGAATCGGGCGGCGTGGCGTTTCTCGGTGCAGAAAAAGATGTTGAGAAAAAATACGCCTTGGCATCGTGGATGCGTACAGAAAAGGATCGAGTGACGATTGGTCCCAAGGAGAGTCAAAAAATCAAAGTAACGATAGAGAACAGTTCGTCGCTTGGTCCTGGCGGGCACTACGGAGCGGTGACATTTCGGGCAGGGGAAGGTGTGAGCGCGGCCGATGCCGGTACACGAATCGCCGTACAGCGAATGTTTTCTGTTTTGATATTCGTAAAAAAGATCGGTGGCGAGCGATATAACCTTGCTTTGAAAGAAAAAAAATCGGATGGGAATTTCGTAATGCTTCCGGAGACGGTGCGTCTGCGCTTTTCGAACGATGGGAACGTGCATACCGTGCCGCGCGGTACGGTAACCATTATCGATCCGTTGGGACGTGTGGTATCGAAGGGAATCATCAACGAAGAATCTGGCATTATTTTGCCGGAAACCATCCGGATGTATTCTGTCCGGATGCGTCCGCTCGTCCCGAGTTTCGTTCCTGGCTATTATGCGCTCGATATAGCGTATCGTTACGATGATCGTGAGGAATTTTCTTTGTATTCCGAGCAGTTTGCCTTTCTTCCCGGAATTGCTATGATAGGAATCTCGCTGCTTCTTATCGCAGCGACCGGGTGGTATGCATGGCGACGCCGCAGAAATACGGGTGAATATTCGGCTTCGCAGGCGGATACTCCTTAAATCCGCTACTTTTTTTGCTACCCTTTTTTTTCTCGGTATAGCTGTCAATAGGGCAGATGCAAGTGTTTCTGAAATCTCGGAAAACACTGGAAAAACGATTACCGTGACCGCCGAGGTGCCCTTGTTTCCGGAATTTGTATACGCCGTACGGAGGAACTCGATGGTGTTCATCAGGAATTCTGCTGTTGCTGTCGGTGAGGAGGTGTCTCTCATAGTAAAGTTGACGTCGGGCAGACAAACGCTCCGCAATCACGATATCCGGATCGCGCTTACGAACGAATCCGGCCAGGAGAAAAGGATCTTTTTTGGACGCACGGATATCCGTGGCGAAGTGAGTGTGAGGTTTTCGGCTGATACATCTCTGCGTGGACGAAACGGAATTCGTGCGACGGATCTTTCGTACGGAGAGCCAGCCGAACTTTTTTCGCAACCGACTCTTCTTGTCTATGAAATTGAAAATGAGGCTGAAAAAAGCCAAAAAACAGGGAAAAAGAGCATAGGAAATCCGTCGATGCAGTTGGCGGAACGGGATATTTCCCATTCCGTTATCGGAAGAGAGATTTTTCTGGAAAGTGATACAATGGAAAAAAGGATCCTGATGCTGACATATCCCAAAGCGGAGCCAGGAGACCCCTGATGTTTTTGAGAGAGAAATGAAACGTATGAAACACAAAGACGCTTACAACAAGAAAGGAAAGCAAAGAATTCTTTTTTTGTCCGGAGTGTTTTTTCTTTTGATAGCATCATTTTTTGCTCTGTGGTCGTACCTTTCTGGTCCGGCCGTCGGTACGGTACAGGAAGGAAAGCTCCCCGCCGAAGATGATCCGTTTGAACAGGGAAGCGAGCGGAAACATTATAATGGAAAATATGTTTCTTTTTCCTACTCAGCTGCCTATGTTCTGAAATCCAACGAAGTGCCTGTCAAGGGACCGATCAAAGAGAGCGTTTTTTTGACCGAACCCGGTTTTAGCGGAAAAAAGATAGCCATTACTATCGAGGAGCGCACGGAAAACAGCCTAGAAGCGTCGCCATCGTTTAAAATGCGCTTAGAAAAGCCGAAAATATACAAAAAGAATCTGTTTTCCAAGGAGGATTTCGAGGGGGCCGTCTTTGAAAAAAATACCCAAGTATTCGAAGAAACGGCCTTTTTCTCTGCCGGACGAAACATCATAAGCATCTCGGTGACATCATCGGTTTCGTTGGAGGGACTTTTGGAAGAGCTTGAACGTATCGTTTCAGGACTAAGGCGGCAGTGAGTCGGGAACGAACTTTTCCCTTGACAGTGCATTATTCTGGCTTTTCGGAATGATGTTTTTTTGGTATCCTATGCGTGTATGAAATGGGGCACAGGGTGAGCTGTCCCAAAGGTTTTTTGTTGCGAAAAATTTTCTGAAATTGCGGCGACGCGGTGTCGTATGCCAGTCTCACCAAAAAAAACAAAGAAAAATATCTTAAAGAACGGATACGGAATATATCTCCTTTCGTTTGTGATGTGTGCCATCGTTTTTGGCGCCGGATTTTTCGCTGTCCATAAGACATTGGCAGCGACCGGTATCAACAAACAGATCAATTTTCAGGGCAAAGTCGTGAATACCAACGGTACGAATGTAACGAATGGTGATTACGATTTTGTCTTCAAGATTTATAGTGTTGACTCTGGAGGTACGGCGATTTGGACAGAGACAAGAACGGGCGGAAATCAAGTGACCGTGACCGACGGTATCTTTCAGGTGAATTTGGGATCCGTTACTGCGCTTCCTGGATCGGTGGATTTCAATACGGACAACATTTATCTCGGTATCGAATTCAACAGTGACGGTGAGATGTCTCCGCGCGTGCGTTTCACCGCGGCGCCCTATGCGATGAATGCAGACAAAGTCCACGGACTTACCGTGACTGATACGACTGGCACGCTCACGATTCCGAACGGTGAGACAATCTCGTTCGGCGGATCGTTTACGACGAGCGCTTCAAACGACGTGACACTTACGACAAGCGCAGCGACCAACGTAACGCTTCCTACAACTGGCACACTGGCGACGCTTGCGGGGACAGAAGAATTTACGAATAAAACTATCGGCTCGACGGGACTGACATTTTCCGGCGCGACCACCGATATTACCACTGGCATAAACGAATCTCTCATCATCGTAGCTAACGGATCGGGCGTAGTGGATATCCAAGACGCGACCACCGTTGATTCTCTCACCACTGATACGGGTGGCATCTCCATCGCTTCTAGTCAGTCGTATACCGGTTCGGGTGCCATCACTCTTTCTTCCGGTGGTGCGGGAGCTCTTACTATCGACTCCGCTTCCGGCACCATCACCACCCAAACAGACGACGATATCATTCCCACCCTCGGTGCAGGCGATGCCGATCTCGGTTCCTCGGGTACGCGCTGGGACAACATCTACGGTACAGCTGGTAACTTCACTTCACTGACCGTGAACGGTACGAGTGATCCGTACGTCGACGAATCCGGCGACACGATGACCGGCGCCCTCGCGCTCGATCCGGCCACCACCGGCACCTTCCTCGATTTCATTCTCGAAACCCAGTGGACGGCCGGCGATCTCATCAACGCGGACTGGGGCTCAGCCACTACCCAGACGGCGGCACTCACGGGACTCAATCTCGATTTCACCAACCTGACGAGTGTGGCCGGTTCCACCACCTACGGCCTTCTCATCAACGACCTTGCCGCCCAAACATCTTCCACCGAATACGCTCTCTACCAGGAAGGCACCAACTGGGACTACGGCATCTATGCGGAAGACGCCGCTCACTTCAACACGACCGTCAACATCGTCAGCACTCTCGACGCGAGAGGCGATATCTCTGATTCTACCGGGAACCTCACTCTAAACGATGCGGTCGATATCTCCGGTGCACTGGCGGTTTCTGGTACCTCACTGACCGCTACTTCGGCCACGACCATCACGCTCGGTTCCACCGGGGCCGACACGATTATCCTTGGGAACGGCGGAGCGGATACCATCACCATTGGCAACGTCGCTTCCACCGGGGTTTCCATCACCGACAACAACTGGAGTATCTCGACCGCCGGTGTCGCGTCCTTCATCACCGGTTCCACCATTGGTTCGCAAACCTTCACCACGAACAATATCGCCGATTCGGGAGCCCTAACGGTTTCGTCCGGTGCAGCGAGCGCGCTCACACTTGATTCGGGAACGACCGGGACAGTCAATCTCGGGACAGGGAACAACGCCAAGACCATCAATATCGCAACGGGCACCGCCGGCAACGCCATCAATATCGGCACCAACAACACGACGAGTGATACGATCGTCATCGGTTCGGCGCTCGACAATGTGGCCATTACCGGGGATCAATGGAGCATTACCGATGCCGGTGTATTGACGGTCGTATCGTGTAGCGGTTGTGGCGGTTCCCAAACTCCCTGGACAAGCGATATCAATGCCGCCGGATATGATCTCGGTAGCCTCTCTAACCTTGGCTTCCAAGAAACAACCGGCGCTCCTACCGGTACGGATGTCGGCTTCTATCGTGACAACACCGGCGATCTCACCGGCAATGTTCTCACGGGCAAGACTTTCAACCTCGCCGTGAACGGTACCGACGAATACAATTTCTCTT
>JBPOIA010000029.1:0-10018 GCA_052034975.1 Candidatus Moraniibacteriota bacterium
ACAATTATTTCGGCTGGTCTCTCACCTCCGGTGACTTCAACGCCGACGGGAAAACCGACTTGGTCGTGGGAGCCTATGGCTATTCCACCTTTACCGGCCGGATCTATCTCTACACGTTTAACGATTCCATCATCACCGGCGAAGCAGCCAGTAAGTTCGGTTATTCTCTCACCTCCGGCGATTTCAATTCTGATGGGAAGACCGACCTCGCTGTGGGAGCTTCTGAGGTTCTTTTAAGTTCCGGCTATGCGTATATTTTTTACAATGATAGCAGTATACCAAGAACAGCTGTTACTGCAGATGTAAAGATCACTGGTGAGTCGATGAGTCAGTTTGGTTATTCTCTCGCCTCCGGCGATTTCAATTCTGACGGAAAAATAGATCTTGCTATTAGTTCTTATATATATTCTTCCAACGCTGGTCGCGCCTACATCTTCTACAACGACGGCAGTATCCCGACCACTGCCGCAACCGCGGACGTTATTATCACCGGTGAAGCATCGAGTTCTCTTGGTGTCTCTCTCACCTCCGGCGATTTCAATGCCGATGGAAGAACCGATCTTGCTGCTGGAGCTACTTTTTATTCCACTAACACCGGCCGCGCCTACATCTTTTACAACGACGGCAGTATCCCGACCACTGCCGCAACCGCGGACGTTATTATCACCGGTGAGACGACAAATAATCGTTTTGGTTGGTTACTTGTCACCGGAGATGTGAATGCAGACAACAAAACCGATCTTATCGTCAGCGCGTATACCTATTCTACCTCTACCGGCCGCGTCTACATCTTCTATAATGACGGCAGTATCCCGATGACCGCCGCTTCTGCCGACGTCATCATCACCGGAGAAACAGGGAGTTATTTTAGTAGTTCTCTCACCCCCGGCGATTTTAATGCCGACGGGGAAATCGATTTGGCCGCAGGAGCCTATGGTTATTCTTCTTCCACCGGCCGTGCCTACATCTTCTATAACGACGGCTCCATCCCGACGACCGCCGCCACGGCTGACGTCATCATCACGGGTGAAGCATCAAGTAATTTTGGTAATTTTCTTATCTCCGGTGATCTGAATGCCGATGGAAAAACCGACCTGGCCGTAGGAGCATATAACTATTCCTCTTCCGCTGGTCGCGCGTACATCTTCCATAACGACGGCTCCATCCCTACGACTGCCGCCACCGCTGACGTCATCATCACTGGCGAATCATCCAGTAGCTTTGGCATCTCTCTTGTTTCCGGTGACTTCAACGCCGACGGGAAAACCGACCTCGCCGTCGGTGCCTATGGTTATTCTTCTTCCACTGGCCGTGTCTATATCTTCACCACCGAAGCCGCCATCACCGGGGCCGATGCTGCCGTGTTTCAGGGAACCTCGTCCTTCACCGGCACCGTAAAATTCGAATAAACCCATCACCACTCGTACTTAGCGGTTTCACCGCTAAGTACAGAGCGCTGAAATAACTAATGAACCCACCAATATGTTGACTTTTGATAGGGTTGAACTATAATTAAATAAACATTACATTTTAGTTCAGACATCCGAATCGTATGTATATAGAGCGAAAATTAGAGGGTAAGATTCTAAAGTATCTGAATACCCCGGAAATTATTGCCGTTGTCGGACCACGCCAATGCGGGAAGTCGACTATGCTTATGAAGGTTTTTGAGGGCCTGAAAAACGCTTCGATAGTGAGCTTTGAAGACCGGACGGCTCTTACTCTGTTCAATAAAAACATCGATGATTTTATCGATGTTTACGTGAAAAACAAGGACTTTCTTTTTATTGATGAGTTCCAGTATGCCAAAAACGGCGGGAAAAAGCTGAAGTATATCTTCGATACGCAGAAGACAAAGATTTTTATTTCGGGGTCTTCGGCTATCGATATGACGGTAAACGCGCTCAAATATCTGACAGGGAGGATTTTTATCTTTCAACTCTTTCCGTTTGATTTCGAGGAGTTCCTGAGTTACAAGGAGAGTGGCTACGGAAATGTGTTGAAAAAAAAGAACGCTGAATTTTGCGCGCGTGCTCGGCTGGAAACCGTTTCCGGAGCGGCCGATGAGATGCTCAAGCGATATTACGAGGAGTACGCTCTTTTTGGTGGCTATCCGCGCGTTGTGTTGGCGCGGGACGAAGAAGAGAAGAAAGAGGTGTTGAAAAACATCTACAATACGTATTTTCTGAGAGAAGTGCGGGATATTCTTGGGCTCATAGACGATTACAAATTGGAAAAGCTCATCCGGAGTTTAGCGCTGCAGATCGGAAATCTGATCGAGTACGACGATCTGGGGAAAGTCTCGGAATTCTCGTATCCGACGCTCAAGAAATATCTGAATTTTCTGGAAAAAACGTTCATATGTGGGCTGGTGAGGCCGTTTTTCAAAAACAAGCGGACGGAGATAGTGAAAAATCCGAAAGTATATTTTTTTGATTCCGGTCTGCGCAATGTCATTGTGAACGATTTTCGGAGATTCGAGCAACGGACGGATGCCGGACAGCTTTTGGAGAATGCCGTTTTTATGCAATTGACCAAGGGTGGCTACGAGTTTAATTATTGGCGCGACAAGAAAAAGAACGAGATGGATTTTGTTCTGAAACTCGAGAATCGAAAGATGCTGGCGATCGAGGTCAAGAGCTCGTTAAAACATACCGCCGGAACATCCGTCTTGAATTTCAAAAAAAGCCATCCTGATATTGAGGTTGTTTTCGCGTGTTTGAAATCAAGAATTAGGGAAAGCGGCGCATCGGATGTGAAAACATATCCGGTGTATGCCATTTAGCGGTTTAAAATCAGCGTATCATTGAAAAAGAAGAAAACAAATCACTTAGCGGTGAAACCGCTAAGTAAACAAAAGTATGACTCTCACCAAATCCCGTGTTCTCCAATATGTCGCTCTCATCACTCTTTTTGCCATCGGCGGCGGAGTGTATTGGTATTTTTCCGTCCGCGCGGCGGTAACACTGAATAAATCCGGAGTAAGCGGGACGGCAAAGGTGAGCACCTCGCAGAATGCGTCGCTTACCAATGGGTTGGTGGGGGAATGGTCGTTTGATGGTGCGGATATAAGCGGTACCACCGCCTATGACCGGAGCGGTCAAGGCAACAACGGGACGCTCGTGAATAGTCCGACAAAAACGCAAGGTCGGGTCGGACAGGGATTAGGAACAAATCCCACCATTGACGGCTACATGAACGCTGGGAGCGCGGCGAGCCTGGACGATATCACGACACGTACGGTAACAGCGTGGATCAAACCGACGACATCCGGAGAAAACAATTATGGCAGAATCGCCGATAAAACTCAATGGCTCTTTTACACGTGTGATAATTCATTTATTGGTTGCTCATCGACCAATAACAAACTAGCATTTGCTCAAAACTTTTCAACTACAAACGCAACGTGGCGGACCGTAAACAATATTACGCTGGGTACTTGGCAACATGTCGCCGTCACCTATGACGCGTCTTCCTCATCCAACGACCCTATTTTCTATATCAACGGTGTTCCGGCGGGGACGTATGAATATCAAGCACCGGTAGGCACGTTTTTAACTGACGCAGCTGATTCGCTGTGTGTGGGGAATAGTTCAACGTCTACCCGTTCATTCGACGGCACACTCGATGAAGTGCGCGTGTACAATCGCGTGCTGTCGGCGAGCGAAATCCAAAGCCTCTACGCGCTCGGCGATCCGGAAAAGGTGAATTCAAGCGTCTCGACCCCGCAGGGCGCCGGACGATTGGACTCCGGTTTGGCCGGTTACTGGACGCTTGACGACGGCAGCGGTACGAATGCGACGGACGCGAGTACGAACGGCAACACCGGCACGCTTACGAACGGCCCCACGTGGGCGACGGGGCAGATTGGTGGCGCGGCGACATTCGATGGAAGTAATGATTACATTACCATTCCCGATACGAATGTGGTGGAGTTTAATTATGACAAGGATTTTTCGCTTGCTGTATGGACGAAGATCCCGTCGACGCAGAATGATACGAGTGCAGTGGATAACGATATTGTATCGAAATGGAACAACTCGGGCGGGTATCCTTACGCTTTGCGCGTTTACAATCAGACATATGGCACCGCGGCCGACCGTGGGAAGGTGCGTATCGCTCGGTACGATGGCACCAATAATCCGACGGCGACATCTACAAAAACAATAAACGATGACGCGTGGCATCATATCGTTGCTACGAAAGCCGGGTCAGTGCTTACGATTTATGTCGACGGGATGGCGAATGCGACCGCGACCGACACTACGACGACGACCACAACCAATGCTACGGCGGTGGAACTTGGACGGAGAGCATCGGCAACAAATTATTTTACCGGATCTCTCGATGAATTCCGACTGTATAACCGCGCGCTGTCGGCCGACGAAGTGTCGCGGCTGTACGCTCTCTCGACACCGACCGGTGTGGATACGAGCCTGAAAGGGTATTGGTCGTTCAATGGCCAGGACGTTTCCGGTACCACCGCTTATGACCGGAGCGGCGCGGGGAATACAGGGACACTAAGCGGCGCCGGGGCGGCGATCGGCAAGCTCGGTCAGGCGCTGACGTTTGACGGATCAAATGACTATGTTTCGGTGAGTGATGCGTCGAGCCTGGATATCACCGGTACACTCACACTTTCCGCATGGGTACGCAAAGCGACGCATCCCGCGGCAGGAAATTATGAGATAGTTGCGGGCAAAGGAACCGTCGGTTCGGCACAACACAATTATGTTTTTGGCTTGTACGGCAATGGCAGCAACACGGAATATCTTGTTTTCAGGTTTTATAATTCCGGCTGGCATATAATTCGTGGTACCACGACATCGCTTGACCTTGATACGTGGTACCATATTGTCGCCGTATACGACGATGCCGCCAACGCCGTTGATCTCTATGTGAACGGTGTGACGCAGAGCGAGACGGTTATAAGCGGTGATCCGGAGAATACCTCGCTCGTGACCAACAATCAGAATTTTTGGATTGGTGATATCGATAACACAGCGTACAGCCCTTTTGACGGTCGAATCGATGACGTGCGCATCTACAATCGTGCCTTCACCTCTGCCGACGTCACCGCCCTGTACAATCAGGGAAGATAGGAAATGCGGATGAGAAATATTCTGCGACAAAAAATCGACAGGTGGTATTTCTTTCTTTTGAAAAAGAAGAAGTTTTTAGAACGGAACATCTTCCCTCTAGAGCATCTTGATGGCGCGGAAAAATCCGAAGCACTCCGGATCGCTAGACAGTCGATTAAGAACGTGTTTCTCAATAAGGGGGAATATCGGCCAGAATGCGTGTTGCGCCGGTTTTTCGAATCTGGAAGTGCCTGTGTCGCTGTGTGGACGGACGGGAAACTGCGCGGATCCAGGGTGATGAACGATAGGAGACAGCCGCTTTGGCACAATATCACCGAGGCAGCTGTTTGCGCTGCGCGCGACGCCCGGTTTGTGGCACTGACCGCCGAAGAACTATCGAAAACACGTATCGAAGTGACGATCTTCTTGAATAATTTTCGCCGTCTCTCGGATCGGGAGATCGCCGAGAATCGGATCGATCCGAGGAAAGGATATCGGATCGTTTCAAAGGATGGTCGGATGGGTTGGTATCTGCCGGAAGTCTTCAATATTCTTCGTTTTCGCGATCTGAAAGAGTTTTTGATCTCTTTAGCGACGCAGAAAGCGGGACTTACGGTTGATGATGCGCGAAATGCGAGAGTAGAAATATTTGATGTCGACGATTGCATCGAGTCGGAGAAGAGGGATCGCATACTGACTCTTTCTGGACCAGTTATTATCAGGGACGATTGCCGGAATATTTCAGACAGGGTTTCCTGCACACTCGAGACGGCTGTGAAGCACCTTATTTCGCTCCAGGAGGCCGACGGAAACATTCCTCCGATTATACGGACGCTTTCCGGAAAGAAAGAGGTGTTCGATGGGGTGCGGCTCGCTTTTGTAGCAAGTGCGCTCGCGTTGTATGGCAGGGAACGATCATATGTTCCGGCGACGGAAGCGGCGGAAAAAGCGCTCACCTATCTCGATCGGATATTTTTGAACGATGTTTCCAAAGACCAGTCTTTGAGGATCCTTGCTTCGGCATATGTCGGGGAAGCGCTCTTTTTTCTCGGGCGACACAAAGAAGCGTACGTCAAAGTCGAAGAGATCATACGAGAAGTACTTCCAGAGGAACCGATATTGCTTTTGAAAGTGGCGGCACTTTGTGCGCTTTTTGAAAAGGACCCGAAGCGTATCGGGAAGGCGCGAACGATATTCGAGAGAGTATGGAATCGTCTTGAAACAATGAGGAAAGACGGGACAAGTATCGAACTAGCCTGTTTTCCGGAATTACTTCCACTCGGATTGCGATTAAGCGAGATAACAGGAAAAGAGGAATATCGGAAGAAAGCCGAGTATATCGGCGATTGGTTCCTGTCGTTTCGGTTGCCGGACGGCTCGTTTTCTTCATCGATCAATGACCGATTTTCCTATACGCGGGGAACAGGGAAGATTTTTGAGTCGCTGGCGGCGATGCCGGAGCGATACGGGAACGATATACTTCCCATATGGGATTGGCTGGAACAGATGCAGTATGATTCCGAGAACGCGTATTTCGTGGATGATCATCATCAAAATCTTGTTTTGGGCGGATTCCGGCACGATATGCTTGATCAGAATGTTTGGATCGACGCCTCTGGTCATATCATCATCGGTGGCGTTCGGTGGCTGAAACATTTGGGAAAATAGAGAGGTATCAGAAAACCGCTCCGAAAAGGAGCGGTTTTTTGCACGGATTCAGTCTTGATCCGGCTACGGAGCAACTTCTTTCCAGTTGAAGTCGCAGAGACGAGTGCCAGTGCAGGTTTCGGCATCGCCACAGGAATCGCTTTCGGAATAGGTGGTTCCCGAACAGTGCGAAGCCGCATTGACCGAGCATCGGGAAACGCACCATTTCGTAACGATAGCCGTGGTCGCGGCCGTTTTCAGTCCGCCGCCATAAGGCGCATTGTATGAAGCGTTGATGCTCTCGCTTCGCGTGCCGCTCGATGCCATAGCGTTCGGAGAGACGGTCGAACCGGAGAGTGTAATAGCGTTCTGTGGAGCATTGGTTTCCGCCCACGTCGTGCTGGCAGTTACGTCACCGTATCCGCCAGGGGTGCAGGAGGTGTCCGTGTAGCAGGCGCGCAGGGTGACGGAAGGCGAGATATCGAACATCGAGAGCGTTCCGCCGGTTCGGTCAAGACCGCTATTGCAATTGTTCTCGCAGATATGCAGGGAGTATGTGCAGAGCGTATCTGATGGCGGGGGAACGTTACAGCTCCCCGAGCAGTCTATAGTTCCGCTGTCGCGCATCCCGCATGTGTTCGGAGCAGAGAGGCAACCAGTGCCATATCCGGGCGGAAGCGGAGCATAAGCCCCTTCGCAGCCTCCGCTGCAGCCGATGACTCCGGCAGAAGTGGTTCCACAGGCATTGGTCAGTGTGCAGCCGCTACCATATCCACCAGGTAATCCTGGTACACCGACGCTACATACACCGCCACACTGGAAAGTGCCGTTATTGCAAGTACCGCAAATATTGCATCGCGAACAGGCGGTGCCGTAGGTCGGATCGTCGTGCAGATCGGACGGGCAGGAGGCTGGTACAACAAGGCCGCCATCACTGCCGGTCGGAGAAGATTCCGCGATATTTATTTCGGAAGAAGATGGTGTGAGTGCGAGCCTTTCGGAAGTCCCTGAGTTTTTGAATACGGACAGTATCGAAAAACTTCCCACAAGGAGCATCACAAGCAGAATGGAAAGATAAAAATAATAGTGTTTTTTCGAAAAGTGCTTCTGCATATTTGTTTTTTATGCCAAGGTGTTATTTTGATTAATCAAAAGAAGTTATGCCGATGGAGGAGAGATATTCCGCAACGTCCCTGTTCGTTTTTCCGAGGGAGAGAAAGTATTTGACTGGGCCGTATGCCGTGGTTGATTTTATAAAGTAGCCAGCAGCAATAGAAGACATTTCTTTAGAGGAACGGATATTGGCAAGAAGATTATCTGCAAGCGAATTTATTTTCGTGACATCTGCGCCGCTTCCGTAACGTCTATCTATCGAACTCAGATAAGTGAGTTGATTGTAAAAGAGGACTTGATCGAGGACGATATTCTTTTTGAATTCCGGAGCTTGTTTTGCGGTTTCGATGACTTTTTCATAGTTATCATCGATGGTCGTATTCATTTCCGGAGTGAGTTTTTTATCGAAGGAGTGATAGGCATCGTATCCGGTTGCGTAATGATACAATGGTTCGATATTGGCGCTTATATTATCCTGAAAAAACAGAGGTTTCAGCTCGTTTTTTTCAAAAGATGAGAGATTCGCGCCAAGGGTATTGAAGAGATTTTGGCGCACTTCCGATTTTAAGCTGCCTTTTTCCGTGGCCAAGATGAGTGATTCCAGTACGATCATATTGCTCGTGTTGGCGATGTCATTGATCCGTTCCGGAGAAACCGACTTTGAAAGATCGTGCAGGGCGAGGTTGGTGGCAGTGAAGTCGTCGTAACCGGCACTTTTATAATTTATGTAGTTGGATGCCTCCTTATTGACGATTGTCAGCTCGGGAAAGGCCAAGAGCTGCATCTGGAGTTTCACGCCGGAAACGATCGAGAAGTCTCTTAAATAGAGCGATCCAGCGGAGTGTTCAGGTGAATAGATGAGGCTTTTGAATATTTTTATCGCTTCGGACATTTCTGTCCCGCCAGGAGCCTCGCCTGCCGGCAGGGAGAGTGCGAGCGCCTTTCGGATGAGCAGAATGCCACGCGTCCAATCAGACAGCTCCTCGCCTTCGAGAACCATACTTACTTGCTCGATATAACTTTTCTTGTTTTCGGCAGTAGCATTTCCGGTAAATTGTTCAAGAAAAGCCTTGTCTTTTTCGAGCAGAGCAGCCTCTTTTTGCATCGTTTCTTTGAAGGCAACGCCTTTCAGATAATCTCGCAAAAAGGAATATCCAAAGAAGATGATGCAAACAAAAAGAGTGAAAGCGATGAGGAATTTCACTTTGCTGCTGATCATAGGATTTTTTGTGTTTTATATTCGGAAATGGAGACTAGCATTTCGAGCAAGGGACATCGGCTTGGGCATCATTTACGATATCTTCGGAGAGTATTTCGGTGACTGATGTAGAACGCTGGATATAATACGCGCCGGTCAAGATGACCCCTACGGTAAGGATGACCCGGATAATTTTTTTGGTTTTCTCGTCCTGCATATCGATATGGAAGTGAGATTAAATAGGAAACAATACTTCATTAAAATTATACCTCATTCGGTCATAAAGTCAAAAGATATTCCCGGAATTATGTCAAGCGCTTCAGAATGTTGTATAATAGAAGCCAGCAATCAAACTCGCATTCTTGCTTATGGGCATATTTCCCTTTTTCGTCATTGCCGCGTTCGTTTTGGCGATACTCGAATGCGTGTATAGTCTGTACAAAAAAGACGGGAAACATTCTTTTTCCGGGACGAAAGGAAATATTCTTAGAGGCTTCGTCCTAGTGTTTCTTTCAGCGAAGATGTTTTTTTTGTATTTGGGCGTTTTTTTGGTTTGGGCTGATCCGAGAGATTTTTACGCGTACGCCGCCGATGATATAAATGTCGCATCCTTTTTGGCCTGTCTGCTACTTGTCGATCTTTGCTGGTATGTTTTCCATCGGGTCCATCATACGTTCCGTTTTCCGATAGCGCTTCATTCGGTGCATCATAGCGACGACCGTATGAATTTCAGCACGGCATTTCGCATTTCCTGGACCGAACAGCTGTACATCTTCTTCTTTTTCCTTCCGGTCTTATTGGTTGGTTTTCATCCAACCGTGTTCTTTTTGACCTTTTTTTATCTGAATGCACACCAGTTCTTCTGCCATAGTGGATACCTCCGCCTTCCCCGATTTTTCGATCTCCTTTTTGTTACCCCACACAACCACAGCATCCATCATGATCAGGTATTAAGGAATCAAAGCAGCAACTTCGGCGC
>JBPOIA010000012.1:0-2194 GCA_052034975.1 Candidatus Moraniibacteriota bacterium
CCACGACCATTTCCCCTTCCTTTTGGAGCCCGAGTTTTTTCTTCGCTTCCTGTTCGCGGAAATCCTGCGAAGAGAAATACGCTATCTTTTCACCCAATGTCTCGTTCTCGCGACGAATCTTTTCCGCCTCCTGTTCGAGCGCGGCCACTTCCTGCTCGATGCGACGATTCCGATCAATCTGGCGCGACGAGACCACAAACACCCAAACAAGAAGTGGTAAGACAAGTACGATGATAAACCTGATCCACAGTTTCCGTTTCGTCATACCCTATTATACCGGATTTTCGGTGTTCGGCCGAAAAATGCTAATACAGGAAGAATGGTGCCAACAAAAATCCGACCATCGAAATCATCACCAAGACGGAAATCACGACCCAGAATGCGTACGCTCGCTTGTGCCATTTTTTAAAACTCATAGGGTTTTCCGATTATTGTTCACGGATATATATGGTAGCAAACGCCGGCGTTTGCGGCAATCATCTCTCTTCTTTTGCTCCGTCGATAAGCGCGCGCACTTCATTCAGATTCACCGCTGGACGCTTTCGGATCATCTTGAATTTCTTCGGGCCGATATGCTGCGCTTGAGCAAGCGAGAGCGGTGTATCTTCCGGAACATAGGCTTTCACATTCCGCGCCGGTTTTCCATCGGAAACCGTTCGTGTTTTTTGGACCGACGGTGCGATATCTTTCTTTTGTTCCAACTCAGTCCGTGCCTTGGCGGTTGTACGCTGGTAATCGCGTAGGCAGTCCTTGCAGAATGTCGGCCGCTTGCCATCCGGCTCGAACGGCACCTGTATTTCCAATCCGCACGTCGCACAGAATGCCGGATATGTTTTCCGTTCTTTTTCCGGTTCCGAAACGGGTTGTTCGGGCTGTTCATGCGCAATCGCCTCGGATCGAGAGATATTCGTTTCTGGCAAAACTGCCGGCGATTCCTCTTCTATCGGCTCCGGCTTTAAGAACGGCGCTTTCTTGGGAGCCATCGGCGGCTCGAAGAACGTATCCGCTGGTTTCATCGGTTGCGGCTCAAGATCGATTGCTTTTTGTGAAAGACCCTTTTCCGGCGACAACGGTTTTTTTACCGGTATCCTTTCGCGTTTCGGTTTCGTTTCCACCGTTGCAACAGGCGCCGGAGCTAATGGCTTTTTCGCCACCAATGCCTGGCGCTCTTCGTTCGTAAGCATTCCGCTCCAACGACGGATCTTGTCCTCCACCTCGGATTTGTCCGACGCATACCGCTCACGGGAAATCCGAATGACTTTTTCTTCGTTACCGGCGTCTTCGAGTGTGATCGGCGAAAGCGTCGTGGCAGAAAACGCATCACCGGCGATACCGTCGATCATCAGTTTGAGATAAATATTGTACTTCGGCAGATTCACGAGATCGTTGGCGACAAAAACCGGTTCGAATTCTTTTTCCAAAAATTCCGCGTCCATCGCACCCACCCGGAACGAAATGATGCTTCCGGCATTGCCAAAAATCGCATCACGCACCTTCTCGTCGATCTGCGTCACGTACTGATTGGCGAGAATGAGATTTAAGTGATATTTACGCGCTTCGGAAAGAATGTTCGCAAACGATTCCGTCGCGAAATTCTGAAATTCATCGACGTAGAGATAAAAATCCGCCCGCGTGTCTTCGGGAATATCGACGCGCCCCATCGCCGCCAACTGAATCTTGGTGATCATCATCGCGCCCAAAAGCGCGCTATTATCCTCGCCAATACGCCCCTTAGAAAGATTCATTATAAGAATTTTCCGGTCATCCATCACTTCGCGCACGTCGAACGACGACACCGTCTGGCCGACGATGTTGCGGATAAGCGCGCTCGAGAGAAACTGCCCGACCTTGTTCTGAATCGGTGAGATGACTTCCTGCAACACGCGGTCGTTCCATTTTGAGAATTCATCCACCCAAAAGCTCCGTACCACCGGATCGGTCACTTTTTCCACGACCCGTTCGCGATAGGATTTGTCGACCAGAATTCTCGTCACGCCGAGGAGCGTCGAACCCGGATATTCGAGAAGTGCCAAGATCGCGTTGCGGAGGATGTATTCAAGTCGCGGCCCCCACGAATCCGCCCAAATTTTCTTGAACACACCGACCAAACCCGACGCCACAAGATGACGGTATTCGGGACCGACTTTCTCCATCACGTTGAACGCGATCGGAAATTCCTGATCGGCCGGATTGA
>JBPOIA010000019.1:0-11163 GCA_052034975.1 Candidatus Moraniibacteriota bacterium
AAAAAGGACGAAACGAAGATACTCGAGAAAGACAAGGAAGAAAAGACAAAGACTCTAACAACGAAACCAGGCTTCGTATCAGTAAACGTGAGAACGGAAAAAGGGGAGATAATTTGGGGATATTAATCTTATTATTAAAATAGCTATGTCTAGAAAAATATTTGGGAGTGCAATTGCATTGTCTTGGGGATATATTTTTTTATTAATTTTTTTAAAAGGTAATTATCCATCAATCTGTATCCCAATTGGAATACAAGAACTGACAAATGTTTGTGAGGCTATAGCACAATACCTGTTTATCTTTGTGCCAACAGGTATATTTTTTGTGAGCTTAGTTATTTGGAATAATGAGGTGTATGAAAAATGGAAGAGATTTACCCTTATATTTTTAGCACTGTATCTTGTATTTTTTATATTCACTCCGACGGACGCTCCTGATTTTATTCTTTTCTATAAGGAAACCGTTGCTATCGGGGGGGTGATATTGTACGCAGTGATGTCGTTGATATATATAGTGTATCTGAAACTGAAACTTAAGAAGATATAAAATCTCAAAACAAGCTGACATTTCTAGTTTTTGTAGAACAGGTTTTGATAGGGAGTTTTTCATCAAGCCTGAAGGTAGGAGAGACAAGGATTGAATCCCGTTACTTCCCGAAGAAAGACGAGACAGGGATAATGGAAAAACCGGAATATTTGAAAGAAGACAATGACGAGGAAAATGATAGTGAAGACAACGACAAACGACCAAGCAAGACAAAACTTCCCGGAATGGTAATCCCGTATCTTGAGAGTGAGAAGGGAGAGATAACTATTGGGTATTAAGTAATAACAAGAAGTTAAATTAAAAAGGGTATGACAAAAAAAAATATATTAATATTTTTTGGGGCAATGACGCTAATAATACTTTTTACTATAGATGAACTTTCTTTTTGTAGATCTATTGGACTGAAAAGATGTCCTATTCATATAACGGATTCTAAGGAAGCATTTCTTTTTCCGTTTCTTGTAATGTTCCTCCTCTCCCTCCTCACCTACAAGATGAAAGACGAGGTCTTTCGGGCTTGGTTCCGTTTCGCTCTCTGGTTCGTGCCGATTATCATTGTTTTCCAGTATATCTTTATGAATTCCAGAGGAGGGGGATACATTGGAAATAATGATTTCGCTATTTTCTTCACTTCTGTTTTCTACATCATCTTCATCCTCGTCTCCCTCATCAAAATCATCCGGGCGTACAAGAGGACAAAGGCTTAAGAAAACTATCCTGATAGATCTCGATACGGAACTCCGTCTCAAGGAAAAATCAAGACTGAAAGCGGATATGAAAATTCTTTTTCTCAATTACGAATATCCGCCACTCGGGGGTGGGGCGGGAAATGCGACGGAATATCTCCTGCGCGAATATGCCGCGCTTCCAAATACGGAAGTGCATTTGGTGACGTCGTCCGTCGATCAGGCGTACCACCATTTTCCCGTGGGTGGGCAGGTTTTCGTCCATCGAGTCCCGATCGGCAAAAATGCGCAAACGCTTCATTTTCAGTCGATTTTCGACCTTTTACGGTATGGGTGGTCTGGATACCGGTTTGCCAAAAAACTCCTCTCTGAGGGCCATTTTGACGCCATCCACGCGTTTTTCAGCGTCCCGTGCGGTGCGCAAGCCTGTCTTCTTGGACGAAAGTTTAGGATTCCGTACATCGTTTCCTTGCGTGGGGCAGATGTGCCTGGATACAGCGAACGTTTTCCGCTCCTCTATGTCATCCTGCGGCCGCTTATCCGTCATATTTGGAAACGAGCGGCGTACGTGGTATCGAATTCCGGTGGCCTCAAACAGTTGGCGCTTCAAACAAACAAGAAACAACGTATCGGCGTTATTCCAAACGGTATCGACTGCACGCAGTTTTCTGTCGCGCCCGGAAGTGTTGACGGCGTCTTTCGGATCATTTCCACGTCGCGCCTCACGCCGCGCAAAGGTCTTTCGTACCTTATCGAAGCGTTGGCGCTTTTGAAAGAACGTTTTTCTATGACGAACGTGGAAGCGCTTTTGATCGGTGACGGAAACGAACGCGAGGCACTCGAAGCGTTGGCTCAAAAACGTGGTGTTGCTGCACAGGTAAAATTTCTCGGTCGGGTACCGCACGAAACGTTGCCGGAATGGTACGCTCGGGCGGACGCCTTCATCCTCCCGTCGTTAAATGAGGGGATGAGTAATGCGATGCTCGAAGCGCTTGCGTCGGGGCTGCCGCTTCTTGCTACGGTGACCGGTGGAACGGAAGAACTTCTCGAAGACGGCGTGAACGGATTCTTTCTTTCGATGCGCTCGGCCGACGATATCGCGGACAAGATCCATCGCTTGGCAGACGATCATTCTTTGTGTAAACGTTTTGCTTCCGCGAGCCGCGCCCGCGCCGAAATGCTGTCGTGGAAGAATGTTGCCGAGAAGTATCGAGACTTGTATCAGAATCTCTGTTCCCGATGAAACGAATCCTTCTTCTTATCGCGAAGATAGTGGTGAGTGCCGGGCTCGTATACTGGCTCGTTCAGCGTGTCGACTGGGCTGTCGTCGGAAAACATCTCTCCGACGTATCCGTGCCACTTCTGTTCCTGTACATCGTGCTTTTGCTGTGCGGAACGGCGATTTCCGCCAGGAAATGGCAGATCATTGCGAGTTTCAAAGGGCTTCATTTCAGTCTACGAGAAGGTTTTTTTACGTATCTTACCGGAACGTTCATCAATAATTTCCTACCGTCGACGATCGGTGGCGATGCGTACCGGAGCCTGTGGCTCGCCAAACGCTCCCTTGCCAAAGCCGCGTCATTTTCGACAGTCGTGTTTGACCGGTTTATTGGTCTGTGGACGACGGCGCTTCTCGCTCTTTTCTTCAGTGCGTTTCTTTGGGAATATTTTTTCGATAATGTCGCTTTGGCTGCGGCTCTTTCTTTCCTCGTCATATTCCTTCTTGTGGATCTCCTTATCACGTATTTCTATTGCTGTTCGTGGTTCACCGCGTTCGTGGCGCGTATTCCGTTTCACAAACTGCGTCGTTTGCTCGAAGAAGTGATGTTCTATACCAAGAAACATATTTGGATCAGGACGAGTCTTTGGTCGGCGGGATTCATTTTCGTCGGAATCGGACTCGCTAATTTCGCATTGTTTCACGCGCTCGGAAGCACGCTCGGATTTTTTGATTTTTTGAGCGTTATTTTTATCATCGTTATCGTGTCGGCGGTCCCGCTGTCGATCAATAACATCGGTATCAAGGAGTGGGCGTATGTGACGTTTTTCGGGCTAGTGGGTGTTTCCGCCGAGATGGCCGTGACGGCGGCGCTCCTTTCGCGGTTTCTCCAGATGCTCGTATCGTTCATCGCGCTGCCGCAGTACTGGCAAACCCGCGAGTAAATTTATGCAAAGAAAAACCACCCGAGCCTGTATCAGGCGCGGGCGGTCGGTTGTGCGAAAAGAGACGATGGTGGCTGGGATACGAGTTCGAGCCGCGGCCGGACGAGGAACGCATTGTCTTCGTATATGAAGACGAAACGCGGACTCCGTACGGTTTTTGTGGCCGTCACCGCTTTTAATTCTTCGTACAGGAGACGGAAAACGTCCTGCTCGTGCTGTTCCGATATCCCGAACGTGTCGATGAACCGGACCGTTAGGATATCGAGGAACTGCCCGCGGATCGATCGGGGATAGACCCGGTCGAGATAGCCGGCTTTTTCGGCAATGCGGAGTTCCCGTTGCAGGATCTCACCGGTTTTTTCTCGGACGAATGTCCGGCATCGATCCTTGTCATACCAGGGCGATTGTACCAGGGCGAGGCCTTTGGTACGACTAGTCCTGATTCTTGTTAGTGTTTGGAGCAGCTCCTCGCTGGGAAAATCGCCCCAGCGAATGGGATCGAACTTTTTGATACTCCGTGAGTCGCGCTTCATTGAAGTCCTCCTTCGCAAAATCGAAAAGTTGAAAAAGTACTATGAATATATATTATAGCACAAAATTTACTTTCCGTCAAACTTGAATACCTTGACGAATTGTGTGGGTCGACCATTGATGTCGATCTCGAAAGTTGGATCGGTTCGCGTGTAATAGGTATCAAATCGGATGAGTCCGGGTTTCTGATTATCGATGTCACCGCTCATCATCTTGGTCGTTCGGCTTTTCCGTCCGGCCGAGACAACGATATAGTCGAGCCCGTCGTCGCGGAGTTTCTGATAATCGAGTCCGCGTTTACAACGGCCGACAAAGAATTTGCAGACGCCGTCCTTGTCTGTCCAGATGAGAAGATTTTTCGCGTTTGGAAGAGTATTGAGCCACTGGGCGGCTTCGTAGCTGCCGGCACCCATATCTTTCACGTCGGTATGGTATTTGGCCGGAAGGAACGATGATGCGTACGAGAGAGGGAAGGGCGTGGAAAAGAGCGTGAATGTTCCGAGAATGAGGACGAGCGTCGCGCCGAGGACAGGTGTCGGCAGGTCGCGTATCAGAAAACGCTTGTGCAATAAAGAGAGAATGTGTTCGACGACGATGCCGCCGATGATCGCGGCGAGCGGGAAGAGGATGATCTGATAGCGGACGATTGCGGCGACGCTGTTCACCGTTGTGCCAAGATAATACAAGAGAATGAAGATGACAAGGTAGAACAGTGTGCGCAGCGCGACGGATTCCTGGAAATTTTTTCGGAAAAGGAAGAAGGGAGCGGCGAAGAGCGAGAGGAAGATGATTGGCGCGACACCGAAGAGGAAGGGGTAAAAATTCGTGAGGTAGATACCGATGAAATCGCTTCTTCCGGAGATAGTTTTCGGGGAAGAGAGGAGCTCTGTGAAGTCATACGGCTGCATACCGGCCCAGGAGATGAGGGCGGTGCAAGAGATTGCGGCGAGGAAAAGGCCGCTTATACCGACTGTGATGGCGTTCCGATAGCGTTTGAGAATGTCGAAAAGGGTAGTTGTGAAGCGCGAGCGGTTCCACCACTGGTCGGCGAGGATAAGGAATATGAGGACGACGAAGAGTGGCGCGACTTTCTCGAACGCTTGGCTGAGAACGGTGCCAGTGAGAAGCTTTGAGGGTTTTACCCAGACGGCCGGGAAGAGAAGGTAGAACATCGTCAAGGCCGAGAACGCGAGGAGGGCGAGGTGCTTGAGCGAGCGTTTGAGGTAGTCCGCGAATGCTTGAGCGTCGTATTTCGGATGAAAGAGGTATTCGAGGAAGATGAGCCCGAGGAAGAAGACGAAGAGAATGTTGGCAACGTATTTCGTGAGAAGCGCGAAGCCGAGCAGGATGCCCGAGAGAATGAGGTAGCGGTACGAACTACGCTTCGCGAACACGAGGTACGAGAGGAGCGAGAGCGGTGCGAAGAGCCACAGAAGCGAATCGGGGTTGATGATTTTCGACATCCCGATCAGGACGGGAGAGGTAGCGATGAACACATAGCTAAAGAGCGCGTGTCGTCGTCCGATAAGTCGTTCGAGGAAGAAGTAGAAGAGCGGCAAGAGGAGTGTGATGACGATGAGGAGCGGTAGCCGGTAGGCGAGATAGAAGCTCTCGACGTCATTTTTGAGACTGATGACTTCGCCGGCGGAATGTTCCGTGCGATAGTCTTTGGTCGATTTGAACCAAAGCCCCGGTCCGGCAGCAAGCGCTACCGTAATACCCGGTTTGTCGCTTATGTTCGTGCCGCGCCAGTCCCTTTCTCCGATATTCTTCCAGTATTTGTCGATGCGGCCGTCGAACCATAGGGGTTCGTCGACAGCGGCGTATTGGGTCAGACGGGAGAAGCCGAACGAAAAAAAGAGCGCGGTTGCGAAGACGATGAGGAGGAGTGTTGGTAATCCTTGAAAGCGGAACCATTCCTTGGCAGAGAGCGCTTCTTTATCTTGGTGTGGATGATCGGCACGGTCTTTCTCGATGAACAATGCGGAAATAAGGATACCGGCAAGGATGACATAGATGCCAAGAGAGATGATGAACAGGTAGTGGAAATTCTTTGATTCGGAGAGCCCGTAGGCGAGGATGAGGCCGGCGGGGAGACAGAGAATGAGGAATCGGGCGAGCGAAGAGCGCCATTCGAAGTGGTTGGAGAAATACACGATACTTCCGAGCGCGAGTATCCCGAGAGAGGCAAATCCGAAATAGAAAAAATCATTTCCGAGTGCCGTGCCAAAGAGGACAAGCGACTTGGTGTGTGGTGCAATGAAGAGGAGCGTATTAAGCGCGATGATCGTCGACAGGACGGCTGAAACCCGATTTTCGATGCTGGAAAAGAATTCACGCATAAGCGTTTGCTTGGGCGTTTAAAATGGTTTAAAATAAGGGAAAAGAGCCAGTTTTCTTTCATCCTAGCGCACTGGAAAGAAAAAAGGAAGCCGGTCTCTTGTATTTCGATACTGTGAATCATCTGACGTCAAGACAATTTGCGATTTTCAGTCTCGTCGCTGTGTTGGCGTTGGGATTTTTTCTGCGCGCGTACCATTTCTCCGATTGGTTGCATTTCGAGCTTGATCAGGCGCGCGATATGCGTGTGGTGGACCGAGCGATCGAGGGGGATTTCTTCGACTTGCCACTCCTTGGTCCCAAGGCGGGCGGTACGGCGCTCCGGTTGCCACCAGTCTTTTATGTTCTCGAATATGTTTCCGCGTTCCTGTTCGGAGCGTCACCGCAGGGCGTAGCGATGCTCACTTTGGCGCTATCAAGTGCGGCTATCCTGGTATTTTTCTTCTTCGTGCGCCGGTATTTTTCCGAAAAGCTTGCGCTTAGCCTCACGCTTCTCTTTTCAGTATCGGAATTCTTCGTGATGTATGGGCGGTTCGCGTGGAATCCGAATTTCCTGCCGTTTTTCATTTTGCTCGGGATGTATGGGCTTCTTCGCGCCGTCGATCACGAAAATGCGCGCCGGGGCAGATGGTTTCTTTTATCGGTCGCGTCGATCGGCATCGCGATGCAGTTTCATTTTCTTGCTTTTCTCGCCTTGCCGACGATTGTCGGAGTATTCCTTCTTTTTCGCCGGGTAAAGTTCGGATGGAAGATATGGGGAGGAGCCCTTGTGATCATCGCCGTTCTCTATTTCCCGATGTTTCTGAACGAGATCGAGACGGGATTTGCGAATTCGAAGGCATTTGTCGCGGCCGTGACGGAAAAATCCGGCAAAGAGGATCATAGTCTGCCGGAGAAGCTCCTCCGCAACGTTTCCGAACACGCGTTGTACGGGATGGTGATCACGACGGGATTCGAGCGAGGACGGTTTCCGAGCATCACGCTTGAAAACGGATTCGACTGGAAATGCGACGCGCGGTGCGATACGGGAAAATGGTATGGTATCGCGGCCGTGATCACACTCGGATGGTCGCTTCTTACGCTCATAGGGCTTTGGTGGAGAGAAACGGAGCGCCACAAGAAGGACTTTCTCCTTTTGTCCGGCATATGGTTTTCTGTGACGTTCGTTTTATTTATTCCGCTTGCGTATGGAATGGCGCCGCGATTCTTTCTCATTTCCGGACCGTTGTTTTTTGTGCTGATCGGCTGCGTCTTGGCTGTTTTCAAGGGATTTTTTGGCGGACGGAAGATCGGGCGACAGATCCTCCTTATCGTCATCCTTGTTCTTGTGTCTCTCAATTTTTCTTCTCTTCTGGTACGTTTTGACGAGATAGGGCGTTCGCAAACGGAAGCGGTGGACAGTCCGCCGGACAGGATCCTGAAAGAGCGTATCCGCGTCACGTACAGAGCGCAGGAGCGGATCGTGGATTTTCTTGAACGGCGTTCGCGAGAAACAAAATACCCGGTCTATATGTGGAGTGAGCCGCAGCATCGGCGGGCGCTCAAATACCTGCTCGACAGACGGGATGTTACCAATGCGGTTTTGGGAGTGGACGGCGTGTATCGACAGGGGGTATATTTCCTTGTGCTCCGGGCACAATCAGATCTCGACGATGCGCTTCGGAAGTATCGTGAGAAATACACCATTGGTGAAACGACGAACTTCGGTACGTTGGTCGTGATTGAGCTTTTTCCGAAATCGGAGGCGATTGGCGCGGAACGGCAGGATTTTTCGTTGCCGAAGCCGATCGATATGGGCGCGTTGCCGCGGTATACGTGGCGGGAATTTTTCCATCGGAATACCGCCTCATCGCCGGATGACGCGGCCGACGCGGCGCTCGACGCGGCCGAAGATGAAGCGGTAAACGAAGATACGAACGATAATTAATCTCTCTTAATAAAGAAAGCGTATGTCTCTGACGTGGAAAACGGCGTGGCGGATACTATTCATAATTATCCTTCTTGGCGCGATACTCCGATTTTCCGGACTCGGAAACAACTCGTTCGTTGCGGACGAATTCCTCGATATCAATTCGAGCTACGGATATCTGAAAACCGGCGAATGGAAGGCTTGGGATTTCAATTTCGGGCAACCGGCGGAGATGAATGTGAACGATGCGCGCGACGAGCGGGCATTCGCGTACAAATGGCAGGTGGCGCAACTATTCCGGTTTTTGCCGCCGACCGAGGGTGTAGCGCGGAGCGTGAGTGCGCTGTGGGGCGTTTTCACGATATTTTTGATGTTCTGGACGGGATGGTTCTATACGCGCAAGAAAACGATCGGACTTCTCGCGGCGTTTCTGTTTGCCGTGTCGGTGTCAGGCATTATCTTCGATCGGCGTTTGCGAATGTATGCGATGTTCTTTCCGGTCTATCTCGCGTTCGCGACGACGCTCTATGCCTTCTTTGAGTCCGTTTATGAAGGAAAGCGAGAAGCACTAAAAAGGATACAGGAGCGATTCGGGCTGAACGCAACCTACTTTTTCCCCACGCTTCTCCTTGGAGCATTGAGCGTCCATCTGCATCAGCTCTCCGTCAATATTTTTCCGGTCTTCGGAGCGTATCTCCTGTGTTTGACGCTTCTCTCTTGGAAGAAAGAGGGCTGGAAGAACAAGTATGCGATAACGCTCTTTTCCGGTATCGTCGCTATGATCGCTGTCGTCATCCTTTCGGACACGGCGCGGAAACTTCTGTTTGGTGGGACGCTCGTATGGTTTGACAACCACTATTCGTATTTTGGTTATGTCCTGAAGGATTTCGCGCATCCGATCTTGGGGGTGCTCTTCGCTGGATTCGGAGCGTACACACTTTGGAAGACGCTTGGCCGGCGGAAAGAATCTTTGTGGCTTTCGCTCGCGTTTTTCGTGCCATTCGCGATGGCAGTGTGGTTTTGGCGGCGGAATGCCGGTCCGCAATATGTCTTCTTCGCCCAATCGTTCCTGCTGATCCTTGCGGCGACTGGAATGTACGGAATACTTCGGTTCGTGCGAGAAGAACTGTCTGGTTTCAGTAGACAAGCCGTGTTTACGGCGCTCGCGCTCCTTCTTCTGATCGTCCCGAATTACGAATATTTTTTTGAGGAGAACAATACCTACCATGAGACGTCGTCCGGCGGCAACCCGAATTATCGCAAGGTGTTCGCGTATTTCAAGAAATATCAGGAAGACGGGGATGCGGTCATTACGCGTAATTTCCGTAACTACTATTTCTCCGATGCGCAGGTACCGGTGTATGATTTCGGAGGAGAATTGTCGAAAGAGAAGTTCTCGCTCGCCGAATTGCAGGCGGTTCTTGCACGGCATCCTCACGGCTGGGTGATTGTCGCGACGAATGACTATGATTACATTGCGAACGATGCCGAGCAGTATTGGAAGAAAAATATGGAGCGCGTGAGTAATGCCGCGGTGCGCGGGGATATCGAAGTGTACCGTTGGTAGAAGAGGGTTTCGGAAGAAAAAAAATCGCCCGGAAAGACGTGTTCGTCCCCGGGCGTTTCTTTTTTGTCAGGCTTTTTCGGATTCGGAAAAGCTTTTGAGATAATCGAGCGGCTTTTCGATGTATGGCTTCAAGTACTCTTCGGAGATCCCGCACTGTCTCGAAAGACGATCGAAGATCGCTTGTTCCGGCGAAAAAGGCATTTCTTTCCGGAGGAGCCAGTACAGCCGGGCAGAGAATTTCTTCTTGATCGGCTCGGCGCTCTCCGGCGGCAATCGGTTCCAAAGGGAAATCCCGAGAAAAGACTGGTAGCCAGCCTTTGTCTGCTCGTAGGTTTTCCAATAGCCGTTGAAAAAGCTGGCGGAATAGATCGCCACGAGTTGCGAGAGGTGTTCGACATACACTTCTTCAAGAAGCGTGCCGTCGTTCGTACCGCCGACTTCCTGCCAGGAGAGTACACCGGTTTCTACCGCGCTCTTGACGGCTTCGACGGTTCTGAGCCGGCTGAAATCGTTATGGAAATCGTCAAGAAAATTCTCGAGCGTCACCGGAAAGCAGAGTGTCGTTAGGATTTCCTCGACGCGTTTCTTCTGCTTCGGAAACAAGTATTTTCTCTTCCAGAAACGGATGAGCGGCGAAAGGATATTTCGGAAAAACTTCCTGACTTTCATTATTTTCTCCCATCAGTTGTGAACGAACAAAAAAACGAAACACAGACGTTTCGTCATAGAATACCATCATTTCATCGGTTTGTCAAAGAGTTTTCTTATGATGATCTTCTGATCAATCGCAGAAATGGCGCGAGATCGTCGTCGGTAAGCTCCTTGAACAGACGGAGGAATCCGAAATAGAGGAAAAAAAGCGCTCCCGCGATGAAGAGGAAGAGAATGTCGCCACGCGGAAAGACGATCGCCAAGAACGAGATGAGAGCGGCCGAGAGCAAGGAGAGGCATACGGTTTTCAGCGGAAGTGAAACGTTAAAATGTATTTTGGTATAGGCAAGGATGCCGAGCGCGAGAAACAAGGCCGTTATGCTTGCGGCAAGCGCAGCGCCGACGATGCCCCATTTCGGGATGAAAAGGAAATTGAGTGCTATCATACCGAGGAAACCGAAGAATGAGAGCCGCATCGGTATCCGGACGAGGCCAGCACCGTTTAGGGCGAATGCGAGGACGTAGAAAACCGTCAGGAATCCGACACCGACGGTAAAGACGCTCATTGCTGTTTGCGCTCCTAGATAGCGTGTTCCGTAGAAGAGGTGGAGTATTTGCGGAGCGTAGAGGATAAGGAGTGTGATCATCGGAAAGAGAAGAAGCGTCATCAGGCGGAGCGCTTTGTCGACGAGCGCGGTCGTTTGCGGAGCGTCTCGTTCGGCGGTTGTCTTGGAAATGGCCGGGAGAAGAATCATTGCGAGCGCGGCGA
>JBPOIA010000010.1:0-96125 GCA_052034975.1 Candidatus Moraniibacteriota bacterium
GGTGGCGTCGGTGGAGGTATTCCATCGGATCCTCCGGATACACAGTCTCAGACTCCTGAGTCTGTCAATGTTGAACTTGACTTCGATATCCTGAAACCGGATACGATGCAAGAGTTGTATGCTGGTCAAAATCAGCTTCAGCTAGGCCAAACGGTCCGGCTTAATGCTCAGCTGAAAGCAGTGTATGGAAATGCTCGGGACTGGATGAGTTCGGGCAAGACCACGATTGAAACAGACTTCTATGTCCGTGTGAACGACGGCAGTTGGAGCAAGATCGCTCGTACCTACACCCAGGCTACCAACCTCGACCAAGGAGAGACGCATACCGAACACGTCCTCTATACGATCCCTCAAGGTGCTACGACCATTAGCTTTTACGTAAAGACTGACGCCGAAAAGGAGCTCACTGAAACCAACGAGTCCGACAACGTCTCCCGCATCGAGACCTTCCAAATCGATTTCTCCTGGCTCATTCCCATCATCAACCTGATTCTCAACGACTGAAAGGGCTATCATGAACCGCATCATCCGTACCGCCATTATGGCAATTACCCTTTCTTTTTTAGTCCCTCTCTCCCATGCCTGGCAAGTTACGGCCAAGGTCACCGCCATCGAAGCGACCTGGGTTCCGGACTATGTCCTCTTCCAGCTTGATGCTGGTATGAGTAATTGTGCCGGCACATGGCTTAGCTACACCGGTACCTTGGCTGGTCAGACTGTTCCTAAGGACAATGTCAAGGCCATTTACGCCAATCTTCTTATGGCTGTGGCTTCTAGCAAGAAGATCCTGGTCGTGGGCAGTGATTGCAGTATCATCAATGTCCAGGCAACAAATCAATGATGGCTTTATTACGGCCACTTCAATCAATCTCAGGTCTATAAAAAGGGTATCCGGCACTGCGCAAGCATCCGAGGTATCGGCCAGCTCTGAGACGCGATCTCTGCTTCAAATTGATTTCAAGGGACGTTTCGTGCCATCGCGCCGAACGTCCCTTTCGCTTTTTCTTTTTGTTTTGGATGTAATGAGTCTTGTGTGTTGAGGATTGACAAGCTCATTTTTTTGAAGTATCCTATGAGAGTTCAAGCGCGGCTTCGGCCGGTTTTTTTATTTATCAAACGAAGTGAGCGAAACAAAAGTAAATTTTTGTTTCCGATATTTTCCACATAATCAGAAATAACAGAGACAGAGTATGATGAAAAAGACGAAGATCGTGGCGACAATCGGTCCGGTATCGACTGACGAAAAAGTACTGTCGGAAATGATCCGTTCCGGACTCGATGTCGTGCGGTTCAATTTTTCTCACGAGACGCGTGATATTCACCGGAAAAACATAGCGCTCGTACGTCGCATTGCCAAAAAACTCGATGCGCCGATCGCTGTATTGCAGGATTTGTCCGGTCCGAAGATCCGTATCGGGGATTTCAAGGAAGGGCGGGTGGAGCTCAAAAAAGGGAAAAAGATCGTCCTTACGACCGTGTCGTGCGAGGGAACGGCGGAACGCGTTTTCGTGAATTACAAGCGTCTGCCGCAGGAAATCATACCGGGGAAATTTATCCTGCTCGACGACGGCAAGAAGAAGCTCCGCGTGGACAGTATCAAGGGGATGGATATCCATTGCACCGTCATCGTCGGTGGCGATACCAAAAGTCGCCGCGGCGTCAATTTGCCGGGAACACATCTCGATATCAGTTCGCTTACGGCGAAAGACCGCGAGGATCTTAAAGTTGGCATCGAGGAAAAAGTCGATTTCGTGGCATTGTCGTTTGTGCGGCAGGTGAATGATGTGCTCGAACTGCGCCGACTCCTCGATCGTGCCCGTTCCCGAGCGCGCATCATCGCGAAGATAGAGACCGATGAGGCGATCGAGAATCTCGACGGTATTCTCGAGGCAGCCGATGGCGTGATGGTGGCGCGCGGCGATTTGGCGGTGGAAATGCCGATGGAACAGGTGCCGCTTCTTCAGAAGCGCATTATCCGCAAAGCACGCAGTCTCGGTAAGCCGGTGATCGTGGCGACGCAGATGCTCGAATCGATGATTCAGACGCCGGTGCCGACACGCGCGGAAGTGTCGGATGTCGCCAATTCCATTCTCGACGGTACGGACGCGATAATGCTTTCCGAAGAGACGACACTCGGGAAATATCCTATCGAAGCGATCAGAACGATGACGCGTATCGCTACCGAAGTCGAGCGACAATGCGGCGAAGTCTACTCATTGGAACGGAAGGCCTTATCCCAAAAAATCGTGGCGGACGCCGTGACGCACGCGGTCATCCGATCAGCGGAGGAAGTCGACGCGAAACTCATCGTGGCCCTGACCGAGTCCGGTTTTACGCCGCGGATGGTGGCGCGCCATCGGCCGCACTGTCCGATCCTCGTATTGACGCCTTCACTTGTGACGCTCCATCAGCTCTCGCTCTCCTTCGGATGTTATCCGCTGCTGACGTCCGGGCATCTGAACGACATCGATCGCGTCATCGCGGAAGTCAGTGCCATCGTCATTAGGAAGAAGATAGCGCGGCGCGGGGAACGTGTCGTGTTGGTCGCAGGCGTGCCGTTCGGCAAAAAAGGCGCGACCAATATGCAGGTCGTTGTGACGTTGTAGAGAAGTTTTTCAGGGGTTGACAAAAATCTCGTTTTGGTGTACGATAGAATGTCATCAAGCTTTGTATTGATGGCCAGGGTTTTTTTGGTAGTATGGCGCCCGCGATAATATCAACGGCATTCGAATGCGCTTTTCTCAAAGGAGGCAAAAATGCGCAAATTCAGTTCGTTCCTTTTCATCGTTTTTTCGTTCCTGTTCGCCGGCCTGGCCCAAGCGGAAGTCTTCGCTGTGAAGGGCGGCAGCATCTCCGCTGCCCGCGACGGCGGCAATGTCGTCATCACCGTCACCGGTATTCCGGCCTCATCCCTTGTCCACTTCCGTGGGCAGGGTGTGAAGGACGGCTTCATCCATCAGGCCAAGATGGAAGCCGGCAAAGGGGTTCTGGAGGATGTCGCCAAGAACGGCGGCCGCTTCCAGCTCCGTGATGAAGCCGGAAAGTGGCTTCTCATCACGCCGACGAACAACTCCTACGAAATGGTGGGGGTGACGCAGGAATGCAAGAAGTCCAAGGCCGGCTGCGCGCTGGAAGTGAAGTAACTTCAGCGCCGAAACCCGCCACAACCCAAGCCCCGCGATCCAAATGGAAAGCGGGGCGTTCTTTTTTATAAAAATGCTTTGAATGAGCCAAAAGAATGCCAACATCATTGACAAAAGGCGAAAAAAGGAGTATAATGTAAAGTTACCGTACATATTTTTGAAACGATGTTTTGGTATGACGGGCGGAAAGGCGGTGATCCGTGTTTCTGCCCGCGATGCCGAAACGGTATCGAAGAGTACTTTTTTCAACTTCCATAAGGAGGGTGCCATGCGCACTTTGATTGTTTTGCTGTTCGTAGGACTGCTTGCCGGTTGTGGGACGCTCGGTGGCAACACCGTGGCGCTCTCGACCGGTGACGGCGAAGCGAAGAAGGTGTCCATTGACCCGGTGGGCTATGTCGGGGTTCAGTGGACGAAGGATGTGAGCGAAGGACGCTTCACAGCACACCTCGCGAATTTCCCGCCGGATCTTTTTTCGGAATTTCACCCGCTTCGCGTTCGCTACAACGCGGTCGCGTACGGGGAGAAGTCCGGCCGGGAGTATCCGGTTCAAGCGATCTATGCTGGGTACGCCCAGTGTGCGCTTCGGCTCACGTTCATCGTCGAGGGCAACCAAGACGAGTCCGTAGTGGGCGCCATCGCCACGACGCGCTACGGCAAACTGTACAACCTGTACGGCGAGCCGATCAGCGTGAAAACGCCGGAGAAACTCATCTCCGACGCGGCCTACCGCAAGGAAGCCGTGCTCTCGGGTGGAACGGCGATCCGGCGGCTGAAGAGTGTGCCGATAGTAGGCCAAAGCGGACTTTTCTCCACGTTCAATGCGTGGTCGACGGTACGTGTGAAGGGCCTCACGGACCAGCGGACGCCGCTTGCCGAACAATCGGTGCGACTGGTGGCGCGCGAGAATCCGGAACTCAGTTTTTCCGAGAGGCTCGTTGCCAACGGTTCGTTCGGGATCTCGATTCCGCCGAGCTGGTTCGGCGTCGCGATGGGCGTGGCACAGGATATCTTTATTGCGGCCAATGCCTCCGGCAAGGGTTGGGATGAAGAATCCGAACTTAGGCGCGGCTACCAGGGTATGATTGCCCGGGTGATCGCCGCGCAGTACCAGGCGGCCATTAACGCGGGAATGTCCTGCGCCGGCCGGCCGACGGTGGTGAAGTATTGACCGAAGCGCGGGTTTCCCAAAACATCGGGGAATCCGCGCAATTTTTTTTCATACGATTTCTTCCGATTCGGAGTATAATAGTGGTATCTATGGACGGACTGATACGAAATATCCGGGAAAAGCTTTCGACTGATGCGGTAGCGATCATTCTGATCACGGCGTGTTTTGTTGTTTTCGGAATGGCGAAAATAGCACTTGGCGTCGTGCCGTGGTATTTCATACCTCTCTTATTTCCGATTTTTTTCATCTCGCTCCTTCGGCCGCGGGCCGGATTGTCGGCACTCGTCATTCTGACCGTGCTCTTCGAACGGTTCTTTACGCTTGAAGGGTTCCAGTTCGGCCGCGATATTGTGAAACTCTATCCGCTTGACGTGGTATTGCTCGGGCTCTATACGTATGCGGCGGGGAAGCTATTTTTCGGAAAGACTTCTTTTCGATGGGGATGGCCCGGCATTTTTTTGATCGGGTTTTTCGCGCTTTCGACAATATATCTCGCGGCGAGCCTTTTCGGGTTCGGTGCGGCCGAAGTCGCATTCAGTACGTGGAAGAACTACGTTTTCTACGGGATACTCTCCCTTATTTTGCCGATCGTTTTGGAGAGCGAGGACGATATAAGGATGCTCGTGAAGCGCTTTTTATATGCGGCTGTTTCGGCGATCGCGTTCCTTTTCCTTGGTGTCGCGCTCGGTGGCGGATTATGGACCGAATACACGCCGCTTTCGACCGAGGGTGTGCGCCTGGTCGCGTTTCCTCACTCGTTCTATTTCTCGCTCGCTTTGCTTTCTCTGCTCGTGACGGTGCGTTTTTGGGAACGACGGAACGATCGGTTACTTTTGTTTGCTGTGATGGCATTGTGGAGTATCGGCATCGTGGGAGGACTGATGCGTCATTTGTGGATAGGTCTTTTTTTCTCATTCGCGTTCGCGTTCGTGTTTTTGTTTGACGTGATGGCAAGGCGGATGACGGTACGGATGGGATCGATTGTCTTTTCGTCGGTCGTAGCCATTCTGTGCTCGTGGCTGTTTGTCTCATTCACGTTTCCTTCAAGCGGTATGAGTGAGACATTTTGGTCGGTTGAGCGGGTGGTGGTGGAGCGCGTCGTTTCTGTCGGCGATGCCGCTGATGAGAGTATCGCGTGGCGCGGATCGGTGTGGCAGAGTGCCGCGGATATCCTTATGGATCGGCCGCTTGTCGGTACGGGATTCGGGATGCGTATCCCGGTTGAGAATGGTGCGTATCGGGATTTCGTGGAGATCCGCAATGTCCACAATTCGTGGCTGGCGCTTTTCGTACAGATGGGAAGCGTCGGTTTTTTCCTCCTGGTCGCAGCCGGACTTGCCTCTGTATGGCGCGCACAGAAGACGCGGATAGCATCCGAGTTTCTGCGTTCGGTCCGGCTGGCTTTGATGGCGCTTCTTTTGTTTCAAACGGTCCTTTTCTTCGCACAGCCGTACCTCGAGACAAATCTTCTCGGACTCTTCTTCTGGCTCACGATAGGACTTCTTTGTGCCGTGACGATCCGTTCCGAACGGACGGAAACACTTTCGGCGTTCACCCGCTAATTTCCGCATATGAAAATCCTCGAAGTGAACAAATTCTTTTATCCACGTCGTGGCGCCGAGCGACATTTTCTCGACGTGATCGGCCTCTTGCATCGCCAGGGGCATACGGTGGAAGTGTTCTCGATGAGGCATAAGGAAAATCTTCCGGCATCGTTTGAACGGTATTTTCCTCCGTACGTGGGATACAATGCTTCCGATTCGACCAAAAGGGAGCGTTTTTTCGGGATGGGGCGGTTGTTCTGGTCGTTTGCGGCGCGAAAAGGAATAGAGAGGCTCTTATCCGAGTGGCAGCCGGACGTGGCGCATCTCCACAATATCTATCATCAGCTCTCGCCGTCGGTTCTCTGGCCGCTCAGGCGCCGCGGCATCCCGATACTTATGACCGTGCACGATTACAATCTCGTCTCGCCGGATAAGGACGCGTATTATCCGGAAATCGGCCGGCGATATTGGAAGTTTCTTTTCGTGCGGAAATACGGTTTCGGCAAGCGTCTGCTTCTCGTACTGAAAAAATATTGGGAAGATATGATCGGCGCGTACCGGCACGTTGATCACTACATTGCGCCGAGCATTTTCGTAAAAGAGATACTTGTTCGCGCCGGATTGCCGGCGGCAAAGATAACCGTCCTCCCGCACTTCATCACCCCGAGAGAAATTCCGTCTCAAACGTCCGGTGAGGCGGCCTATCCGGATCAACCCTTTGTCTTGTATGCGGGAAGTCTCTCAAAGGAGAAAAGTACAGATGTCCTGTGTGATGTTTTCGATGTGCTTCGTACCCCTCTTGTGCTTGCGGGCGGACCGGAAGGTGGCTTTCTACCGAAGGAGAGCCCGTATGTCCGTATGATCGGCCAGCAATCGAAAGCGGAATTGGAAAGATGGATGGCACGGGCGACCTGTGTCGTCTCGGCGTCGCGTCTGCCGGAAACGTTCGGGCTCATCGCTCTTGAAACGATCGCCCTCGGCAAACCATTTTTTGGTTTCCGAAGCGGTGCCTATACGGAGATCATCAAGGATGGCAAGAACGGATATCTCGCCGAGAACGAGGAATCATTCCGAATAGCGCTTAAGGATTTCTTTTCCGGAAAGATGACGTTTGATCTGACGGCGATCCAAGAGGACGCGTACGCGCGTTTCGGCGAAGAACGGTATGCCAAGGCATGGGAAGTGCTTTTTGACAGCCAAAGAAAGAAAGAGTAGGATGGCAAATTGTTCTTTATCACACTGACAAGAGGAGGAAGGGAAAATGAGAAAGATATTCGGCCGGTGGCTGGTACTGTGCGTCCTGTTGGCGACGATCTTGTTTTTTTTCGCGGCACCTTTTTCGTTTCGACAAGCGGGAGTTCTTGCTCCGAAAGTCGGATCGTTCCTGCTCGAAAAAGGAAATCTTCCGGTCAATGTCGAGGTGATTTGGAACTCGGCGGAGAAGACCCGTCTCGACCGTTCCGTGACGCTCATCGAGAAAGAGCTCAAAAAGAGCGGTTGGCAGGAAGTGGAAACGTTCTTTGTGGGAGAATACATCGCCGGGTATTGTGCCATCGAAGTATTGCCCGTATCGGCACCTTCCGTTTCCGAAGAGAAGAGAGGAAGTATCGTGCCGGACCAGGACCGATACGAACTCTACTGTTTCATCGGAACGGCCTGGAAGAATCCGTTGGCAAGCAACCGAATGCGGATACAATCGCCGGAACAGGTGCTGTATCAGATTAATCGGTTCACGGAGAAGATCGTTTCCTTGCGTCGCCAGTCGTTTTCGACGAAGAGCGTGTCCGGGTAAGGCGATTCCGGAGAAAGGAAAACGTGCCATTTATAAACAGGCTTTCAAAGAAGCCTGTTTTTCTTTGGATAAGCCGGATCAAATCCTCTTTATTTTTTCAGCCGGAGGCGGGCGTCAAGGACGCGGAAGCGGCTCGCTTCTGGGAAAACGAGGAGCGGATTGATATCGAGCTCTTCGATATCAGGGAAATCCGAAACGAGCTGCGACAAGCGTCCGAGAGAATCGGTGAGAGAAACAAGGTCGATACCTTGTTGTCCGCGCGTTCCTTGGAGGAGGGGAAAACTTTTGAGTTCGAAGAGCATTTCGAGGACATCTTCGCGGAAGATCGGCGCGAAGCGGAAGGAGACGTCTTTGAAAGTTTCCACATAGATACCGCCGAGGCCGGCCATAAGGAGTGCTCCGAGTCCGGGTTCCTGTTTCATCCCGAGGATGATTTCCCGTCCGCCTACCGCGGCCATTTCCGAGACAAGCGCTCCCTCCAGTCTTGCGCCGGGCGCCCGCTCTTTTACGTTCCTGATGAGTGTTTCGTAGGCGTTTCCGGCGTTTTCAGGCAAGACGTTCAGAAGGACTCCGCCCACGTCTGATTTATGTGTGATATCGGGAGAGACGATCTTGAGCGCGACTGGTCGGCCGATGGCGCGGGCCGCCTGGTCGGCCGCAGCCGAATCGGTGACGGTATGGGAAGTGAGGAACGGGAAACCATACGCAGCGAGGACGGTCGAAGCCTCGGTTTCAGAGAGAGCCGTGCGTTTGTCGGCTCGGACGGCTGCAAAAATATCCGCGACGATTTTCTTTTTTGTGTCTTCGAACGAAAACGGCGTACGTTCAGAATGGGTGCGCCACCGTGAGACTTGTGAGAGATCGGCGAGCGCTCGTGCGGCTGTTTCCGGGTAAGGAAGGACCGCGACAGAATGTTGTTCGAGGAGCGCGCGTCCTTCGGCGAGGGAATCTTCGCCAGAAAAGACCGCAACGATCGGTTTACTGAAACGTTGTTTGGCATCGATGATCGCTTCAGCGGTTTTGGCCGCTTCCGTCATTGTTTGCGGTGTCACGATGACGAGGAGTATATCCGTGTTCGGGTCATTGGCCGCGGCATCGATGGCGGCTCGATAACGATCGGCGAGCGCGTCGCCCAAGACGTCGATCGGATTCTCGACGCTTCCGGCTTCCGGCAGAAATTCGCGAAGCGTTTGTTTTGTCTTCTGATCAAGCGGTGCGAGTGAGAGTCCATTCCTGACAGCCGCATCGGTCGCAAGTACTCCCAATCCGCCGGCATTGGTAATGATCGCTATCCGGCTTCCCGCGGGCAAAGGGTTCTTTGAGGAGACAACGAGAAGGTCGAGGAGATGTTCGATACTTTCTGCACGAAGCATCCTTGCCTGGCGAAAGAGTGCCTGGTACGCAGCGTCGCTTCCGGCGAGCGCACCGGTGTGTGAGCTCGATGCCCGTGTTCCTTGGTCGGTCGTACCGGATTTGAGCGCGACAACCGGTTTTACTTCCGAATATCCGAGGAGTCTGCGTCCAGTCTCTATAAGACGCGGAGCATCGAGTAACCCTTCGGTATAGAAGCCGATGGTCCGGACGTTTGCATTGCCGGAAAAGAATTCGAGTAATACGTTCTCATCGATAACAGCCTTGTTGCCGATGCTGATGAAATGCGAGAAGCCGAGTCGTTCAGCCGTGAGATCGAGGAGCGCCGTACAGAGCGCGCCGCTCTGCGAGAAGAACGCGATGGATCCGTTCTGCGGCATCCGTTTGGCGAACGAGGCGTTCAGCCCGATATCGGGACGGAGAAAGCCGAGACAATTCGGTCCGAGGACAGTGATGCCGAATTGCTTTGCGAGCGCGACGACTTCTTCTTCGAGCGCGCGTCCTTGGTCCCCGGTTTCCTTGAAGCCAGCGGAAATGATGACGGCGGCACGCACGCCTTTTTCGGCGGATTCGCGGAGGACAGCGGGGACACTTTCGCGCGGCACGATGATGATCGAGAGATCGACGTCATCCGGGACGTCGTGGATGTTCTTGTAGCACGGGAGACCGAAAAGCGTGTCGGCTTTCGGATTGACGGGATAGACATTTCCTTTGTAGCCATTTTTCGTCAGGTTTTCGGTCAAACCGTTGCCAACGGATCCGGGCTTCGTGGAGGCGCCGATCACGGCGATGGCGCGCGGGGAAAACAAGGCTTCGAGAGACATAGTTTTTCTTTTTGTGTAGCTCAAAACACCTCTTATTGTACCTGAAAGTGTGAGTATTGACAAAAATCGTGAAATTTGCTACAATAAGATGTTTAAAAATTGATGTGTCATACATATGCAGAAGGGCATTTTTTGGCTTTATAAAGAGGTTTTTATTGGACTGGCGTTTATGGTTTCCATCGCCGTCCCGTTTGTCGTTTTTGGCGGAAACACGGTGATCTATGTCGACAAGGACGCGTCCGGTGACAAAGATGGGTCGTCCGAACATCCGTACAAGACGATTTCGGAAGCGCTCAAGCAGAGCAAGAAAGGTACGGAAGTGCGTGTGAAGAACGGTACATACGAAGAAAACATCACCATCCCGAAGGATGTGAAAGTGGTGAGCGACAGTGAGAAACGCGATAAAGTGACCATCAAGTCGGACAATGACGACAAGCCGGCGGTTTCGATGAAGCATGATTCTGAGTTGAGTCACATCACCGTGAAGGGCGGACGTCACGGCGTGCGTGTCTTGGAAGATGCCAAAGCACATCTTTATGATGTCGTGGTGAAGGATAGCTTACGCGATGGCATACACATCGATGCTGCGCCGCGTGATAAGAAATACCGCGTGCTCATCGACAAATCGGTGATCAAGAACAGTGATCGCGCCGGCATCTTTGCCGAGAAGCGCTTCATCGTGCTCATCAATAGCGATATCGAAGATAACCGCGGTGACGGCATCGATTTTGCGGCCGGTACCAAGGCATGGCTCGAAAGCAATCGTATGAACGGGAATCAAGGGAGCGGTGCCAAATTCATATTGGATGAGGCCTCCATCTTCGGAAAGAAGAACGGTTTCCGCAATAATCGCCGTGAGGGCCTTGAAGTGAACGCCTACGGCGCGAAGGGGACGATCGAACTCAAGCGTTCGGCGTTCGTGGGGAATGACCGGTATGGTGTGGCGCGTGTCGCCCGGACATCTTCCGGAATGAACCTGTTCGGAAACCTTTCCTTCGGTATTGGTGTGAACGAGAGTCGTTTCGAAGGGAACCGTTCCGGCGGTATCTCGTCGGTTATCCGCGGCTTCTAATGTCTCTTCTCGTCGGGAATCATCAGAGATACCCCGACGTTTGAAAGAATATATTTTTCCGGTATGAAAATCGCTTTCATCGGACAAAAAGGCATTCCGGCCATTTCCGGCGGCGTGGAGAAACACGTTGAGGAACTGGCTGTCCGTTTGGCCGCGCAAGGGCAAGACGTCTTTGTCTATGTGCGCGATCACTATACGGATCCAAAGCTTGCCGAATATCAGGGTGTCAGGCTCATCCATCTGCCAAGCATCCGCACGAAGCATCTCGACGCTATCACGCATACGTTTGTGGCGACGCTTCACGCGTTGTTTCAGGACTACGATGTTATCCATTACCACTCAATCGGCCCGAGCGTGCTTTCGTTTGTTCCGAGGATCTTGAAGCCGAAGGCTCGCGTGCTGGCGACGTTTCATAGTCGTGACTATTTCCACAAGAAATGGGGCGTGTTCGCACGGGCATTCTTCCATATTGCCGAATATCTCACCTGCACGGTGCCTGAGAAAACGATCACGATTAGCGAGACACTTGCCACGTATGCGAAAGAGCGCTATGGCCGCGACACGGTCTGTATTCCGAATGGTGCGGATGCCGGATACGAGTCCGATATGGCGCCGCTTCATACTTGGGGGCTTCGCAAAGAACGGTATGTGCTTTCGGTGAGTCGGCTTGTGCGCCACAAGGGCATCCATTATCTCATCAAGGCGTTTCGCGAACTGGAAGAAAAGAACAAGATACCGAACAATTTCAAACTGGTGATTGTCGGGACGCATGCCGGCACGCCGGAATACGAACAGTATCTGAAAGTGATGGCCGAAGGGTCGCAGAACATCGTCTTTACCGGTGAGCAATCAGGAAAGACGCTCGCGGCGCTCTTCTCGCACGCAGCGCTTTTTGTGCAGCCGTCCGAGGACGAGGGTTTGTCGCTTGCGCTTTTGGAAGCGATGGGATACGGTCTTTGCCCGATTGTGAGCGATATCCCGGCCAATCTTGAAGCGATCCGCGGCGGAAGCGGCGTTTCGTTCGCTGCCAAAGACACGGAAGCGCTCAAGAAAGAACTGGCGTATTATATCAACCGAAAGGAAGAGGCTGCGATTATCGGGAAACTGGCAAAAGAGCGCGCGGAAGACTGTTATAGCTGGGACGCGATTGCCCAAAAAACACTTGAAACATACCAGGATATCCTCAAATCTGGAATGAAAGAACGCTATGCGCATCTTCGCTCAAAATAAGGAGGTCTTTTCGTGGAAGCGTCCGTTCGTCGTGACGTTTTTGTGCGTTTCGTTCGCCGCTTTCCTGTTCTGGTTGGATATGTTTCGGGCGTACGAAGCCGAAACGAAGCTGCTCGTGATCGGAAAGTCCGCTTCTGTCGATGCCGGGCTCGCGGCCGGCAATTTGGCCGAAGTCGTCGAGAGTCTCTCTTTCTATGAACGGTTGATCGCCGAGACCGACCAAATGGAAGATTCGTTCGAGGACTTTCTGCCGGACCGGAGGCGCGAGCTATGGAATAAAGCGGTCTCTGCCCGGATCGAGAAAGGGAAGAGCGTGATTATGATTCGTGCTCGCGGAGAAACACCAGAAGATGCACGTCTTTTGGCCAAAGAGACGGCTGAGACACTCACATCGGCGGCCGGACTGTATTACAACGTGAAGACTGATTTGGATATCCGTATCATCGATATGCCGAGTGTCCGTGCCTTTGTCGTAACACCCGTTTTTTATGTGGGAGCGAGCCTGGGGACGGCGCTTCTCGTCACCGGAGTCTTTTTTATGTTCCTTTTTCTTGCGCCGCGTTTTTTTGGAAAGAAGACATCCGAACCGGAACTGGTCTTTCGGGATGACACTGCGGCATTGGCCTATCATATCGGCGATGCCGTTCCGTATATCGATCCGCGCAAATTCTTGCCGGAAAAGCCGTCGGCACTTCTGTTCGAGAAGCCGGCCAAGGAAGATATCATAAAAAAAGAAACGGAAAATCAACCACTTGTCCGTCCGTCCGTCAAAGCCGCGGCGCCGGCCAATCTGCCGGTGTTCGACGAATCGGTACCGGAAGAAGCGGAAGCATCCTTGCCGATGCCCGAGGAAGTGGAAGAAGCCCTGGAAGAGATCTCTTTTCCGTCGCGTGGCGAACACGAGATCGTGAAAGCGCCGATCATTCTGGCGCCCCGATACGACGAGCCGACGGTCGAAGAATACAAACGACGGTTGAACGAACTTCTTTCCGGCGGGAAATAACCATACCGGTATGAAAAAATACTCTGCGAAATTTTGGATCGTGTTCGTTCTCGTCTCGGCAGTCTTCCTGTCCGGGTGGTTTCTCTATTGGGAAGTCAAAAACCAGGGACTGTCGAGTCTGACCGGTTTGTCCGGCGGGCTTCCGGTATCGGAAGAGACGAAGACGGACTTCGCGACCATACTCACGCTTGCGGAGAGTCTTCTTGATACCGACGGAAAAGAAAAGATATTTCTTATCCTGTTTCAAAACAACCTCGAGTTGCGTCCGGGCGGCGGATTCATTGGGAGCTTCGGTATTCTGAAAGTTCGCGACGGGAAACTGACGCATTTCGCGGTACACGACACTGGCAATTTCGACGGCCGGATTCCCGATACCGTCGAACCGCCGTACCCGATGAAAGAAACCCTCAAAATCAATTCGTGGAAATTGCGCGATTCGAATTATGCTCCGGATTTTTCGGAAAACGCGCGACAGGCGGAAACATTCTATCGGATGGGTGACGGCACCGAGATGTTCGACGGCGTGGTGGCCGTGACGGCGAACGTACTCACGTCGTTTCTTCGGGTTATCGGTCCGGTATCGATCGACGGATTTCCGGGTACGTACGGAGAAGAGAACGCGATCATCGATCTCGAATATCAGGTGGAACAGGGGTATCGCGACCAGGCGATCGCGTTTGGCGAGCGCAAATCCGTGATGGGACTTTTGGGACAAGAAATTCTCCGTCGTGCCGAAGCGCTCCCACTATCGAAAAAATACGAACTCTTCCGCACCGTGCTCGAAGATTTGCATCAAAAAGATATTCAGATTCTTTTGAAGGACGAGCGATTGCAGGAAAGCGTTCGGGCGGCCGGTTGGGACGGAGGATTTGATGGTGCCTGGCGCGACGATTTCCTCTTTCTCGTCGATGCGAACCTAAACTCGTTCAAGAGCGATTATTTTATGGAGCGCTCGTATGCCTATGCGGTCGATCTTTCCGCGGAATCGCCGAAAGCGACGCTTACGGTGACGTATAAAAACACCGCGCCGGCTCGCGACTGGTTTGCCAAGGATTACCAGACGTTTCTGCGTGTCTATGTGCCGAAAGGCGGGTATCTCTATCGTGTCGATGGTGCGGCGAAAGACCCGATGTATGGTGAGTTTTTTGGCAAAAAATATTTCGGAGTATTGGTGCAGGTACCGATTCTGTCCGAAAAGACCGTGACGTTCGAATATGCCTTGCCGAAAGATTGGCGAAACGATTGGTACGATCTCAAAATCCAAAAACAGCCGGGAATGCCGGCGGTGCCGGTCTCGGTATCGGTAACGAAGAAGGACGGTACGAAAGAGACGAAGTCATTCGCGCTTGACCGCGATATCGTGCTCGGCGAGCTCGAATAAGAATTGCCCTTCCGGAAACGAGAATGTTTCCGGGTGGAGGACAAGGAGCGTGCCTATGTGCCGCACGTTCCTTTTCCTCTGCCGAGGTGTGAGTTTCTTTCATCCCATTCAGCCGCTGCTACGGCAATATTCGTAGCGGCGGTTTTGCTTTTTCCAAGCGGTTTTCGTGTGGTATACTAAAAAAACCACTCTTCATTAAAAATTCTTTTTTCTCCTGTCGTTCCGTCGAACATTTCCGACTCGCTCTGCCGAACGGTGAGCTGTCCTGTCGAAACCGTCCAGTCACACTCGACCGTTATCGGATCGCTCGTCGCAAATGCGACCGTCGTCACTCTACGGAGAAAAAAGAATTTTTAAGAAGAGTTTGTTACATCTTTTTTATGCGGTTCGATATCATATCCATCTTTCCTGAGAGTTTTACATCGTATTTCGGCGTGTCGATTTTGAAGCGCGCGCAAGAAGACAGACTCATCGAAATACATACGCACAATGTACGCGATTATGCGTATGATAAACACAAAACGGTCGATGATACTCCGTATGGCGGTGGGGCGGGGATGGTGCTCAAGCCCGAGCCGCTTGCGGAGGCGATCGAAGATGTGAGGAATAAAACCGGCGGCCGGACGAGGATTATCGTGTTTTCGGCCAAAGGAAAACCGTACGCACAGGAAGATGCCAGGCGACTCGCAGCGGAATATGATCGGCTCATCCTCGTTTGCGGGCGCTATGAGGGTATCGACGAGCGCGTCGTCGAGCTTTTTGCGGACGAGGAATTCTCGATCGGCGAATATGTGCTCACGGGCGGGGAGATTCCCGCGATGATCGTCGTCGATTCGGTGGCGCGGCTTCTTCCGGGAGTGTTAGGAAACGAAATCAGTGCCGAAACCGAATCGCACACGGAAGAAGGAGTGGTCGAATATCCGCAGTACACCAAGCCCGAGGAATTCCGCGGCGCGCGCGTGCCGGAGGTGCTCCTTTCCGGCCATCATAAGCGTATCGAAGAGTGGAGGAAAGAAGAAACGAAACGGCAAAGCGAGCGAAGGAAAAAATCTTAAACAGAGAAAGAAAATCGAGATATAAAAAATCTCTAATATGTAGAGGGCGCGATTTTGATAGTAGATCTTAAAAGAGAGAAATGAAGGAGTATTTTCAAGATATTACAACCAAAAAAGCGATTTTGATTATTCTCGCTATCGGAGCTGTTGTTTTTTCAAACACGTTAGTTAATGGTTTTGTGGGAGATGATAATAGCCAGATTGTTTATAATAATTCAATCCGTTCTTTTTTTGATGTCAGCGCATATTTTAAGGGAAACTTTTATTCCGTAGGAGAGAATTTTAATACGGTAAATTATTATAGGCCGCTTATGTATGTGGCCTATACTTTTATTGGAGAAATATTTGGATTGAGTCCATTTTTCTTTCATTTATTCGTTGCTGGTTTACATATCACAAATGCCGTTCTTCTTTTTCTTTTTCTGAGAAGATTCATATTGAATCAAGGAGTCGTGCTTATTATGGCGCTCATTTTTTTGGTTCATCCGATGAATGGGGAGGTGGCAGTATATGTAGCCAACATCCAAGATTCTCTTTTTTTCTTTTTTGGTCTGTTGGCATTGCTTAAAATTTCTCAGAAAGAGAATCTTACGATTGTACGCCTTGTTGGCGTTCATTTTCTTCTTCTCGGGTCACTTCTCTCCAAAGAAACAGGCGTAGTTTTTCTTCTTCTTGTGCCGCTTTGCAGTTTTCTTTTTGACAAGAAAGAATTTGTGAAATTGAGTATCGTGAGCCTAGCGGTGAGCCTCGAATATATATTGCTTCGTTTTGTTGTAGCAGATTTCTTTCTTTCAAAATCAATGGTAGCCATTTCTCCTATGATCAACTTTTCTCTAGGGGAGAGGATTCTGCATATTCCGGCAATTTTGTTGTACTATTTGAAGACTTTTATCTGGCCATTGAAATTGGCTATTTTTCAGGTTTGGACTATACAGCAGATCGATTTCTATAATTTCTATTTCCCATTAGGAATAGTAACCATCTTTTTTGGTTGGATGTTTCTTTTGGGTAAGGGGATATACGCAAGTCATGGAAGAGAAGTGTTTTCTATTTATATCTTTTTCGTTGTCTGGTTTATTCTGGGACTGATACCACACATTCAGTTTTTTCCAATAGATGGTACGGTAGCTGATCGCTGGTTTTATCTTTCAAGTGTGGGACTGTTGGTTATTCTTATTTTCGCTTATTATGAGTACGCAAAAACAGAGAGGATAAAAAATATAGCAATAGCGTTTTCTTTATTGGCTGTAATGTTTTATGGCGCACGGACTATTGAAAGAAACATGGATTGGAAAGACGATATCACGCTTACATCGCATGATGTAATGATTAATCCCGATTCATACATACTTAACTCAGCTTACGGATCTATTTTGCAGTCACGTAAAGAGTACGGCAAGGCGCAGTCATTTTTAGAAAAGGCAGTACAAAGCCGTTCAGATGTGGTGGCATACAGAATGTTACTCGGTGTTAACTTGAACAAGTTGGGTCGGTTAGAAGAAGCAAAAAAACAGTATTTTGAGGCTGACAAAATAGCTCCCGAGAGTTCTATTGCGGCATCCTATTACTCCTCTAGCTTGCTTTCTCAGGGAAAGTATGATGAGGCAGAGGCGTACGCCAACCTGGTGTTTAGCAGACAGGATGTGAATGACCCTTACTCGCCTATGATTTTAGCTGTTCTTGAATATCGCAAGGGGAACAGCGATAAGGCTATCGATTTACTTATGCAGTCTGCTAATGAGAGTCCAAAATTATTGGCCAAAGACTTATTCTGGAAGATAAAGAAAAACGAATCTATACCAGATGGATATATTTTAGAAAAACTACTCGAAATTTACTAAGCATTCTTCTTAAGATGTGTTACCATTTCACCATCCAGGTGGTTGATGCCGCCATTATGACTGATAGCAAGGTATACGTTTGGAAATGAGAGTTTGTTCTCATTTTGTTCACTTCGCTTGGTAATAAAAACAGAATAATGAATAAGCCTCAGTCATATAAATCCATCGATCGCCCACTGTTGATAGCCATTCTTGCACTGCTTGGCATCGGGCTTATGATGATCGCGTCGGCAGGTGTCGTGTATGGGCAGGTGCGTTTCGGCGATGGATATTATTTCTTCAAGCAGCAGCTCCTTGGCCTCGGTGTCGGGCTCGTGTTTTTGTACGTGTTTCAAAGGATCGATTACCGTGTCTGGCAGCGATTCGTGGTGCCGATTTTCTTTGTCGCGCTTGGCCTTCTCGTTCTCGTGTTCATTCCGGGATTTGGGACGACGGTGTATGGGGCGGCGCGTTGGGTGGAGATCGGCCCGGTCTCTTTCCAGCCTTCCGAGGTGATGAAGCTTGCCATCATCCTCTATCTCGCCGCGTGGCTATCAAGCAAAGGGCGTGCCAGAACGGCTGATTTTTTCGAGGGATTCGTGCCGTTCTTGGCACTCCTTTCCTTGGTTGGCTTCCTTATCATCAAACAGCCGGATACCGGAACGCTCGGGCTCATTTTTCTTATCGCGCTTTCGATGTATTTCGCGTCGGGCGCGAATCTCGCGCATATCTTTTCGCTTTTTTTTGGAGGACTTCTCTTTCTCGCACTTCTCATCAAGATGGCACCGTACCGTTTGCAGCGCTTCTTGGTGTATATCAATCCGGAGCACGATCCGCAAGGCTTCGGCTACCAGATGACGCAGGCCTTGCTCGCGATCGGATCGGGAGGAATCTTTGGTGTCGGGCTTGGGCACAGCCGGCAGAAATTCAACTATCTTCCCGAACCGGTGACGGATTCCATTTTTGCCGTTCTCGGAGAAGAATTCGGCCTGATCGGAACGATTGTCGTCGTTTTACTCTTCCTTTTTGTCGCGTGGCGGGGACTTCGGATCGCATCGTACGCGCCGGAGAGTTTCGGTCGGTTTGTGGCCATCGGCATCACGTCGTGGATCGTGTTTCAGGCGTTCATCAATATCTCCGCGATCACGGGCCTCATCCCGCTTACGGGCATCCCGCTGCCGCTTATTAGCTACGGGGGTACGTCGCTCGCGGGTCTCTTGGCGGCGATCGGAATCTTGCTCAACGTTTCCAAACATTCTACACTGAAAGCATAATCAATCCTGAGCGAAAAGCTATGGCTGACGTGCCACGAGTGGTTTTGACGGGCGGTCTTTCCGGCGGACACACGTTTCCGCTCATTGCGGTGGCGCGAGCACTCCGTTCGGAGTTTCCGCAGGGAATAGAGTTTTTGTTCATCGGGTCGCGCGGACGGTTCGAGGATGCGTCGATGGCCGAAGAGAGTATCCCGGTAAAATATGTTCTGACCGGCAAATGGCGACGGTATTTCTCGCTGCTCAATATCATCGATCCGTTCAAGATCCCGATCGGTTTCGTGCAGGCGCTTTGGCATATGCTGTTCTTTATGCCGGAGGTGATCTTCGCCAAAGGTGGGGCGGCTTCGGTGCCGGTGGTAGTGGCCGCGTGGTTGTATCGCATTCCGGTTGTCATCCACGATTCCGATGCGGTAGCCGGTCGGGCCAATCGTTTCCTTTCGCGGTTCGCACGGCGTATCGCGATCGCGTATCCGGGTGCGCGCGAGTATTTTCCGGCCGAAAAGACCGCGCTCACGGGTAATCCGGTGCGGACGGAAATCTTAAGCGGCGATGCTGCTCGTGCCTTCTCTCGATATGGGTTTTCTGCCGAGAAATCGACGCTTCTTGTCATTGGCGGGAGCCAGGGGGCGATGATTCTGAACGAAGCTTTGCTCCGCGTCTTACCGAGCCTGCTGGAAAGGAACATCCAGGTGATCCATCAGACGGGAAGCGACCATTATGAATCCATCAAGGAGGCGGTGGAAAAGTACGGGATCGCCATCGGAACGAGCGGGTATGTGCCGGTACCATTCTTGCCGGCGGGCGAATTAGCTGACGCGCTCTCGGCCGCGATGATTGTCATCTCGCGGGCCGGTGCCGGTTCCATCGCCGAAATTGCCGCTACGAAGAAACCCGCCATCCTCATTCCGCTTGCGAGCGCCGCGAATGACGAGCAACGAATGAACGCGTACGATATTGCCGGCATCGGTGGTGCACTCGTGATTGAGGAAGCCAATCTTGGGAAAAATATGCTTTTCGAGAAGATCGTCGAGCTCATCGATCAGCCGGGAACTCGCGTCTCTATGAGCGAGAAGATCGGTGCTTTCTACCATCCTGACGCTGCACAGGCGATCGCAGAGAGTCTGGCGACGCTTATTCGGGAACGTCGATCCTGAAAGATCCATATGCAGATATCGCGCCTTTCTCAGTTCAAGAATATCCATATGATCGGCGTGAAGGGCGCCGGAATGACAGCGTTGGCCGAACTTTTGTCGAAACAAGGCGTGACGATCACTGGTTCGGATACGGGCGAAGTCTTTTTTACGGACGGCATACTGAAGAAGCTCGGGATTCTTTTTGCCGAGCGGTTCGCGCCGGAGAATATCCCAAACAATGCCGATGCGATCGTGTATTCGACGGCGTATTCGCGTGAGAAGAATTCGGAATTGGCCGCCGCATTTGAAAAGGATATTCCGGTGCTGAGCTATCCGCAGGCGCTCGGGATGCTTACGCGAGAAAAGCTTACACTTGCGGTGTGCGGTACGCACGGCAAGACGACGACATCGGCGCTTTTGGCCGAGACACTCCGTCACACCGGTCTTAATCCGTCGGCGATCGTCGGGAGTCGGATTCTCCAGTGGGAAGGAAATGCGCTTCTCGGCAGCGGGGAATATCTCGTGCTTGAAGCCGATGAATATCAGAACAAGCTGGCCGAATATTTGCCGTTCGGAGTGATCCTGACAAGCGCTGATTGGGATCATCCGGATTTCTTTCCCGATCGCGAGAGCTATCTGTCAGTTTTCCGCGAATTCGTCGCCCGTATCCCGAAACACGGCGTGCTCGTCTACTGCAACGATTCGGCGGACGTGGTACACATCGCCGAAGCAGCACACTGTCAGAAAATTTCGTACGGCTTTCTTGCCGGAGCGGATGTTTTGATAGGCGAGTATCAGGCGGAAAAAATGGGTTTTGTCGGAGAGCACGATGCGTTCAAACAATCATTTTCTGTCGCGATTCGCGGTGAAGACAAGGGTCGGTTTCGTCTGCGGTTGGCCGGCGAGCATAACGCAGAGAATGCCGCCGCCGTGATTGCGCTCACGGTGTTTCTGAAGCAGGATATCGAGCGTGTCCGCCGCGGACTGGAGAAGTTTTCTGGGACCGAGCGGCGTTTCGAATTGATTGGCGAGCGATATGGCACGCTCATCTACGACGATTACGCGCATCATCCGGAAGAGATCCGCGCGACACTCAAAGCATTTCGCGACCTTTATCCAAAGCGCAGGCTCCGGGTGGTATTTCATCCACATACCTTCACCCGCACCAAAACGTTTCTCGAAGAATTCTCGCAGAGCTTTGATCTGGCAGATGAAGTGTATGTGCTCGATATCTACGGTAGCGCGCGCGAAGAGCACGGCGGCGTGTCTTCGGAAGACCTGGTGAGAGAGATCAACCGGTTCGCTCCCGGCAAAGCCGAGTATGTTCCGGACAAAGAGGCGCTTGTCGGACGATTCGAGGAGACAATGGGACGGCAAGATGTTATCATAACGCTGGGTGCGGGAAATGTGTGGGAGCTTTCCCATACGCTCGCGAAGAAGCGATAACGAACAAGAGAAAATCAAAAGAAAAATATGTTTCACGTGAGGAGGAACGTGCCGCTTGCGCCGATGACGACGTTTCGGATCGGCGGGAAAGCGGATTATTTTGCGGAAGTATCCGGTGCACTTGACCTTGCCGAAGCGCTTGAATACGCGGGAACGAACAAATTGCCGGTGTACGTGTTTGGCGGCGGCAGCAACATCTTGTTTTCTGATCGGGGCTTTGCCGGAATAGTGATCCGTATCGTTGATGGCGGCGTGCAAGTAGCTCACGGACGCATCCTTGCGGGGGCGGGCGTGCCGCTCGCGTCGGTGGTGACAGCTGCTCAGGAAGCCGGACTGGCTGGCATCGAGAATCTCGCAGGCATTCCGGGGTCATTCGGCGGTGCGGTACGCGGCAATGCCGGCGCATTCGGAACGGAGATCGGTGAACGTATCGCGTCGGTCAAGGTGCTTACGCGCGATACCGGAATGGTGAAAGAATACAGGCAGGACGCGTGTGGATTCTCTTATCGCACGAGCGTTTTTAAACAGGATCCTGAGCTCATCATTGTTTCGGCGGAATTGAAACTCATTCCGGGCGATCAAGAGACGATCCGTCGTGCCGCTCGGGAAATTCTTCGGAAGCGCGAAGCGAAGCAAAAACAGGACGCAAAGTGCGCCGGGTCGTTCTTTATGAATCCGGCTGTGAAGGACGAAACATTGCGCCAGGAATTCGTGAAGGATACCGGGACGCAGCCGAAAGATGATCGTTTGCCGGCGGGGTGGCTCATCGATCACGCGGGGCTGCGCGGGAAGAAGGTCGGCGGCGCGATGGTGAGTATGGAGCATCCGAATTATATCGTGAACGCAGGCAACGCGACGGCGGAGGATGTCCTTATGCTCGCAAGTCTCATCAAGCAGCGCGTCCGAACGGAGCTTAGCGTTCAACTCAAAGAAGAGGTGCAACTTGTCGGATTTTAAGTGTGAGAGACAATAATTTAAAAAAGGCTTTTAAAAGCCTTTTTTTGCTAAAAAACTTGACAATTTTTCACTGATTGCTATTTACTTTTCTTTATTTTTATGGTATAATGGTATTGTAGGAGGTGCCAAAAAATGACATCGACTATGACGGGGGACGAGGGCAAAAATCCTTGTCTTGTTCTTTTCAATCATTTTTCGGGAGGGAACAAGTATGTGGTACCAAAGTCACGAAGAGCGGCATAATGCCATCCGCGGCCTGCGCATCGAATGTGCGGGATGCAGTATGTTCGGGGATGGTGATCATATGACGGAGCACAGGGGCAAACGGTATCATCCGGATTGCCTGCACCGTTTCGAGAAGGGAAGACGAGCGGCGGTTTTGGAACTCGTTCACCCCAAAGAAGATGCCGGCGTGATGCCGGAAAGGCAGGCGGCATGAAGCCGATTCTGCGTACGGGAGAGAGACTGAATGTCTTTTCTCCCGTTTTCTTTTCCTATGATATACTTTTGGAAGGAGGATTTTTTTAAAAAAAACTATGGATGAGATGTTGCTGAAAAAGCTGAGTGAGCAGGAGAAGAAGATCGATGCGATCTATGTGTCGGTAGAGAAAACACGCAAGTATTTTCTTTTTACACTCATCCTTTCGGTCGTGCTTTTCGTGCTACCGTTCTTTGGTCTCCTGTTTGCTGTACCGTTTCTTCTGAGTACGTTTTCTGGGCTCATCGGGATTTGACAGGAATGGTATAATGGAAGTGTGAGAGAGTCAGAAATAATCAGTAACGGCAAAAGTATGAATATACGGTTTTTGTCGAAGGGGTTGGAAGCGGATGAGCGAACGAAAGAATATATCGTGAAGCGGTTGTCTCGAGTAGCAAAACTCGTGGATGAGGTGAGCGAATTCGAGATCGAGATCGATCGCGATAAGAAAGGGAAATTTCGGGCTGAGATAATGGTGAAGACGCCGCACAACCTGTACCGTGCAGAGGAGACATCGGAAAGTATCGAGGGGTCGACGGATATGGTGATCGACAAATTGGAAAACGAGATCAGCAAGAAAAAGACCAAGAATCGCGATTTGAAGCTTCGCGGCAAGCGTTCCATCAAGAAGCGTTTGACGGTTGACAAATCAGCGAGGTTCTAAGGGATATTTCAGAAGCCGACCTTTGACGGTCGGCTTTTTGTTTGGTAAAATTGTCTTGTTCAAGCCAAGTTTTTCTGTCTTTCGGTAAGCGGTGATTTTTGAGATTTGACCTTCATTTTATGGGATTTTTGGAAAAACTTTTCGGATCGAACGAGCGTGTAGTATCTCGTTTGCGTCCGATCGCGGAGAAGATCAATACGTTCGAAGTGTCTGTCCAAGCGCTTTCCGATGACGGTCTGAAAGGAAAGACAATAGAGTTCAGACAGCGTATCGCGGATGGGGTGACACTCGATGATATCTTGCCGGAAGCCTATGCGGTGGTGCGCGAAGCGGCGCGACGAGTGATCGGTGAGCGACACTACGATGTGCAGATGCTCGGAGGCATCGCGCTTCATCAGGGTACTATTGCCGAGATGAAGACGGGTGAAGGAAAAACGCTCACGTCGACGCTTCCGATATACTTAAACGCATTGTCCGGCAAGGGCGTGCACGTGGTGACGGTGAACGATTATCTCGCAAGGCGCGATTGCAACTGGATGGGACGCGTGTACGATATGCTCGGACTTTCGGCAGCCTGCATCGTAGGGCAGGGTGTCTCGTATCGTTTTACGCCGGTGGTCGCGGATACGGACGAAGTGAGTATCGAGGGAGAAAATCTTGTCTTGGTGACGCGACGTGAAGCGTATGCGGCCGACATCACCTACGGTACCAACAACGAGTTCGGCTTCGATTATCTGCGTGACAATATGGTGCCGGAGCTCGGTGAAATGACACAACGAGAGCTCAATTTCGCCATCGTCGACGAAGTGGACTCCATTCTGATCGACGAAGCGCGCACCCCGCTTATCATTTCCGCTCCGGACAGTGAATCGACCAAACTTTACGAGAAATTCGCACGGATCGTTCCGCATCTCGCTGCTGAGAAAGATTACATCGTCGACGAGAAGATGAAAGTTGTGACATTGACCGATGACGGTATCACACACGTGGAGCGTTTGCTCGGGATGGGGAACATCTACGCGTCCGGCAATGTGCAGTACGTGCACCATCTGGAACAGTCGCTCAAAGCGCAGATTATTTTTCGGCGGGATCGCGATTATGTCGTGAAGGACGGACAAGTGATCATCGTGGATGATTTTACCGGTCGGCTTCAGCCTGGGCGGCGGTATAGCGAGGGACTGCATCAGGCGATCGAGGCCAAAGAAGCCGTGACCGTGCAGCGTGAATCGCGGACACTGGCCACAATCACCTTTCAGAATTATTTCCGTCTCTACAAAAAACTTTCTGGTATGACCGGCACCGCCACGACATCGGCGGAAGAATTGGCCAAGGTCTACAAACTCGATGTAGTGGAGATCCCGACCAACAAAACAATGATACGGCGCGATCTTCCCGATATCGTGTACAAAACGGAAGAGGCGAAGTTCCGCGCTATTACCGCACGGGTGAAGGAAGTGAATGCAACCGGTCAGCCGATACTCATCGGTACGGTGGCGATCGAGAAATCCGAATACCTGCACGAACTTCTCTCACGCGAAGGCATCGTCCACGAAGTCTTGAACGCCAAGAATCACGAGAAAGAAGCGGCGATCATTGCCAAGGCCGGACAGAGAGGTGCGGTGACGATTGCGACCAATATGGCCGGTCGCGGTACGGATATTAAATTAGGAGACGGCGTGCGCGAGCTGGGCGGGCTGATGATCATCGGTACCGAACGGCACGAGGCGCGACGCATCGACAATCAGTTGCGTGGCCGTGCGGGACGTCAGGGCGATCCGGGCGTGTCGCAGTTCTATGTGTCGCTCGAAGACGAGCTGATGCGACGGTTCGGCGGAGACAAGATGAAGAGTATGATGACGACTTTGGGTCTTCCTGAAGACGAACCGATCCAAAACGCGCTTATTTCGAAGACGATTGAGAGCGCACAGTCGAAGATCGAAGGATTTAACTTTGACATTCGCAAGCACGTGCTTGAATACGACGACGTGATGAATAAGCAGCGCGAAGTGGTGTATCGCAAGCGGCGAATGGTGCTCGAACTCACGGATTTCCGCGATGAGACGCTCCGGCTTCTGACGGAAGAGCTTGATCATATCATCGCGTTCCATACGGCGGCCGAAGAAACGGAGTGGAATGCAGGGGCCATCGCCGCGGAAGCAAACGCGATGTATCCGTCGCTTGACGAGAGCGGGGCCGCGAAACGCCTCGAAACGATCCGCGACGATCGTTCCAAGGACGATATCGAGAAACGCGGACTGATGCTCGAATACCTGATCGGCGAGGCGAAGAGGGTATACAGCGAGAAAGAGTCGGCATTCAGCAAGGAGACGTGGAGCCCGCTCCAAAAAGCGCTCTATTTGCGTTCGCTCGACCAGTTGTGGATGAATCATCTCGACGAAATCGATTATCTGCGGCAAGGCATCGGGCTTCGGGGTTACGGTCAGCGCGATCCGCTCATCGAGTACAAGCGCGAAGCGTACAATTTGTTTTTGAGTCTAATGGACACGGTACGGAAGACCTATCTGATGACGATTCTCAAAATCAGTCCGGCGGCGGCGACTGCACAGCAAGAACAACCGCGTGAGATGGAATACCAGGGCGCAGACGAAAACATCCGCCAGTTTTCAGGCAGTCAGGAATTGATGACCAGCAAAGGATCGGGTGAGAGCGCTCCGCAGAAGCCGCTTGTCAATCAAAACATCATCGGCCGCAACGACCCGTGCCATTGCGGTAGTGGCAAGAAATATAAGAAGTGTCATGGTGCTTGAGAAAAATCATCAGGATATCGTTGATGTGACAACAGCGTTTGTGGAAAAAACGCTTGTGAAAGCCGAGGGGGCGCATGATGTTTGGCATATCCGGCGCGTCCACACGATGGCCAAGCGCATCGCGGCCGAAGAGGGCGCGGACAAACTCGTCGTCGAGTTGGGCGCGCTTCTTCATGATATCGCCGATGCGAAGTTTCATAATGGCGACGAGGAAATCGGACCGCGGAAGGCACGGGAATTTTTGGAAAGTATCGGTGTTGAAAAATTGGTCGTCGAGCACGTCGAGAACATCATCCGGAATATCTCGTTCCGGAAAAGTCTCGAAGGCCAAGAGTTCCATTCGCTTGAGCTTGATGTCGTGCAGGACGCGGACCGTCTCGATGCGCTCGGCGCTATCGGCATCGCGCGGACATTCGCCTATAATGGTGCCAAGGGTCGGCAACTCTACGATCCGGCTATCAAACCGAATCTCCATATGACGAAAGAAGAGTATAAGGCAAGCACCGCTCCGACCATCAATCATTTCTACGAGAAACTTTTGCTTTTGAAGGATCGGATGAATACGAAGACCGGCAAAGCGCTTGCTACGAAACGCCACGCGTTTATGGAACAATATCTCGAAGAGTTCTATGATGAATGGGAAGGAAAAGCATAGATATGAAACTCGATAGCGTACTGAAATTCGCGGAGATGCTTGATGCGTTCCGGCGTGTGGAACGGATGATGTATGTTCCTGGGACGGACCGGTTGGAGAATGACAGCGAGCATTCTTTCAATCTCGCGATGTTTGCGTGGTTCATCATGGATTCGGAGAAGTTTGATCTCGACTCGGATCTTGTTATCCGGTACGCGCTGGTGCATGATTTGGCAGAAGTATATGCTGGTGACACGTATATCTATTCTGACGATAAAGAACATCTCGACAGTAAGAAGGTGCGCGAGCATGAGGCGCTCGAACGTTTGAAAAAAGAATTTCCTCTGAACAAGGAGATGTTTTCGCTTGTAGATCAGTATGAGAAACGTGAAGACCGAGAGAGCCGGTTCGTGTACGCGCTCGACAAGATCCAGCCGGTCATCCATCTCTACCTTGACCATGGTCGGATGTGGAAGGAGAAAGGCGTCACGCTTCGGATGCTCATCGAGCACAAGGATAGTAAAGTGTCTCTCTCACCGGAAGTAGCACCGTATTGGAACGAGCTGAAAGAACTTCTGCAAGAAAATGAGGAGAGAATTTTCGGTATGTAGCCGATCGTGTGATTGACGGAGATCTCGAAAAAATTATCTAATGGTATACTGGATGATTTTAAAATAATCCTATGAAATACGACAAACTGGTGCGAGATAAGATCATCGAGATTATCGAGGGGAAAGGCGAACAGGCGAAGTGGCACACTGCGACGGACGAGGAATATCGCGAGAAATTGAAAGAGAAGTTGCTCGAAGAAGTGAAGGAGTTTAACGAGACAGAAAGCGCCGAAGAGATGGCTGATGTATTCGAAGTGATTACGGCGTGGCTTGCGCTCAAAGGCTGGACGATCGAGGATATCGTGAAGATCCAAGAGGAGAAGCGCGCCAAGCGCGGTGGATTCGAGAAGAAGATCATTCTTGAAGAATCATAAAATGATATGAAAAAACTTCTGACGTTGTGTCTCGCAATGAAGGAGGGAAAGGTGCTTCTCGGGATGAAGAAGCGCGGGTTTGGCGCGGGGCGGTGGAACGGTTTTGGCGGCAAGGTGGAACCAAATGAGACAATCGAGGAAGCGGCCAAGCGCGAAACGCAAGAGGAATGCGGAGTGACGATTGAATCAATGGAAAAAGTCGGCATCCACGAGTTCGAGTTTGATGCGAAGCGTGGCGAGATTCTCGAAGTTCACGTCTTCCGTATTGACGGATTTTCCGGCGATCCGCAAGAGACGGAGGAGATGAAACCGCAATGGTTCACGTTTGCCGATATCCCGTACGATACGATGTGGTCGGACGACCGCTTTTGGCTGCCACTTTTTCTTGCTGGTAAAAAATTCCGTACGAAATTTCTCTTTGGTGAGGGGGATGCGGTGCTGGAGAAATCAGTACTCGAATTGGAGGATATTGAACGTTGATTGACTTTTCCCTTTGGCATGCTAAAATTCTTGTGTTTTGCATTTTCGGGCCTGTAGTTAAGTGGTACAACGCTGCATTCGCATTGCAGAGGCGCGAGTTCGATTCTCGCCAGGTCCACCATTTCAGATTTGCGCGAGTTTTCCTTCGAAAACGGACGGGGGTTCTCGTCTAAATCTGCAAACATTCTTTCGTTAAAAAAGAGGATATCATATGCCAAACATCTCTGCTTGGTTCATACGGGGCGTTACTGGATCTGAGGGGCTGCCACAGCCGCTATTGCCGACCATTGCTTTTTTTGGGCGGTCGAATGTGGGAAAATCGAGCGTGATCAATTCACTGACGGGCCAGCAGAGTTTGGCGCGAACGAGTTCGACAAGGGGCGACGAAACGACATCATAAAGAATTTGGAGCGTCTCAAGCGGGAATTTACCAATTGTCCGATTGTTTGGTATTCGGCCAAGACAGGTGAGGGGCGCGAAGCGCTCTTGGAGCTCTTGTTCGGAAAATAGCTGCCGGGTTGCGGAAAGTGTGTTATACTGTACACAAGCAAATCGTATGGAACCGAGCGAAACGAAAGAAGAATTGGAAAAAATGATCGGCGGAGGGATTTCCGAAGACGAGAAATTCAAGATTCTCGCCGAGGCCTCGCCGGATTGTATCAAGTTGTTCGGGATGGACAACAAGATCGTGTTTATGAACCAGGGAGGGCTTCTTGAACACAGGTTCAAACGCCTCGAAGACGCTATCGGATTTGACTGGGTGGAAACGATCGTGCCGGAACAGCGTGAAGCCGTGAAACAGAAAATAGAAGAGAGTATCCGGGAAAAGAAAGCGATTCTTATCGATGTGAAGCATCTGCCGGAATACGCGAGCCGCGAATGGTGTTCGCTCATCGTCAATCCGGTGTTCGATGCCGCGGGAAACGTGAAGTACTTCGTGGGCATTTCCCGCGATATTACTGATCGAAAGCGTTCCGAGGAAGATTTGCAGAAATATGCCAAGATGCAGGATCGTTTGAATCGCGCAATGATCGATCGCGAACTCAAAATGATCGAACTGAAAAAGGAAAACGAGCGTTTGAAACGGGCGATCGAGAAGTCCGAAGGGTAGTCGCGAGGAGGCGTTTCCAGAAAGAAACCACTTTTCCCGGAAGGGAATTTTTTGTTTAGACGCCGGCTTGCCAAAGAGGCCAGCGTACGCTACACTGTGGGGGTAATTCGATGTGTTTCGCCGGTATGAAAGTCATCCTGTTAGAGGACGTGAATGGGCTCGGAAAAGCCGGAGCCGTCAAGGAAGTGAAGAATGGATATGGGCTCAATTATCTTCTGCCGGAAGGATTGGCGGATTTTGCGACGCCGCAGCTTATCAAGCAGGCTGAAGCGTTTATTACAAAGCGTGCCAAGGAGGCGGAATCGATGGTTGCTGTGCAGAAGGAAACGGCGGGCGCAGTGTCCGGTCGGAAAGTAGTCATCCGGGCCAAAACTGAAAACGGAAAATTGTTTGGTTCGATCGGTCGGGAAGAGGTTGCTGAAGCGCTCAAAGCGGCCGGCGTGTCCGTTGATGCCGAGGTGCTTAGTATCCGAAAGCCGTTCAAGGAAACAGGAGTGTTTCCAGTGGAGGCGGATTTTGGCCATGGCGTAAAGGCCGCGTTCGAGGTATCCATTGAAGCGGAATAATCGCTCGGAAGACAGTCATTTCACAAAGAGCCGCTCTTTCCTTCTCTTCGGAACAGCGGCTCTTTCTCTATAAAAACATCGTGTATGGCAAAACAGAAACGGACGAAATATATCTTCGTGGTCGGCGGCGTGATGAGCGGTGTTGGCAAGGGTGTTACTGTCTCATCGATTGGTAAGATTCTCCAATCGCGCGGTTTCAACGTGACGGCGTTCAAGATCGATCCGTACATCAATGTCGATGCCGGTACGATGAATCCGACGGAGCATGGCGAAGTGTTCGTGCTGAAAGACGGCTACGAAACGGATCAGGATATGGGAAATTATGAGCGATTCCTCAATATTGAGCTCGATCGTGGCAATTATATGACGACCGGACTCGTCTACAAGTCGGTTATCGAAAAGGAACGCAACCTGGAATATCAGGGGAAATGCGTTCAGGTGGTGCCGCACATCCCGCTCGAAGTGATCGCGCGCATCAAGAAATCCGTCAAGAAAAGTGATGCCGACATAGCCATCATCGAAATTGGTGGCACGGTGGGAGAATACGAAAACATCCTGTTCTTGGAAGCGATCCGGCTTTTGAAGAGTGAACATCCCGACGACGTCATCACGGTCATCGTGAGCTATGTCCCGACGCCGTCCAAGGTGGGCGAGATGAAGACGAAGCCGACACAGCACGCTGTTCGGACATTGAATGGCGCCGGTATCCTGCCGGACATCATTGTGGCCCGGGCTGATCGGCCGCTCGACGAGAAGCGCAAAGAAAAAGTGGCGGTGTTCTGCAACGTGCGCAAGGAAGATGTGATCAGCGCGCCAGATGTCGAAAGCATTTATGATGTACCGCTTAATTTCGAGCGTGACCGATTGAGCGATAATCTTCTCAGGAAACTCGGACTGAAACCGCGTCGCCGTGATATGCGCGAATGGGAAAATCGGGTGGAACGTACTAAAAGAGCGAAGAACCCCGTACGTATCGGCATTGTCGGAAAATATTTCAAGACTGGCGATTTTGTGCTTTCGGACGCATATATCAGCGTCATCGAGGCCATCAAGCACGCCGCGTGCGATATCGGTCGAAAGCCGATCCTCGATTGGATCGATAGCACCGATTTCGAGGAGAATCCCAAAAAACTCGCTGAACTTAAGGCCTATGACGGTATCCTTATTCCGGGTGGGTTCGGGAGCCGCGGCATCGAGGGGAAAATCGCCGTGATTCGCTATTGCCGTGAGCAGAAAATTCCGTATTTCGGGTTGTGTTATGGGATGCAGCTTATGGTTATCGAGTATGCACGGCATACCCTCGGTTTACGAGACGCGCACACGACCGAAGTGGCCAAGGGGACAAAACATCCGATCGTGGATATTATGCCGGAACAGAAGGAGAATCTGCTCAAGAAAAATTACGGCGCCACGATGCGACTCGGACATTATGAAGCGCAGTTGCGACCGGGAACGATCGCACGCGCGGCGTATGGTGCGGACAGCGTTTTGGAGCGTCATCGTCATCGTTACGAGGTCAATCCAAAGTACGTAGAGGATCTGCAAAAAGCAGGGCTTGTCTTTTCTGCCGTTTCGCCCGACGGCGTGCTGATGGAGATTGCCGAACTGCCAAAGAAGAAGCACCCGTTCTTTCTCGCGACGCAATTTCATCCGGAATTTCAGTCTTCATTGTTGCGTCCACACCCACTCTTCGTCGCGTTCCTTCGCGCCTGCACAAGGAAGAAATAAGGCTGGGTGGACTCTTTACAGAACCGGTTTTCCGTGCCAGTATCTTTGTGGATCAGGGATTGCCAAGGAGGGTAGTACCCGGAGCTTCAGATCCTTTTTCAGTACGTGTAGTATCATCGTCGTACCGTAGCATATGTCCGTTATGGCACATATGGCCGCGAGGCTGTATGGTAGCGGATCGGGAGGGGCATCCTTCCTCTAGTGGCGGCTTCTGCGCCATCCGGGATTTGGGTCCGCTTGGCGGTTCCCATAGGCTCGTCGGTGCGGGCACGCAGAATTGGTGTCCAGGGTCGAGGCCACCCCGGTTCGTTCGACTGTTGTTTCACCCCGAAGTTTCGGGACTCCTTGGCAGGTTGAACGGAACATCGTTCTTTCACAAATGATTCATTTTTCGGGAGAGTGGATATGAAGGATATCGCAATCCCGGAATTTTTGGGAGCGATCGGCGGCGAGCCGAGGATAGATTTTCATAAGAAAGTCGTGGCAGGCAAGTGCCGTCTGATCGGTAATCCAAACAAATCGATGCGCATCCTGCATAAGCAGTTCGAGTGGCACATCAAAAACGCCATACGAAGCATCGACCAAGATGCGAATTATGGCGTCCGGCGGCTGCCTTCGGCGACCGGATGTACTCCCTTGTCCAATCCGATGAAGAATGCGCTCCGTCATATGAAGGGAAAATTCTTCTACGTGACGGATCTCAAAGACGCGTATCCGAGCGTCGATCTCGAACGACTAGCGCTTCTCCTCACGTTTCTGTTCCATTACAAGGAGTATGCGATCGAAGGGGAGGTCTCGTTCAAGTTCTTCATATGCTCGGATGGGCACGATCGGATCCGTCGGGATCCGCTGTACGGACAGTTGCTCACGCTGCTTCGGTGTCATTTTTCCGGACTGCACGGGAAGGGGCTTGCGATCGGCGGACCGCTTTCGCCGTATCTTATGAACCTCTACTGCGAGGTCTATCTCGATTCGCAACTCAGGATGTGGTGCTGGAAGCACGATATCACGTACACCCGTTATGTCGATGACCTCGTGTTTTCGTCGGAAAAGGTGTTCATCAATGAGGATTGGCGTAGGAAAATACGGGAGTTCATTGGCGCGGCCGGATTTCGTCCGAATCATCGCAAGTCGAAGGTACTCGTTCTTGAGCGCGGCGCGGTCTTCATCACCAAGGTGGGATTAGAGTTCCGTCCGGAGCGTGTGACAGCCAGGTTGGTATTCCCGCAGAGGAAGCGTCGCCGACTCCGCAATGCGATTATGGACTATCTGACGTGGCAGACCGATTGGCCGGAGAAGGTGAGTGGACTCGTGGCGGAGTTCCTCTACTATTACAAGGATGTCGGAGAACGGAAGACGGTTTCCGATAAAAAGACGTTCGCGCTCTGCGTCGATTTCGAGAAGGAATGGGCCAAGTATCGGCAGGGTCCCCGTCTAGGATCGAGGAAGAGTGGATGACAAGGTGTCAGGCATAAACCATATGCTTGGCACCTTTTTTCTTTAAAGAAAAACACCCCGAGACGGGGTGTTTTGGTGGAATCTTCGCAAATTTATTCTTGCGGGATGACGTGGACGAACGTGCGGGTGACGAGCTTGCCGGTGAAGTCCTTGACTTTCTTGGTCTGGAATTCCACGGCACCCGATGCGAGCGCGAAGAGCGTATCGTCCGCACCGCTTCTCACGTTTTTTCCGGGATGGAATTTCGTTCCGCGCTGACGGATAACAACATTTCCGATTTCTGCCTTTTGGCCGCCGAACACTTTGACTCCGAGACGTTTTGAGATGGAATCGCGGCCGAGCGAGGTTGACCCGCCTGCTTTTCTGGTTGCCATAACCGTGCAATACTTAGAGACTTACGTATGTTTTGCTATACTGGATGAGTATATCCGTTTCTTCTCGATTTGTCAATGTTTTGGAAACTGCCGCCGTTTGACGGCTTGAAAAGATGGTATCAGCAAGAAAAAGGGCGTATAGGGCTTTTTTTCGGCATTTTTTTGGCTCTTTGCATAGCGTTTCAGGCGGGACGTTTACAGGGAGGAATCCCTCAATCGGAGCCGCTTATCATCGCATTGCCACCAGTACCGGAAACATCGGTTCAATCGGTCGCCGAAGTGAAGGGCGAACAGATCGTTTTACGGAACCAAAATGTCACGCCGGAAAAATGTGCGTTTGTTGGAAGCAGAAACAGCGATAAGTATCATCTGCCGCATTGTGCTTCGGCCAAACGTATCAAACCAGAAAATCTGGTATGTTTCGTTTCCAAAGAAGATGCGGAAAAACGCGGATATGTTGCCGGATGTTTGAAATGATATACAATGAACAGTATGAAACACAAAGATAACTTTGATTACAAGAAATCCCGTCTTATCAGCGGGATATCGTTCTTGCTTGGATTTTTTGGGGCGTTTCTTCTCTATATTCTTTCCGCCTACTTTTCGAAGGTATCCGGAAGCGACAACGTTGGCGTGTTCTATTTCGCGGCGTATGCTGGGACGCTGCTTTCGCTTTTTTTCATCCGGCCACTGATTCAGTATGTCGGAAAAATGCGGTTTCTGTATCTTTCGCTCATACTGACTATCTTTTGTCTTACGCTTCTGACACATCTGTCGCCGTCGTGGCTGCCGGTGCTTCTTCTCCTCATAATGCTTACGTTCGACAGCGTGACGTGGGTAACGCTCGATATCATCCTTGAAGGATTCTCGTCCGACGGGATGTCTGGACGGATCCGCGGATTGCATCTGACGATTATGAACGCAGGACTTCTCCTTGCCCCGTATTTTTCGACGTGGACGCTCGATCGTTTCGGATATGAGGGCGTGTTTTTCGTTATGTTGGTCGGCTATATCCTCATTTTTCTTGTCGCGCTCATCTTCTTGCGTCACGATAATGGGGTATTCCAGGAATCGCTCGATCCGGAACGGGCGTTCCGAAAAATGCTTCGTGAGAAAAATCTGTTCCGAATCTATCTCGTTTCCTTTTCGCTGGAATTCTTCTTCGGCCTGATGACGGTGTACACATCGCTCCGGTTGCTCGAAATCGGGATGTCGTGGAATGAAATCGGTATTATCTTCACGGCGATGCTTGTGCCGTTCGTTCTTCTCCAATATCCGTTCGGCCGGATCGCCGACAAGCGAATGGGGGAAAAAGAGCTTCTGATCGGAAGTCTCATCTTGATCGCCTTTTCGACCGCGGCCCTGTATTTCCTCGATACGAAGAGTGTGCTTTTGTGGGGATCGGTCCTTTTTTTGACTCGTATTGGTGCCGCCGGAATTGAAATTCTCCGTGACTCGTATTTCTACAAACAGGTGGACAGCGACGATATGGATATCATCGCGTTTTTTCGTACGGCGCGGCCGGTTGCGGGGATGCTTGGGGCCATTCTTTCGATCGGCATCCTTCTTTTGTTCCCGCTGAAGAGCATTTTTTTAGTGGTAGCGGTCGCTTTTGTACCGGTCATTTTGACGACGTTTTTCCTTGATGATACGCGGGCGGAACAGGAACGAGCGTGAATCCCGTTTCATTTGGAGAATGAGGCAAAAAATGGTATCCTGAGGGAGATGGGAATGAACCATCTCTCTTTCGTTATGGCTTATCATATTCGGTTGGAACAATTCGAAGGTCCACTCGATCTTTTGTTGTCTCTGATCGAAAAAGAGAAGCTCGATATCACACAGGTCAGTCTTGCTAAGGTAGCTGATCAGTATCTCGAGCATATCAAAAACGAGAAGAATATCTCCCTCGAAAACCTCTCTTCATTCCTTGTCGTCGCGGCACGATTGATCCTCATCAAATCCCGGGCATTACTCCCGATTCTTGAGTGGAACGACGACGAAGAAGAACAGATGGAGGATTTGGAAATGAAGCTTCGCTTCTACAAGCGTTTTCGCGAAGCAGCCGACCAGCTTGGAAAGCGATTCGCTACGGCACGATCAGCCTTCGCGCGCGAAAGTTTTCTGGGAACGTCGGCGGTGTTTTATCCACCGAAGGATTTTTCTGCCGCCGATCTCCGTTCGCATTTTCTCGATGTGCTTGGAGAGATCCCTGTTTTCGAGGAATTGCCGGAGAAAGAGATGGAAGCCGTTGTGACGCTCGAAGAGAAGATCGCAACCTTGCAGAACGTCCTTGCGGTTCGGGCGGAATCATCGTTTCTTGAACTGGCCGGAAGTGCCAAGGATCGCGTGGAGGTCATCGTTTCGTTCCTTGCGGTTTTGGAACTGGTGAAACAACGATTCATTTTCGTAGAGCAAGAACGATTTTTTAGTGATATACGTATCCGGCGGGTCTGAACGAGTATGGCAAAGAACATCGAACAACTCCTTTCGGCGATAGAGGCGCTGCTTTTCATAAGTGGGGAGCCGCTTTCGTTTTCTCGTCTGGCAAAAACACTCGAAATATCGGAAGGCGAGACATGGACGGCTGTCGAAGAACTGGCGACACGCTATGCGGCGAATCCCGATCGGGGATTGGTCATTCTTCGAAACGGCGATGAGGCGCGGCTGGCGACGAAACCGCAAAATGCAGCATTCGTCGAGGCGCTAACGAAAAGCGCTCTCCAAGAACATCTGAGCAAGGCGGGGCTCGAAGTGCTCTCGATCGTTGCGTACCGCTCACCGGTGACACGAGCCGAAATCGATGCGATTCGCGGAGTGAATTGCAGCTTTACGCTTCGCAATTTGCTTCTGCGCGGTCTCATCGAGCGTAAAGGTAATCCCGGGGATGCGCGCGGATACGTGTATCGGCCAGCCTTCCGTTTCCTAGAAACGCTCGGCCTGAGCGATGTGCGGGAACTGCCGGATTTCGAGATGCTTTCGCAGGACGAGCGCCTGACGATGCTTCTCAATGAAGAGCCGGCGGATGAGGGATATTCGGAGAATAAAGCAGATACGACAAAAACGTATGCGTAAACCGATAGTTTTTATCATCGCAGTCGGCATTGCGTGTTACGCCGTCATCGGCCAGGATACGCGCTTTGCGGCGCGCGGCGAAAATATCCTGCCATTTTTCGGTAGCGAAACGGATCGTTTTTCCAGTCAGGATACCAGTAGTGTCGATTCGAAGCCGCTTCCGCTCGTGACGGAAAGCCGTGGACTAGCGACCGGATTCCAGCCGGTTATTAAGCCGTATGCTCCCAGATTGGCCGTTCCGACCGCTCATGCATCTATCGTGATGGATGTCGATTCGGGTGAAATTCTTCATTCGGAAAACGCCGATGAACGACGGCAGATTGCGTCGCTCACGAAACTATTTACGGCGACGATCGTCGTGGAGCGTATCAGTGATTTGAATGAACCGGTGACGATCGATGAGGAAGCCGTGTACGCCGAAGGAACGCGTATCGGTTGTCCCCGATCGGGATTTTGCAACGGCGAGCGACTGAAGATCGGCGAACAGGTGCGGGTCAGTGATCTTTTGAAGGCGGCGCTGATGAACAGTTCGAATGATGCGGCTATCGCGCTTGGCAAGCACATCGGCGGAACACAGGAGGGTTTCGCGCGGATAATGAATGCCCGAGCGGCGGAACTTTGGCTCGTCAACTCGCATTTTTGCACGCCGTCGGGACTCGAGCCGGACGGACGAGAAAGCGAGTGTTACTCATCGGCTTTTGATGTGGCCAAGATTACCGCGCACGCGCTCAAGTACGATATTTTGTGGGATATGATGCGGTTCGACAAGACATTCATCACGTCGGTTGACGGGAAATACACACACGAGATTTTTAATACCGACGAATTGCTCGGACAGCTGCCGAATTTGGTCGGTACGAAGACTGGATTCACGCCGCGGGCGGGATATTCGCTCCTTGCTGTCGCCGAGAACCAGAATCTCCGGAATCGGATCGTTGCCGTAGTGCTCGATGACCCGTATCGTTGGCAGAGCGTCCGATCGATGTTTGATTGGGGATTTGAGGCGTTTGATTGGCAATAATTTTTTACGGCCGTTGTTGTATGGATATACAAGTTGCACAGATACAGAGCATCCCGATGGTTATGAACGTGTTTAAGGTGTTGGCGACAGGACTCCTTGCGTTTCTCCTTGCGTTTCTCCTGACACCTCTTTGGACGCATTTGCTTTACAAATACAGATTCGGCATCAAGATCAAGAAAACCGACGTGAACGGAGAACAACTTACGTTCGTGAGCCGTCTACACGCCGGAAAATCCGGAACGCCGACGATGGGAGGCGTAATCGTGTGGGTCTCGGTATTGCTTTTGGTGCTCCTTTCGCATTTCGTGTTTCCGTTCGTTGCCGAATGGACGAACACGAATTTCGTCGCACGCCTGGATTTCTTCAAGCGTTCGCAGGTATGGCTGCCGCTTTTCGTTCTGGTGACCGCCGGTGTGCTCGGACTGTTCGACGATTATATGAGCGTGCGCGGCTGCGGAACGAACAAAGGCGGCGGGATGCGGTTCGCATTTCGTTTCTGGTGGCTCTTCCTGATTGCCGGTGTCGGCGCATGGTGGTTCTATCAGAAATTGGGCTGGGATCAGATCCATATCCCAGCGGTCGGTGATTTCTCGATCGGGTGGTGGTACATCCCGCTTTTCATCTTCGTTATTTTGTTTGCAGCGATCTCTTCAAACGAAACCGACGGTCTTGATGGTTTAAACGGCGGCGTACTTTTGGTTGCGTTTTGTTCATTCGCACTCATCGCGTTTATGCAGAACAAGATGGATCTCGCGGCGTTCTGTGCGGCAATTTCCGGTGCGCTTCTTGCGTTTTTGTGGTTCAATATCTATCCAGCACGTTTCTTTATGGGCGATACGGGAGCGATTTCGCTCGGCACGACGCTTGGCGTGGTGGCGATGCTTACGAATTCGGTGCTGGCACTTTTCGTCATCGTGTTTATCTATGCGCTCGAATCAGGAAGTGCGGCGATACAGCTTCTTTCTAAGCGATTTTTTGGACGGAAAGTGCTTTTGGCAGCGCCACTCCATCATCACTTCGAGGCCAAAGGCTGGCCGGAACCGAAAATCGTGATGCGCGCCTGGATCTTTACGGGAATCACGGCGCTTATCGGTGTGATGATCGGTATTCTCGGGATGGGAAAATAAAAAAATTAACGCATCGAACAGATATGGCATTCAGAACGATCGAAAACGTGGATTTTTCAGGGAAAAAAGTGCTGGTCCGGATGGATTTCAACGTCGAATTGAACGACATCAACGAAATTCAAGAGCATTTTAAATTGGAAGTCGGCAGAAAGACTATCGATCGCATTTTCGGATTTTCCGAAGTGAAGGTGGCGATCCTGTCTCATTTTGGTCGTCCAAATGGAAAGCCCGATCCGAAGCACTCGATCGGACAAATCGTCCGATTCGTGGAAGCGGCGCTCGGCCGCAAGGTCGTCTTCGTGCCGGATTGTATCGGTGAGACAGTGAAAGCCGCGCTCGCAGGAATAAAGGACGGAGAGGTGCTCCTGCTGGAAAACGTCCGTTTTTATCCCGGCGAAGAGACGAATGACGAAGCGTTCGCCCAAAAGCTTGCCGAACCGTTCGATATCTACGTGAACGAAGCTTTCAGTGTTTCCCATCGGGCGCATGCATCCATCGTCGGTGTTCCGAAATTTTTGCCAGCGTACGCCGGGCTGCGATTGGAACGAGAGAAGGAAGAGCTCGATGACGCGAGGCTTTCTCCGGCCCGACCGGCCATCGCGGTGATTGGTGGCGCGAAGATCGAAACGAAACTTCCACTCATTCGGGCATTTGAGGAGAATTATGACTGTATCTTAGTCGGTGGGAAGATCGCCAATGAAGCGATCGATCAGAAGACAGAGTTCTCTTCGAAGGTGCTTCTGCCACAAGATTTCGATTCTTCATCTCGGCTCGATATCGGACCGAATACCATCGCGTATTTCACCCAAATCATCAAGACCGGCAAGACGATCGTTTGGAATGGTCCGATGGGAAAATTCGAGGAAAAACCGTATGATATCGGTACGAACGCTATTCTTCACGCCCTTTTGGAGAGTCAGGCATTTGTCGTAATCGGCGGAGGGGAATCGTTGGCTATTCTTGAAAAAGCGGATGTGATGAGCAGGATCGGTTTCGTGTCATCGGGCGGCGGCGCGATGCTCGAATATATGAGCGGCAAGGAGCTTCCGGGATTGAAAGCTCTAGAAATATGAGGAAATTTTTTTGGTAATCCAGTAATTTTTTCAGTTATGGCAAATATCGTCTCCGTTTTCGGCAGAGAAATCCTTGATTCCCGCGGGAATCCGACCGTGGAAGTGCACGTGAAGCTTGACGATGGAACCGAAGCACTCTCCGGCGTGCCATCCGGCGCGTCGACCGGCGCGTTCGAAGCGGTAGAACTCCGCGACAATGATCCCAACCGATACGGAGGACTGGGCGTCACGAACGCTGTCGGAAATATCAATGGTGAACTGGCAGCCGCCGTCATCGGTATGGACGCCGCCGATCAGGAAGCGCTCGACAAAAAAATGATCGCGCTCGACGGAACGGAAAACAAGGGCCGTCTCGGTGCGAACGCCATTTTGGGCATCTCGTTGGCCGCTTGCCGAGCGGCGGCAAAATCCGCCGGCAAACCGCTTTTCGAACACATCGCTTCGCTTTACGGGAAGAAAAGAAAATCTTCCGGATTTCCGGTACCAATGTTCAATATCGTAAACGGCGGTAAGCACAGCGATTCCGGATTATCTGTGCAGGAATTCAAAATCATTCCCTTCGGTATCGAGACATATTCGGAACAGTTGCGTGCCGGAAGCGAGATATTCCATTCGTTGAAGAAAATCCTTGAAAAGGAAGGATTCTCTGTTGGTGTGGGTGATGAGGGAGGATTCGCGCCGCGGCTTGAGAGTCATACACAGGCGCTTTTGCTCATCGGTCAGGCCATCACGGAAGCGGGATACCGTTTGGGTGAACAGATCTTCATCGGTCTCGATGTCGCGGCCAATTCTTTTTATGAAGCAGCTGAAGATCAGTATGCGCTCAAACCCGAGGGTGTGTCGCTTTCTCGCGAAAGTCTGGTGAATGTGTACCGTGAGTGGATTCAAAAGTATTCCGTCGTGTCCATCGAAGACGGTTTGCACGAGGAGGATTGGCAGGGATGGGCGCAAATGAAGGAAAAGCTGGAAAAAGAAACGGCCGTATGGAAAGAGCGATTGATGCTCATCGGCGATGACTTATTGGTAACCAACGTGAAGCGTCTCAAACAGGCGATTGATACGGATTCCTGTAATGCTGTTCTCATAAAGCTCAACCAGATCGGTACCGTGACCGAGACGATCGACTGTATGAAACTCGCTGAAAAACACGATATGAATCGCATCATCTCACATCGTTCCGGTGAGACGGTCGACGATTTTATCGCCGATTTTGCCGTTGGAACCGGCGCGGAATTCATCAAGACCGGTTCACTCTCGCGCGGTGAGCGCATCGCCAAATACAATCGTCTCCAAGAGATCTTCGAGTAAAAAAAGGCCGCTTAGTCGTCGACGCGTCTTTGGGAAAACAAAAAACAACTATGCTGTTTCGAAGAAAACCATACGAAGTAATCTGTGTCGGATCGATTTCGAAGGATGTCTTCTTTCCGACGGATGAAGGTATCGTCATCGAGACGCCGGAGGACACGGTCGCCCAGGTGAAAGTCGCTTTCGAGCTTGGGGGAAAGTACCGCGTTCGGGACCGATACGAGGCGGTCGGTGGCGTGGCAGCGAATGTCTCATGCGGATTGGCACGACTCGGTATCGATGTCGCGTGTTATAGCAATCGCGGGAATGATGAGATCGGCCGCTTCGTTTCCGATGTTCTCAGACAAGAAGGTGTCGCCACACGGTATCTTTCTGTCGAGAATGCGGCTAAAACCGATCTTTCTGCCATCATCGTGTTGATGCAGAATGCCGAACGGACGATTTTCCACAATCGGGATGCCAATGAAAAGCTTGCTATCCGGGAAACGGATATACGGAATACAGAATGGCTCTTTGTGAGTGCCTTGAACGGTCCGTGGGAAGAAAATCTGAAAACACTGCTCGATATCAGGGAGCGATATGACTTGAAACTCGCGCTCAATCCCGGACAGCATAATATCCGCGAGAATCCCGGACTTCTGATGCGTGCGCTCCGATCAGTCGATATTCTCCTCCTCAACAAGGACGAAGCGGTCGAGCTTTCGATGCAGTCACCAGAGCGCCCGTCACGCGAACAGCTTGATGACGAACTGTTCCTTTTGGAATTCTTGCGAAGAGCCGGCGCAAAGATGATCGGGATGACGGATGGCAAACGTGGTGCCTGGGGATATGACGGACGGGAATACTGGTTCTGTCCGATCCATACGCGAGGCGCCGTCGTAGACAGCACCGGCTGCGGAGACGCTTTCGGATCAGGTTTTTTTTCCGCCATCCTTGAAGGGAAAACGATCGATGTCGCGCTCAGATATGGTATGGCACAAAGCGGCAGCGTCATCGGATTTTATGGTGCCATCGAAGGCTTGCTCCGGAAAGAGGAAATGGAAGAACATATAGAGCAGATCATTCCGCGTCGCCTCAGATAAGATGATATAATGAAAACAGATTAAACCGCACCGTATGGGATTGTTCTCGCACCTGCCCTGGAAAAGCGAATCAGATCTTTTTTTGGCGCTCGATATCGGCACAGAAGTCGTGAAAGCGCTTATTTTTCGCGTGGAATCGAATCAGAAACGCGGCATCATCGTCGGTGTAGGACGCGTGCCCCAGAAGATCGGCAATATGCAGAGTGGGGCTGTTTCCGATATCAGCGGCGTGATCGCTTCTTCGCGCGAAGCCATCGCGCTTGCCAAGCAAAAAGCCGGCGTGAAACGCGTAGAGAAAAGCATCATCGGTATTGCCGGAGAATTAGTGAAAGGCACGACGACAACCGTACATTATGAAAGGGTCAATCCGGAAATGCATATCGGTATTCCGGAATTGAAGATGATTATCCAAAAGGTCCAGGAAAAAGCCTATGAACGCATTCGGCGGCAGCTCGCCTGGGAGACCGGACAGGAGGATATCGACGTAAAGCTTATCAATGCCGCTGTCGTCGATGTTCGTATCGATGGATACCACGTCCTGAATCCGGTAAATTTCCAGGGACGCGACGTCTCGATGAGCGTCTTTAACGCGTATGCGCCGATGATTCATTTGGGTGCGCTTCAGACAATCGCTGACGAGCTCGATCTTGATCTTCTCTCTATCGCGGCGGAGCCGTATGCGGTCGCTCGGTCGATCGAAGTGGAGGATATGCTCGATTTCAGCGCGATATTTATCGATATCGGCGGCGGGACGACGGATATCGCCGTGGTAAGGAACGGCGGTCTCGAAGGAACGAAGATGTTCGCACTCGGCGGCCGCGCATTCACGAAGCGGCTGGCGCAGGAATTCGGCATCGGATTCGATGTGGCCGAACAGATGAAAATCGATTATGCCAATAACCGGCTAAAAAGCGATGAAGCGGCACGGATCGCGGCGCTTTTTGCCGACGATTGCCGGATCTGGCTCGGCGGAATAGAACTGTCACTCATAGAATTTGCCGAGACAGACGTGCTTCCATCGCGCATCTTCCTTTGTGGCGGAGGATCGGCATTGCCGGGCATCAAGCAAGCTCTGACATCAAAGGAATGGATACAGAATTTGCCGTTTGCCAAACCGCCACAAGTCGGATATCTCCAACCGCGGGACATCACCCGTATTACCGATGCAACCGGCGAACTGAACAATCCGCAGGATATCACGCCCATCGGTCTCGCACATCTCGCGCTCCTTGATTCGTTCGAAGAAGAGAAGATGCTTTCTAGTATTTTGCGCCGAAGTATGGAAAATCTTGAGAAAAAATAAAAAATTATCCTATGCCGCAGACATTCTATATCGAAGTCGACGAAGAGATCATTTCTGTTATCGGGCGCCTGAGGAAATCTTCCAGCCAGGAAAATTATTTCGTGTTTCCGAAACGCGCGCTCGTACTTCAAAGCATCATAAATTTGCGGCTTTTCCAACGCGAGGCACAAAAACTTGGTAAAAAGATCATTCTTGTCACGAAGGATGAGAACGGACGGATGTTGGCAGAAAAGGCCGGCATCGCGACCGAACAATATTCCGAAGATTTCTCGCGCCAGGGAAGCCATATCGAGCTGACGACGCCCCCGCAGCCGGTCGGACGCGAAGAAACGTCTCTTCTTATGCAGAAAAAAGAAACAAAGGAAGAGCGTATCGTTCCTCGGGCCGATATGATCGGAAGCACCGATTTTTACACGGCTCCATCGGCCGTCTCTTTGTCAGTTCCGAAACAGGCGCTCCCGATACGGAATGAGGCCGTGTCACAGACGCTGCGCGTACGGAACGCCTCTCCGGAACGGTTGCCGAGCCTTAATTCGAAACGTTTTTCCGAGCAAGAGATACGAAAGGTGGAGAATAACCCTTCTTTGTCCGCGCCTCGTCCGGTACCGGCCGCTCCGCTTCCTTATCTTCCGGCCGAACCCAAGAAGGCCGATCGCGGCGAGCGTCTCAAGAATTTCTTTTCGCAACAGGCGCCATCCACACCACCAGTCGGAAATATGCCGAAGCCAGCGGTTCCCGCTACTCCCGTTTCAATTGTTGGGAAAAAGGCTCATCTCGCATTCTTTTTGCTCGGAGGAATATCCCTTCTGTCGTTGATTGGAGTCGGAATGCTCCTGTTCCTGCCGAAAGCCGAAATTCACGTGACACCGTATCGCTCGGTGCAAGAAGCGGACTTTATGTTTGTTGGCAATACCAAAGGAAACGGATCGGAAGACGCGTTTTCGGTTCGTCTGATCGAAAAAGAGCAGGAGATACGTTTTTCCGCACCGACAACCGGGACATCCGGTGCCGCGAACCAAAAAGCCAGGGGATCAGTCATTATTTATAATGAATATGGCACAGAGCCCCAGACGCTCGTGGCAACGACTCGTCTTGAAACTGCTGATGGCACGTTGTTCCGCCTTACGGAGAGCGTAACGGTACCGGGTATGACGGATGTGGGCGGCAAGAAAGAGCCGGGCGCGATCGAGGCGGATGTCATCGCTGATCAGCCGGGCGAGAAATACAATATCGATCCGGCGGCATTCACCATTCCGGGATTCAAGGGGAGCCAGAAATTTGAGAAATTTTCCGCGAAGTCGACTAAAAAAATGATCGGGGGCGGAAGTGGCGGAACGGATGTGACTGTCGTAACAAAAACCGATCTTGAAAAAGCCGAACAGAAAGCCAAGGAAGAAGCAAAAAAAGCGTTTCTTGATTCGCTTTCATCGGAGCTTCCGGCAGATGAGAAGATTATTGGGGATGGGATCGACATCGTCCCGGTCAGAGCGGCATCGTTGCCGATCGCCGGTACGGCAGCATCCTCGTTCGATTATGAGAATACGTTTCGTATCCGTGCGTTCGTATTTTCCGAGAAAACGCTTCGCGAAAAGATCGAATCTCTGAGTCGCGAGGAAAGGCAAGGGGAAGCTTCTCGGGTGACAGATATCGTCCTTTCATACGGCGAATCGATTCCAAATTATACCGATGGATCGATCGGTATTAAGACACACGCTTCGATCACCTTGGACGCCGACATCGATCGTGATCAACTACGAAAGATGCTTCTCGGACAAGGAAAAGAGGGCATCGAACAGGCTTTGGAACAGTTTCCGGGAATAAAAAAAATCCAGGTGAAATTTCATCCGGAATGGTTTGTGCAGAGTATTCCGAAATCGGTTGATCGTGTTACTGTGATTCTCGAAGCGGGTGAAGAACGGTGATTTTGACATTTCTTCCCGATTTTGGGAGAATAATCGGATATTTAAAGATGTATGACTGGAGATATTTCCGCAGAAAAAAAGAGCGAGAACGCACCGGCTCGACATCGTTTGGAATCCGAGTTGCTCATCTTGGAAGCCGATCGAAAGCGGTTCAAGCGGCATTTTGACGAGCTCTCGATGGAAATTAAGCGCTTGGAAAACGATCTGAAACGGCAAGAGCTTCTGTTAGGGGAGAAGAAAGCCGCGAAGGAAAAATTGGAACGAGACGTTCTCTATGCAGAAGGCGAAATCGCCCATACGAAAAAACAGTTGAATACTTTGGGTTAAGTGAAAACGTATGACCAAAGACACGTTCGTAAAGATCGTTCGTACCATCGTTGATGGGAAAGCGCATATCACCGCCTCGAAAGAATCAAAGCTTTCTGCACTCGCTCGTCGGTACAGCGAGCGGAAAGCGACGATTCCGGAAGTGCTGGAAGAGCTTCGGGATCTCTTTTCCGACGATTTTGGTCTCGGTCGTCACGAATATGCCGAAATCGAGAAGCGTCTTACCCGTTATTGATCTTTGTTATGCGCGCCCGCGATATTCGCACACGCTATGTGGATTTCTTTTCGAAACAGAAGCACGTCGTGGTTCCATCCGCACCGCTTGTTCCGGAGAATGACCCAACCACGCTTTTTACCGGATCGGGAATGCAACCGATCGTCCCGTATCTGCTCGGCGAGCGGCATCCGATGGGATCGCGTATCGTCGATGTGCAGAAATGTTTTCGTGCGCAGGATATCGAGGAAGTGGGCGATAACCGTCACACGACGTTCTTCGAGATGCTCGGCAACTGGTCATTCGGTGATTATTTCAAAGAAGAGCAAATTTCTTGGATGTGGGAATTTCTGACGACCGAGCTTTGCCTCGATCCAAAGCGTCTGTACGTCACTTGTTTTCACGGGAATGAAGCACTCGGTATTCCACGCGATACGGAATCGGCGAAACTTTGGCAAGAGCTTTTTTCCAAAGCGGGAATCGAAGCGGGAATCGGCGAGCATCCCGAAGAGGACGGCATCCGCGGAAACGAGCGTATTTTCTACTATTCCGAAAAGAAGAACTGGTGGAGTCGTGCCGGTGTGCCGACCAATATGCCGGAAGGTGAGCCCGGTGGACCGGATACGGAGATGTTTTGGGATTTCGGCGTTGAACGCGGATTACACGAAGCGTCACCATATAAAGATGTGCCGTGTCATCCGAACTGCGATTGCGGCCGGTTTATGGAAATCGGCAACAACGTCTTTATGGAATACCGGAAAACCACGAGAGGATTCGAGAAGCTTTCCCAAAAAAACGTCGATTTCGGTGGTGGTTTGGAACGGCTGATGGCGGCGGCACAGGATACGCCGGATATGTTCACCGGTGATATCTTTGACGGAGTACGCACGGTCCTCGAAGAGCTTTCTGGAAAACGCTACGGTGCGAACAGTAGCGATACCTATGCTTTTCGGATCTTATTGGATCATATGCGCGCGAGCGTGTTTCTGATCGGAGACGGCATACGACCATCCAATACTGATCAGGGCTATGTGCTGCGCCGGCTCTTGCGCCGGGCCATACGTTTCGCGGACACACTTGGTATTCAACCTGGACTTTTCTCAAAAACAGCTCAGGCTATTGTGTCGGAATACAGCGAGGTCTACCCGGAACTTTCTGAAAAACTGCCATCGATAGAATTGTGCATCAACGAAGAAGAAAAGAAATTTCGCCAAACGCTGGTACGTGGAATGCGTGAACTCGAAAAACGTCTGACTGGCGGGATGTTGTCTGGTAAAGACGCGTTTGAATTGTTTTCCACATATGGTTTTCCCCTCGAAATGACACAGGAAATTGCCAAAGAGCACGGTATCATACCGGATGAAGAGGAATTTCGTATGGAGTTTTCCAAACATCAATCTCTTTCGCGCTCTGCCAGCCAAGGGAAATTCAAAGGCGGGCTTTCCGATCAGAGCGAGATGTCGGTGAAATACCATACGGCGACGCATCTTCTGCACCAGGCGCTCCGACAGGTACTTGGTGAACACGTGTTTCAAAAAGGGAGTAACATCACTCCCGAACGCTTACGATTCGATTTTTCCCATTCAGAGAAGATGACCGAGGAAGAGAAGCGGCGTGTGGAAGACACCGTAAACCAAAAAATATCGGAACATCTGCCGGTGATATATGAGGATCTTCCTCTCGAAGAAGCCAAAAAACTCGGCGCTATCGGGCTTTTTACGGAAAAATACGGTGAACGGGTACGAGTGTACCGAGTGGGGGATTTTAGTCTAGAATTCTGTGGCGGTCCTCATGTGGAGAATACCGGTGATCTCGGACACTTCCGTATTATGAAAGAAGAGGCCTGTTCGGCTGGGGTGAGGCGTATCAAGGCGGTCCTTGATTGACATACCGGAAAAAATACGGTACAGTGTCTAAGTATGTAAATGGCTATTTGTGGCATATGATTGCGATCATCAGAACCGGCGGCAAGCAGTATCAGGTCTCCGAAGGACAAAAGATTAAGGTGGAGAAGCTCGATATCGAAGCCGGAAAAACCGTGAAATTTGAAGTGCTTTTTGTTGGTGATGAGGAAGCTGTGCACGTCGGCCTGCCGGTCGTGAAGGGCGCTACCGTCGAAGGGAAAGTGCTCGCGCAAGGTCTTGGCGACAAGGTGAAAGGCGTGAAACACAAACCGAAGAAGCGATATCTCGTAAGATTCGGCCATCGCCAACCGTTCACCGAAGTGGAGATTACGAAGATCTCTGTGAAATAAGCGGTGTGTATCAAAAAAAGAAGCGGGCCCGAATTCTCGAGTCCGCTTTTCTTCTTCCTTCTTATTTCAGGCCAAACCCTTGTTGGCCACTGTTCCACCCCTCGTAACACTTCGGAACAGTTTTAATGTCGAGAATGACCGGGTTTTTCCGGCGCTCCTCCATCAGCCTTCGGATTTCCTCTACCTGTTCAGGCGGAGTCTGCTCCATCGGCTTGTCCGGATCCGCCAAGTCTTGTTTTGTGAATGTCGTCATTTTTTTCCTCCTTATCGTAATGTTGAACATCTTGCGTCGTGAGCGTGTGGAGCGTGAAAAACAAAAGGATCACGCGGTGTTCGCCGTTCTCGCCGCGACCGATATCTTCGATGAAGAATTCCAAGCGGAATTCCCGCCAATACATATCGACATACACGTCGACAATGTACCGTCGTTTTCGAGCGAACACGTTCTCTATCGCTACCCCTTTCGGGATAGCGAAGCCACAGCTGATCCGTGTCACAGAAAACCCTGGGCTTTTTGACTGTTCGCAGTAGATCTTCGTACAGGCGCATTGCAGGTCCCGGTACAGTTTCTCGAGCGAATCCTCCGAATCGATGACGAATTCGAGGTTGAATTCCGCGATCTTCTTACTATCCGTGTAAAGGATATCCATCATTCCCCCTAAGGAAGTTGTTAAGAAACGAAATGAAATTACCTTATATTATACCAAATCCTTGCGATTTGTCAAGGCAGAAGAAAGAGTGAGTTCGTCGGCGTATTCGATATCGCCGCCGGTAGAGAGTCCGCGAGCGATGCGTGTGACACGTATTTTGAGGGGTTCGAGCTTCTTTTTCAGATAGAGCGCGGTTAAATCGCCCTCGGTCGTCGGATTGGTAGCGAGGATAACTTCCTGTAGAGTATCGTGTTTTGCGCGATGAAGGAGTTCTTGGATGCGGAGATTTTGGCTGTTGTCGTTCTTTCCGCTTTCCAATACTCCACCCAAGACGTGATAGAGTCCGTTGAAACTTCCTGTTCGCTCGATGGCGATGACGTCGAGCGGCTCTTCGACGACACAGACGGTCGTTTGATCGCGTTTCTGATCGGCACAGATGGAACAGAGGTCTCCTTCGGCAATATGAAAGCAGCGCGTGCAGCTTTTGAGCCGGTGGAGGCCCTCGAGGCTTTCTGCGAACGCCTGCAATTTCTCCTCATCTTGTTTGAAGAGATAGAGTACGAGACGTTCGGCCATTTTCGGTCCGACGGACGGCAGGGAAGAGAACTGCGCGATGAGAGATTGGAATATTTTCGGGTATTGCATACTATTTGTGTTTGAAAAGTTTCCGCGCGGTCGTTTGGTTGCCGCCAGGAATCACGAATGGATCTTTTCGAGTGATTTGAATGTGGTGGAATTCTCTTCGAAATAGAGCTGTACCTTGCCCACGGGACCGTTTCTGTGCTTGGCGATGATAACGTCGGCAATGTTCTTGTTCGGTGTGTCCGGTTTCACACGGTCTTCGCGGTAGAGGAAGAGGACGACGTCGGCGTCCTGTTCGATAGAACCGGATTCGCGCAAATCGGAGAGACGTGGCACCTGGTCGGGACGGGATTCTACGGCACGGGAAAGCTGCGAAAGAGCGATAAGAGGGATATTGAGTTCGCGGGCGAGTTGTTTTAGACCACGGGAAATCTCGGAGATTTCCTGTACGCGATTGTCGCCCGAGCGACTGCGGCCCTCCATTAACTGCAAGTAGTCGACGATGATGAGGCCCAGGTGGTGCTCGGCTTGGAGGCGGCGTGCCATCGTACGCATCTCCATAATATTGAGCGAACCGCTGTCGTCGATGAAAATAGGCGCTTCAGAGAGCACACCCATCGCGTCGGAAATACGTTCGAAATCATTGTCCGGACCTTCGCTCGAAAGTTTTCCGGTACGGAGCTTCCAGAGATCGACGCCGGCTTGTGCGGCAATCATACGGTCTACAAGTTGGTCGGAGCCCATTTCCAGCGAAAAAATCCCGACCGGCACTTTGGAAACGGCAGCAACTTGTCGGGCGATATCGAGTGCGAAGGTCGTCTTACCGACCGAAGGGCGGGCGGCGAGGATGAGAAGATCGGATTTTTGGAGGCCGGCCAGGATATTATCAAGATCCGGGAAATGGGTCTGGATGCCTCTGAAGGTGTGTCCGCTCTTATGAAGCTCGTCGATACGGTCGAAAGCCGCTTCAAGGATAGATTTGATCGGAACGAAATCCTGTTTGATGTATTTTTCAGAAACGGCGAATACTTTCTGTTCAGCTTCATCGAGGATTTTCTGTACGTCGTCGGATTCGTCGTACGCGATCTCGCTGATTTCGTTCGCAGAAACGATGAGGCGCCGGAGAAGCGCTTTTTTTTGCACAACCTTGGCATAATGGACGACGTTGGTGGCCGAAGGAACGGAGTTTACGAGTGAAGCGAGATAGCCCGATCCGCCTACTCGTTCCAACTGACCTTTTTCTTCGAGCTTATTGGCAAGCGAAAGAACGTCGATCGGTTCGCGTTCTTCGTAGAGCGCGAGCATCGTTTCGTAAATCAGATTATGATCATCCTTGTAGAAATCACCGGGCTTCAGGAGATCGGCAACCTTGATGATGGCATCCTTGTCGAGCATCAGGGAACCGAGTACGGAAGTTTCAGCTTCCAAATTGTGCGGTGGCACGCGGACGTGGTCGGTTTTTTGGGACATAAGAAAAAAAGAGGACAAGTCTTTCCATTATACCGATTCGTGGAAAATGAGCTAGCCTTGACAGGAAACGGAAGAAAAAGTGTAATAAGGACTTTTTGCTGTTTTTATCAACGGATTGTCAACAGCGAACATTTGTCATATACTGGATAGGCCTGAACAACGTTTCAAGCAAAGGAGGAGCCTATACGGAAAAGTGACCGCAGAAAGTGCTTCCAGCCGGGTACCGAGACATCGGACCCGGCTTTCTTATATCTTTCTTATGCGATAACCGTCGGCACCATCTTCGATCTTATAGCCGCGCCCGGCGATTTCATCGCGTAAACGGTCGGATTCGGCGAAATTCTTGGCGATGCGGGCGGTTTCACGATCTTTGGCGAGTACCTCGATCTCTGACGGAATGACCTCTTCTTCGACGAGGAGGCCGAAAAGAAAGAATATCTTTTCGAAGACGGCGTTGAGAACGGTTGCGTTTACCGGTTCATCGGCATCAAGCGCGATGTTGGTCTTCTTTGTGAGCTCAAGTGTCTGAGCGAGCGCTTCCGAAGTGTTCAGATCATCCTGAACTGCTTCGTGAATGCGGCCGAGAAAATCGTTGCCATCAAATCCGATTTTTCCGGAATCAGCGATATTGCGTATCCGACCATACGCACCGAAAATCGTCTCTTTGTTTTTCTTCGCTTGTTCGAGCGAGTCCCACGTGAAATTCATCTGCGTGCGGTAGTGCGCGCTGATCAGGAGCATTCGGAAATCCATCGGCGAAAACCCGCGCTCGACGAGGTCTTCGAGTGTGTAGAAATTTCCTTTCGATTTGGACATTTTCTGTCCATCGACCAAAATATGCCGCGTATGGAGCCAGTATCGGACAAACGGCTTCCCGGTCGCGCCTTCGGACTGCACGATCTCGGCCTCATGATGAGGGAAGATGTTGTCTTCGCCGCCAGTATGGATATCGAACGTATCACCCAGGTATTCCGTGCTCATAGCCGAACATTCGATGTGCCAACCCGGATATCCTTCGCTCCACGGGCTCGGCCAGCGCATCAGGTGTTCTTTGGGTGCTTTGAGCCAGAGGGCAAAATCCCACGGATTTTTCTTATCCGGGTGTTCTTCGAGGCGTGCACCGATTTTGAGGTGTTCGATCGTGTTGCCAGAGAGCTTTCCATAGTTCGGGAACGTCGTTACGTCGAGAAAGACATTGCCGTTCTTTTCGTAGGCGTGACCTTTTTCGATGAGCGTTTCGATGAGAGCGATCATCTGCTTGATATGGGCGGTGGCGCGGGGAAAATAGTGCGCGGAGAGGATATTCATCGATTGTTCCGCTTGATGAAAATACTCTTCATACATCGTTGCGATCGCTTCCGGCGTTTTTTTCTCGGTACGTGCCTGCCGTTCGATCTTGTCTTCGCCGGAATCCCCCTGGGCGATGTCGTCTTCTGTTAGGTGGCCCACGTCGGTGATATTTTTGATCAGACGCACCTCATAACCGGCGTCTTCTAACACGCGGCGCAAGGTATCGGCAAAGACATAGGCGCGGATATTGCCGATATGGATGCGGCCATAGACGGTGGGCCCGCAGGTATAGATGCCGACCTTCCCTGAATGAAGCGGCGTAAATTCTTCTTTTTGCTTGTGGAGCGTGTTATAGAAACGCATACGAAAAACGGAATAAGATATAGGGTAATGATACCAAACAAAAGAAAAGAGGGGTATATCCCTCAAAAAAGTTCCTGGAGATGTTTCCAATAAAAAACGGCGTCAGAGCCATTTTTTCCATCGGAAAATCGTGATGGTAACAAGGGAAAGGAGCACCATAAATCCCGCGTGTATCCAAAATGCGTCCGGGCTGTGTCCGAACGGGATCTGTGCGCTCATCGCGAGCATATTGGAATATACGGTCATCGGGAGCAGGATGGCGGAGAAGATCGTGAGCACTTTCATCGTGAGGTCGAGCTTGTTGGAGAGGAGCGAGTTGTTGGTAGCTTCGAGCGCTTCGATGGTTTCTTTTTGGCTTTCGAGAATGTTCCAAAGCCGGATGTTGGTGCCGATCAGGTCCTGAAAATAGATCTTCATCGCGACCGGGACAAAAGGATGCTCTTTCTGAAGGATGGATTCGAGGATGGAGCGCTGTGGTTTGAGCGTGCGACGAAAATTCAGGATATCCCGTTTGAGGACCGAGATTTCGAACACCATCTCCTTCTCTTTTTCCGCGAAAACTTGGCTTTCGATGAAATCGAGTTTTTCGGCGACGTGATTGAGCCGCGGGAAGCAGGAATTGAGGAGGATTTCGAGCAGCCGATGGAGAAGATGCGCCGGTGTCGCTTCACAGTACAATCGGCGTTTCCCTTCGCTCTTGTCGAGTTCGGAGAAAAATTTTCCGATCTGGTAGATCTCCTGCTTATGGCTTGTGATGAGGTGTCGGTCCGTCAGGATGATATCGAGTTCGCCCGGATAGGTGGTGCGATGCTCGATATCAAAGAGGGGAATGTGCACGGAAAAGAAGAGACAGTTGTCGTATTGGACGACTTTCGGCTGATATGTCGGCGTCACGAGCTCTTCGATGGCAAGAGGATGGATATTGAAATTCTCCTGCAAATAGGTGATATCGTCCTGTTTGGGATCTTCGAAATCGATCCATGTCAGATTTTTGTGTTGAATGGTTTTCATCTGTTTTTTCGTTTGCATCCAGTATACCAGCGAATAGCCGATTGACAAAGAGATCGAAACGGGGTTATGCTGAGAGCGTGTTGAAACGCTTCATACTCTTCCTTATCCGGCTGTACCAAAAGACCCTGTCGTTCGATCACGGGGTTATCGGGAAGTTGTTCGGAGAGCGTTTCTGTCGATTTTATCCGACGTGTAGTGCTTACACGTACGAAGCTATCGGGAAGTATGGCATCGTACGCGGGAGTGGTATGGGGATTCATCGTATTGTCCGTTGCCATCCATGGAATGACGGGGGATACGATCCAGTGCCGTAATGTTCGTTAACAATTTTTTCAACCGTTCGCATTGCCAAAAAGAAAGGAGGGGGGTATGGCGATTGCCAGCAACACCGTGCGTGTCCGGCAGATGAAACGTCTCGGACTAGGAAAAAGAGGGCGAGGAAGCAAGGATATCACCCGCTTGATCCAATGGCCGATCACACGCAGCCGGGCGAAGAAGTTCTTCTACGATTCGTCGTCTTACAAAAAGGAGAAGCAATAATGGGTGGTGTCACGACAAAAATTGGCAAACAACCGAAACGCAAGAACGGACTCTCGATCCTATCGGACGAGACCAGGGAAACCTGCGATTGCGAGAGCGGCGAATTCTGCGCTTGCGCGGGGGACGTCATTCCGCTTTCGGAAGCAGCCGAAGAGAAGTACCACTGCAACAACCCAGTCTGCCACGCGTGCAGCAATGAGGCCGAGTGCACCAAGCTCCACGGCCACCTATCCTCGCATTTCGTCGATTTGCATCACTAAACCCTTCGGGCAACATCCCGTTCCAAAAAGCCAAGACTTTCCCGGTCGTGGCTTTTTTTCATTGTCTTTTGTCGAAAATCCTTCCTGTTTAGCACTCAGACTTGACGAGTGCTAAACAGTTTTTTATAATGGAACCATACCTATGAATACCCGGCAAAAACAAGTCCTCTCGGCCATTGTCGAACTCTATACCAAAACCGCGCTTCCGGTCGGATCGCAGGCGCTTTTGGAACATTTCGAATTTCCCGTATCGTCCGCAACGCTCCGCAATGATATGGTACTGCTCGAAGAAGAAGGCTATCTCTATCAGCCGCACGTCTCGGCCGGCCGCATCCCGACTGATCAGGGCTACCGCTTCTATGTCGAAGAGATGATGGGCGACGAAGAGCTCTCGCGCGAAGATCAGCGGACGCTCCAAAAAGAGCTCCTCGTGATGAAAGCCAAACAAGCGCGGATGGGTCGGAGCACCGCCAAACTCCTCTCGGCACTTTCCGGCAATTTGGCCGTCTCCGGTATCATCGGCCGTGACGAATTCTATGATTTCGGGATGAAAGAACTGATGGAGAAGCCGGAATTCCAAGAAATCGACGAGCTTTGTCGCCTGGTGGAAACACTCGATTCGCTCGATGAGAAACTCGACGGCATACTCGGCCAACTGAAAGACGGCAAGACACATATCTTCATCGGGGAGGAGAATCCGATCCACGAGATCTCCAACTGCTCGATGGTCGTCGCGCCGTATAAGAACAAAGACGGTCGTGGTGTGCTCGCTATCATCGGCCCCAAGCGGATGGACTACGCCAAGAACAAATCCCTCATCGAATATATGAAGAAACTCCTTTCATCGTCGATAGTCGTGGTCGCAGCAGGGAACATTATTTTTATCGCATAAGATATGCCGCACAAAAAACATACCGAAAAACAAGAAGAAGAAAAAGATATTGTTTCAGCAACTTCATCCGAAGAACCAACGCAAGAAACGATCGAGACAAAAACGGAATCAGAATGGGAAACGAAAGCGAACGAATACCTAAACGATCTGAAACGTCTGCAAGCGGAATTCGAGAACTACAAGAAACGGCAGGACGCACAGCAAAAAGAACTCCGTGGCATCCTCATCGAAAAGCTTGTCCTCGACATCGTCCCTGTTCTCGATAACTTCCGCACCGCCACAGAACACGTGCCGGAAGCGGAGCGGGAGAGTCCCTGGGTCACCGGTATCCGATATATCGAGAAGCAGCTCGAAACAGTCCTCACCGACAACGGACTCTCGACGATCGAAGCGAAAGAAGACGATATATTCGATCCGAATATCCACGAAGCGGTGAGTGACGAGAGTGACGGAAGCGATGAGAAGCACAGCATCGCCAAAGTCGTCCAAAAAGGATATCGGTTCGGTGAACGGATCATCCGGCCGGCGAAAGTGATAGTCAAATAATTTCTAAATAATGTAAATAATAAAGCTAATCCTATGAGCAAAATACTCGGTATCGATCTCGGAACAACCAATTCTTGTATGGCGATCGTGGAAGGCGGTAGCCCGACCATCCTCGAAAACAAGGAGGGAAACCGCACCACGCCATCGATGGTAGCGATCAGCAAGACCGGCGAGCGTCTCGTTGGTCTCCTCGCCAAGCGCCAAGCCGTTACTAATCCGGAAAACACGCTCTTTTCCATCAAGCGCTTGATCGGCCGGCATTTTAACGATGACGAAGTACAGCGCGATCAGAAAACGCTTCCGTACAAGATCATCCAGGCCGGCGAGGGCACGAAAGTCGTGATGGGCGGCAAGGAATACACGCCGCAGGAAATCTCGGCGATGGTACTCCAGAAACTGAAAGCTGATGCCGAAGAGAAGCTCGGTGAAAAAATTACGGATGCAGTGATCACCGTTCCGGCATACTTCGACGACTCACAGCGCAAAGCGACGATGGAAGCCGGTGCGATCGCCGGATTCAACGTGCGCCGCATCATCAACGAGCCGACCGCGGCCGCGCTCGCGTATGGTTTCAATAAGAAGAAAGACGAGAAAATCGCCGTGTACGACCTGGGTGGCGGTACTTTCGACATCTCCATCCTCGAGGTGGCCGAAGACACCGTGGAAGTGAAATCAACCAACGGCGATACGCATCTGGGTGGCGACGACTTCGACCAGAAGATCATTCATTGGATCATCGACGAGTTCAAGAAACAGGAAGGTATCGACCTCGGCCGCGATCCGCTCGCGCTTCAGCGCATCAAGGAGGCCGCCGAAAAAGCCAAGATCGAACTCTCGACCGCCGCTGACACCGAGATCAATCAGCCATTCATCACGAGTGATGCTTCCGGCCCCAAGCACTTGGTCCTCAAGATGTCCCGCGCCAAACTCGAAGAACTCGTGCATAGCCTCGTCGAAGCGACATTCGAACCGGTGAAGAAAGCGCTCGCCGATGCCAAGCTCTCTGCAAGCGACATCAACGAGGTGGTCTTGGTCGGCGGTATGACGAGAATGCCGCTCGTGCTCTCGTCTGTTGAGAAATTCTTCGGCAAGAAACCGAACATTACTGTCAATCCGGATGAGGTGGTGGCGGCCGGTGCGGCCATCCAAGGCGGTGTGCTCGAAGGTTCCGTGAAAGACGTACTCCTTCTCGATGTCACTCCTTTGACATTCGGTATCGAGACTTTGGGTGGTGTGCGTACGCCACTCATCGACCGCAATACGACCGTACCGGTATCGCGTTCGCAGGTCTTTTCGACCGCGGCCGACAATCAGCCTTCCGTCGAGATTCACGTCCTCCAGGGCGAGCGCGAGATGGCAAGTGACAACAAATCCCTCGGCCGGTTCATCTTGGACGGTATTCCGCCGGCACCACGCGGCATTCCGCAGGTGGAAGTCACTTTTGACATCGACGCCTCTGGTATCCTTACTGTGACCGCCAAAGACAAAGCGAGCGGCAAGAGCCAAAATATCCGCATCGAGGCATCCACAGGGCTTTCCAAGGATGAAATCGAACGGATGAAAAAAGACGCCGAACTCCACGCCGAGGAAGACAAGCGCAAGAAAGAATTGATCGAGGCGCGCAATATGGCCGATACGCTTTCCTACACGACCGAAAAAGCGATGAAGGACGCTGGTGACAAGCTCACGGCCGATGAGAAGAAACCGGTCGAGGACGCGATCGTCGAACTCAACAAAGTAAAAAATGGCGACGATCTCGAAGCGATCAAGAAAACAACCGAAACGTTGTCGCAAGCGGCGCAAAAGATCGGCGAGAAGCTCTACAAAGCCGCGCAGGAAGCGCAGGCCGCCCAGCAGCCAGCAGGGGAAGCCAAGCCGACAGGCGAGACCCCAAAGGACGCCGAGGTTGAAGACAAGTCAGCCGACAGCGACAAACCAGCTGACGAGGAGAAAAAATAAGGAGTATATTAAGAGCGGAGGTTTTCCTCCGCTCTTAAAAAATTATATGGAATATCCTAAAAAAGTGAAAATTGATGGTGTTGATTGGTATATAACTCTAAACATTGATAAAACCAGGAATTTACAACCACTCTGCCCCATTCATGGCCTAAGACTTTACACTCCTCATAATTTTAGAGAATATGAGACAATTATTTTGTGTTGTGCAGGTTGCAAAGAAACTTATAAATTGCCAAGAGTAGTTTCTAAGGAAAGAGTATATATCATTGATAAAATTGATTCTGAGACTTTCAAAAAAATGAAAGTTTTAAACTTAGATGATGAATCTATTCCTATTGCTGAAACGAAAATCAAATCAGGAGATAATAAATATTTTGTAACCGGCCTACTTACTAAGTCAAAAGTCGGTTTGCGATTGGTGTTGTATGCTGGCAAGCAGGGACATTCTCAAAAAACGCAGATTTTTGTTGAACCAAAAATTAAAAGACTTGCTTTTGATCAAAAAGATATTCATCCATCTGACGTATTTACAAAGATTGAAGCGACTTTTGATGATGGTACAAAAAGTTCCATAAATAAATAGAAAAAGAAGCAAATACTTTTTTAAAGAAAAACCGAATTGTTAACCAAAATGATGACCGTCGGCTCGGGTAATATTTTCAAAACCATCAATTTCGTGGGAGAATAAGGGTATTGAAATAAAAACCTTATGGAAAAAAGAGAGAACTTGGCATTTATTGATGGCCAAAACCTCTATATGGGTACGGCCAAGCGTGAGCGGGATCCGTGGCGGATAGACTTACGGCGTTTCCGCGTGTACTTGGAGCAAAAGTATGGCATCGCGAAGGCGTACTATTTCCTCGGCTACGTACAGGAGACGAATGAGGAATTGTACGAGGAAATACAGGCAGCTGGTTTCGTGCTGATGTTTCGCGAGCACAATGCCGCGATGCTCGGTAAAAAGAAAGGAAATGTCGATTCGGACATCATCTTTCAGACGATGAAGCGGGTGTGTAAGGCGGAAGTTCCCGGGAAAATATTCCTCGTATCCGGCGATGGGGATTACAAGATGCTGGTGGATTTTCTCATCGAAGAAAGGAAATTTGGCAAGATGCTTTTCCCGAATAGACAGTATGCTTCGTCGCTCTATAAGAAGCTCGGCTCCGAGTATTTTGATTATCTTGAATTTGTCCGTGAGAAAATTGGGACAAAATAAAAAGGGCTCCTTAGGTAATTAGCCGTTCGGATCCCTTTTCGTCTGAATGTTTCTATTATAGCAGATCTACGGTTGATGTCAATACGTCCGCCTTAGTTTCTTGGCTTATTATTGCAGTATTTTTCCGAAAACCTGCTATACTGGCGGTATGAAACGATGCTCGACGATATTTCTTCAAGCGGTCGTTGTGGCTCTCGGTATCGGGGCACTTGTCTTTGTATTGTGGGAGCCGCATCTTGAGGGGAGGAATGTTGGCGCCACGCTTTATCAGATCTATTTCCACGACCCGTTCCTCTGGTACGTGTATACCGCTTCCGTCGCGTTCTTTGTAGCACTCTATCAGGCATTCAAATTGTTGGGATATATACGACACAACGAAGCGTCTTCAGAAGCGTCGGCGAAAGCCGTGCGGACGATAAAATACTCTGCGATGATACTCGTCGCTTTTATCCTAGGAGCGGAAGTTTACTTTTTCACAATTCAACACCAAGCGGGGGAGGATATCGCGGGCGGTGTCGTTATCGGCCTTTTTCTCATCTTTGTTTCCGCTCTCATCGCCGCCGCTTCGGATGTGCTCGAGGGTCTCATTCTGAAACGATAATCAACAAAGTATGTATCATATCAGCACAAGAATATTCTCGGCTTGATCGCCACATAATTTTTTATAATTAATTATTTAAGAAACGTTTTATGGACAAGGTGAAGATCGAAAATCATAGTTTTACGGGGTTCTCGTGGTGCACGGGGTGGCTTTTTACGATCGGCTTCCTCAAACTGTCGTTTTGGAAGGGCGTTCTTGCGATCGTTCTGTGGCCGTACTACATCGGCCAATATGTGAGTGTCATCGTCGGAAATTAAAATTCAGATTATGAAAAAGGCGATTTTTGTCATCGTCGGCGTTGTGGTCGTCGGAATAGCGTGGTACGGTCTGTCGCCGCTTTTGAAAAACAAGACGGTGAACGATGCTCTGCCGGAAAATACTGTGGTTGATCAAAAGATAAAGAGCGACGAATCAGTAGTCCCGCTCGAAGAAGAAGAGCAAGAGGTCAGACGAGCGCCGGTAGTGGATACGCCGACCCATCCGGCGAGCGGATTCGTACGCCTCGTACAAAATGGCGACGAGACGATCGTCCGTTACGAGGAATACAAGACGATCAATGGTCCCGATGTGCGCGTCTATCTCGCCAATGACCTCAAAGCGAGCGATTTCGTCGATCTCGGACCAATCAAGGGAACGGAGGGGAATATCAATTATTCCGTGCCGCAGGGCGTCGATATCTCCAAATATCGCTACGCGCTGACGTGGTGCGAGGATTTTGCCGTTCTTTTCAATTCCGCCGATCTCTCGCTGACAAGATAAAAAAGAAATTTGAAATGAAAAAGTTCTTTTTATGCGGTTCGGATGATGATTTCGCCCAATCGACTTTTTCCTTCATATGTGGTAAAATTGGCACCTATGAAGATAATATCCGCAAAATTTGTAAAGGGAGTGACGGGATCCGAGGGCTTGCCAGAGCCATCGCGTCCGACCGTGGCTTTTTTCGGGCGTTCCAATGTTGGAAAATCGAGTGTCATTAACTCGATCGTACAGCGTAAGGACCTTGCACATTCCAATTCGCGTGCTGGCCGGACGACGGAAATCAACTATTTTCTCGTCAATGACAGCTGGTATATGGCTGATTTGCCGGGATACGGTTATGCCAAATTACCCGAGACACTTCGTATCAAGCTGAGTAAATATCTTTCGTGGTATGCCGCCGATATGCGCATCAACCTCAAATGGGCCATACTCGTCGTCGATGCGGAAATAGGCATTAAAGATTCGGATCGGGAAACATTTGCTTTACTTAAAGAATATGGCCGCAAGGTTCTCATTCTTGCCAATAAATCCGACAAGGGAAAACGGAGCGACGTAATAAAGAATATTTACATATTTAAGAACGAATTCGCCGGCTCCCCAGTCGTCCGTTATTCTGCCAAAACCGGTGATGGGCGGAACGAACTTTTGGATATGCTTTGGCCGGAATATTAAGAAAATGTCCATTTAAGGCTGAAATATCGAAAGAAAAAAGGACCCGCGTTGCGGATCCTTTTGAAGAGGATGCTAAAAACAGTTCTTGTCAGGAAGCGATGAGATGTTTCTCGCGGAGGCCGGTAAACATCCCGGCGTAAGCGTCGAAAGCCGCCTGGAACTTTCCGTGCTCGATGTCCGACACAATGTCGCGCACTTTCCGGTAGACGACTTCCAATTCTTCCTTCGAAAGCCTGGGCACGATCCGTGGCGAAACGGAGTAATACTCTTGGACCAATGCTTCGCCGTTGTCGAGTCCTCGTACGAACGTATCGCGGAAACGGCGCAAGACCGTAAGCTCGTGACAGTCATCCGAAAGTCCGGCCGCTTCCGTGCACGCCGTGGTGAGAAAGCAGCTGCTTTCGCTACTGCTGGTACTCTCCTCGGCTGCATCGGCGCCGGCACTGGATCGCCCGGCATCATACGCCGATTGAGCGTCGCTTGTCGTAAATACCGGATCCGAATCAAAATCAAACGCACCCGGGTGAAAAAGGCAGTTGTCTTCCGGCGGGTTGTTCTTCCCGTCATCGAAGTCTTCTTTACCTTTCTCGAAATAGTGCTCATTCCATTCATTCCAGCTCATTTGAGGCTCTCCTTCATAACAGTGGATTGATTGATTTTTTAACGAACGAATTGCCCCCTCTTTGTAGATGGTGTAGCACATCTTCAAGAAACAGTCAACAGGAACTGTCGCTTGTTTCTTTATGAAAAAACGTTCAAACAAAATGCCAAGAGGGAGATTTTCTGTTAAGCTGTCAGCATTGAAAGGTCCAGTATGCTTCGTTCCAAGTATCGCATCATAAACGCCATTATCGGAGCAGGACTCCTCTTTTGGCTTGCGTTCGTCATCTACTCGACACTCTGGAACGAATTTCGCGTATCAGACATCACACTTGATGACGTTACTTCCGTATTCGATGACCGGGTGCCGATCGGGGTCGCCGGAACGGGATCGATGTATCCTACGTTTCCAAAAGGTTCCTGCACCGAAGGAATCTGCCCGGACGAAACTGTCGCGGAGCCGTTGATGCATCCGTTTTCGCGGGATGATGACGCTATCCGATTTGGCGATATTATCTCGTTTTATAACGAAAAGACAAAAGAAATCACCGAGAAAGCGCACGGTGAAGCACGCGGCTATATCAAGCGCGTAATCGGTATCGCCGGCGATACGCTTGAAATTCGCGACGGGTTCGTATGGCGGAATGGTCTCCGAATCGATGAGCCGTATACCGCCGAACCGCGCTCGACATTCGGCGGGGATTTCGCTTCGGAATGCCAGGCGATCCGTATTCCCGACGGGAAGCTCTTCGTGATGGGCGACAACCGCAAGGGAAGCGGGGATTCGCGCGCGGAACTCGGGCTGGTGGACATCGCCGACATCGATCATTATCTGCCATTGAGTGAGCAGGAAGATTACCGGTCGCTTTGGAGAGGGGATTCCTCGCACGATGCGGAGCAAGCCGAACATCCGGTTCTCGGTGTTTCGGAATTCGTCTCGCTCATCAACGAGAAGCGTCTTGCCAAGAAACGCAAACCGCTCATCTACGACGAGAAGCTCGCGCAATCAGCAGACAAGCGGCTCGTGACGATGGCGACCTATGATGATTTCTCGTACGAAGCAAAAAAGAGCGGCTATGGAATGAATCAGGCGCTCCGCGACGTGAAGTATTACAACCGTGTCTGGGGCGAGGGGTATAGTCTCGGTTATTACACCGCACAAGAGCTCTTGGAAAGCTACGCAGAATCTTCGAAATGGGAGGATTTCATCCTGGACGCCGATTATCAGGACATCGGCATCGCGGCACGTGTCGTAGAGGTCAATGATTGTCCGACGCAGGTCATCGTGCTCCATATGGGTGGCTATGTCCCGCCGAATTACAAAGCCGAAGATATCGCTTCGTGGAAAAGCGCGCTCGCCGGACTGAAGAAGGTCCGACCGAGTTGGCGGAACTGGGACAAGGACTCGGATTTTTATGAAAAGTATAAAAAAGATATTAAACGTTTGAATGAGATCATCGACCTCCGTATCGCCCGAATGGAAAAAATCATCGCTCGGATGGAGGCGAAACAATGGCTCACGGCCGAAGAAGAGCGTTTCGTGACAGAAGACGACGCTTTGTTTGAGGAAGAAGACAAGTTGGCTGAAAAGATCAACAAGGCGATAGGGAAATGGTACGAATGATTTTTCCCTCGGAACTCTTGACAAATCAGAAAATCGTTTTATAATAGGGCATCGTTCGTTTCCAATTTTTCCTCTCTTTCCAAAGGAGATTTTCGATGAAAAAAATCATCACGTTCATTTTGGCCGGTGGTGTCGGTTCACGACTCGGTCCGTTGACTGTTTCGCGTTCCAAACCGGCTGTGCCGTTCGGTGGCAAGTATCGCATCATCGATTTTATGATGTCGAACTGCCTCAATTCCGGCCTGTTTAAAATTATGGTGCTCGTGCAGTATCGCGCCCAGGGGCTTATCGACCATCTGCAAGACCACTGGTCGTCCCAACCCCGATTCGGGTATTTCGTGCATACAGTGCCACCGCAACAGATGTTCGGCACCGAATGGTATCGGGGCACGGCGGACGCGGTGTATCAGAACCTGCCGATTGCCATCAGGCGCAACAACGTCGATACGGCCGCTATCCTTTCGGGTGATCATATCCTGGCGATGGATTTCGAACAGATGTACGAATACCATTGCGATAAGCATTCGGCGTTCACGGTGTGTGCCCTTTCGGTACCATCCGAACGGGCAGCCGGGCAATTCGGTGTCATCGAAGTCGAGAGCGGGATGCGCATCGTCGGTTTTGAAGAAAAACCAGCTATGCCCAAGGAAATCCCGGGAAAACCGGGCTGGTGTCTGATTTCGACCGGAAATTACTTCGCCAATATCCCGCATCTCAGACAAGCGCTCGAAGAAAACACCGCCGATCCCCATACCTCGCACGATTTCGGCAAAGATATCATCCCAAAAATGGTGAGGGAGGGAGCGGCGGTGTACGCGTACGATTTCCGGGATAACAAGATTCCGGGACAGGAAGAGCATTATTGGCGGGACGTCGGCACGATTCAATCGTATTTCGACGCCAATATGGACCTCGTGTCCATCACGCCGGAGCTCAATGTCTATAACGAAGAGTGGCCGATCCTGACGCCCGCCGATAATCTGCCGATGGCGAAATTCACGGAAACCAGCGAGCACGGCTGCTTGGCACGGAGTTCGGCGCTCTCCGGCGGCTGTATCGTCGAGGATTCCAAACTCTACAAGGCGGTCATCGGCCGGAAGACGCGTGTGTATAATTCCGTCATCGAAGAATCGGTGCTGTTTTCGGAGATAAATGTCGGACATCGCTCGTATCTGCGGCGTGTTATCGTCGATCGCGGTGTCAGTATTCCTCCGGGAACGATTATCGGGATCGATCAGGAAGCGGATCGTGCTCGCGGCCTGTATGTCGACGAGAGCGGCATCACCGTTGTGCCAAGGCATTTCACGTTCTAGTTTGGACATCGTCCGTCTAGGCCTCACCGGGTTTTCCTGGTGAGGCTTTTTTTTATTGCTAAACGAAGTGAATGGAGTGAAAATTTATTTTCACCACGGCGCCCAGAACCTGTTCTGAAGCGAATACCCGTTATTGACGTAGAAAGTTTCGTATCGTATCATTCTGAGCACTGTTATGAAAATGGAAAAGAAAATTTTGAGCCGTGCCACGATCAAGGTCTGTCTGCACGGGAAATGCCTTACTCGCGGTGCCGAAGACGTGTATCAGAACCTCAAAGACGGCCTCTCGCCAGAAGAAGCCCTTGTCCTTCCGGTACGGGAATGTTTCGGTCGTTGTGCTGACGGACCGAATATCGCCATCAACGACAACATTGTCAGAAACATACAGCCATTCCTTGCGGTGGAAACGGTCCGGCGAGAACTTTCCGATCCGTCGTGCAAAGCGGACGGTTTGGGGTCGAAAACGATTGAAGAGCTCGACACTGTCCTCGATCAAATCGACAAGCTTTGAACCGGCTCACACATCACTTGTGCGAAAACGCTTCGCGTGATAAAGTGGAAAATCAGCTTTAAAGAACGCCTCTTGGAGGGGAGGAAAGGAAGCGTATGGAATGGAAAGACGTTTCTTCCGCCAGTGAAGCGTATCGGAAAAAAGCCAGAGATCGATTCTCGGCTTTATGGACGACTTTACAGGAAAAAGTTGGGATTCTTAGAGGTCGGATGCCGGCGATCAAAACTATCGATCCAAGAAGCTCTCTCCGACGAGCGTCTCTTGCGACAAAAAGCTTTTTCTCTGACGCGTATTCAAAATATGCTGTCCGCGGCGACTATTCATCGCGCTCGCTTCTTATTATCTTTGTCGTCGCGATCTTCCTCGGCATCCTCGTAAAGGCCTCGCTTTCTGATGTGTTCACTATCGGATTTGAGGATTATACGCTCGCTCCGGCCGAACACCTGATCGATCTGAATGCCGTACAGCACCGACTGCTCCAAGAGGGAGGGTCGCTCACGCTCTCTGGCGATGGTGCGGCCGTCGGACCGTCGTGTTCGCAATAAATTTTTCCTAATCACACTAATCATCTTCAGACGTATGGAACAGCACCTCACTCCCGAAACGGCTACCGTTTCCGCCGCAAGCGAGACTTCGAAGGTGAAGAACCTCTCGGCGCTCATCATTATCCTTGCCGGACTGTTCATCGGCAGTCTCTTCGTCGATCTGGTGCAGCTTGTGATGGGAAAAGGATTTTCTGGTCGGGCTGTCCGAACGCATGGTGTCCTCGAAACCGCCGGAAAAACCTGGGTAGCTTTCACCGATCCGAAAATATCCGTCGAAGCGATCACTGAAAAAGATTGCGTCGAATGCGATCCAAGCGAAGCACTCGTATGGCTGCGCCGTGTCTTGCCGACACTCGAAGCGACGGAAGTGGATAGATCTTCGGAACAGGGAAAAATGCTCATCGAACGTTTTGGCATCGCGACATTGCCGGCATTCGTATTCTCGCAAAGCGTCGCCCGCACCGATTTCTATACCCAGGCATCCAGTCTCTTTACCGCGGACGGCAACCGATATTTCTTTGATATGAATGCGCTCGGAATGCCGGTCGGAAAATACCTCAATCTTCCCGAGGTAAGTGATGATTCCATCACCATCGGTCCGCGCGATGCCAAAGTGCGTGTCGTGGAGTTCTCGGATTTCCAGTGCCCGTACTGCAAAGCGTTCCAAAAGACACTTTTCGACGTGCTGAAAGACTATGAAGGCGAAGTTCTCTTCGTGTACAAACATCTCCCGCTCCCGATTCATACTCAGGCCGAAAACGCCGCATTGGCCGCCGAATGCGCCAACGAGCAAGGGAAGTTCCGTCAATACTCCGATTACCTCTTCGCGAAACAGAACGACTGGAGCCGCACGACAACCACGCAGCGATTCAAAGACTATGCCTGGTATCTGCGCCTGGACGGACGGACGTTTAGTGCCTGTATGGACAGCCGGAAGTATGCCGACAAAATCGAATCCGATCTCGCGGAGGCCGTTCGTTTCTCTCTCGGCGGTACACCCGCGACGTTCGTCAATGAAACCCTGCTCGATGGGGCAGTGGAGCCAGAGGATCTCCGCAACGCTATCGAGGAAGCGCTGATACAATAGTCTTGATCGAACGATAACAAAAAACGATCCTCTTCTTTGAGGGATTGATATTTCCCGTTTTTTCGTGTAGAGTAAGAGGTGTTTTTTGTTGCCGATGTAGCTCAGTTGGTAGAGCGGCGCACTCGTAACGCGCAGGTCACCAGTTCAATCCTGGTCATCGGCTCAAGAAGAAACAAGCTCCGGAAACGGGCTTGTTTTGTTTTCTGACAGAAAAAAATATGGTATGATACGGAACGTATGGATATGCTGAGAGAGAAAGTGGCTGTTCTTCGACAAAAACTCCTGCAATTGCAGGACTATCTTTGACTGGGCAAAAAAGGAAGCGCGTATCGCCGAATTGCGCCAAAAAAGCGGCGAGGCTGGATTTTGGAACGATCCAAAAGGCGCTGGTCGCACGATGCAAGAGCTTGAAACGCTCGAAAGCGAACGCTCGGATTTTGAACGGCTAGAACAATCCCTTGCGGATATGGAGGGTTTCGCCGCATTGGGCGAACTGAGCCCGGCTGATGCCGCCGAACTTGAAAGAGAATACGTTGCCGCAGAACAAGCGCTCAATGAATGGGAATCAAAGACGCTTCTCGGTGGGGAATACGACGGAAAAGACGCTCTTATCACGATCCGGAGCGGCGCCGGCGGCGTGGATGCCCAAGACTGGGCGGAAATGCTTCTTCGGATGTATCTACGGTACGCGGAGAAACGCGGATTTTCGTCACGTGTCATCGATGAAGCGCGCGGTGGCGAGGCGGGCATTAAGAGTGCGACGATTGAGATCGGCGGCGCATACGCGTACGGATATCTGCGCGGCGAGGCCGGTGTGCACCGTCTGGTACGCCTCTCACCCTTCAACGCGAACAGTTTGCGCCAAACTTCCTTTGCCTCCGTCGAAATATTACCGGTGATCGATGACGACAAGACGGTTATCATCGCGCCGGAAGACCTGCGTATCGATACGTATCGCGCGTCGGGTGCCGGCGGCCAGCACGTCAACAAGACCGAGAGCGCCGTCCGTATCACACATATTCCGACGAATATCGTCACTTCCTCGCAAAGCGAGCGTTCACAGCTCCAAAACCGCGAAGAAGCGATGAAAATGCTCCGTTCCAAGTTGGTCCAGCGTCGTATCGAGGAACAAGAGGCCGAGAAACTCCGACTGCGCGGCGAATGGAAGAGCGCGGGATGGAGCAACCAGATTCGTTCCTACGTCCTCCATCCGTACACGCTCGTCAAAGACCATCGCACCGAGACCGAAACGAGCGATACAGGAAGTGTCCTTGATGGTTCACTGGATATCTTCATCGAAAGTGAGCTCCGATTCTTGAAAACATCAGCTTAAAAAACAAACATCTTATGTTAGAAACGAAACCCATCATCAGATTCGAAAATGTCTCAAAGACATTCCCACCGGACATCACCGTCCTTGCGGACATAAACCTTGTCATCGAGCCGGGAGAATTTGTCTCTATCGTCGGCGCGAGCGGCATCGGCAAATCGACGCTCCTCAAGCTCATCTACGCCGAAGAAGAACCGACGCAGGGTGAAATATATTTCAACGAACGGCCGCTCAGCAAGATCAACCGCAAGCATCTCCCGTTCTTCCGGCGCAACATCGGCACAGTATTTCAGGATTTCAAACTCCTCCTGCAGAAAACCGCATTTGAAAACGTCGCCTACGCGCTCGAAGTCGACGGAAAAAGTACGGCAGAAATACAAGCAGAAGTGCCAGAAATACTCGAGATCGTCGGCCTCGGGGATAAGATGCACAAATTCCCAAAGCAGCTCTCCGGCGGGGAACAGCAGCGTGTTTCGCTCGCTCGGGCGCTCATCCACCGACCGAAAGTCATCATTGCCGATGAACCGACCGGTAATCTCGATCCTGGCTCAACCGACGAGATCATTCAGCTCCTCCTCGAAATCAATTCTTTCGGCACGACCATCCTTTTGGCTACGCATAACCAGCGCATCGTCGACAAACTCGGCAAACGCGTCATCCTCATCGATCAGGGTCGGGTCTCACGCGATTTGAGCAAAGGCAAATATCTCGTGCATTAAAAAAAACTTATGAATTCGCTCAAACTGTGGCGGACCTGCAAAGAGGGGATAGAGAACTTCCGGCGAAACGGCTGGCTTTCGTTCGCGACCGTTTCCATCCTCTCGCTCTCCCTCTTCATCGTGAGCCTTTCATTCTTGTTTGGCACCACGATGCACCTGATGCTCGAGAATATGCGCGAGAAAGTGAGCGTGAGCGTCTCATTCAATCCTGATGTTTCGGAAGAGCGCATTCGGGAAATCCGCGACGAACTCGCCAAATACAAGAAAGAGATTTCTTCCGTAGAATACGTCTCGCGCGAACAGGCCTTGAACGATTTTCTCGGCGAAAGCGGTAACGACCCGATCATTGAACAGGCGATCCAGGAAATTGGCGAGAACCCGCTCCTCTCTTCGCTCGTCATCAAGGCCGAACGCCCCGAGGATTACCCGGTCATCGTCGAACAGATCGAGCGCTCGGCATTCCAAAGCGACATCAGTCGTATTAATTATCAGAAGAACAAGAAGATATTCGAACGATTGGAACGCATCAGCCGCGCAGCGGAACAAGCAGGGCTTTTTCTTGGTTTTGTCTTCATCTTCATCGCCGTTCTTATTACTTTCAACGCTATCCGGATCACCATTTATTCCCACCGACAAGAATTCGAGATTATGCGGCTGGTAGGCGCATCGAATACCTATGTACGGATGCCATTCGTTTTCGAAGGAATTCTCTACGGCCTCGCAGCGGCACTCATAACCAGCCTCATCCTTCTTGCCGTCGCGTATTACCTCGCTCCGTTCACACAGGGCGCTCTTCCACAGGGGAATTTCTTCAACCTGTATCTGAGCTACTTCTGGGCGACTCTCGGCGGGCTGATTATCCTTGGCATCGGTCTCGGCGTCCTGTCGAGCGCTATTGCTATCCGCCGCTATCTCAAAATCTAAGCCTGAGACTTTATTCGAGTTTCTCCATCATTCTTGACAGGAGGATGCTTTTGTTGTATTCTTAAATGTCAAGTTGTTTCACAATCTCATCAATAAACGGAGGCTTTTATGAACGGCAGACTCGCCGCTCTGCGGCATACACTGCGCGACTATGCCTCCAAAAAGGCATTGTTCGGCTACATCGAGAAGCATCTCTTCACGAGAAAGGATTACCGGTATCGGATCATCCGAGACGCATATGAACTATGCGAACAGGAATTCGCCGGCATCAAACGGGAGAGCGGCGAACCGTATATGACACATCTCCACGCTGTTATGGTGATCGGTGTCGTCCATTGCGGCATCCAGGACTACCGAATTATCGCCGCACTCGTCCTCCACGATCTGCAAGAGGATTTCTGGGTCAAGTGGCCGACGTACCATATCGCCGAACGATACAAGAGAGATATCGCACTCATCGTCGACGAATGCACGATTATCCCGCATTTCTACCATTTCGCCTCGGAAGAGGAGCGGGAAGCGTTCTACTATCGGCGCATCAAGAAAAGTCATGCTGTCTCACCTCGGCTGCGAGGGAAGATGCGTCGGAACCGATATGGATCGATACCGGTAAAGCTTTCGGATCGGATCCATAACATCCTCACGCTCGGATTCGTTGACAGCCAAACACGGCGGATCAACAAGATCCGTGAGACGGAGCGACACCTTCTGTCGCTTGCCCGAAAATACCAAATCCTCTACAAGGAGCTTTCGGCCGCGCTTCGGGAAGCAAACAGTCTCATCTGATGCCCGCTTGGAAACATCGTTTCTCGCGGGCAGTTTTTTTTGTTGATTCTAGACAGATTTTCTGCTAGGATAGCAAAGTGAAAATTGGGGAGTAGCCCCTGGCCGAAGCCAAGGCTTCAGCCGCGGGCAGGCAAGCGGTAAGATACTCTATGACAAAGTGGTACCTTTACATTTTACAGAGCAAAAAAGACAGTGGTCTGTACGTCGGTATTACAAGGGATATCAATCAAAGACTGCGTCAGCATAATGCCGGAAAAACGTTTTCTACACGTTCAAGAAGACCATTCGTCCTTGTTTATTCGGAAGAGTATCAATCTTGTGAAAAAGCAAGGAAACGAGAGAAATATTTGAAAAGTTATTCCGGAGGAAAAGAAAAACAGAAAATTATCAAGATCATTGGGGAGTAGCCAAGCGGTAAGGCACCAGGTTCTGGCCCTGGTATGCGTAGGTTCGATCCCTACCTCCCCAGCCAATAATTAATCCTCCATGTCTCTTTTAAAAAAGGGTTTAATAAAAAAATATTTTCAAAAAATATTGCAAGATATGAGAAAAAGAATTTTAGTTACTATTTTTAGCATCTTTATATTTTTCAGTCTTCTTTTTATTCTCCTGTCGCTTCTCGAAGAACAGTATCGGTTATCTCTAGGGAGACCAGCGAATTCTTTTCAAACACAAATCCTCATACCAATTTTTTCTCTAAAAAATGCCATTTCCATCTCGCTTTTTGGTATAAATAGTCATCTTGAGTCAATTCCTTCGCCGCAAATCATTTATAGAACACAAAAACAGCGTTACTCCTTGCTTTCTCCCCAATGCACCGCCGAAGAATGCCTTACGAAAATGACACGGGAAGAAACGATTTATGGAACTGCAGTCATAGAAGGGTATTTTATTCCCGTGGAAAGGAAATATAATCAATTTCAAAATAATCAGTGCACTGGATTTGTTTTGACCGGCGGTTCTATAAATTTACGGAATTATTTTTCAGAATTGTTACAGAAAAAAAGCGTTCTTGTTTCAGAGAATATCGATGGACAATTGATTATTAATCTGAATTTTGATAATCTCGACCCTGCAGATATAAAAAAAATCTTAGCGTCAGATGTGACACGGAGGCTTCAGCTTAGAGTCATAAAAAACTCCCGGGTGGATATGGGTAATTCCGGGTGCTTTACTTCAATGAATATTCTCAGTATCGACGATGCTCCACTAAAAGAATTTCCCCAATGTAGTTATAATACAATCTATCAGAACACCGTTTTTGGAATTAAGTTGTCATTTCCAAACAATGTATGGTGTTTGCCGAGCTCATCAGATAATGATCCTCATATCTATAATGGAAGCGCTTGTATCTATGAAAGCTGTCCTGGATTAGAAATTCGGAATCATAGTAATGATTCTAAATTTTCATTCGATATATTACTGAATCGTGCCACAAAAGAAGGAAGAAATCCTGTTGTTTTGAGTGATTTAATATCAGATGCTATCGTTATCAAATCAGCAGCCCCTGGACCAGCTGAAGGATGGCTTTATGAATACGGTATATTTTTCAAAAAAAACCAACGTCAATTTATCATTTTTACCAATAATGAATCTATTGAATCAATCCTAAAAACCATGAAACTTGAATAGATCTTTGTTTTTTATTCTTTTTAAATTAGAACACGCCCGCGAGCGTGTTTTTGGTTTTTTTTGTGCTATAATAAATTAGGAACAAATAAAAATCTATGCACAAGCCATCCAGTCTGCGGGATTATGTAATTTCTGGGATTATCGCTCTCGCGCTGACCGTATTCCTCGGATTCTATCTTTTTATTCGTCGTGGGTATCTCTTTGACGCGCCACCGACCGCCGATCCGTTCTACGTTCCGAACAAGGCGATTGCAAGCGCCGGAATGATCCTCCTCGCGTTCACGTTTCTGATCGGTCCCATCGCCCGTTACTTCGATCGTTTCGATCACTGGGTCAGTTACCGCAAAGAGCTCGGTATCGTTGCCGCGTTCCTTCTCTTTGTCCACGGTATCGGATCGTACCTCTGGCTACCGCTCAAATACCCGCGGGAATATCTGTTCGATGGGCCGTTTATTTTCGGTGCCGGCTTCCTTGGGGTATTCGTTCTCCTTTTCCTTTTCGTCATATCGTTCAAGAAGGCGATCGAATTCTTTGGAGCAGGACGATGGTGGTTCTTGCAGCGATGGGGGCTGCGCCTCGTGGTCATCTTCACGCTCATCCACGTCTACGGGATGAAATGGCAAGGATGGTGGAAATGGATCAAACAGGGAGCGACACAAACACCGGAGCTCGCCAATCCATTGATGACACCGGCGAGTCTTCTTGCCGGACTCTTCATCGGATGGGTGGTCATCGTCCGCCTGTACGAAATGCTCTTTCTGTACAAAACACTCGGCTTCATCACGACCAAGGAAATATCGATCGATCCGGAGATCCGTGTCCGTGGTCGAAAGTTTTTTGTACGTTCCGCGTGGATTTTGGTCGCACTCTATGTCGTTGTCATCACGCGATTTTGGTGGTAGCGGGGGAGAATAGGAGGAATATTCAAAGTGCGAGGTCTTGATCGGCCTCGATTTTGTTTTTCTTGACGGACAGCGAAACGCTTTCTTTGCTCACTGTTCGCGCGTCTTCGACTTCTTTGCGAACAGGGGAGGGCAGGGCGGCTACGATTGATTTGAGTGCGATACCGTCTACTTTCAATACCGATTCCCATTGGTCAAGCGGCTCCAGAATGGCGCGCAGCCTCTCTTCATCATACGTATAGGTCTTTCTCACCGTCTTGCCGATGATGCCACGCTCCCCGAACACCCGCTCCACTCCCTCGTGTTCCATATAGCCGAGGATATCCGCTTGTAGCTTGGCCAGACGCAGTTTGTCGCCACTCATCCGATCTTTCAATTCTAGATACTCCTCGATCTTTTTTTCAGCCTCTTTTGTTTCGAGCGTTTGCGATTCAGAAAACTTGTGCTTCCAAAGCGGACAGATCTTCTGATACCCACACCAGTCGCAAAGCGGAGAAAACAACGGATCGAATTTCTTCTCTTCAATCGCAGCGATAACACCGAGAATATTCTCTTCTACCGTATCAAGCTGTTCTTTCGTGCGCGTGGAAGAAAGTTTCACGCCGTGTTTCAGGTAATAGAGGCTCACGGTAATCTTGTCGAGATTCGATTCTTCGCTTGGATAGCGTTTGAGAAAAGCTTTCAGGTAGATCGAAAGCTGAAGGTCGTGATCCACCTTGTCCTGCGAAGGCATTTTTCGCGCGGTCTTATAATCGATGATCTCGTAACCATCCTGCGTCTTGTCAATACGGTCGATAACGCCCGAAACGATGTGTTTACCCGAAGTGTCGTCACCGATCTCGATAGCGAAACGACTTTCCAAATCGACGATGGTATAATCCGCCGGACGGTTTTTCTCAAAATATTTCTGAATAATCTCCACGCCTTGGGTAAACGCTGCGCGTTCTTCCAGTTCGCTGTCGTATGCATCACTGTTCCAACCCTTGGAAAAATAATCGAGCGCCTGATCGGGAGTGGGCGAGAGCGTCGCTGGTGTATGCACGTATTTGAGTACGGAATGAATAAGCGTACCAAAAATCGCTTCTTTGGATTTCGGTTCGCTGATCCGATCGATTTCCCTAAACTTGTATTTGAGCGGACAGCTCTGATAGGTATCGACGGCCGTATAGGAGAGGCGCATAGTTTTTTCTGTGAAACAATATGTTTATTGTAACAGAGAAGCTTTCTCGCACACTATTGACAAAACTCTTATTTTTTGCTATAATAGTAATTGTACCTTGACATCAGGTATCATCCAAAAAAACCGTTTTCAACGCGAAGGAGGATAAAATGCTTGCTACGAAGAAATTCTCGTTTTTCGAACGTTTCCTGAAGATTTTTTTTCCGGATGCGGCGGAATTGCATTTCTACAAGCGGCAATGCGAGACGTATGAGAATATCATCGTCCCGCAGACGAGCCGCGAAGCCCGCGATACGATTCTGCGGATGAGAGAAGACAAGCGTGAGCTTCTCTCGGCGCTCGAAGAGGCGTCGGAACATTGCAACGAGCTCAGGAAAAGAAATTTCGAGCTCGTCGAAGAGACCGCTGTCCTCCGTCAAAAACTCGCTGAGCGAGGATGACCAGGGATGTGCGGACACCGGACCGGAGGCAGGATACGAACGATTATCCGCCTTCGGTTTTTTTATTGTTTTTTAAAAGAAATATTTGGAGAAACGTGTATCGAAAGCGGGGGAATCGATCGAGAAAAAGATATTCCAAAGAAACGGTCCCGACGCTTTTATTGATTACAAATTTTCTTTATCGTTTGTTTTCTCTCATATGTCTCCTTATGTAACTTAGAAGACATATAATATTAAAGGAGACGCTTGATATAAAGCCTATAAAGAATATATGTAAAATTGATCCATTTTCTCTCCCGAACGACTTCGTATATCGCGTTCTAAGACGGTTTCGAACATTTCTTGGGTACATAGATGTGTCCCTCCTGTCGTTCATTTCACCCATCCTTGTTCACCATGTGACGACACATAACAAATCGCATTTATTTTTTCATTTTAATTTTTCATCTTTCAAATACAAAAGACTCCCCCGTTTTTTGCGAAATTACTTGGGGGAGTCTCCTTTGTTAAAACGAGAAAACGAACTTTTCAACCGAATGTAAAGCTTGAGGATTAAACCCTATAAATACATATTTTCAAAAAACGAACGCGTATACTGCGTTCTCAGGCGTTTCAAATGTTTCTTGGATACATTGATGTATCTCGTTTGCGCTCATTTCTTCAATTATTTTTTCTTGAGAAAGGCCGCGATCTTTTTCCAAAGAAATGCGTGCGTCATATCGAGCCGATGACCACCATGTGGTTTGAGATAATATGCGGCGTCGGTTTTTTCGGCAAACGGAAGAACCGGTGCGTATGGTACCACCATATCGTCCTTCGCGTGGATAATAAAAATTTTTTTACCGTCGATGTATCTGATCCGCGTAATGGGATTATAGAAATCCGTCGTGACGAGTTTTTGCCAATCGTTTCGGTGTTTTGTCCGATACGCGCCGGCAAAACCCGTCTGTGTAAAATGCACAAACCAGTCAAACGGTTCATCTGGACTATCCGCGCTCCAATCAATAACCGGAGAAATTGCGATGACTTTTTTGACAATCGGCAGACACGAATTGAGAAGCACGGCCGGTCCGCCGAACGACGTACCAAAAAGATGCACCGCTTTCACCGAAAGACGTTTCGTTTCGCCGGAAAAAAGATCGTGTACGGATTTTTTCCTTACCAAATCTTTAATGACGTCTTCTATGTCTTTGGCCGGTGATTGTGCAAGAAAACTGCCGTCGCTTTCCCATGTCCCGCGATAACGCGGACACACGACAACATACCCCTTATCAACCAGAAATTGAAAACGATCCTTCTTATATGGTAAAGATGGTGCTCCAATACAAACAATCGCCACTTTCCCCGTCTGCCCTTTCGGAAACATAACCTCCGCTACGATATCTCTTGCCAATCTTATCCGTATCGGATACGTTTTTGTCCCCATACGATTCAGTGTGCGGTAACGATATTATGGAAGATACTTCGTCGGATTGACGTACGCGCCGTACGGCAAATACACGCCTTTCACTTTTGATGACGGAACGACTTTGAACGATTTGGAAGAGAAGACGGAGAAATGGAGATGCGGCCCAGTAGAATAGCCGGTATTGCCTGATTTCCCGATCTTTTCGCCGGTATCTACTTTGTCTCCTTTTTTGACGGATACGGAAGAGAGATGTCCGTAGAGCGTTACCATACCGTTGTTATGATCGATGGCGATCCAGCGGCCATAGCCGTACCAGCGGCCGTTCTTATACATCGTGCCGGTCGCGGCGACTTTGCCGCTAAGTGGCGCGTAGACGGTCGTACCGGTCGGAACACCGAAATCAATACCATTGTGCGGACCGCCACCATAGGCGCCTTTCTTGGCATATGAAGTCATTCCGTATCCTTGGGTGATGGTGGCATTCTTCACCGGCCAGTCAAGGAGACCTTTCTTAGCTTTCGGCATATCGGCATCGGAAAGCGATCCGATCTCGCCGGATTGGAGGCCGTTGATTTCATCTTCGATTTCCTGCTGTTCCTCTTCGAGGGATTTTACCAATGTAACGTATTTCTGTTGTTCGGCGTTCGTCTTGACAAGGAGCGATTGTTTGCTGCTCCTCGTGCTTTCAAGGTATCCGTCCTGCTCCAAAAGGTCGCTATGAATATCACCCGCTTCCTTTTTTTTCTGATCGAGACTGGCTTTTTCTGCAACCAAGCTCTCACGAAGTGTCTTGACGGAATCAAGAAGGTCGCCGAGCTTCTCGCTCGTATCGACAGAAGCATCACTCCGACGAAAATAGCCGAACATCTCCGTTGGCGAAAGGACGATCGGTGTCACAACGCCGGTCAATGAGTCGTCATACGATGATCGCATCAACTCGGAGAGGATTTTTCGTTGCTGGCTGATGACCGTCTCTTTCTCAATGATGCGGGCAGCGAGCGAATGGATAGTTTCTTCAAGTTCTCCCAGCTTCTCCGTGCTCTCGCTGATTTCCTTTTCCAGCCGGCGCTCCTGTTCCTGAAGCGTTGTGATCTGACCTGAAAGTGTCGTCCCCTGACGATTTTTGAGTTCAATGATCTTATTATAAGCCTTGATTTTGGCTGCGTTCTCGTCGTACTGGTCTTCCAAATCGTCGATATTTTCAGCAAAAGCGCCCTGAACGGACACAAACAGCAGTCCGCCAAAAAGTGCGGCCATCAGGATCCGTCGGTTGTGTTGTGTATTTTTTTGCTCCATTGCGGTATTTTTCAGTATATCACGAAAAATCCTTTCCCGAAAACTTGAAAAGGGGCTTGTTTTCGCTCTTTCTCCTGTTATAAAAGCTTCGTGAGGGCGCCACGGATCCGATCCAAACTTGCCTCTTTACCAAGTACCCAGGCACAATCGGCCGGACTGGGGGATTTCTGTAGGCCGGTCAGGGCGACGCGAAGCGGCCAGAGAAAGTCCCCACGTTTCTCCCCTGCCGCCTCGAGCAGAATTTTCTCGAGAATATCCCGCTTATCCCATTCGATACTATTCAATTCGGAAAGGATTTCCATCGCTTTTTCGAGAGACGCTTTGGTCGTCTCGGAAGTATTTTCCTTCCAATGGAGAAGTGCCGTGTCATACGCCAGCTCGGAAAAGAAGAACGGGTTCTGTTCACCGATGTCAGAAAGTTTTGTCAGCCGTTCGTGTTCGATCGCGAGCACTTTTTTCAGATATTCAGCCGTCTTATATTCCTCTTCTGCGTCGCGAACAAGCGCTTTGTCAAAAAATCCGCCCGTTGACATTTTTTCGTACAGGTCGTCAACAGAAAGTTTTTTGATATATTCGCCGTTCATCCAATCAAGTTTTTTTGCATCGAACACGGCACCGGCCTTGTGGACGTTTTTAAGATCAAACACTCGTGTCAATTCTTCGAGCGAGAATATCTCCTGTGTGCTCCCTTCGCCCGGATTCCACCCGAGGAGCGCCACGAAATTGATGAGTGCCTCTTTGAGATAGCCCTTGGCAAGGTAATCCTCCACCGCCACGTCACCTTGGCGTTTTGAGAGTTTGGATTTGTCCGGATTGAGAAGCAGCGGGATATGCGCGAATTCCGGGCATTCCCAACCGAACGCCTCGTACAGGAGGATATGTTTCGGCGTCGACGGCAACCATTCCTCCCCGCGAATGACGTGCGAGATACGCATCAGATGATCGTCGACGACATTGGCGAGATGATACGTCGGAAATCCGTCAGACTTCATCAATACCTGATCGTCGATATCTTTGGAATGAATACTCACGCGACCGCGCACAAGGTCATCGAAAATGATCTCGCCCCTTTCCGAAGAAACATCAAGACGGATCACACACGAAACACCTTCTGCTAATTTTGTCTTTATCTCGTCGGCGGAAAGCATTTGGCAACGCTTGTCATATCTCGGCGCCTGCTTGTTCTTTGTCTGTTCCGCGCGCAATGCTTCAAGTCGAGTCGGATCACAGAAACACCGGTACGCCCGACCGTTCGCCAAAAGTTCTTCGGCATACTGCTTATAGACCGCCAAGCGCTTGGATTGGATGTAGGGACCGCACGCGCCGTTTTCCGTCAGTTTCTCGTTTTCCAAAAGCGCTCCTTCATCGTTTACAAGGCCGCTATGATGCAAAATACGCACCAAACTCTCGGCTGCGCCGGCCACAAAACGCTTCTGATCGGTGTCTTCGATACGCAGGATATACGTCCCACTATGCTTCTTGGCGAAAAGGTAATTGTAAAGCGCGGTACGCAAGCCCCCAACGTGGAGATATCCTGTCGGCGACGGCGCAAAACGTACACGAACATTCGTATTCATAGAAATTTTTTGATTTGTGTCTCTATACTCCCCTATTTCAAGCCAAAAAGCAAGGATTGACAGAATGTTATTTTAGATGTATAATATAAGGTTCATTAAAAATTCTACTCAACTCGTTTCCGACACAACAAGGAGAACTGTATGCTTACCAAAAAGATTTTTTCAGTTCTGGTCTCAGCGCTGTATTTTTTTGCGCTGATAGTTCTTTCTCTCACTACCAGCGTGGTTTGGCAGTTCCTGTTGTACCAATCCGAGGTACCCTACGACGCGCTCTTCGCCGCCGCATATTTTATGCGACTCTCCGGTATACTCGCCGGTACGATAATCCTTATCCGCTGGATATGGAAGTGGCCGTTTCCAGTGAGCTGGTTTTCACTCGGACTGGGTTTTTGTGCATTCGGTTTGGCGTTTAGCGCCCAAGCGATGTTTGCCAAACTCACAAAGAACGTTTTTTGGGACTGGAACACAACCACCGGCATCGGCGCGGCCTTTTGGATGATCGGAGTTGCTTGCTGGATAATGTGGATACGAGATCCTCTCCCGCAAACAAAAAAGCCGCCGCGATTAAAAAAATGACGGGGTACTTGGCCGCCTTGGTAGATTCTTACCGGGCGGCTTTTCATTTGGAAAGAATCGCTTTTATCGGAAAGACGATGACGGCATTCCAAATGCGCCTGAAGCGCTTCGGCTGAAGAATGAGACGCCAGAGCCATTCGAGGCCGAGTGTGCGCAGGCACTTCGGAGCGCGGCGCAGTTTGCCGGTCAGATAATCGAAACTACCCCCCACACCCAAGGCCAATCGCGATTCGACACCAATATCTTTTAACGTAGCAAGAAACAACTCTTGGTCCGGCATTCCGAAGTTGCACAGGACCATCGCGGAATTTCCGATTTCCAACCTCCAATCTCCGATTTCGTTCTTATCAAGATCTCTACCGGAAATTCTGATGTTTGGATGCCTTTTCAGTATCGCCGCGCGGACTTCGCTGTATGAGCTTAATCCGTTTTTATAGACAGCAAGAAACATCGAAAGTTTCCTTTCATCCGCTATTCTCAATATTTCTTCCAAAAGGTCCGCGCCGGGAAAGCGTGTGATGCGTTCACCACGGAGAAATCCCACAAGAACGATACCGAAGCCGTCGGCGATACGAAGATCGGCATTAAGAAGCGATTGCCGGAAAGCAGCGTCTTTCTTCGCAAGGAGCAGGAATTCCGGATTCACCGTCGCAATGCGGTGGAATTTTGGTTCATCAAAAAACTTTCTTGCGCGCTTAAGAACCGCATCTCTGGGAAGGCTATCGATCGTAATGCCGAATAGGTTCATCTTTCTTGCTTCCTCACTGCTCACTGCAACGGAAACGTGTCGATCGGCTCATAGCGGCGCTTACCGTCGATCACGAGACTTTCGAATACAGAGACGGTGTCGACTGGCTCGACAAAACGTACCGCTTCACGCAAGACCGGCTTTTTTCGGAGTGTCGACCACTTCGTCTTTTTGATTTTGGCAAGCGTGACGTGCGGTCGATAGACTTTCTTTTCAACAATGAACGACGAGAATGCTTTTTCTAATGCTTCACGCAATCGTTTCAACTCTTCGCTCGGTTCGCCGGAAAGCCAAATCATCTTCGGATGTTCATCACTTTCAAGCAGCTGAAACGACGTGAACAAGAGTTCGAAACTCCGAATCTCCCTGCACGCCTCCCCGGCCCGGGCACAGATATAAGGAACGTTCCCCTCCTGTATGAAACCAAGGAAAAGAAGCGTGATATGGAGATTCTCTTCCGCCGTCTGAAGAACAGCCTCTTTGGGCCAAGAAGTCATCTCCCGCTTGAGCCTTTTGCGGAGCTCCGGAGACAGCGGGATGCCAACAAATAATCTTCGCGTAGTATTCATAGCGAAAGAATAGCCTATTTGAGCCAAAAAAGCAATCACGCAATATGGTATACTGGCACTATATGAGAACTGGCCCCGTCTATAGATTGGAAATCGCCCCATGCATCATCCTACCGCTCTCCCGATCGGCACTTTTCAGTTACGTAAGCGACGAACCGATACAGAAAGGTTCGCTTGTTTCGATTCCGTTCGGACGGCGTATAATCGAAGGCGTCGTGTATGATTGCCGGTCGCTCCCGGGCAAAACGCCGATGTGGATGAAATCCGTCTCAGGAATAATTGAAGAAAGCTTCCTTACAGAAGAGCAGCTCGCGCTCGCCCAAGAGATCAGCGAGGAATATTTCACGCCGCTCGGAAAAGTCCTCAGACATTTTCTGCCGAAACGCGCCAAAAAAAGATCAAAGGCGGATGTCTCTTCATCAAAATGCAAGACGCTCCGTCCAAAAAAGATGGAACGGGATATCCTCAAAAAATTCTTTTCTGAATCGGTAAAAAAAGTGTTTTTTTTGGATACGTCCGGTCACGGGAACGACGAACGTCTCTTTTCGCTTCTCGCCCAAGAAACGAATGCTCGGAAACAACAAACGCTCCTTCTTGTGCCGGAAATCGCTCTCATTCCGGCGTATGAAGCCTCTTTGGAAAAGTATTTTCCGAAAACATCCGTCGCTATTCTCCACAGTATGCTCTCTACCGGAGCATATTTTGACGCATGGCAACGTATACGAAGAGGCGAAGCCCACGTCATTCTCGCCACTCGTCAGGGGCTTTTCGCTCCATTTCGGGATCTCGGTACGATCATACTTTCCGAAGAACAGGACGAGAGTTACAAACAATGGGATATGAGTCCGCGCTATTATGGGAAACGCGTTGCCTTAATGCTCGGTGCGTTCCACAAGGCCCGGGTCCTGTTCGCTTCCAATACGCCGAGTGCGGAGAGTATCCGTGGTATTGAAGAAAAAAGCATCCTTCCTCTCCGTCCGATGCGAAACGTCTCACTCCGAGGACTTTCGATCGTCAATCTGCGATTGGAGAGATTTCACAAGAATTATTCTCCGCTTTCCGAAACGCTGGTCGCAGCGATCCGCGAGACGCTCACCGAGGGAAAACAAATACTCCTCTCTGTCAACCGGCAAGGAATGAGTCTGTTTTCCGTCTGCGAGCACTGCAAAGAAGTCCTGCGCTGTCCCAATTCCGGCCATCCGCTTGTCGGAAGTAAAGAAGGCCACTACCGGTGTCTCTCGTGCAGCTACAAGACGGGGATATTCCCCGCTTGTCCGCACTGCGGGCATCTCTCGTTCAAAAACATCGGTTTCGGAACGGAAAAGATCGAAAAGGAGGTTGCTCGGATATTCCCTGCAGCTCGGATATTCCGTGCTGACGGATCCGCGATCCAGACCTACAAAGCCATCCGGACCCTGTATGAGAAAGGAATAGCAGGAACGATCGATATCTTGATCGGAACACAGATGATCCTGAAGAATCCTCCCTTGCCGAAACTCTCCCTGGTTGCTATGATTGACGCGGATAGCCTGCTTCTGTTTCCTGATTTTATGGCCGATGAAAGGCTTTTCCAGCGCCTTTCACGTTCCGTGTGGCACACCGGAAGCGCGAGCAAAGTCATTGTCCAGACTTTCCGCCCGGAAAACGCTTTTTTTCAAAAAATTTCCGAACAGGAAGGCACTGCATTTTTACATCATATCCTCTCCGAAAGAGAACTGCTCGGATACCCGCCGTTCGGCCGCCTGATCGCCATCACAGCACAAGGCAAAACGCAAAAAACGGCCGAGGGTATTGCAAACAATATTTTCCGATCGCTTGAAAACATTCTTCCGAAAGGTTCGCTCCATATTGCGCCGCCTCAGACCAAAAAATTTCCCGGAAGGCGCGGAACATACGAAAGTTCGATTCTCCTACGTCTCCAAAAAACAAATGATATTCCCGATTCGCTCAGAATAGCACTCAGAAAAATAAGCAAAGACTGCATTATCGACGTCGATCCTCTCTAAAAATATGCTCACCCTCGTCACCGGAGCGTCCGAAAAAGTCCTCCTCACCAAGACTAAGCCAGTAGCCGACCCGCTCGCACCGGATATCCAGTCCCTTCTCCCAAAGATGGTGGAAACAATGCATCGCGAGAATGGTGTCGGACTCGCTGCGCCGCAAATAGGGCTTTCCCTGCGTCTTGCCGTCGCGGAAACGGATGGGGAAATCCGTTACCTCATCAATCCACAGATCACTTCGTCTTCGCAGGAAAAAATCATTTCGGAAGAAGGCTGCCTGTCGTTGCCGGGACAATTTTTTCCTGTCGTTCGATCGGAGCGTGTCACGGTCAAATATTATAACGAAAAAGGCTTGCCGAAACGTCTCAACGCCTCGGGATTCCTCGCTATCGTCATCCAACACGAAGTGGACCATTTGGACGGCATTCTTATTTGCAACCGTTTCAAGAAACAGCAAAAACAATATACTTCAATAATAAAAAATTATGGCGGCCTGGCTTGATCTTATCCGTTCGAAAAAACCATCTCCCGAACCGACGGTTCCGATACACACCGGGGTTTCTGAAGAAGTGAAGAAAGAGATTCATTCGCACGGTACACCAAAAGTACGGGTGGTTTTTATGGGTACACCGCCCTTTGCCGCTGCTCTTCTCAAAAAGCTGGTCGGTGAACGCTACCATATCGTGGGCGTCATCACCCGCGCGGACAAGCCCTCGGGTCGCAAACAAGAAACGCTTCCGAGTGCCGTCAAGGAAGTGGCGCTCAAGCATTCTCTTCCGTTGGAACAACCAGCCAAACTCGACGACGAGACAATAAAGAAGATCAGTGACTGGAAGCCCGATCTCATCATCGTAGCCGCTTACGGAAAAATTCTTCCCGCCACCCTGCTTAAAGTTCCGGGTTTCGGCTGCATCAACGTTCACGCTTCGCTTCTTCCGAAATGGCGCGGCGCATCCCCGATCCAAAACGCTCTCCTCGCCGGAGAGACCGAAACCGGCATCACCCTTATGCTGATGGACGAAGGAATGGACACCGGCGACATTCTGACGCAGAAAAAAACCGCTATCGCGCCAAAAGACACGAAAGAATCCTTGCTCGAAAAGCTCACTGATATCGCCTGCGAGACCCTGATCGATACCATTCCACTCTGGGTGAAACGAAAGATCATTCCAACCCCACAAGACGGAAAAGAAGCCACGCTTTGCCAACTTATCGAGCGCGAGGACGGACGGATCGTCTGGACAGATGACGCGGAAAGTATTTACAACCGCTATCGCGCGCTTTCCCCGTGGCCGGGTATCTTCACGTTCTGGAAGAAAGGCGACGATTTCCTCCGTCTCAAACTGCACCAAATCTCTTTCCAAAAACAATCGCCTCAGACGAAATATCCGATCGGACAGGTATTCGAACTCGGAGAAAAAATCGGTGTCCAAACAGGCGCCGGTGTCATTTTCATCGAAGAAATACAGATAGAAGGAAAAACGAGAACGTCTATCGCGGAATTTATAAATGGCAATCAGGATTTTTCCGGAAGTTTGCTGCAATAAGCGCGGCGCAAACATTTTCAGACAAAAAGAAAAAATATCTATGCCGATATCGAACAATCACGATTTCAAAGCTATCCTCGTCGGCGGAATACTCATCCTTGCCGTCGGCGGGTATTTCATTGGGCGAGCCGTTTTTTTTCCAACAGAGACTCCCAAGCGTCTCGCGATCGAAAACGACGGCACACCAAAAAAAGATACCCCGACCATCACGGCAGAAACGTTACAACAAAAACTCACTCGTAGAGAAAATGTCCGTCTCATCGACGTCCGTACCGAAGAATCTTATCAGGCAGAACATCTCCCCGGATCCGTCTTTGCTCCCCTCTCGGCGCTCACCGCCTTCGCTCCGGAAAACGGCGAGACGCTCGTCATTATCCTCTCTGGTAATGACGATCGGGCATTCGAAGCCGCAGGGAACATTCTTTCGGAAAAATCGTTTTCCTATTCCTTTCTCAAAGGAGGATTCGCCGCCTGGAAAGAAGGCGGGTACCCAACTGTTTCCGCTGGAGATCCGAATTCCTTTCTCGACCAATCAAAAGTATCCTACCTTTCCTCGTCCGACTTGAAGAAGATCTTCGAGGAGAACGCCGATGCCATATCCATCCTCGATGTCCAGCAAACGGAGAATTTCTCGAAACGTCATCTCAGAGGAGCGATGAATATCCCGCTCGAGCAGCTGGAAAAAAGGATCAACGAAGTACCTTCCGGAAAAACGATCATTGTCTACGGTGAAAACGAGATCATATCATTCCAAGGCGGCGTTCGCCTCTTCGATCTGAACGTATTCGGCGCAAGAGTTCTTACTGGTAATAACAATCTTTCTCTCGTTTCCGGATTACCGCTCGAATAGATCCATAAAAAAGACTCCCGCATCATACGGGAGTCATTTTTTTTCCTCAAAAACGTCGATCTTTACGCCACAATCGCGAGCACATCCTTATAATTCGCGATGAGACAGTCTTCTCCATCGATCTTCACCTCTTCGCCACCATAGCGACGGAAGATGACTTTTTGTCCGGCTTTCACGCGTATCTTTTCGCTCTCTCCGACGGCGATAACCTTGCCGAGCTGGGAACGTTCTTGATTGGCCGTTTCCGGAAGATAGATACCGGCGGCGGTCTTCTGTTCCGGCTTTTCCGGATGGATGAGAATATTTTCACCGAGTGGACGGACAGTGGTTTTTTTCATACTCGTTTCTGTTAGTGAGTTATTTCGTTTTCCAGTATACGAAAGATTAGCACCCGAGTCAAGGGAGTGCTAAACGCCTTTTTACATCGAACGCAGGATTTCCAACGCCTTTTCAAGCTGCGGGTCTCGATCGTTCTCTATGTCATCCGACGACAGACCGACTTCCGTATCCGGCGCGATGCCGACGTTGTTGATCTGTTCACCGGCAGGCGTCAGCCAGCGCGCTACGGTGATCTTGACCGACATATCCCGACTCACCGGAATAAGTTCTTGCACCGATCCTTTGCCGAAAGATTTCTTTCCCACCAATGTCACGTTCTCGCGGTTGTCACGCAATGCTCCGGCCAGGATTTCCGAAGCGCTCGCGCTCCCCTCATTGATAAGCACGACTGTCGGAAGACCGCTCAGAACATCTCCTCCGCGCGCTTTCATCTCTTTTCGTCGACCAGTGCCGTCTTCCTCGATGACCACCGTACTCCCAGACGAAAGCATCGTGCTACCGATCGTAACGGCGCCTTCTAGAAATCCTCCGGGATTATTACGCATATCAATGATGAGCTTCGAAGCCTTCCTGTTCCGTATCTGCTTGAGCGCTTCAAAAAATTCTTTCTCCGTATCTTCGCCAAAACGGCTGATGCGGATATAAGCGATAACGTCGTCTTTCATCTCAAAACGGACACTTTTGACCAGGATCACATCGCGCCGCACGGCGATCTCGCGCGCTTCCTGATCTCCGTTCCGAAAAATCGTCAGCTTCACCTCCGTGCCTTTGGGCCCGCGGATCTTGCTGACCGCTTCCTCGACCGACATCACCGCCGTCGTTTCACCGTTGATCTTCATCACCCGGTCTCCGGCCAAAAGTCCGGCTTTCTCCGCCGGCGTCCCTTCAAGCGGCGCTACAATAGTCAAAATCTCGTTTTTGATAGCCATTTCCGCACCGATGCCTTCAAATGTTCCGGAAATGTCTTCTTTGAATTCCTGATTCTCTTTGGGACTGAAAAAAGTCGTATAAGGATCGCCGGTCGCGGCCAACATTCCATCGATTGCGCCATAAAAAAGCTCCTTCGCATCGAGAGCGGATTTGTCAACATACTTGTCCTTCAAAATCCCCCACACCTTCCAAAACAGCGCGAAATCGATGGTCTTTTCCTGTGATTCCTTATTGAGGATGACCGCTTCGTTCGGACTGAGCACCGAATCCTGTGCTACCGTATCCCCCTTGTCCTGACCATATTCATACCCGGACCAAAATCCCAAAGTGATCAGAACCAAAACAAAAAAGAGACTGAGTGCGCGACGAAACATTCTTGTGCCGCGTTCATATTCCGGCGATTGGACGATTTCAGTATTCTCCATACGGTTTTTTGTAATTATACTTCCGTTTTCGGTAGCGGACGGCCACGATATTTGAAGAAATACCGCACCGCACTCGCGATATGATACCATGTCAGGCGATTGAACAGAAGCGATCCAAGAAATCCACCTCGGGCACTTCCTTTGCCGTGATAATGATACACCTGCGCTTCCGGATAATAAACGATCCGAAAATCATTCTCCCAAAATCGCCGGCACCAGTCCACGTCTTCCATATACATAAAGAACCGGTTATCCATCGGTCCGACCTTCTTTGCCGCGGCGCGAGACACGAACATCGCTGATCCCATCACCCAATCTACGCTCCGCGGGGCACGTTTATCGTAATCCGCCATCGTAAACCAGTCGAGATGACGCTTGCCAAACGGGAGTTTCCCGAACCAGGTCCGCCGATACAATATCGTGAGCGGCCGATAGAAGCGGAAACAGCTCTGTTGCAGCGTATCGTTGAAATTGAGCTGTTTTGGGCTCACGATGCCGATATCCGGATGCTCTTGCGCGTATGCAAGCATTTTCGGTACGGCGCCTTCGGTAAGGACGATATCGCTGTTGATAAGGAAAACATATGTACCCCTTGCTTCTTCGATTGACGTATTCACCATCGTCTTAAAACCGACATTGTCCCGAAACGGAAAGAATCTCGCTTGCGGAAATTCTTCGCGCATCAACATCTCGGTATCTTCCTGTGTCGCACTGTCGGTGACAAGTACCTCGTAATCGATACTGGTTCCTCGCATTTCACGGAAAACGGAAGAGAGGCAAAGCCGCAAAAGCTCCGGATTGCGGTACCCGTTTACGGCGATGGTCAATGTTTTCGTTTCCATCAGGAGTGCTTAATCAAGCGATGTACGGAACATCTCGCGGATACGATCGTATGTGTCTCCAATCGGCAGAAGGATATATCCGGTCTCTTTGGTCTGCGGCGGATTATAGAGTAATCCTTCCTCGGAATTCTCGAGAACTTTCTGATTAATTTGATTCGCTTCGCCGAGCGTCTGATAGAGATCAAGGAAACGTTTCATTTCCCAGGGTTCGAGGTTGGTCAGGACGTTGTTCCCCAGGCTATCGAGCATCGCGCTCACCTTCGAGAAATCGGTTAATGTCCCAAGCGAGAGCGCTTTTTCCTTGATCAGCTTGATGATTTCCTGCTGACGGCGCGCTCGATCGAAATCGCTCGATGCATAGCGGGCCCGCGCATAACAGAGTGCTTTGTCGCCATCGAGCACATTATCACCTGCTGGTAACTTGAAGTTTCCACCACATTCAAGCTCGGCGATCGCTTCCTGGGTCATTTTCTCGAAACAGAGCGGGTAACGCTTGGGATTGGCGTAATAGGTTCCGTTCTTGCGCTTGATGCGCTTCTCCTCGTACTCTCCGGAAAACACCGTGTATTTCACGCCATCGCAGCGTTTTTTCAGCCCACGAAACTGCGTGCTTTCTTCGAACGGCTGCTCAAGATGCACCGTCACGCCGCCGATAGCATTCACGAGATCCTTGAATCCCTGGAAGTTGATCGTCACGGCATACGGAATTTCCAGACCGGAAATCTCGCTTGCGACCGCAAGCATATCGTCCATCCCGCCTTTGTGCAATTCGCGCTTCTCGCCTTCCGCGTAGACGGCGTTGATCTTCGCGCGCCAATCCTGGTTTGGGAGATTCACATACAGGTCACGTGGGATGGAAACGAGCGATGCCCGGTTCGTATCCTGGTCGTTCTGCTTCGGATGGATGGAAAGAACCATAATGGTATCGGCGAGCAGTCCGCCACCCTCCACGTTTTCACCACGCATCCCGAGAAGAAGAATATTGATACGACCGTTCTCTTCACCTTGAAGCTTCTTTTCCACGCCCGGAATCGTCTTTACAAGACTCTTGAAGATACCGTCATCACCGATGGAAATCTTGTTCAAGACATACCCGGTTTTCCACGCGAAAACGCCACCAGCAAGAAGAAAGAGTGCGCCGAAAAAAAGAACGACCCGGAGCCATCGTCGCGTTTTTGGTATGGTTTCGATCTGGTTCGGTATGGTATTTTCCGGCATAAAAAAATTCGTTCGCAAATTAGAATGTCCGCATCGCACCCATCACGAAATCCGTTCGTACGCAGACAAAAGGATTTCCGCACTCTTCTCCCACGAAAAGGCTCGAACACGCTCTTTTCCGAGAAGTACCGATGATCGGCGACGTTCTTGGTCAACAGAAAGAGTATACAATTTTTCGGTGCAATCGGCAAGATTCGTTGGATCGAAATAGAGAGCCGCTTCGCCCCCGATTTCCCGAAGGCTCGGAATATCCGCAGCCACCACCGGTACGGAGCAGGAAAACGCTTCGAGCATCGGGATACCAAATCCTTCATAGAGCGATGGGAATACGAATACGCTCGCACCGCCTATCACGGACGGGAGATCTGCCTGATCGATGAATCCCGGGAAAAATATGCTCTTCTGCGAAGAAGTACGTTTAAGGACGGCATCTAGACGCGTATCGGTATGATGCGCCCGCCGATTGCCGACGATGACGAGTCCCGTATTCGAAACGCGTTTTTGAAACAAGGCGAATGCTTCGATCAGAAACGGGATATTTTTGCGCGGTTGGAGCGTTCCGACGTAAAGGAGATATTTTTCCGGCAGCGCATATTTCTCGCGAACGCGTGCAATCGTTCCGTCATCGATTGGTACGGAAAAATCCTCACCGACGGCGTTCGGCACAACGACGATCTTTTCTTCCGGCGTTTTATAATACTTTATGATTTCATCCTTAGTGAAGTGTGACGGGGTAAGGATGAGTGATGCCCGCCTGATGGATCGCGGAATCAACAGCCAAAGGAACAACCGGTCTTTCCAGCCGATCATCTCCGGATGTGCAGAGAATGACACGTCGTGGATATGCTCTACGACTTTCGTCCGACGCGGCACGAAAAACGGCAGTATGTACTGTGTGTGATACACGTCTATCCGCCGACGAAGCAGAAAAAGTGGCACGGAAAAAAAATTCCAGACGAAGCGATTATGTCCGCCGAGAGAGATGATTTCGACATTTTCCTGTTCGTCGCAACCGAGACGTTTCCTGATCGCGGATACGGCCGCCCTATCGCCCTCATCGGTAACAAGGACATAACGATGGCTGGTGTCTCTGGCAAGTAAGGCCTTCGTCAGATTGAAAAACACGGCTTCATCGCCGGTACGCTTTTTTCCGATGAGACGGATATCGATAGCGAATGTCTTTTCAGTCCCCATACGTTTCCCGATGCGGTAACACGAGTAACGAAAGCAGTACGAACAACCAACCGAGGAGGAGCCCGGAATTGAAACAATTAAATACCGTTACGGCCGCCCAAAGAGAACAAGCGGAAAGCGCGAACGGAGAGGTGTTTCGGATCGCAGAGACAAACCAGCATACCCCGAGCCCGAACCAAAAGAAGAGGAATGCCAAAAAGCCGATAAGTCCCGTGCCAAGCCATACTTCAAGGAAAATATTGCTCGCATTCAGTCCGGCACCACGCTCATCCGTACCGAGATATGCCGACACCGCACCGAACCCGATACCAAAAAACCACTGTTCTTTCAGGATATTGAAAACACTCTGATAAATATCACCACGGATACGGATATTCGGATCATCCCGATACGTTTCCGTGACGAATCGACCCGAAGCAAGCTCATTCCCGATATCTTCGAGATTGATATGCTGGCATCCGTACGCGGAAAGTTCGTCCATCGAAACGATCCTTTCCGGCAATGTTTTCTCTTCTTCGCACGATACGGTGATCTTCTGTTCCCCGGACGAGAGGCTCTTCCCTCGATCGAAAAGATCAAACGGTGTCAGACGAAACGCCATAACGGACAGGATTGCCAGAGTTATCGGTATCGCTATGAAAAGGAAAACATACGAAGCGCGCTTCAGCACTTGCCGATTCTGCCAATAGAGCGCGCCGAACACCCCTCGCTGGGAAGCAAAGAGGGTAAGAGCGACCGCGGTACCAAAAGCCGCTGAAAGCCACGCACTCCGACTGACCGTAAGGACAAGGGCAAGCACTACAAAGAAAAGAACGACTGAAAACACTGTCCGAATTTTCCGAATAGAGGCGTACTTCGAAAGAAGCGTCGGCGACACGATGAGCGCTATGAGTGCTGTCACAAAGACGGCGAGATATCCTCCCAGCCAATCAGCCTCGGGAAACGTCGCGTTCGGCCGTCCAGCCATCGCTTCAAAACTTTCGCGTCCTCCGAGAAAAGCGATGTTCTGCCAAAGTGCGTATCCGGCAACGACCAAAAGCGACGAGAGGAAAAACGGTACGAGCATCCGCGCATCATCAACGGAACGGATGAAAAAACGGCACAGAAAATAAAGAAGAAGGAACGATGCGAATATGACACTCAATCGAAGCGCTGTTCCGGGAATATCGCCACCAAACGCGGAAATGAATGCGGAACATCCCACAAGAATCAAGGCGCCGTCCCACCGATTGAGCCGAAACGACTGGAATGGGAAACGCCGAAGCAGAAACCGGAGAGCAAGCGAGAGTGTCGTCAACACAAGAAACCACTGGTACGGACGCACATCCATCCCCCACTCTCTCGGCGCGAGCGACACGGTCTCATACGGCAGCATTCCGATCAAAAGAAGAAACGACCATCCCGGACGATAGAGCGCGATGAGCAAACCGATGAACGTAAAAAAGAGAAAATCGATCGGATCGAGAGGCAGGACATCGTTTTGCGACAATACGATAAGCGCGACACCGAGCACGGTATTCCCGATAATGAGGAGCCATTTGTTCTCGCTCCAACCAAACGGCAGTTTCGTCATATACGAAAGAGTGAAGCTGATATTTTTTCGACAAACACATTCCAGTCAAATTGTACCGCCTGTACGGAAGATTTGGAAATGAGCGTCTGTCTGAGTGTCTCGTCGGCAAGAAGCCTTTCCATTCCTGCCATGATGGAATCAACATTTTCCGGATCGCAGTAAAGGACGGCATCACCGCCCACTTCCGGAAGTGATGACGTCTTGGCAGCAAGCACTGGCGTCCCCATACGCATCGCTTCGAGCACCGGAAGACCGAACCCTTCGTAGAGCGACGGGTATGCGAAAAACAAGGCGCCGCGATACAACGCCGGCAGATCTTCATCCGGTACGAATCCAAGTAATTTCACGCTCTCTTCCAATTCCAATTCTTTCATCAGTCCTTCGATATCCGTCGCAAGTGTGTTTGACTTCGGAAACACCCTGCCTGATATTACGAGCGGAGGAATGTCCGTCCCTTGCCGTTCTCGAAGAAGTTTTACGTATGCTTCCAGTAGCCGTTTCGCGTTCTTCCGCACTTCCAGCCCGCCACCGTGATAGATATATCCGCGCACGAGACCGTATTTCTTCATAACGGCATCCGCTGCTTCGTCAGATACCGCGACTCGGAATCGCGGATCCGTATCCGGGTGAGCCACAGAGATTTTTTCCGCCGGCACGCCGAGATACTCCAAAAGGTCATGTCCCGTCGATTCCGATAGAGCAATAATATTATCAGCGCTTCGAATCCCCCGCTCCACCGCACGCCAATACATCCGCCGCGATACCGTATCAATATATTCCGGAAAAAGTTTCGGGATGATGTCGTGTACCATCATCGTATGTCGTATCTTTTGTCGGCCGCTGAAACGTGTTGCGCTCTGATACAGCGAGAGAAAGACATCACATCCGTCCGCTTCGGCGCGCCGGGCTGCCTCGCACTCCCACAGCCACTTCCGCGGCACATCGTCACGTTTCCACCACCGTGGCAGAAAACTCTTCACCTCGAAATTCTCCGGTAGTTCAAAATCAAACGTCGGTTTTTCTTCGCAATACAAAAAGAATTCCGAACTTTGATATTTGGAATTTGAGCTTTGGTATTCCGCTAATTTCTCCAAGAAATGAGCGGTTACCTGCCCGATACCCGTACCGGGTTTTCGCAGGAATGACACGTTGATGCCGATCTTCATCTGGGTTCTATTACCTATTCTCTATTCGCGCCGTTCGCTCGGAAAAGAATACTGAGTGCATATGCGAATAATGCCCTGATTGTACCAAAAAAGATATCATCTTGCCATCACTAAACGAGCCTCTTCAAAAGTCTTTTTCAACTCTTCGGCAAGCGGATGATCGAGGCGTTCCGAAATGATGCGGGCCGTTTCGCCGTAAAACCACAACATCCCCTCTTTCTTGGTGCCGAGCTGCGACCAAACAATTTCACCGTGGCACGAATAATCATCGAGAAACGAACGGAGATTATGGATCTTGTCGGCCGCCGCGACCAAAAGCGCCTCCTTACTGTCATCGGAAAGATTCGCGAGATATTTCTTTTTTCGTTCGAGCCAGTTTGCAGAACGTCTGCTATGATCCTTCTTTTCCGCCTGCGTCATATCTTCCGTCACTTCTTTCACAATGTGGTAGACGCGCTCGCCGAACTCATCACGCAGATTCTCTTCCGCGTAGTGTGGCACGTCCTCGAGGACGTCGTGCAGGAGCCCTGCCACGATCACATCCTCGTCGTCCGTATAGTGCGCGAGGAGAAATGCCACCGCGTACGGATGCACGATATACGGCACGCCGGTCACCTTGCGCTTCTGATGTTGATGCAAAAGCGTCGCCCGTGCGATCGCCTTCTCGATTTTTGGAGTGAGGAACATAAGGAAAAAGGGACGAGTCTTAACGTGTATCTTACCTCTTCCTGAATGAAAAAACAAAGGTTTTTTCTTGCCAGCAAGACCGATATTCCGTACAATGAGTCTCAGTTATCTCATAATGGCTTTCTATGGCATCAAACACCCAAAAAACCGTTTGTGTCGTCGGTCTCGGATACGTTGGCCTGCCTTTGGCGGTCCGTGCCAAGGAACGCGGATATCGCGTGATCGGTTTCGATACCAATGAAGAGAAAATCGCTCTCATCAACCAGGGACAAAGCCCGATAATGGAAGAGTTTCTCGATACCCGGATGGAAAAATACCATCCGGAAGCAACCAGCGATCCCGCCGCTATCCACGAAGCCGATATCGTGCTCATCTGCGTCCCTACTCCGGTTGACGAAATGCACAATCCCGATTACACCCCGGTTGAGGAATCTTCCCGCCTCGTTGCCAAAAACCTCAAAAAAGGCGCGCTCGTAGTCCTCGAATCCACCGTCAATCCAGGCGTCTCCGAAGAGATTGTCGCTCCCATCTTTGAAGCGGAAGGACATACGGTCGGTACGGACGTCCATCTCGCCCACTGTCCGGAACGCATCAATCCCGGCGACAAAAAATGGAACGTCACTAATATCCCACGCGTCTTCGGTTCTTTGGATGAAAAAGGCCTCTCGGTCGGATTGGAGTTCTATCGCTCGATCGTCGACGCCGAGATCCGCCCGATGCGCTCTATTCGTGAAGCCGAAGCCGTCAAGATCCTCGAAAATTCCTTCCGGAACATCAACATCGCGTTCGTCAACGAGCTCGCCCGCTCATTCGCCAGGCTCGACATCGACGTGAAAGATGTCATCGACGGTGCCGCCACCAAACCGTTCGCCTTTTTGGCACATTATCCGTCCTGCGGTATCGGCGGTCATTGCATTCCGGTCGACCCGTATTATCTCGTTGAGTACGCCAAAAAGTCTTCCGGATTCGAGCACAAATTCCTCTCCCTCGCGCTCGAAATCAACCGCGAGATGCCGACATATACCGTAGAAACCCTACAGGACGCGCTTAACGATATAAAGATGCCGATGAACGGTACGAAAGTCGCCGTACTCGGTATCGCGTATAAGGCAAACATCGGCGACACACGCGAGTCGCCATCATTCGAAATCATCAAGCATCTCAAGAAGCATCGCTCTCAAGTAGAGACGTACGATCCCTATGTCCCGGGCGAATCGACACGAAAGACTCTCGACGATATCCTTGCCGCATGCGATGTAGCCATCCTCGCCACCAATCACAAGGAATTCATCGATACGCTCACGCCGGAACTCCTCAAAAAACACGATATCAAGGTCATCATCGACGGAAAGAATTGCCTCGATAAAGACGCTTTCAAGCGATCAGATATCCTCTACCGCGGTATCGGCCGATAACAACGCTTATGATTTTCGGGCTCATCAAACTTATCATCTGGGTCACCGGCATCGTTGCGATCGCCTATTTCGCGCTCCCCTACCTCGGATACGAGATCAACACGGGATATTTCACCGAAAGCAAGATGGCCTGCCAGGAAAAACTCGATCAATGCCAGAAAGACTTGTTGAAAAAAGGCTTGGATGGCGCGAAAGAAACATGCGATTTCCAGTGTTTGGATCCGAAGCTTCTCATAAGAAAACAATAATATCCTCATCCCTAAAGAAATCCAAAAGCTCTAAATCTCTTAACGTTCGTCTATGCGTCTCATCGTCAATTTGCCGGCTTACAATGAAGAAGAGAAGATCGTGAGTACCATCAAACGCGTTCCCCGCGTCATCGATGGCATCGATGAAGTGTTTGTGCAGGTCATCGACGACGGCTCCAAAGACCGAACATTCGAAGTCGCCAAAGAAGCCGGTGCCGATTTCGTCTATACGAACGGTGTCAATCGCGGCATCGGCAAAACGTTCCGTCATGCCACTTTCCGCGCTTTGGAGAATGGCGCCGACATAATGGCCAATATCGATGCCGATGGACAATTCGATCCGGAAGACATCAAAAAGCTCATCCAACCTATACTCCGAAACGAAGCCGATATGGTAAGTGCCGACCGTTTCGATCATCTCAAAGCTAAAAACATCCCGTTTCTCAAGGATATTCTCAACCGTTTTGCCGCCAAAATCATCGGAAGCTTTATGAACGTCAATATCAAGGATCTGACCTGTGGTTTTCGCGTCTACAGTCGCGAAACTCTCCTCAAACTCAATCTTCCCGGTGATTTCACCTACACACAGGAAACCATCATCGACGCTCTCGGCAAGGACTTGAAAATAGCCTGGCTGCCGGTCGAAGTCACGTATTTCGAAGGGCGAAAATCCCGCGTCGTGAAAAGTATCGCCAATTACGTGAACAACAGCGGTCGTATCATCCTGAAAGCCGTGCGTGACGTGCGGCCGATGAAATTTTTTGGTGTCCCCGGACTCATTCTCATCGCTTTGGCTATCGTCGGATTTGTTGCCTTTCTCGTGCAGTACTTCACCAGCGGTCTCAAAGTGACACCCTATCTTAATTATCTTCTCACCGCGAGCATCACCTTTATCATCGGCATCCAGCTGCTCATCTTCGCCTTTATCGCCGATATGATCAAATCCAGCCG
>JBPOIA010000021.1:0-68538 GCA_052034975.1 Candidatus Moraniibacteriota bacterium
GACCGAGGGAGAAGGAGGGTTCGGAGAAGGAGACCCAATTGAGGAAATCGTCTTCCGGTTCAGGGTCAAGGAGTTCCGGCTTACCGGTATCCTCGTAGGCCTTGAACTTCATCAGGCTTATCTTGAGAGTTTCTTCCTTAGTACCTCCGTTTTTGACCTTGATATCGGTGGAGACGGAGGTGCCTGGTTCGGTGACGAGACTGATGGGGAGTGGAGAGGTGATGAGGGAGAGGCCTTGGGTTTGGGCGGAGGCGGAGGGAGAGAGGGAGAGGGAGGCGATGACTACGCTTACGAAAAAAAAGGCTCGTTTACTGAAAAGAGAAGAATTATTATAAGAGAAAAACGGCATATGGTGGATCTTTGAATATTTTCAGTATACCCTATTTCCCCTCTTTGTAACTAGAGAATGCCGCTCTTTTGCCAAATATCGTAAAAATGAAAACAAAAAAACGGCCTCTTCAAGCCATTCTGACGATTCACCCGACTCAACAACGGAAAATTGTTGGTGTCGGGCGCTACGTGCGCCCAATAATATAAATATTTGGCTGTAGCGCCCGAACTTGCATGTGCCAACACGTATGTCGGTTACGTAGCTCCGGGTGAGAAAGCATCAGTAATCCATTGAGCATCCGTGTAGTTTGTGCACTTGCACCATCGCGCCTACTCCTAACGTTTGTAAGCACTTAACCCTTCACCGTTCTCTGGCACTTGGCCTTTGGTTTTTTGAAAGAACGATTTTTTGTTTCTTTTTGTTTTTCTCTCCTGACGTTTATTATATTTTCAGGAGTGAATTTTGTTTTTGTTTTGGTCCTCGTGTTAGGGCGAGGCGGCTCCGGTACATTGCCGGAACACTTGAACAGTGAAAGAGTCCCCTTCACAATTAGGGGGAAATTGTGATGGGAAGTCTTTCACCGTCCGAACGGGTTTGATGGGTCTTGTTTTTAAAGAAATTTCACTTCACAACTTCATTATAGCAGAAAAAAGCGGGTGGGTCAACGCACAAAGCAGAAAAATCTTTCATTCAAGGCATTTTTTCGCTTCAAAAATCTTGCGCGCGGTCTTTTCGAAAAATACGCCGAAAAAATAAGTCCCGGACTTTCTTCTTTGGCAAAAAAATCCTTTCTTGAAGCCAAAAATTACTGCGGATTCTTATCTATCACGGCGCGGAGGGCGTTTTTACTGGAACCAATGAACCATTCGTTGCCACGGAGAGCGTAATCAAATGAGAGATTCTTAGCCGCATCGATATTCGTAAACCGCACCGTCTGGGCGTTGTAATTTCCTTCGCGAAACACGGCGCGGCGCGGCGTAATCGTTTCCGGATCATAGAACAGCATCTTAAACGCGTACGGCAACACTGCCTCTTCTTTCATAATCATCTGCGAAAAAGCCGGGTCCTTTATTGTGAGTGCGAGACCGAGGCGCATTTGTCCGGCATCATTCACTACGTAAATGGAAAACCCTTCGCCGATCAAGTTCAAAAGTTCCGGCTGGATCTCGAGATTGGCGATATATGCCAAACGACTGAGTGCGACGGGATTGTTATTTTGATCGGTTACGATGAATTCGACCGGCTGCTGGATACCGTTTTCCATTATGCGCGCGAAACGCTCACTGAAAATTTTCCGAATGTCTGCCGCAGTAGCGGTTTCGACATCGATCAAAAGATAATTCGGTTTATCGAGAGAAAATGGCGGTACAGGCTTCTCCTCGGCTTTCGGCTCCTGCTTTTTTTCCGGAATTTCAGGTGTTTTCTGCGTATTTTCAGTATCAGTAGTCTTTCGCATCAGAAAATAATACGCTCCGGCGCCACCGAGGAGTGCAAGACACAAAAAACCGATTCCGATGATCAAAAAACGCTTCCCTTTATTTTTTGGCTCTATATAAAGCTCTTCGACCGGATTCACCGGTGCCAAGCCATCCTTTCTCGTCTCCGCTATCATCTCTTCTTTCAAAGAATCGTACGCCGCCTGCTGCGCCTGCTGTTCAAGGACTTTTCCGACTTGTTCCTGCTCGTGTTCTGCGAGAAATGGGCTATTCCCACCCGGCTCCTGGCTAAACGGGCTCGTCGTCGAGGCAGTATCCATCGGGCGGATTTCTAAAGAAGCATTCCTTCCGCGCGCCGTATCGCGTTTCGGATCGCCCATTATCGTTACGGCATCAAAAAATTCCGGCGGGATATCGGAGGCAAGTTCTTCAGAGGGTTTCTTTCTTGAAAAAAGCGCTGCCATATTTTTTATCAGACAAAAGAGAGGAAAAAATGATTTTCCTCTCTCAGTATACACTACTTTTTTTTCTTCCGCACTACTCTCCCTGTTCCATCTGGCGGATCGCCTGCTTGCGGGAAAGATTGATGCGGCCCTGAGCGTCGATTTCTTTGACGATCACCGGCACGATATCACCGACCCGCACGATGTCTTCCACTTTTTCCACGCGATAATCCGCGAGTTCTGAAATATGGATAAGACCTTCCTGATTCGGCAATACTTCCGCAAACGCACCAAAATTCATAATGCGTGTCACTCGTCCCTGAAACAGTTCTCCCGGCTTCACTTCACGGGTAATGTTATTGATCCATTCCACTGCCTCCTTGGCACTCGTCTCATCAGTCGACGTGATGAAAACCGAGCCGTCGTCCTCGATATCGATGGAGACGCCCGTCTCATCGATGATCTGGTTGATCATCTTCCCACCAGGACCGATGACATCGCGAATCTTCTCCGGATTGATATGGAGAGTGATAATGCGCGGAGCGTAGGGAGACATCGTCTTGCGCGGCTCGGGAAGCGCTTCGAGTATTTTTCCCATAATAAACATCCGGCCTTCTTTGGCTTGTGCAAGCGCTGTTTTGAGCATTTCAGGTGTCAATCCATCGATCTTCACGTCCATCTGCATCGCCGTAATACCGTCTTTCGTCCCGGCCACCTTGAAATCCATATCGCCATAATGATCTTCGAGTCCCTGGATATCGGTCAGTACCTTGTATTCACCGCCTTTACCGGTAATAACACCCATCGCGATGCCGGCGACTGGTTTTTTGATCGGTACGCCCGCATCCATAAGCGAAAGCGTCGATCCGCAGGTCGAGGCCATCGAAGACGAACCGTTGGATTCGAGCACCTCGGAAACGAGAAGAATGGTGTACGGAAATTCTTCTTTAGAAGGCAGCACCGGCACCAACGCTTTTTCGGCCAATGCTCCGTGTCCGATTTCGCGTCGCCCCGGTCCGCGCATCGGTCGCACTTCACCGACAGAATACGGCGGAAAATTATAGAAGTGCATATAGCGTTTCTTCATATCCACTTCCATCGTGTCCACCACCATTTCGTCGCCAGGCGCGCCGAGCGTCGTGACGGTCAGAGCTTGTGTTTCGCCACGCGTAAAGAGTCCGGTGCCGTGCGTGCGCGGGAGAATACCGACGTTACAGGTAATCGGGCGGATCTCCGTAATACCGCGGCCGTCCGGACGAGCGTCCTTATGAAGGATATTTTCGTGCACCGCTTCGTCGGAAACCTCTTCCGTAATGATGGACAATAGTTCCGAAAGATTTTTTTGGTCTGGATATTTTTCAGCCGCGTATGCAGAAATTTTTTCATTGATTTCCGCTATTTTAGCTTCCATCGCCTGTTTCGGGCGGAGATAAAGCGCTTCAGCCAAGCCAGACTGCGTGCAAAACGCCCGAATGTCCGCCTCGAACTCGTCGGAGCCGCGGAGAAGCGCTGCTTTGCGTTTCTCCTTTCCGGCCTCCTTGCGAATATCTTCGATGAACGAAGCGATTTTTTGGATCGCCTCAAATCCGAATTCGAACGCCGCACCCATCTGTTCTTCGGTGATTTCTTTGGCGCCGCACTCGATCATATTGATCTTCTCCTTGGTGCCAGACAAGAGGAGGTCGAGTACGCTTCCTTCGCGTTCTTCGCTCGAAGGGTTAAGTACGAGTGTCTCGCCCTGCAATCCGACGCGTACAGCGCCGATTGGTCCGTTCCACGGAATATCGGAGAGGGTGAGTGCCGCCGAAGCTGCGATCATCGCCACAAGATCCGGATCGTTCTCGCCGTCATAGGAAAGTGTCGTCACCACCACTTGCACCTCGTTACGCATCCGACTGTCAAACAGCGGGCGAACGGTGCGATCCACCGCGCGACCGGAAAGAATAGCGTCTTCCGACGGACGGCCTTCCCGTTTGATAAAGCGCGAGCCTTTGATTTTTCCGGCGGCATAATACCGCTCTTCGTAATCCACCATCAAAGGGAAATATCCGGTGATTTTGGACATTTCCTTGCTCATCGTGGCCGCAGCGAGCACTACGGTGTCGCCATAACGAGCCGTTACCGATCCGCTTGCCTGTTTGGCGAGCGTTCCCGTCGCGATGGTCAATTCACGACCACCAAGCTGCAGAGACCATTGTTTCTCTTGCATACTAAAACTTTGGCCTCCGCTCAAGCTCATAAACACGCGATTGGAGCCTAAAAGCCACACTCGTGTACCTACAAACCTGAAAAGGGCCGATAAATTGTTACGTCCCTACTCTACCCCTGTCCACCCTCTTTGTCAAAAGAAATTCCCAAACAAAACATCGTCTGTCATCAGATAGACGAGTATTCTGTGAAAAAATACCAAAGAATAAATAATAGGGAACAAAATACCTTACAGCAGGAATCGCCGCTTGTTCTCCGAAAGATTGATGAAGTCATCGGCGATGTCGAGAAGCTTCGAGGAAGCCGACTCGGCAAACGCAATCACTTCGACACGACAGCCGTGGGTGTTTTGAATATATTCGACGAGCGACACGTAATCGCCATCGCCCGAAACGAGCACGATCACATCGAGCTTCGATGCCATCTTGATCGCATCAACCGCGATGCCGACGTCCCAGTCTCCTTTTTTCGAACCGTCCGGAAATATCTGCAGATCTTTTGTCTTCACTTCGTATCCGCTTTTTTCCAGTGCTTCAAAAAATTTTTCTTCCGTTGCTTCGACGGTCTTAATGCCATACGCGATGGCGCGAATCAACTTGCGGTCATTCGTCGCGGCGTCAAGCACGTTCTTGAAATTCACTTTTTTCCCATAGAGCACTCGGGCGCTGTGATACAGATTGGAAATGTCCACCAATACGCCGATTCTCTGTTCTGCAAATTTTGCCATATACTCCTATAAAAAATACGCCGCAAAGAACACCAAAGGGGCTTTACAGCCCCAAAGTCTTCATCACCGACTTGTACGACTTCTCGTCCGTCTTCTCAAGATACGCGAGTGTCTTTTTGCGCTTCGCCACCATTTTCAACAATCCGCGACGAGAATGAAAATCCTTCTTGTTCTTCTTAAGGTGCGCCGTCAAGCGCTTGATCTGTTCGGTAAAAAGGGCGATCTGGTATTCCGGGGAACCGGTATCCTTCTCGTGACGTTTAATATTCTTGGTTACTCTTTCCTTCTGCTTGTGCGTCAGCGCCATAGTCTTCTTGTCAGCAAGATGCTCGTCCGTAAAAAATAGGACCAATATCCGCTCATAAAAAAATTAACGTCACTACTGTAACACGGCTTTTGAAAACTGGCAAGTTTTTGACAAAATAGAAAAGAAATGATTTACTGTTTTGGTCCCGATAGGCGGACATTCACAAAAGGAGAGAAGAAATGCCTGAATTGCAGTTGAGCTTGAAAGCGCCCCAGCGGCCACGGTGGCCCGGCATCACCATCCGGAGTTCCGACCCCCTCGAAAAGCACTCTATCGGCCTGATGAATCTTCAGGGGTCGGCGGCGCTCGAAGCCCTGAAACAGCACCTCCCGAACGGAGAACGCATCGCCGTCTCGTTCGGTAACGATTACGCTTCTCTGCGGCCGAATTTCCCTATCAAGAGGAACGGCCACGTCGTCCACAAAGGAGAGGATATCATCCTCCCCCGCAAAGGTGGCCGGATTACGATCGGCATCGGCGGCATCGTCTATGTCGCGAGCGTCATCTGACGTTCCCAAACACATTCCGACCCGAGGAACATATCCCCGGGTCGCTTTTCTTTTTTTGAAGAATTTTTGAAAAAGCCTCAAAGAATCGTGAATGCCGCAACGCTATCGCTCGGCTGCGACTTCATCACGCGCACACCCTGCGTCACACGTCCGAGGAGTGGTACGCTCTTAAACGGAATACGGATGATGGTTCCTTTCTGCGACGTCAGGATAAGGTCGTTCTCCACATCGGCCATACTCGTTATGATCGCGCCGACGATGATCCCGGTCTTATCAGTCACTTTCATCGCCTTGATACCGGATCCGCCACGATGCTGCACCTTGAACTGTTTGAGCTGGCTGCGCTTGCCATAACCGTTCTGCGACAGGACAAGCAACTCCATATCCTTCATATCCTTGGAAACCACATCCATACCGACGATGACATCGTGTTCGTCCTTCATTTTCATCCCGCGCACGCCGGCAGCGGTGCGTCCCATCGGGCGCACGTCCGACTCCTTGAAGCGGATTGATTGCCCATCGGCGGTTGTCATCACTACTTCATCAGTGCCGGTTGTCGCCCTGACCCAGCCGAGTACGTCTCCCTTGTCGAGCGTGATGGCGATAAGTCCACTTCGGCGCACGTTTTCGAACTCCTCGATCTTACTCTTCTTGACCGTACCGTTTCTCGTCGCCATAAAGAGGTACTTGTAATCGCCGCTCTTGAACGAGATGACCGCCGTGATGCGCTCGTCTTGCGCCAGTTGGAGAAAATTCACGATGGCCTGACCCTTCGATGTGCGCGACGATTCTGGAATCTCGTACGCTTTCGTCTGGAATACCTTCCCGGTATTCGTGAAGAACATCAGATTATCATGCGTCTCGATCGTGAGCACTTTCGCAATGCGGTCCTCTTCTTTGGTCGTCGCACCAATGACGCCCTTGCCGCCACGCTTCTGCACGCGATAGACAACCGGATTCATTCGCTTGATATACCCGTCTTCGGTGAGCGTGATGATGGCCTCTTCATTCGGAATGAGATCTTCCTGCTTGAATTCCGACACACCGCCCTTCACGACCCGGGTCTTCCGATCATCGCCAAACTTGTCGCGCAGATCGATGAGTTCGCTCTTTACGAGGCCGAGGATCTTTTTCCGGTGCTTGAGGAGATCTTCGAGGAAGGCGATGAGTTTCAGTTTCTCTTCGAGTTCGTCCTCGATCTTTTTGCGTTCCAGTCCGGCGAGCGTCTGCAGACGCATTTCCAAAATAGCGGTTGTCTGCCGATCGGAAAGCTTGAAACGCTTCATCAGGTTCGCATGGGCTTCCTCCTTGGTCGGAGACTTCTTGATCGTCTCGATAATCTGATCGATATGATCGAGCGCCTTCTTCAAACCCTCCAAAATATGTGCGCGCTCCTTGGCTTTTTCGAGATCATGTTCGGTCCGGCGCACCACCACCCGTTCACGGTGGCTGATGTAGTGCTCGAGAATCGCTTTCAACGTAAGAATCTGCGGATCGACGCCGTCAACGAGCGCGAGCATATTTACGTTGAAATTCTTTTGCAGGTCCGTCATCTGATACAGCTGATTGAGCACCTTCTGCGGAAACGCCTCCTTTTTAAGGTCGATGACGATACGCACGCCATCCTTGTCGCTCTCATCCCGCAAATCCTTGATACCGAGAAGTTTGCCTTCTTTCACGAGTTCCGCGATCTTCATAATGAGTGCGGCTTTGTTCGTGGCATACGTCATTTCCGACACGATGATTTGGAATGCACCGGCCTTTGTTTCAACAATTTCCGCCTTGGCACGGGTCACAATCGGCCCCTTACCGGTCGCATACGCCTCACGGATATCGCGCGTATTGTAAATAATGCCACCGGTCGGGAAATCCGGCCCCTTCACAAACTGCATCAGATCATCCACGTCCGCTTCCGGATGATCGACGAGATGGCAGATGCTATCGATAAGCTCATTGAGATTGTGCGGCGGGATATTCGTCGCCATTCCCACCGCAATGCCGACCGTGCCGTTCAAGAGGAGCTGTGGCAACCTGGCCGGCAACACCGTCGGCTCTTCGTGTACGCCATCAAAGTTCGGAACGAAGTCTACCGTATCCTTGTCGATATCGATAAGCATCTCTTCCGCGATCGATTTCAGTTTCGCCTCCGTATAGCGGTACGCAGCGGCGCCGTCGCCGTCCATCGAACCGAAGTTTCCTTGTCCCCACACGAGCGGATACCGCATCGAGAAATCCTGTGCCAACCGCACCATCGTATCGTATACCGCCGTATCGCCGTGCGGATGGTATTTTCCGAGCACCTCGCCGACTACCGTCGCCGATTTTCGGAACTTCGCTGTCGAACGGAGTCCCGTCGACCACATCGAATAGAGGATGCGACGATGCACCGGTTTCAGTCCGTCACGCACATCGGGAAGCGCGCGCGCCACAATGACGCTCATCGCGTAATCGAGGTACGACTGCTTTACCTCTTCCGCTATGGAGCGCGGGTTGATCTGTCCGTCGTGAAAGGCCTGCTTTTCTTGCATAGGAATCTTTACTCGATCATTTGATACTTCAACTCTTATTCACCGGATATGCCTGATTGCTCTTCTTGGCTTTCCTGCGCCTTGAACTGTTCTTCGAAATATTCCCGTCCCGTCTTCTCGTCGCCTCCACCGCTGCCGAGCGGCGCTGTTTGTTTCATTAGGCTGTCAAGCGAATCGAAGGGATCTTCCGACGGAACCAACTCTTTTCCTTTTTCAACCGCCTGTGGCAATTCGGTGCTCACGCTTCGGAAACTTTCCCGAAGTGACAGAAACCAAATCCCCACGATAAACGCCATCGAAACGAGCACACAGAGAAATACATACCGTCTACGGACAACTTCGGGCTGACGCCGGATAGCCTCTACTTTTTCCCATACATTCCATCCCATATCCCAAGTCCGTTATTACCCTCCCCGATCAAGGAGTACTACTTCCATATTCTTCCCTTCCAAATCCTTCTTTTTGATGTTGAATCGCGGAAGTGCTTCTTTCGGACAGTTGCCGAGAGTGTTACAGAACGCCTTTTCCGTCTCAAGCGGCAAGGTGAGCCCCGGAATCTTATAATGCATCGGGATCACGACATTCGGCTCAATTTTCCGCACGATTTCCGCCGCGTTCTTCGCCGAAACGGTATCTGCCCCTCCGACCGGTATAAAGAGAATGTCCACGCCGTTCACCTTGTCGAGAAGCTCTGGAGACGGGTCGTGTCCGAGCGCACCGAGAAAACAGATATGGATCTCTTCGCTCTCAAAAGTAAATATGGTGTTCTGCCCGAGCCTTGCCCCCTCTTCCGCATCGCAAAACGATTGGAATCCGAATGCGGAAATTCCTTTGGCGGCATATTCGCCGGGCGCATCGAGAACGATTGGATCGCCTTTTAGATTTTCTTTCACACTCTCCGCATCGCCGTGCGTCAGAAACACGATACCCGCCTCTCCTTGTGGCGAACGCAAGCCAGAGCCCTTGCCAAGAGGATCGGTCCAAATAACAACATCTTCCGTCGCCCGACCGGCCGGTTTGGTGCTTATTTTAAAGCAATAATCGCCGTAGTATTGGATATTCATATCAAAAGAATCGTTTCAGGTAACGAATACATTTTATCAAAGATTCCGGTCTCTGTCGAGCGTATCCGCGTTCAAAAAATCTCATTCCTTCCTCTTCATCAACATAGGGTCTTGCCAAAAACAAGGATTTCCCCTATACTGGCAAAGCTTTTGAAAAAAGTGTTTAATTGGCTAACACAACTGAATACGAAGATGTCCCAATCTTCGATTGAGTCGGTTATCCAAACACCCCTTTTCGGTGTTTTTTCGCTTTTTTAAGCCATTGTACCGGCACATTTTACTTATAATTCAACGGCGGACGTGCCCCGCCTATAACCACACGCTTCCCTATGTCAGAACTAGAAGTATCGACGACAACCAATTCACAGATGGAAACCCTTCTCACACAGCATATCGTCGAGATTCCCGAGGTAGGCGACGTCGTGACAGGCACCGTTATCCATGTTTCGGCCGCCTCCGCGCTCATCGACCTCGGTCCGCTCGGAACCGGCGTTGTTCTTGGTAAAGAAATGCGTGACGGCCTTGGTCCCGAAGGCAGACTGAAAATCGGTGCCGTCGTGACCGCCACCCTGATGACGTACGAGAACGAGGACGGACATATCGAACTTTCGATCCGTGAGGCCTCTTACGAAAAATCCTGGGAAGACATCGAGCAAAAACTCACCAACCGCGAAGTAGTCGCCACCAAAGTCACCGAAGCCAACAAGGGCGGATTGATGGTGGAAATAAACGGTATCGTCGGATTCCTTCCGGTATCGCAGCTTTCCGGTGAACACTATCCACGCGTCGAAGACGGCGATAAGAACAAAATTCTCGATCTCCTGAAAAAACTCATCGGGCAAGAAATCCAGGTGCGTATCCTCGATGCCGACCGTGAAGGCGAAAAGCTTATCGTTTCTGAAAAAGCCGCACAAAGCGAGAAGGAACGCGAACTTATCAACCTGCTCCACGTCGGTGATGTCATCGAAGGTGAAGTGAGCGGTGTCGTCGATTTCGGTGCGTTCGTAAAATTCTCCCCGCCGATCCGCGAAGACGGCAAGAAGCCGTCCGAGAAACTTGAAGGTTTGGTGCATATCTCCGAGCTTGCCTGGCAGCTTATCGACGATCCGCGAGAGATGATCAAGACCGGGGATACCGTACAGGCGAAAATCATCGGCATCGAAGAAACCCGCATCTCGCTTTCGATAAAAGCGCTCAAGAAAGATCCGTGGGACGAAGTACTTGAAAAATACAAAGTGGGAGATGTCGTGCCGGGCAAAGTGGATAAAATCAACCACTTCGGTGCATTCGTTTACCTCGACCGCGACATCCACGGTCTTGCACACGTCTCGGAGTTCCAGGAAGTCTATCCGGGCAAAAAAATGGAGGAGGTCTTCCGTTCGGGAGAAACGTACAGCTGGACAATTCTTTCCATCGAACCGAAGAGTCACCGAATGGGACTCCTTCCCATCAAAGAAGGTGCTAAGAAAAAAGAAGCCTAACATATGAAAACATCCTGCTTCACGCAGGATGTTTTCATACAAAACCGAACCTATGAAGAACGTCTTCATCATCTCCGGACCGGCCGGATCAGGTAAGGATTCGATCATCGACCGGTTGCTGGAACAGCTCCCTGCCGAACGCGTTGTCACCACCACGACCCGCGCACCGCGACCGGGCGAGACAGAAGGTTCGCCCTATTTTTTCCTCTCGCGCGAAGCATTTGAACAAGAGATCCAAAACGGATCATTCGCGGAATACTCAATAAACGAGAACGATGCGTATTACGGCGTGACAAAGACAGAGCTCGAACGTTTCTCACAATCAAAAAAAATCGGTATCTGGAGAATAGACTGGAAAGGCGTTTTCTCAGTCAAAAAAATGTTTCCGGATATCATCGCCATCTTCGTCAGCGCCCCTTTGGAAATTCTCGAACAACGTCTCCGGAAACGTGACGGAGCAGCTCAAGACAATCGCTATTTCGAAGAACGAATGGCCTATACGAAAGAATGGCTCAAACACACCGATATCTATGACTACTCGATCGAAAACCGGCAAGGCGAGCTCGACAAAGCCGTCGAAGAGACGCGCGCCATCATCGCGCGGCACGCGCTTCTTACCTGACGTTCCTGTCACGGCATTCGTGCGTGGCTTTTTGAAGCGTGTCTCGCATACCGCAAAAACACGCGCGCTGTGGGAAAAAGAATCACGACTGCTTGTCGCTGTTTCTGGAGGTCCGGACAGTCTCTGTCTCCTCGACACCCTCTTCCTTCTTTCAAAAAAGTACCCTCTTTCCCTGCATATCGCTCATATGAATTACCGGTTGCGCGGAAAAGAGTCCGATCAAGACGAAGTTCTTGTCCGCCAACAGGCTGCCGCCTACGGAATTCCCTGTACCGTGCTTCGCTCGAGAAAAAAACTCTCTTCGGAAGCGGAATTTCGCCAGGCGCGCTATGTCTTTTTCGAAAAGCTCCGCAAGCGGAAGCGCTGCGACGTGATCGCTGTCGCCCATACCGAAGACGATCAGGCTGAAACATTCCTTCTACGTCTCTTGCGCGGCGCCGGAATCGATGGCCTCGGTGCGATGCAGCCCAAGAACGGCTTCGTTGTCCGACCGTTCTTGTTTACGCCTCGTGCAGACGTCTTGCGTTTCCTCACAGAACGGACTCTCAACCCTCGCGAGGATTCGAGCAACAAGAATCAGAATTTTCTACGGAATCGCGTCCGTCTGACACTTCTCCCATTTTTGGAACAATCGTTCCAGCCGAACGTAAAAAAACTCCTCGCTCGAAACGCTGCGCTCATCGCCGAAGATGCCGCGCTCATCGAAACGCTCGTTCCGCCACTTGTCTCGCTCGTCATCTCACAACGAAACGTTTCTTTTTCCCGCACCGAACTTCTCTCTCATCCGCTTCCGATTATCCGCCGACACCTCCGCGCGATCCTTAAACCGTTTTTCGAGGAGCTTCCGCCCAGCCGGAGTCTCGTTGATGAGATGATAAAGACCATCCGAAGCGCCAAAAACAAACCGCAACGCCTCGAAACCAGCAGGTTGAAATTAGAGCGGAAAGGTGATAAAGTGACACTGCTCTTTTGAGCACATAATTGGATTATTCTTCCGAAAACATATGGAAAAAATGCTCAAGAATCTCTCGACTGTCATTCTCTTGTTTCTCCTTATTTCCGGCATATTCATCCTCTATCAGACACCGGAAAAGAAACCTTCTCCCATATCGCTCTCAGAACTGGTATCGGAAATAAACGATGGCAAGGTAAAGAAGATCGCTGTCCAGGGCAATACGCTCGACATCGAGCTTGCCGACGGCAGCCGCCAGAAAGGTAGCAAGGAATCCGAAGCGTCGCTCACCGAAACGCTCGCCAATTACGGAACCGATCGCGAGAAACTCGGAGGCGTACTCATCGACATCAAGGAAGAGTCCGGGGCGAGCTTTTGGCTCGCAGCCACGCTCCCATTCCTTCTCCCTTTCATTCTTATCTCGGCGTTCATTTGGTTTATGATGCGCCAGGCCCAACGCGGCAACGCTCAGGCACTCTCGTTCGGAACGAGCCGCGCGCGGATGCTTGATCCGAAAGACAAGAAAAAGCGCATCACGTTCGCCAACGTCGCCGGCGCGATCGAAGCAAAGACCGAGCTCGAAGAAGTGGTCGAATTCCTGAAACATCCGAAGAAGTTCCTCGCGATGGGTGCGAAAATCCCGAAAGGTGTCCTTCTTCTCGGGCCGCCCGGAACCGGCAAAACCCTGATGGCCAAGGCCGTCGCGGGCGAAGCCGGCGTGCCGTTCTTCAACATCAGCGGATCGGAATTTGTAGAGATGTTCGTCGGCGTGGGAGCAAGTCGCGTGCGTGATCTCTTCAAACAGGCCAAAAAGAACGCTCCGGCCATCGTATTCATCGACGAAATCGACGCTGTCGGCCGTCATCGCGGCGCAGGCCTCGGCGGCGGGCACGACGAACGCGAGCAGACTCTCAACCAGATCTTGGTCGAAATGGACGGGTTCGAGACGGATATGAGTGTCATCGTCATCGCTGCCACTAACCGTCCAGATGTTCTCGACCCGGCGCTCCTCCGGCCAGGACGTTTCGATCGCCGTGTCACGATGGATCTTCCGGATTTGGGCGAGCGCGAACAAATTCTTCAGATTCATACCAAAAACAAGCCTGTCGAAGAGAATGCTTCTCTCCGTACGCTCGCCGAACGTACGCCTGGATTTTCCGGAGCTGACCTTGCCAATCTCGTGAATGAAGCCGCTATCCTTGCCACAAGACGCGACAAGAAGATCATCGGGATGCCGGAACTCACCGAATCGATCGAAAAAGTCATTCTCGGCCCGGAACGTCGCAGTCGTATCATCAACAAGAAGGAGAAGGAGATCGTCGCCTATCACGAAGGCGGACACGCGCTCGTCGGTGCAAGCCTCGAAAACGCCGATCCGGTACAGAAAATCTCTATCATTTCGCGCGGACACGCCGGTGGATACACGCTGGCCGTTCCGACCGAAGACAAGAGTCTCCATTCCTACAAATATTTCGTCGACGAATTAGCTGTTCTTCTCGGTGGTTATGCGAGCGAAAAACTCATTTTCGGCGATATCACCACTGGCCCGTCAAATGACTTGGAACGCGCGACACAAATGGCGCGTGGAATGGTGACGCGCTATGGAATGAGCCGCCTCGGCGCGCGGACATTCGGTAAAAAAGAAGAGCTCGTCTTCCTCGGACGTGAAATGCATGAGGAACGAAACTACTCCGAAAAGACCGCACAAGACATCGATGCCGAGGTCACTCACCTCATCGATGAAGCCTTCCGACGCGCGACCGATATCCTCACCGAGAAACGTCTTCTTCTCGACACGCTCGCGAAAACTCTGCTCGAAAAAGAAACGATCGAAAAAGAAGAGTTCGACAAGCTCATCGGTGCACCTTACGCCGCGCCTGCCGAAGCCTAATGCTCTATGGAAAAAACATCTTTCCGAGAACTGGCCCATCGCGCCTGGAATCTTTCGTTCACCGCACCGATCTTCTTCATCTTCGGATGTTTTCTCGCGATCGCTTCCGTCACTGAAAATTTTTTCCCGGCCAAGACGAGCACGGACATCCAATCGATCAAAGACTTGCTCGCTACTGGACACGTTCCGGAAAATATCCCTTTTCTGATGGTGATCGCCATTTTCTTGTTCATCATCAGGTCATTCGGCAAAGGCAATCTGATCGTATCGATCGGCGCCTCCGCTTCCAAAGATAAAAGAGGAATTCCTCTCACGCACCTGTCCATCTGGAAAAATTTTTCCCGAACCCTTCTCCTCGAAGGTACTGTCTTCTTGTTTCTCTCTGGTGCAGCGGCCATTTTGGTCATTCCGATCTTTCTTGCTTTTCGCTACAATCCGGCCGTGCTGGGAATCGTCGCGCTCGGCGCTCTCATTCTTTTTGCAGCCATCGCCATCATAGCTTTCTTCGTTCAGGAATTCAGTCTCTTCTACCGACTCCTCTCTCCTCTCAGGCTACGCTCATCGCTCGAAAACGGCGGCGTTCTTTTCAGTCGTCACACATCCCGATGTCTTTTGTTCGGATTCTTCTCCTTCGCGCTCTTCGTTCTCTTTACTTTTTGCCTAAATCTCGTTATGCTGAATATCGTCACCTTGACGGAATGGGCGGGCTTTTCCGGACAACAAGCGCTCATTTCCGCGCTTATCGCCCTCCCTATCTTCAGCTGGTGGCACGTTTTTGAACAATCTCTGCGATATCTCTTCTTCAAGGATCTTGCTGTTCCAAAAACCGAAGAATCCGCGGAAGAGTTCACTCTCAAAGACGGTATGCCGGAAACTCCCACCGCGTAGACTCCCGGGCGTATAGCTCAGTTGGTTAGAGCGTCACATTGACATTGTGAAGGTCTCTGGTTCGAATCCAGATACGCCCACAACAAAATCCAGCGTCTGCCAAAGACGCTGGATTTTTTATTCCCAAACGAAGTGAGCGTAACGAAAGCTTGTTTTCGTTACCGAGCGAGTGATGGGAACACAGAAGAAAATACCCTTTATTTTCGTTTTCTGTTTCCTTATTCTACGGTCCGCCCGTTCCATTGTCTGGCGGCGCAGGTGTCGTCGGATTGACACTGACATTGGTCCGCTGCAGCACAGACGGTACAAACCGCGCCGCCGGCCCGAGCGTCTGTGACAGACTGCCAAGCTCTTGACCGACCTGTCCGTTGACACTCCAAATTTCTCGCTGGATATTGGCCTGTACCTGGCCGATGCCCTGCTGAATAAGCCCACTGATCATCCGATTCACCATCGCGGACACCGCACCAGAAAGGAATTCCGCCGGATTCGTTGCGTTTGTAATAATGTTATTTCCCATATTCTGCACGCTCGTGGTAAGGGCCTCGATCGATCCGGATGGCGTAATGACTTGTCCATTCCGCTCCACCGGACGGAAACCGGAAGACTGTGCCTTCACCTTCTGCACTTCGATGGATGACGAGAGCTTGCTATAATATGCCTCTTCGGCCATCAATGTGTACCCGTACGGATTATTCGCGGGGTTGGAAAAAAACGCATTAAATGCCCGCCAATCCCCTTCCGCGAACATCACTTCCGGACTGGACGTGTACTCATCAAGATTCATCTGCGTATACGACGAACGGTCAGTCGTTGAACGGCGTGCCTGATCGATCAGATATCCGGAATAGTTCCCCCGGACACCGCTTCCCATATTTCCAACACCGATATAATTCGACGATGATCCCTTGCCGCGTGTCGTGAGCGTGAAGAAATCGTTCATATAGAGATTCGTTTCCTGGATCGGCTCGCGATACAGGAACGTCTCGTAATTGGTGATGAAGAGCGCTTGTCCCGTCGCGCCACCACCGATCAGCTGGTTTATCTGGCTGTTTAGGAGCTGTGTCGCAGCGACCTTGAGCGATCCGAGAAGCATCCCTTGCATTTGATCGTAAATCCGCTCCATCGCCTGCTTCATAATCGCGGCCGCTATGTTGGCTCCCCACTGGTCAGCGCGCGCCACCGGAACCAGCACAAATATGTGCAGCACAAAAGCACAGAGAATCGCTCCTGAGAGAACGCCTTTTTTCAAAATATATTTTGACGCAGTCATCATATTATCAGAGGTCAACGGGAATTTCGGCGATATCGTATTTCTCAAGCTTATCGGTGATCTCCTGCGAGAGCTCAAGCACGACCGCAAGGAATCCCTGTGCGCGCGACAATGCCGCGACCTGTCCCAGCGGATCGGTTCCGTCCGTTTTCAATTCACTCTTGATCTGCGATGAGTACAATGCCATCTTGAGAGCCTTGATATGGATATCAAGCATCGCCTCCGGTACTTCGACGCCGCGGATCTCCTCGAGCATCTTCTTGCCGCGATCCTCCATCTGATCGAGATACGTCATATCCCCCGCCGAAAGTGCGGACAGCGATTCTCCGGAAAGCGCAGAGAGGAGACCTTCCAACTCGTCGGCCGTATGGAAAGCTTTCGGAGAATTATTGGCAATCGAGTATGAGAGTACGGTCAGATATTCCAAAATGTCTTCCCGCTCTTCTTCTTTCCGAGCCTTCTCACTCAGCTTTTTCGATGGTGCCTTCTTTATCTTGATATCCTTGGTATCGACGTCCGGCAGATGAATCTCTTGCGTCGTACCGCTCAAAACTCTCTCTACTGTTTCGTTGATCTGATCAAGTGAAAGCGAGTCGCTCTCGGTCGCATCACGCAGAACGGTCGCGATCTCTACCGAAGCCTTTTCCGTCAGGTTATCTCCGTTTTGAGCAGCAGACGATTGTTTCGTATCCGAAATCGACATCGTCACGATCTTGTCGCCGGGAGCTTTCTTCAGGGGATCATATCCGCTCTCTACTTCTACACCGTCACCGTATCCATCACCGTCAGTATCCTTCTTGAATGGATCGGTACCGTAAAGCTTTTCCTCCTCATTGCTCAATCCATCTTGATCGGTATCCTGGAAGATATTTTTCCCACTGGTCGCGTCGCTCGCGAACGCAAAAAAAGCCGCGCTCAAAAAAAGCAGGCCAAAAAAAAGAAACAAGGAAACACGCAGGTTTTTTTCGGAAATTCCCTGAAAAGCATTTCCCATATGCGGGATGTCGTTTTTGTATTTTTATACATTGTGAGTATATCATTTTTTATTTTCTCCGACAACACAAAAATGAATGGTATTTACCCCGAAGTAAGCCGCGGGGTATTCTCCCCCATGTTCCCATCACTCGCTCGGGAATGAAAAGGAGGATTTATCTCTTGGTAAATAAAAACATCCCTCAAAAATGCCGCGATGTTTCAAAAAATTCTTTTCTCAAGTTTTTCCTATCAAAAAACTGATTCTCAGTGCTTTTTTCCAAAATATACATTCTTTACATCACAAACAAAAAATTAAACAACGTTTTTATGTTTTGTCAATACTATCAAAGAAGAGGAGGCCATCAATCCAAATGATACCCAAAAAAGCAACTGGCCTTGTTGTATATCAAAAAAATAGTGATCAAAAAACATAATCACAAGAATAGATATTACAACAGATTTAGTCATAATTGTCAATATTTCTTCTTCTAATGTTCCACGTGGAACATCTTTAAGATTCTCTTTCAAATCTTTTTGCTCAGAATGTTCCACGTGGAACATTTCATTGTTTTTATACAAATGTAATATTTTAAAGAAAAATGTTCCACGTGGAACATTTCCTGAAAAAACAACTTTAATAAAAAAGAAAAATGTCGCTAATCCTATTATACCAAGTTCCGACAAAACGATCAGGTAAACATTATGTACTGGCTGAAATTGCCATATGAGAAGTTGAGTATCAAAAAATCGATGCATACCATAAACAGACTGTCCTATACCCATACCTATAATTGGGCTTTCCTGAAAGGAATTCCATACTGATCTCATTAAAAATAGCCTTTCCTCCATAGACTGAACAAAGAAATAGTTCCAATTTATTGCTTTAAATAAAGCAATAAATAATACTATCCCTAAAAATACAAACAAATGTTCCACGTGGAACATTTTTATATATTGTGAAAATGTTCCACGTGGAACATTTTCTAAGTGTTTATTAACGCCTGTTTCAATAAATACTTTCTTCTTAAAAAGTGGTTTATATGCAAAAATGTTCCACGTGGAACATTTTTTTGATATCGCATTCAATATAGCCTTCGAAGAATTAAGGATAAAGAATGTTCCACGTGGAACACTTAGGCTCTCAAAAGCCTTGTTACCCATAAAATGTTCCACGTGGAACATTTTATAAATACAAAATCCAAGATATATCCCTCCAATAAGAAGGCCAAGAATTGCTGATTTTGAAAATGTACAAATAAGACAAAGTAGCTGGATAAAAAGTGCCAATCTTAAAAACCATCTATTTTTCAAATGTTCCACGTGGAACATTTGATTATTTCTGTGGAATAGCAGTGGATAAACTGCCGTTATGAGTATAGTTATCACCAAAAACCCCCCTAATATATTTGGATGAGGAAAAAACGCATAGGATCTGACAAAGGCCTCATTTTCAATAATAACCTTTGCTATTCCAACATCTGAAACCGAAAAAATGCTTTCTTTCAGAAAAGTAAATCCCAATGATCCTTGCTTTAAAAACTGTAAAATTCCAAAAAATGCTTGAAACAAGCCTAAAAATATAAGTATTCTGAGTAAAGGTTCAAATATGTTCCACGTGGAACATATTGATATCTCCTTACAATGTTCCACGTGAAACATTTGATTATTTTTTTCAACACCAGGATCTTTCTTTAAAATGTTCCACGTGGAACATTTTTTTGATATCGCATTTAATAGTGCCTTCGAAGAATTAATACTAAAGAATGTTCCACGTGGAACATTTTGATTTTTATCAATATCAACATCTTCATTAAAAAGTACTGGTTGGTTTTTTATGCCTTCATTATTGAAAAATGTTCCACGTGGAACAAAATAAAGAATCAGAGTTACATACAAAAGATATCCTTCTGAAAGCTTTGCTAAGGCATAAAAAGCAAGTATTCTATTTTCTGACCAAAAAATAGAGGCTGTGGACCATAGTATGAACAAAAGTGGAGCAAGTATGAAAAAATAAAAATGTTCCACGTGGAACATTTTCTTCCAATTATGTATTGACAATATATAGTTTTTATTGTTTAATATAAAAACTATGATAAAAGCTGCCAGTGTCAAATCCGAAAGATACAGTGAGAGGTCGGTATATTCATTAAACTGACCTTCCTCGGTTAGCGGAAAAAAGGTGAAAACTTTCCGGATCGAGAAGGGGAGTGTAAGAAGGAAAAGTCCGAGCAACCATCGTTCCGAAACAGCTCTCATTGCAGCGGAGGGTTCTGTCATAAGCGGTCTTTTGGGATTCTTTTCATTATACAGAAACATACGCTTTTGTGAATGCTTCGCTGATACGGCCATACAGGGTTGACGAAACTTCCGTGACAGGTATGATACAAGGGTGTCTCGGGCCATTAGCTCATCTGGTAGAGCGCATCCATGGCATGGATGAGGTGGCCGGTTCGAGTCCGGCATGGTCCACAAAAACAGACGCCTCTTTGGGGCGTTTTTGTTTTACTTAAAATGAGAGCATTGATACTATGGAAGAAGTATGATAGAGTTCCTCTCTGCCTCCCATCGCTCAGTGGGTTCCGGCAGATACGGGACTGATCATCTCTGAGCACAAAAGACGAGAAGCGCCCTTGTAGTTCAATGGATAGAACGGGCCCGTCCTAAGGGTTTGATGTAGGTTCGATTCCTGCCAAGGGCACTCATTTTATCTCGAGTTCCCGGTCAGATAGACAGGGGCTTCTCAGACGTAAAAGCCGGCTTATACAACGTTGTCCACCGATATGTCCTCTCATCGCATCGCAAAAGTCAATGAGCTTGTCCGTCAGCAGTTGGCGGAAATTATGGAGCGAGAACTCTCTTTGAAGCAGGGTGTGTTTGTCACGATTGCAAAGGTTGACACCTCAAAAGACCTCCGCTATACTCGCGTGTCCGTGAGCGTTTTTCCCGAAAGAGAGGTTGGGTACGTGACGGAGACGCTAAAGAAAGAGTTGCCGGTATTGCAAAAATCCCTCTTCAGAAAACTCTATATGAAGCCTTCGCCGCGCCTTTCATTCGAGATCGATCGAACCGAAGAAAAGGCTGACGAAGTCGAAAGGATCCTCAAGGATCTCTTCTAATATCCGAAGAGTCAGCATCAAGACATTAGCCTATGCGACATTTTGAAACAGAATTTCGCTCCCTTGAATACGTCATTTCCAAAGCTACGCGTATTCTCTTCGTGGCACATACCCGACCGGATGCGGATGCCGTCGGCGCGAATCTGGCGCTCGAAGAATACGCGCGCTCACGCGGCAAGCATACCGATGTCGCCTGTTACGATCCTTTTCCGGATACGCTGAGCAGCCTCGCGGAAAAAACTTTCTTTCATCCGGATCAGCTCGACCTCACGAGCTACGATGCCGTTATCGCTTGCGACAGTGTGGATCGCGGCTTCCATACCATCCTCCCGCAACTTGCCGAACAGCAGGTGGTGGCGCTCATCGATCATCATCCAGACATTTCCATTTCTGGCGACATCGTCATCATCGATCCCGCATATTCGTCCTCATCAGAAATCGTCTACCACTTCCTTGTTTCCGTTGGTGCGCCTCTAACGAAACCAATGGCAACGATGCTCCTGATGGGAATCCTTTTCGACACCGGTGGATTTCAGCATTCAAATGTTTCACCGCGAGTGATGGAGGTGGCCTCGGAGTTGATGCGAAAGGGTGCTCCACTTTCGAAAATCGCACAGATCATCTTTACGCACAAGAATATCGCAGCGCTCCGACTATGGGGCAAGGCGTTCGAAAAAGCCCGGTTCCGACCGGAAAACGGTATGCTCGTCACCGCTGTCACCGGACAAGACATCAGGGAATGCCGGGCGACGGCCGAGGATGTCAACCAGGTCGCCTCCATTCTGAGCACCGTGCCGGACGCCAAATTCGCGCTTGTGCTTTCGGAACGAGATGATCGTACCATCCGTGCCAGTCTGCGCTCGATGGAACACCATCAGGTGGATGTCTCTGCCATCGCACACCGTTTCGGCGGCGGAGGACACACGCTTGCCAGCGGCTTCGAATTGCCGGGAAAAATTATAGAAACAGAAAACGGATTTGCAATCGCCTAGGTTCTCCATTTTCCCAAAAAAGATTTATCAATGCTTTTTTCGACGAACGGATATCGGAAGAAAATTATGGATAAGCAAGCGGCACTCGATGCGCTGAACAAAAAAATGATACGGGAATGCGCCTGTACACTGAAAAATCAGTGTCTGCAAGCCGTTCCGGGCGACGGCAGCGCTGAAGCGGAGATCCTTTTTGTCGGCGAAGCCCCGGGAAAAAATGAGGACGAACAGGGAAAGCCGTTCGTTGGTGCGGCAGGGAAATTCCTCTCGGAGATGCTTTTGAGCATCGGTCTCGGGCGTGAAGACATCTATATAACGAATGTCGTGAAATACCGCCCGCCGAATAATCGCGATCCGAACCCCGAAGAGATCGAATCCTGTATGCCTTGGCTCCACGAGCAGATACGAGTCATCCAGCCACGCGTCATTGTCACGCTCGGTCGGCATGCACTCGAGCATTTCGTGCCTGGGAAAAAAATTTCTGAAGCGCACGGCCGAGCGTTCCGGCGGATATTCCCAGATATCGGCGAACAGGTTTTTTTTGCGCTGTACCATCCGGCGGCCGCACTGTATAACGGCGGTATGCGGAAAACTCTGCTGGATGATTTCAAAAAGATTCCCAAAATGATCGAAAAAATCAAAAGAGAGAAATAATCTTTCGGACCTATGTTCAAACTGACACGCCAAGAGCTCTCGATACTGCGCCCGCTCACCACTCCACGTAAGGTGCAGGATTTTTTGGAACAACTCCCGAGCAACTTGTCGCGATACAGCGATTCGTGCTCTTCACCGCGTATGGCGCTCCGCAAAGGACGTGCGCACTGTATTGAAGGGGCGTTCATCGCGGCGACGGCATTCTGGTTAAACAAGAGAGAGCCACTCCTCCTCGACCTCAAAGCTCAGTCGCCGGACTTCGATCATGTCGTAACCCTTTTCAAAGAAAATGGTCTTTGGGGTGCTGTGAGCAAAAGCAATCATCCCGTGCTTCGCTACCGTGATCCTATCTATCGCACCGTGCGAGAACTGGCTCTTTCATACTTTCACGAATATATTCTGCCTGAAACGGGAGAAAAGACGCTTCGCAGCTTTTCCCGCCCATTCTCGCTCAAACGTTTCGGAAAAGACTGGGTTACTTCCGAACAACACCTGTGGGATATCGCTTTCGCGCTTGATCAATCGCCGCATTGTCAAATCTTTCCCAAAGGAACAGAAAAACGCCTCAGGAAAGCCTCGAAAATAGAACGGCAAGCGGTACGTATGAAAGAATGGAAGCTTTCTGATCCGGGAACATAAAATCCTTTTCTCAAGCCAAAAAAAAACAGCTTAAATGCTGTTTTTTGCTTTATATAAGCAATTTATTTCATATTTACTCTTGACGAAAACAGAAAAATATGCTAGTATATACGGTTGGCTGAAATGCTAGCCTCTCGTCTCTTCGGAGGCGGAAGTTTATTCCTAATCATACGCTATGGGTGCACGAAAAGGATTTCTTTTCGCGATAGCTGTACTGATAAGCATTCTCTCCACGATAAACACCGCGCAGGCTCAGGTTGAGAACGAACTGCCGCTTTCCTCCGGATATGATTACCGGAACGATCCGTATCTCCTTGAATGGACCTTCGTGATCGAGAACCGGAACGGCCATTCCGTACTGACGGAAACCGAATCCCGCGAAAACAAAACGCTGTCTCGCTGGAAGGAAAAGCAGGCTCGCCTGTGGAAAAGTCTGCCGACCGAACCGTTTATCATCAACGCGTCTGCCTATACGGCGGCGGCCGATGAATGCGGTAAGAGCGACGGTGTCACGGCTTCGGGATTGAAAGTAGCTGAAAACCGAACGCTTGCCTGTCCGCCCGCGTTTCCGTTTGGAACAAAAATCGCTATCGAGGGTATGGGCGAATATCGCTGCGAAGATCGCGGCGGGGCTATCAAAGGCAACAAGATCGACATCTATATGGAAACCAAAAAAGAGGCCTTTTCTTTCGGTCGCCGGAACCTGGTTGCCGAAGTTGTGAAATAAAGGCACAAGAATCCCCCTTTGCCGGGGGATTTTTGATTGACGCAGCAGGACCTATTTGATAGGCTTTGAGAGTGTTATTCAACGAATGGTCGCGTGGCCGAGTGGTGAGGCACGGGTCTGCAAAACCCTTTACCCCGGTTCAATTCCGGGCGCGACCTCAAAACATGGTGTACTCGGAATATTTATATACTTACTCGTATACCAAAATATGAAACCGAGGAGCTGGACCAAGAACGATTTAAAAATAGCCGTCAAGAAATCAAAAAGTGTTCGGCAGGTTCTTTTTTGTCTCGGGTTGATTCCTGCTGGTGGAAACTATACGCAAATACAAAAATTTCTGTCGCTATACAATATAAGCACACGACACTTTACTGGACGCGGTTGGAGCAAGGGCCTACGCGGCATAGGGAAACCAAAAATCGATTTGAATGACATCTTGGTACGAAACAGCAGTTTTCAAAGTTTCAAGCTAAAGAAAAGATTGTTCAATGCAAAACTGAAACCTCAACACTGCGAAGAGTGCGGGTGGAAGAAAAAATCTGAAGACGGGAGACTTCCACTTGAATTGGACCACATCAATGGTGATAGCTCGGACAATCGACTAGAAAACCTCCGTGTTCTTTGCCCGAATTGCCATAGTTTAAAACCGACACATCGTGGAAGAAACCGAAAAAGATAAAGAATAAACAAGGGTCAGTGGCGAAATTGGCATACGCACGGCACTTAAGATGCTGCGCCGAAAGGCTTGTGGGTTCGAGTCCCACCTGACCCACCAAAATTTTTCTTGCTTTTTTTTGTCTTTTTTGTTATACCGATACATCGCCCGCTGGCGATATTTCATCACACGCACTTTAAAAAAAGGAGTCTCTATGAAACCTCTTGCGGCGGTTCTGGTCTTCGCATCTGTCATTTCATCGATAGCCACATCCTCTGTCCAAGCAGAGAAATTGCCGGGAGAAGTTATCGAAATGAAGCAGCGGTTTTCCCAAGAAGTCGGCTCTGTCCTGGTTGAAGAAGAGCGCGAAAAGGCCCTCCTGCAACAGGTGACGCGGATTTTTTCTTCCGAACAAGGAACATCATTTCGGGCTTCACAATATTTTCTCTTGGCTGATCGCAATCCGAATTCCCAGATTGTGGCTCTCATATTTTTTGACGAAAAAACGGGGGAGTCACACATTATCGGCATACACAAAACCTCGACCGGCAACCCGAACCGTGTCGGGTTTTACGAAACGCCGGTGGGTGTTTTCAAGAACACTCCTGCTCATATGAGCTACCGGGCACTGGGCACCAAAAACAAAAAAGGGTGGCGCGGTTTTGGGGCGAAAGGAAGTCGGGTATGGGATTTGGGCTGGCAGGAAAGCCGTCACCCAAAAGGCGGGCCGATCCATATCCGCCTCTTGGTCCACGCGACTGATCCGGATTTTGGCGAACCGAAACTCGGCACGCCGGACTCCAAAGGATGCATCCGCATTTCCGCAAAACTCAACCGGTTCCTCGATTATTACGGCATCCTCGATAGCGCCTATGAAGAAAACGTGCGTGGAAAACACGTTCTCCTCCGACATCGCGAACCAGCGGCATTTGCCGGAAGCTTTATTGTTGTCGTCGATTCCCGCGGGTGATCCATCGCATAAAAAATTTCAAGCGTCTCCGATACGAGACGCTTTTTTTCTTTGATTTTTCCGACCAGGCTAACTCATTGATCGGTGTTGGGAAAGAATTTTTTAAATGGCAAGAACAAGCCCTAAACAGAGCTTGTTTTTGCTTGAGCGGAGCAGTGGCTACGGTAAGAACTGAATCTAAACGAATAATTCATATGTAACATAATTTATATTATATTTAACATATGTGACATATTGACTTATTTGTACACATATGTTAACATCTAGACATATGAATACAACAAACTACCAATCAGAAGATCTTCTTTCTACAACCCAAGTAGCTAAAATTTTGGGTGTCAGCCGTTTTGCGGTGTTTCAAAGAATTAAACGCGGGTCGCTTTTGGCTAAAAAAATTGGCAGAAACTACCTCATTCGCTACGGCGATTTGATGGGAAACCTCAACGAAAAAGATAAACAAACAATCGAACAGGCCGTCAAACAAGCTGTTGAAGAATATGGCGAGGCCTTCAAATTGCTTGGCAAGGAATAGATATGAAGTATCTCTCGGTTTCTGAAATTGAATATGTGGCCCATACGCTTGCCAAAGAATTAATGTCTTGGAACGAACCAATTCCTGATTTTCAAAGCAGATATCCAAATAAACTCGAGGCTTGTTTAGCTGCGCCTCGGCAAACTTTTGATAAAAAGCAACTTTATCCAAGAATTTACAGGAAGGGCTCAATTTTATTTTATCTTATAATCAAGGATCATCCTTTTCAAAATGGAAATAAACGTATAGCCGTCATGACGTTACTTTACTTTCTTCATAAAAATGGGAAATGGTTGAAAATCGACAATCAGCAACTTTATAACTTTGCTAAATGGATCGCGGCAAGCGACCCGACCGTTAAAGAGCAAGTGTTAGGGGCTATATATGAAATTTTAAGAAAATATTCTGTTACACGAGAAAATCCTGAAGAAAAAAATTAGATATAAATTAAAAACCACCCAAATCGGGGTGGTTTTAAATTACTTTGAGCGGGTAACGGGAGTCGAACCCGTATCTTAACCTTGGCAAGGTCACATAATAGCCGCTATACGATACCCGCTTATGCCTCGCTCCGACGAGGAAGATCGTCTAAAACGCATTGCTCACTATAACTGAAAAACCTCTCTTTGGCAACCGGTGGGACTGGCAGGGATCGAACCTGCGACCAAGCGGTTATGAGCCGCGCGCTCTACCACTGAGCTACAGTCCCTCGGGGTCGAAACGGGTCTTTTGAACCACCCTTGACCCATATTCTGTGTGCCGAGGGGCAGGATTGAACTGCCGACACAAGGATTTTCAGTCCTCTGCTCTACCACTGAGCTACCTCGGCGTACTTTTGTACTTCGCTGATTGTAAAAGAAATGTCTCTAAAAATCAACTGTGGACGATGCTGGACTCGAACCAGCGGCCCTCTCGGTGTAAACGAGATGCTCTAACCAACTGAGCTAATCGTCCGACAGATTCACTCGATACAAGTTTCTTTCATTCTATCAAACAAAAAACCCTTCTTGAAAGGGTTCTGATGTCTAGGCCTCATCCATCCTTGTTTCGTTTTGTGCCCAGGAGAGGACTCGAACCTCCAATCCCTTGCGAGAACTAGCACCTCAAGCTAGCGCGTATACCAATTCCGCCACCTGGGCATCATCGCCGACGACATCCGTACGACGGCAAAATTTTGAAACTACTTCTCGGCCGGAACTTCTTCGGCTGTCGGAACCTCTTCTTCGGTCGGGGCGACAGCTGGTTCGGTCGGCAACTCTTCCACAAGGCCGCTTTTCACGGCGACCTCTTTCAGTTTCTTGCTCAATACCCTGACGGACTTCGTGCGGACGAAATACAGCTTGGCACGGCGGGTCCGGGTGCGTTTGACGAATTCGATTTTCTCGATCTGCGGTGAACTGAGCGGGAGGATCAACTCCACGCCGACACCGGAAGAAACCTTGCGGACGGTGATGGTCTTCGATGAACTCTGGCCGCCGTTTATGGCGATGATGGTTCCCTGAAAGGCCTGGATGCGTTCCTTGCCACCTTCTTTGATCCGACGATGGATCTTGATGACATCGCCAGCGCGCAGCTCCGTGTCCGTTACCGGCTTCCGCTGCTTCAGATTGAAAGAAATGAGTTTCTGGTGCATAAGATTTCCGCGACTTAACATTATTGAAAAACGAAACGGCCGGCTTGGCCGAAACGAAAGAAAAGCTTGTGATTATCCCAAAAAGAGGCTTTTCAAGGCCTCACCATCATAGCTCGTCTCTTTCATTTCGTCAACCCCACACCAAAGAAAACGTCGGGCGCACAGATACTATCCCGCCCTATAAGCCATCTGTTTCCTGAAACAATTTCAAGGTCTGCGTAGGATCAATCTCTTGAAGAACTTTCCGAAAATCTTCCGGCAGAGGATCGGAAAAAGCATACGTTCGGTCAAAAAGTTCCCATTCCAACCGCCACGCGTGAAGCAATTGCCGTGACGGAAAAAAGGTTTTTTCACGACGGATGGATTTGAATACATAGAGCTTGTCCCCGACAACCGGGTGCCCAAGCGAAGCGAGGTGGACGCGAATCTGGTGTGTCCGGCCGGTATGTGGAAACGCGAGTACGAGATCGAATTCCCCGTATCGTGCCAAAACGCGATATTCTGTCACGGCATACCGAATCGTCGCGGAATCGTCTTCTTTTTGGGCGATACGACGCTTGAGTTCGCCGGAGCGTCTGATGAGCGGTTTATCAATCACTCCGGAACATTCCGGCATATGCCCGTACACGAGCGCGATATAGGTCTTTTTTACGGCCCGCTTCTGGAATTGTTCTTTGAGTGCCGAAAAGCTGGCTGCTGTTTTCGGAATGACAACGATGCCTGATGTTTCGCGGTCCAGTCTGTGTACGATACCCGGACGCGTGGCGTCTTCTCCGACATCGCGAATATCCGGAAAATGCACCTTGAGCCAATCCGTAAGTGTGTCGCCGGTTTGTCGGCGGGCTGGATGCATCTGAACGCCGGCCGGCTTGGACAGAACAAGGAGTAAGTCGTTTTCAAAGATGACTCGGGGAGCGAGCTGTCCGATATCCGAAAGCACTTCCGATGATTCCGATCGAAAGATCTCTTCGTTTATATCGATGCGATCCGCTCCACGGACAAGGGTGCCGGGCTTTGCCGGAGCACCATTAAGAAACACTTTCTTTTCCCTGATGCAACGCGTCACGAAAGCGCGAGAAAAAACACCTTGGCCGTATTCCTCGTCGAGAAGCGTATGAAGCGCCTTGTCCAAACGAACGTCTTGTATGGCGCGCGGAACGATGAAAAGAAATTTTTGGAAATTCGGTTGCATATGGCTGGTTTCAGTATACACAAAAAACAAGATTTCTTTTTAGCGCATTCTCGCGGAAGAAGCAAATTGGCCCGATTTTTTAATACAAAAATTGTGTTTTGATATGAAAAAAGTACACTATATATTGTTGAAAATGTGTTTTTCTTATCATTTTTGGGTCGTTTTTGAGGCTTAAACAGGGGCTATTTGACAGGGTGTTTTTCGCCCCTTATCATAGTGTGGCGATACGTCGCAAAAATAATTTCATCACACAAAAAAGTATGCATCAAGACACCTGTTGCGGGGGAGGTTGCGGTTCATCGAACACGCTGCCACGGATCGGGGAAACCGTCCCTGATTTCGGGATGGATCTCTATCAGAATAACGAATTTCGCACGGCTCATTTTTCAGATTACCGCGGAAAGTGGGTCATCGTCTTTTTCTATCCGGCAGACTTCACGTTCATCTGCCCGACGGAGCTCGAAGATATGGCTGCTCGTTATGAAGACTTTCAGAAGCTTGGCGCGGAAGTACTCTCTGTCAGCACTGACACGAAATTCACGCACAAGGCCTGGCACGATCACTCACCAGCCATAAAGAAAATCACCTATCCGATGGTAGCGGATCCATCCGGGGAAATTTCCCGGGGCTTCGGCGTCTACATCGAGGAGGGCGGTGATCGCGGTCTCGCGCTTCGCGGCAGTTTCATCATCGATCCGGACGGGGTGCTTCAAGCGTATGAAGTACACGCCAATAACGTCGGGCGGAGCGCCGGAGAGCTTTTCCGCAAACTGGAAGCCGCTCGCTTTGTCCGCGAGCATGGCGGTGAAGTTTGCCCAGCCAATTGGAAACCGGGATCAAAGACACTCAAACCCGGTATCGACCTCGTGGGCAAGATATAAACTCTCCTCAAAACGAAATCAAGGGGGCTTGTGCCCCCTTTGCTGTCTCTACTCAAAAAATAACATCTCTCTCTTATGTCCACTTCCTACGCTCCAAAATCATACGCTGCACTTCTCGGTTTGACGGGTTTTTCCGAAACGCTTCTCACGAACCACTTCACGCTCTACGAGGGCTACGTCAACAATACCAATCGGCTCTCCGAACGCCTCGCGAAACTTAGAGAAGAAGGGGAAACCGGCACGCCGGAATACGCCGAGCTCAAGCGTCGTTTCGGTTGGGAATGGAACGGGATGCGTCTTCACGAGTGCTATTTTGAGAACCTCACCAAAACGCCGCTCTCTCTCAACAAGGAAAGCACCTTATCTCAGGGTATCGTCGCCTCTTTCGGCAGTTTCGAGATGTGGGAAAAGGATTTCCGTGGAACCGGAGCGATGCGCGGCATCGGCTGGGTGCTTCTCGTGAAAGATCCTGAAACGGACCACCTCTTCAACGTTTGGATCAACGAGCACGATCTCGGCCATCTCGCCGGAACCGTGCCGATCATCGTAATGGATGTTTTCGAACACGCGTATATGCTTGATTATGGGCTGAAGCGTGCCGAATACATCGATGCTTTTTTCCGATCGCTCGACTGGAATGCGGCAGAAAAAAGATTCTCGGGACAGGCACACTGAATCGTAAAAAGAAACATCTATGACATTCTCTCAAGTGAAAAAACGGGATGGGGAAATCGTTCGCTTCGAGCGCTCTCGTATCGAGGAAGCGATCGTCGCCGCCTGCGATGCGGTCGGGGAAACCGACAAATCATTCGTTACGAAGATGACAGACCACATCGTCTCCGATCTCGCGCAGACACACGACGGCAAGAGCGAGTTTCACGTCCCGTCGGTCGAACAAATCCAGGACTTCGTGGAAAAGCATCTGGTCCGCGAGAACCGCTATGAGATCGCCAAGGCCTATATCCTCTACCGCGAAAAACGGGCCGAGGAACGAGAGGAACGCAAAGAGAAACTGGTAGAGCAATTCGAGAAGCACTCTATGAGTGTCATCAAGGCCGATGGATCGAAAGAGCTCTTCGACGTCGAGAAAATCCGGGCCGTTTTCGGGCGCGCGGTGAAGGGTTATGAGCCGTCCTGCCGGTTCGAAGACCTGCTCGAAACATTCAAAAAAAACATTGTCGATGAGATCAAGACGTCCGACATCAACAAGCTCCTCGTTAAAACCTGCATCGACCTCGTAACCGTGGAAAACACCCTCTGGCAGAACGTCGCGGCGCGCATCTTCCTCGGCAACCTCTATAAACACGCTTGCCGCAACAGGAGTATCGGTCACGAGAAACTCTACACGCCCGAAGCGTATCTCTCCCTCTTTAAGACTTATGTCGAAGAAGGGCTCTATTCAAAGGATTTCTTCACTCATTACAGCGAGGAAGATATCCTGGAAGCCGGGAAGCATCTCTCGATGGAAACGGACCTGTCTTATGAATATACGACTGTCGTCTCGTTCGCCAAACGGTATCTGCTTAATCCGAACAAGGTCACCCGCGAACTGCCACAGGAGATGTATATGTCCGTGGCACTCTTCCTTGCCATTCCTGAACCGAAAGAAGGTCGGCTCGCGTTTGCGCTCCGGATCTACGAACACTGTTCTCGGCAGCGCATCTCGCTCCCGACGCCGACTCTTCTCAATGCGAGAACAAATTACCATCAGCTCTCCTCGTGCTTCAAGATCAACGTGGATGATGATTTGCGTGCCATCTATCACGCGATCGAAAATATGGCGCAAATCTCGAAATTCGGCGGGGGAGTAGGCGTCTATCTCGGCAATATCCGTGCTCGCGGCAGCGCTATCCGCGGCGTCTACGGAATGTCCGGTGGTGCCAATCCATGGATCAAAGTCATCAACGATACGGCCATCGCTGTCAATCAGCTCGGTTCGCGACTCGGTGCCATTTCCGTCACGCTCGACATCTGGCATCACGACATCTACGATTTCCTCGACCTGCAGACCGAAACAGGAGATATCCGCTCGAAAGCATTCGACATCTTTCCGGCCGTTTCTGTCCCGGATCTTTTTATGCGCCGACTCAAAGAGGATAAGGAGATCACACTCTTCGATCCGCACGAAGTGGAGCATCTCTATCAAAAACGCTTGCAAGATCATTTCGGAGAGGAGTTTGATGCGTTCTATCTTGCGCTTGAACAGGACGATCGGCTCAAACTGAAAAAATCCGTCCGTGCCAAAGATCTCTTCAAGGCGTTCTTGAAGACAGTCGTCGAGACCGGGATGCCCTACGTATTCTTCCGCGACACGGTGAACCGTTTGAACCCGAACAAGCACAGCGGTCACATCTATTCCACACAACTCTGCACGGAGATCTGTCAGAATACTTCTCCATCAAAATTCATTGAAGAGACGATCGAGGACGGCACCATCATTATTCGATATGAGCCGGGCGATCTCGTCGTCTGTAATCTTGCCTCGATCAATGTAGCGGCCGTGCACACGCCGGAAATGATGGAAAGTGTTTTCCCGGTGGTCATGCGCCTCCTCGACAATGTCATCACACTCAATTATTACCCGATCAAGGAAGCCGAGCGCACCGCACTCCGGTACCGGAGTGTCGGGCTCGGATATTTGGGTCTCGCAGAATTTCTCGCCGTCAACAAGCTCGCCTACGATAGCGAGACGGCCAGGACACGGGTGAACGAGCTTTTCTCTCGATATGCCTATCACACCTATCGCGCATCGGTCGACCTCGCTTTAGAGCGTGGCGCCTATCCGCTCTATCCGGGCAGCGAATACGAAAAAGGTCTTCTCCTCGGGAAACCGGCCGAATGGTTCGTAAAAAACACTGAGGATGGGGCCCTTTGGGAAAAGCTCTTCGCGGATATGAAAGTCTCCGGTGTGCGGTTTGGTTATCACACCGCTCCGGCGCCCAATACGTCGACAGCGGGCGTCGTCGGCACCACGGCCGCACTCCTGCCGATCTACAAGAAGTTTTTCGTCGAAACCAATCTCTCCGCCCCGACCATCCGCGTCGCACCGAAGCTCTCGAAAGACAATTTCTGGTACTACAAAGAGTACATCAATATGGATATGAACGACGTGATCGATATGATCGCCGTCATCTATCGCTGGATCGATCAGTCGATCTCGTTCGAATGGATGATCGATCCGTCGCGCGTCAGTCCCGCCCAACTCTACGAATACTATATGAAATCGTGGGGAGAAGGCATCAAGACGGTCTACTATGTCCGCAGCCTTTCCGGTGAAGTGAAGGACGGATGTGTCAGCTGCAGCGGATAGGCGTAATGGAAAAGTAAAAAAGTAAGTGATTTTCATTCAAAACCGACTCTCTAGCGCCGTTTGTCCGCCAGCGCGGCCGACCTGACGGTTACGCTCAAAACTTTTTCGCTTCGCGAAAAAGACCGTGCTTTTGAGCGTAAAGTCGCGCCAAAGAATCGTTTTGAAAGAAAATAAAGAAAAATAATATGACCAATATACACGCCAACAAGCTGTTCAATCCGGCCGGAAATGACGACGTGGCTGTCCGTACGATCATCAAAGGCTCGACGACGGGACTCTTTAACCTGAACGCAACCAAATACCCGTGGGCCAAATCGCTCTACCAGGTGATGGTCGGAAACTTTTGGGTGCCGGAAAAGGTTTCTGGACTCAAGGACGATGCCCGGATGTTCCATACCGAGCTTTCACCCGAGGAACAGCGCGCCTACAAAGGCATTCTCTCGTTCCTCATCTTCCTCGACTCCATCCAGACCGTGAATCTTCCACATTTCGCGGATTACGTCACGTCGCCGGAAGTGAATCTTATTCTCTCGATCCAGGCCTATCAGGAAGCTATCCATTCGCAATCCTACGCTACCATCCTCGAATCGGTCGTGGAAAGCAAGGAGCGCGACGAAATCTACTATTTTTGGCGCGACGATGCAATCCTCCTCGATCGCAACAAATACATTGGGGCCATCTACCAGGATTTCATCGATCACCCCTCTGATAAGAGTTTCTTCCGCGGTATCGTCGCGAATTTCCTCCTCGAGTCGGTCTATTTCTACAACGGATTCGCGTTCTTCGACACTTTGGTCGACCATATGAAGATGCTCGCCACTGGAAGAATGATCGCATACATCCGACGCGATGAACTGACGCACATTACCATCTTCTCTAATCTGATCCGCGAAATCCGACGCGAATTTCCCGATATTTATGACGAATCGATCGTCCGTGAAATGATGAATGTCGCCGTCCTGCAAGAAATCGAGTGGAGTCGGCACATCCTCGGCAACCGCATCCCGGGGTTAAACGGGGAAACGACCGAGATCTATACCAAGTGGCTCGCCAACAACCGACTCGCGATGCTCAATATCGATCCGCTCTACCCGGAAGCGGTCAATAACCCCTACAAGCATCTCGAGCGCCTACAAGACACGAACAGCGACAAAGGAAATTTCTTCGAAACCACCGTCGTCAATTACACCCAGTCTTCCAGTCTCAACGGAAGTTGGGACTTCTAGAACGGTCGACACTTCTTTCACTTCGAAAAATGAAATTTGGTGTGGTATAATAGAATCACATCGTCTTTCTTTATGCCCGGTAGTAGAATTTCGACCGGCATCAATAAAAACTCAGACAAAACAGGAGCTCACATAAATTCTATCAAGCCGGACTTTCGATAATGTCTTGAAAGAAAAATTGTCGAAGTTTCACTACCGGGTATGCGCAAAAACAAAACATTCATTCGAACGCTTCTGTTTTTCTTCGCGACGGCCGGTTTTCTCTTCGCTCTTCAAGCCGATGCCCAGAGCCAAGGACTCCAATATACGCTTTTGGAAAAGATTCCGGGCGTTCCAAGCGTCGGAAGCGACCTTAAGAGCTACGTCGAGGGCATCTATCGGATGGCGCTCATCATCGTCACGCTCTCCGCGGTTCTGATGCTTTCCATCGGCGGTTTTATGTATCTCACAAGCGCTGGCAATACCTCGTCGGCCGCGACAGCTAAAGGCATCATCTGGGACTCCATCATCGGCCTCGCCATCGCGCTCGTCGCCTGGCTTATCTTAAATGTCATCAATCCCGATCTCGTCAATGTCACCTTAAACGGCTTGTCGGTAACGAGTGTCGGGATGCAACCGACCGGACCGGCTCCGACGCCGGGCATCGGCGCCGGGTGCAGCGGATATTCCGTCGTCGGCATCTCTAGTAGCCAGTGTAACGACGCTTCACAGAAACTCGCCGACATTCTTGCCTGTATGCGCGGCCATTACCCAAGCGCACAAATAACCAGTATTTCCGACAGCGGAGGATTCTCGACCTGCAAGAACAACTACAGCTCTCCGCCCTGCGCCCATAGCCGAACATCCTGCCACTATGGCGGCGGAGCGACACAGACCGGCAGCGAGTGCCAACAATCCCTCGCTGCGGACATTTCCATCAGAAACAGCGGCGGACAGGTAGATCTCTCCATCGCCCAGGCCGTCAAATCGGCCGCCTCCGCCTGCGGAGCGCGCGTCAATGACGAGTCCGCAGGAGCCCATCCGCATATCCATATCAGCGCTCCCAGTAGCTGCTGTTCGCTCTAAGCTTCTCTCTTCGAATTGCTATGAAAAGGGTCTTTTATGTGTCTTTGGGTATTCTCGTGTTGACGCTTATCTTTTTGGCTGCGTACAACTTCATTTTTCGCCATAATGCGAATGATCCGATAGCCGATAAGGAGAAAAAAGAGGATATCAAGGAAGAATCAGCGAGCGAGAATGCCCGCTCAGCGGAAAAGATCCTAAGTGTCATCAACGAAACCGTCCTTGGTGCCACAAGCGGTGACGACACACTCTATTACTATTCGCTCGATGACCAGTCGCTCAAAAAAGCTTCCTTGGAAGGCAAAGACAAGGAGATCCTGATGAGCAATCTTCCGGGCACACCAGCCAGGATCCTTTGGTCGCCGAAACGCGACCGTGCCTTGTTGCTGCTCAGCCAGTCCGGCGGGACGGCTCTTTGGTATTTTGCCGATTTTCAGATCAAGACCCTCGTTCCGCTCAAACCCGAAATGTCGAGACTCTCCTGGGACAACATCGGCGATCGGATCATCTACCAGTATACCGACACCAAGACCGGCGCCCGTTCTCTTAACACAGCCGCCCCAGATGGAAGCGGTTGGAAGAGGCTCGCCGACCTGAAAGACCAGGATTCTTTCTTTGCTCCCGTGCCGAAAAGCACCCTGATCTCATTTTGGAATCGTTCCAATGCCCTCGAAAAAACGTTTTTTGAGACCATCGGTATCACCGGCGAGAATCGACGTGTCCTTCTTACCGAAAAATTCGGAGCGGATTATCTGTGGTCACCGAACGGCAACCGGGTCCTCGTAAGCACCAGCGACCAAAAGGGCGGTCACTCGCTCCTTCTCAGTGTTATGAATCAGAACGGCGGGGAATTCAAGAATCTTTCCATCCCGACATTCGTAGCAAAAACCGTCTGGTCAAAAAACGGATCAGTTCTCTATTATGCTCTCCCCGGATCGCTTCCGGAGAACGCCGTCCTCCCCAACGATTATTTTGGCCGACCTCTGTACACAAAAGACACTTTTTGGAAGATAGATTTGGAAAACGGAAAAAAAACACGCCTCCTCGACCTGGACGAAGTCTCGCAGGGCTTTGACAGCACAGACCTCTTTCTCTCGTCGTCCGAGGACGCACTCTTCTTTACCGATCGGCAAACGAAACGTCTCTATCGTATCGACTTGTGATCTTCAAAAGTTTTTCCGGCCGGTTCGTTTTCCACGAATCGGTTTTTTGTTGTCGTGAAGATCAGCGCGATCAGGAGCCAAAACGAAAACGCCGAATCGGTTCCGAAATACGGGGTATCCACAAGGCCAGAAACCAAAAAAAGAACGAGAAGCGAACCGAGAATCTTTAGAAGTGCCCGGATCTCTCCGTTAGATGTTTCTTTGTATGTCCGGTACAGACAGATGAAGGCTCGTAAAAGCAGAAGCAGGAACCCGATAAGCCCGAGGAATCCGGTTTCAAGCCATACGGCCAAAAACAAATTGTGCGGCTCAGGAACCGCCCATTCGAGATATGGGGGAAAGTATTTCTGATATGACAGGTACTCTTCCTGAAACCGACCGAGACCGATACCAAGCACCGGGTGATCGGCGAGGACGCTTCCTGCTGCGTGCCAGATCATCACTCGTGAGGCAAGCGAGGAGCGTTCGTCAAAGGAGATGAGTGAGTGCCATTTTTCAGTCCCTCGCTCAAAAAACACTGCCACCAAGCAAAAAAGTATGAGAACTATCGCGATACCGCCTTTTCCTCGACGTCCGGACGTGAAGAAAAATACCAAGAGAGAGAGAAGAGTCGCCACCCAAACACCGTATGAGCGTGTCAGAAAAATAGCGGCAATCACGAGTGCGCCCGAAACCATAAAGAGGGCCTTTTGGCGAATCGCCGCTTGAACAGAAAAAGCTTGTTCCAAAAAATATGCGGCCAAAGGGACGCCCGGAGCGAGAAAGAGTGCCAGAAAATTTGGCGAAGAAAACCAGGCCTCTAAGCGTCCGTCGTATGTCATTCGCCCGTCAAAGAAAAACCACAAGCTTCCGATCGACGAAGATACGGTAACGAAAAGCCATGCCAAAAGAGATCGCTTCACGGCTGTGCGCGACAACGGTACAAGAAGAATGAGCACAGCCATCAAGGTCGGAAAGAAGAACCAGGTCTTGAAAAGTCCGAGCGATTTGAACGAGAGCGGATGGACAAAAAGAGAAAGGAGCGTACCGAACAGAAATAAGGCAGTAGCGAAAATTGCCCAACGATCAGGAGACGAGTTTTGTCCGTGCCAATAAGATCCTTGGACGCCCAAAAACAGCACGAGGAGAAGAATCACTCCTCCTTCGGGCGTATAGAGAGGCAAGCCGAAAACATCCGTTTTCAGCCGAGCAAAAGGAAGCAAAAGAAACATTCCGGCGACACAAAAAGAAAGGAGTCTCAATGCGAGCGGCATAAGCGCGTTTCCGTATGATTATGGAACGATCCGGCAAAGGCAATGAGAAACAGGAAGAGCGGTAAGACGTGCACCGAAAAAATCGGTGTCTCAAAAAGCGAATGTACCGAAAAGATGGTGAGCGATAAGAGTGTGGCTAAGGCGAACAGGTCTTTTTCTTTCCTCCATCTCCGGGCAGAGCGCAGAATGGCTGTTCCGAGCAATCCGAGAAAAAAGAAGAGTCCGAGAAGGCCCGTTTCTGCTGCCACATCAAGATAGAGGTTGTGCGCGTAAATCGGCTCACGATACGAGGCGCTCGGTTTTACGATGATCGGATAATTTCCGAGACCGACTCCTCCAAACGGACGTTCGGCGACAAACGCCGCCGCCTCTTTCCAGAGGCGCAGCCGCTCACTGTTCGAACCGTCTTCCAAAGAAAAACTCGAGACGAAACGTGCCCCGAAAGGACCCGAAAACACGGCAGCAACGATCAGGGCCAAGAAAATACCCGCGAGAAATTTTTTTCCTTTTTCTCGCCATTCCGCCAAACGAGGGGCCGTCATACCGAAACATACGGCGGCGGACAGAGCCAGACCAACGTAACCCCCGCGGGAAAATGTCAGAAAGTCGGCAAGTAAGAGGAGGCTCGTTGCAAACAAAGCTGTTTGCGATCGTTCCTTCAAAAATAACGCAAAAGCGAACGGGAACGCGAGACCGAAATAAAACGCCGCGATGTGCGGATCGGGGAAAAACGCCGTCGCGCGCAAAAAGGTCTCTCCGGAAAGATTAACGAGAAGACTCGGGTACGCCGCCACGGCTTCTCCAAAAGCATTTCCAAGAAAGAACGGGAGGATTGTCTCCGTCCACACCGAAAAGACTTTTTCGACACCGAAAACGAACTGCGAAAAAAACTGTACGATGGCAACGAGAGCTGCCGCAGAAGCGCCGACAAGAAGAAACCGTATGAGACGAAGCCGCGACTTCTCATCGCGGAACTGATCAAAAAAAACGAGAAGGAGCGGAAAGAATGTCCAAAGAAACACGTTTTTCCGAAAAGCCCACTCCTTGTTTTCCGCCCAAAAGACCGACGCACTTATGAAAAAAATAAACGATGCGGCGAAAGCGAGCATTGTCGGATCCGGCAGGTACAGTGATCGCCGACAAAGACTTGCCGCTGCCCAACAAAAAACGATCAGGAGTGATCCTATTCGGACAATCGCGAGATCCACCCCTTCGGTGGGCGACAGTGCCCATTGAAATGGGAGAGCGAGAAGAAAAATAGGGAGAAGGATACGCATATGTTTCATCGACCGTATCGAAAAAATCGGAAAATCCGCAAGACGATATACTCCCGCCATGGCCGATACTTTTTGAAATACCGCTCTTGGGACCGATAATAGTGCTTTTTCTGTTCTCGGGACGAATGTTGGCTCGTTCCACCGAAGTGCAGAAGCGAAAACCTTGAAAGCCTTCTCTTGTATCCAGCCCGTGAGACGCGCTGACAAAAATCAACGTCTTCAAAATACAGAAAAAAATCCTCGTCAAACCCGGAAAGCTCCAAAAAAAGGCTTTTCCGAACAAACAACGCGGCACCGCTTACCCAATCCGTTTCCCGATCATCCTCGTTTCCGGATAGCTGCTCGTTCTTCTTCTGAAAAAACTTTCCGGCCAAGATTTTTCCCAGCGTCGGCCACCGACCGAAGCTCCACCGTTCCGCTTCGCCGGAAGGGCGGAATAGCCTCATTCCCAATACGCCCAAAGCCGGGTCTTTTTCGAATGCTTCGCGAATACCTTCGAGACACTGTTCTCGGAAGCACGTATCCGGATTGAGGAACCCGATGATTTTTCCCGAAGCTCTCCGTGCGCCGATGTTCGCCGCGACACCGAAACCCTGGTTCTCTTTATTTTGGAGAAGAAGAAATCCGTATTTTTCCCGAAGACGCTCTACGAGGTCCCGTTCTAAGACGTCATTGTTGGACACAATGATCTCGAAAGGTCCGCTGTTCCGATTTTCATATGAAAAAAGGCTTTTCAGGGCGTCTTCGAGACGTCGCGCACTACGATAATTGACGTAAATGAGAGAAATGTTCGGATGATCGCCCATAGAATTTTTCGTAGGCCCGGAATACGAAGGCGGCCTCTTTCCTTCCGAGAAGTCGGTCCATCCGGTTTTTTATCCTCCGTATTGTACCATAGAGAGCTCCATACGGACGGATGAACCAGGGTGAGTGTTTTTCGAAGAATAAAAGTCCGGAATAAACGAGGTAGAAGGTCTTTTCGTTGCTTTTTCGGCTTTTTTCCTGATGATGCACGTGAGCACGCGGCACAACCAGGCAGCGAAATCCGGCTTTTCTCGCGCGCCAGCAAAAGTCAGCATCTTCGTAATAAAGGAAGAATCGCTCATCGAGAAATCCTATCTTTTCGATCACCTCTCGCCTGATGAAGAGCGCGCAACCGGTCAAAAATCTACTTTCATACGCGTCTTGTCGCAAAAGTCTTTTTGGAGGGGTGGTGTGCTCGGTGCGCATCCGAAGAAAATCCACTCTTCCGGCGCCGAACCATATCTTTTCCGATCCGTCCTCAAAAATAAGCGGGCTGAACAGTCCGGCGTCGGGATACCGCTTCGCGGCAGCAACCAAAAAATCGAGCGTATCATTTTCGGAAGAGGCGTCGGAGTTGAACAGCCAGACGCTGTCGGCACCACGGGCAAACGCCTCACGCATCCCGATGTTCATTCCGCCGGCAAACCCCTTGTTTTCTCCGTTCGCGACGAAAACGAAAGACGGGAAACCCTTCTTGGCGACCAAGAACGAATCATCCGTCGATCCGTTATCCGCAACGATGATTTCCTTGTCTTCGTATCGGAGTTCCGAAAGGGAGCGTAGGCACTTCAAAAGACAGTCCGCGCCGTTGTAATTGAGAACAATGATGGCGACTTTCATAACATAGCGATACTGACGCCCCGATCAAACGCTAGGGCACCATTGTTTCAAAACGCTCCGCGTCTGCGAGAGATTCTTCGCGTTTCGAGGAAAAGATACTCAGGAGCTCGTCTTGCGTCACCGCACGAGAAAGCCATAACGCGAAGATGTAGGTAAAAACGGCGGCGGCGCCTGCGATCAGAAACGCCTGATTTTGAAGAAAAAACAGCGTCACCGCCATCGCCGCACCCGAAACGAAGATTCGACCGGTGTTTTCGAACGATGGGGCGAAACGGATATGTCTGTATGCGAGCGTGCCGGTCAGAAGCACGACCAACATTTCCGTCAGAAGCGACGCCCAGGCCGCTCCGGTATACGAATATCGCTCGATAAGAAAGATGTTCAGAATGATATTGAATGCCGCTGCTATCATCAAGGTCTGCATCAGCCTCTTCTGAGCGTTCCCCACCACAAGCAACATATTGAAGTAGTGTCCGAAGAATATGAAGCTGAGCGCAAAAATGAGGATTCGGAGAACCGGGGCGGACTCCTGAAAGCCCGTTCCGCTCACGATGCGTACGATATCCCCGGCCAAGAACCATGTCCCGATGATAAGTGGGGTGACAATAAGAAGAAACACCTTGAAGGTTTTGTTCGCGATTTCCTCAAACTGCCTCCGATCGGTGAAGATGAACCGCGACAGGAGGGGGAGGATAAGCCCGGCTAACATCGCCGGAAAGAAAATGAGATTTTCCATTATCTTGTACGCCACGTTGTAAATGCCGACGTGAGCGTTCGATTGCATCACCGACAAAAGGATGGTGTCCATCTTGAAATAGGCGAATGTGATGATGGCTGTCATTCCCATCGGCCAAGATTCTCGAAGAAAAGATTTCCAGTGTGCCGTATCGATATGGAGAGAAAATATCGCGTACCGGCGGCAGAGGATGAACGCTAAAAGAGCGTTGAATGAGAGAGAGACGAGAAGCGTCGCGGCCACCGCAAGAAATCCGAGATCTTCCTTTATGACGAGCGCGACCATTCCCACCTGGAGGAGCTTCCCAAGAAATTCAATGATCGCCACCTTGTCCATTGCCAGGCGTTTCTGAAAAATACCGTTTAAAGTGACGGAGAGCGTGGAAAAGAGGATGGCAAAAGCGGCAATCAGGATACCCGTCTTCACGTCTCCAGAATAATCGAAGAAAAAAAGGATGAGCGGCGAAAGGGCAACGAGCGCCGTGGAAGAGAGAAATCTCAACGTGATGATGCTTCCGAGAATCTTCTGTTCATCCGCGCCCTCGCGCGATATTTCTCGCGCCATCATCGGAGCAAGGCCCAGGTCGGCCAAAGCCGAAAAAAAGGCAAAAAACGCCAATATGGTGGCATATTTCCCGAAGCCATCCTGCCCGAGATACCCGGTAATCAGGCGAATCGAGAGAAGCGAGAGCACCACCGTCGAAAACACCTTCAAGAAGGAATTGAGAACTACAATATAGGCGATTTTTCTCGCGACAGCCATTGGATTTTTTGAATATCGTGCGCTAGATAGCCGGGGATTCATCGGCGACCGGCTTCGGACGCACCATTATCTTTCGTTCGGTTCCCTTGCCGACGCTTTCCGTAAATACACGGGTGTCCGTATGCAGATACGAATGGATGATCTTCCGCTCATAGGGAAGCATCGGGCGCAAGGCGACGGAAATATTGTTCAGCAAGACTTCATCAACCGCTTTCTTTGCCTCGCGTTCCAGCGTGGATTTCTTTTCCATAAAATAATCGTTCACGTCGATGATGACGTTTATGGATTCGCCGGTCTGCTTGCGAAACAATGATCGTACTAGATGCTGGACCGCTGCCAGATTCGCCCCGTACTGACCAATAAGAAAATGCTGATTCTCTTCTACCCGTACGGAGCACAGGAGCGTTTCTTGGGTTTCTTCAAGAGGGGAAATTTCGATATGGCGTATCTGAAAATCCATCTTCTCAAGAAGTTTCATCACGATGTCCTTCAGAATATCTGCGTTGGATGTTTCCATACGATTCATCTTACGCCTGTTTCGGCTTAAAAATATACATCTGCTGAAAAATCATAAACAGGGTCGAGAACAGCCAGTACAAGGACAGGGCGGCCGGAAACGTCGCGCCGATAAAGAGCGTCAACCCGGGACCAAGATAGAGCATCTGCTTATTCATTATAGCCGCAAAATCCGGCTCATCGGAAGCGGATGATGCCGATGAAGTAGCTTTTTGGCTCTGTAAAAGCATTTTTGTCTGATAATACTGGGCGGCAGCCGAGAGAATTGCAAAAACGTAACTTGGCTTCGTAAGATCGACTATGTTCATAAAAAGATGCCCGATATTTCCAGGATTGGAGATAAAGGCGTACAAATCAGCCTGATTCACGACTAAACCGGCCTGGGAAATGTTCATAATCACCCGGTAAATAGCGATGAGGAAAACGAGCTGGATGATGAGCGGAAGGCAGCCGGAGAACGGGTTTACCTTGTTCTCCTTATAGAAATCCATTATGGCGCGCGTCTGTTTTTCCTTATCGTCCTTGTGTTTTTTCTGGATTTCCTTTATTTTCGGCTGAATTTCCTGCATTTTCTTCTGCGACTCTATCTGTTTTTTGGAAAGTGGGATGAATAATGTCTTGATGACGAGGGTCGTAAGAATGATAGCTATACCAAAATCCTGTCCGGGAACGGTATTATAGAAGAATATGAGGATATTATAGAGTGGCTGATAGATGAATATGTCGAAAAGGGCCATATCTCTTTGTATTAATTCGGATAAATTTGTCTTAAAAACCCATTAAAAACCTGTTGAATAGCCTCTTTTGTCCTATTTCTTGGCCTCTTCGTAAGAAAAAAAACAATATCTACTCCCTCAGAGGGACCTTTCTGAAAAAGTATCCTTAGCGTTTCTGAAAAAGTGCGCTTCAAACGATTCCTCTCGACAGCGGTCGGAACATACTTCTTACTCAAAGAAAACCCGACTTTTGGCTTATTTTCAGTATTTTTAACGTATCGGCAGCCTATTTCTTCAAAAAAAAGGGGTCTTCCGCTACGAAATACCCTATCGAAATCCTCCTTTTTTTTCAACCGGAATCCCTTTTTTAGCATATTTTAAGCTACCGAAAGCTTTTTTCTTCCGGAAGCACGTCGACGGGCGATCACTTTTTTCCCGCCTTTCGTGCTCATTCGCTTCAAAAATCCATGGCGACGCGAGCGCTTACGGGTTTTCGGCTGATATGTTCTCTTTGGCATATCATTTTGAAATAAATTGATTTAGCTCTGATAGTTTATGTAGTGTATCTAAAAAAGAGAGAAAAGTCAATTTATAAGGAAAAAGTGCACTTATTCACTTCTTATCCACTTTTTTAGCATCTTTTAGCTTCGCTACGAAGGTTTTTATCTGTTATAATGAGTTTTGCTGTTGATAATTTTCCTCTATGACGAACGAGGAGCTTTGGAAAGCCGTTTTAGGACAAATTGAACTTTCCATATCGAAAGCGAATTTTATCACGTGGTTCAAGAATACCGCTATTTTAAATCGTCAAAATGGGTTAGTGACCATTGGTGTTCCAAATGGATTTGCAAAGGAATGGCTCGAAAATAAGTATAATCACTACATCTTGAAAGCCTTAAAAAGCCTTGATTCTGATATAAATGAGATCCGTTGTATTCTTTCTATTGAAAAACCTCTCTCTCAAGGCATCGACTCTGTTAAAAATACCACTCCTTTAAAGTCGTCTGATGTTGCAACCGGCTTCGTAAGAAAAAAGCTCCTGGAAAAGCCTATTTTTACCGATCAACAACAAAGTACGCCGGCATTTCATGAAACAAACCTCAATACCCGGTACACTTTTGAGAATTTTATTGTAGCTGAAAACAATGAGCTCGCTCGGGCAGCCTGCTACGCCGTTTCCCAAAATCTCGGTGCCGCCTATAACCCGCTTTTCATCTACGGCGGTGTTGGTTTAGGAAAAACACACCTTCTCCAATCCATCGGGAATGAAGTTATCAAAAATCATCCAGAAAAACGCATTAAATATATCACTTCCGAGCGCTTTACCACGGAATTAGTGGATTCTATTAAAAATCAAAAAATCGACCGCTTTAAGGAATATTATCAACAGATGGATCTTTTAATTATTGATGATGTACAATTCCTTTCTGGGAGAGAAAAGACTCAGAATGAGTTTTTCCATATCTTTAATTCCCTTTATCAGATCAATAAGCAGATTGTCATTTCAAGTGACCGACCACCAAAATCCATCCCTACTCTTGAGGAGCGCCTCCGTTCCCGCTTTGAAGGCGGAATGATCACGGATATTAGCCGCCCGACCGTAGAGACAAGAATTGCTATCTTAGAGGCAAAAATAGCCGAAAAGGGCTTTCTTCTCGATACCCCAGCTATCCGATTTATCGCGGAAAATATCACTCAAAACATTCGAGAACTTGAGGGGGCGTTAAACCGGGTGATGGCTTTTTGTGAATTTCATAAGATTCCACCCACTCTTGAAACAACCCAAAAAATCCTCCATCAGCTTATTCAAAATAACAAGAAAACTCTTCAAATAGACGATGTTTTTTCTGTCATCACGGAATATTATACTCTCACTAAAGATGATCTCGTCCGGAAAGGAAGAAAAAAAGAAATTTCCCATCCGCGACAAGTGATGATGTACATCTTACGAAAAGAACTTGAGATGCCTTTTTCCGCTATTGGGGAATATCTCGGGGGGCGCGATCATACAACCGCACTCCATGCATTTGAAAAAATAGAGAAAGGAAAAGAAGAAAATTTACGATTAAAAGAAGAACTTTCTCTCCTTTATGAAAGATTATATTATTCTCAGAGTGGATAAGGTTGTATAAATAAAAGAAAGAGGTGTATAAGAGTTTAATAAGAAAAAGAAAAAAGGGTATATTTTATTAAAAAAGAAAAATATTTCTTTTTATCCTTATAAAGTGTGGATTTTTATAAGAGATATCAAGGACTTCTTTTTATAAAAATCCTAAAAATAAAGCTTAAACTAACTTTATTCAGATATTCACCGAAGTAATGATAATAATAATTTCTTAATATATATACTCTATTATTTTTTATGAAACTTATCTGTACTCAAGAAAATCTTCAAAAAGCCCTTTCTTACCTAGAGCGTGTTGTTGGAAAACAAAGTACTCTTCCGATCCTGAGTAATTTTCTTTTAGAGACTGAAAATGGGAGATTAAAGATTTCTGCGACAAATCTTGAAATTGGAGTGATTGTCTATATAGGGGCGAAAATAGAACAAGAAGGAAAAATAGCCATTCCAGCAAAATTATTAATGAATTTTATTTCTAATCTTCCTTATAGTGATGTTGTGGAGCTCTCTACGGAGAATTTTGTAATACATATAACCACCCCAACTCATCAAATGAAAATAAAAGGATTAAATGGGAAGGATTTTCCTATTATTCCACAATATAAAAAGGAATATTTTTTCTCTTTTCCGGCACAAAAACTAAAAAATGCGCTTACAAGGGTACTTTTCTGTGCGAGTATAAATGAAGCTCGATTAGAACTTACGGGAGCACATATCTTCTTTTTTCAGGATTCTATCCATCTTGCAGCAACGGATAGTTTTCGGCTTGCGGAAGAAATTATCCCTTTTACGGAATATGGTGAAGGATATCTTTCTTTCTTACAAAATACCCCATCACTCATACTCCCTCTTCATACACTTCAGGAAATTTCTAGAGTGATCACTCCTGAAAGTAATGAGGTAAAGATAGCACTTGAAGAAAATCAGATATTTTTCGAAGTCGATGGTGTACAAATCATCTCACGGATTATTAATGGAAAATATCCAGAATATAAACAAATTATCCCACAACAATTTACTCTCCAAATCATCTTTCAGAAAGAGATTTTTCAGCGCGCGATAAAGATAGCGAGTGCCCTCTCAATGTATAACGAAAACGAGATAACCCTTTCTTTTGATCCGAGAAATTCACAATGTACAGTCACTTCGGTATCAAAAGAAGTCGGGGAAAATGTCACGACACTCCCAATAGAATTTTTTGAAGGAAAAACGCCGCTTACAATAACATTTAATCCACGATACGTGCTGGAAGGAATAAATGCTCTTGGAGGAGAAAAAATACTTTTTCTTGCGAATACAGAAGCAACCCCTGCGGGTATGCGAATGATGAAAGGGGAGCGCGAACCAGAACAGAATTATCTTTATATTCTGATGCCGATCAGGAAATAAATAGAGTCTATGCGGACGCTAAAGGAACTTCTTCCACAAAAAAAGAACATTTTACCGACTCAGGATATAGATGAAAAAACAATATTTCATATCTTAAAGAAAGTTATTATCGAGGAATATGGTATTCGGGGGAGCGAGAATATTCTCCCGAGCAGGTATAAGGAAAAAAAGCTTTTTCTGACGTTTCGAAGCTCATTATGGGCGAACGAAGTGTGGGTACAGAGAGAATCTCTTCGCCAAAGAATAAACACAATACTCGGGAGCGAAGCGGTAAAAGAAATTAAAGTGTTTGGATAAAGCATCATTTTTTGATCCAACGGATGCGGTATAATAAGGAAGAGAATATGGATTTTTTTAAGAGAAAAAGAGTGATGCCATCAGACACCCTGAAAAAAGGGAAAGTTTGGTTTTGGATGAAAAGAGGAATAATTTCCGTTTTTCTTCTCGGATCCGTCGTCACGATAAGCGCGTTCGCATATATAGCGAAAGATCTTCCGAGCCCGGGCAGTGTAAATAAACGCGTCATCATCGAATCGACGAAGATTTATGATCGGACCGGCAACCATCTTCTTTATGAAGTACACGGGGAAGAAAAACGAACGATCATCCCATTCGAACAAATGCCGGAAGTCGTACGTGCCGCCACGCTCGCGCTGGAAGATCAGGATTTTTACAATCACCACGGGATAAAGATCACCTCCATCATCCGTTCGATTTTAAAGGATCTTGTGCAGTTTAGTAAATCACAAGGAGGATCGACCATCACTCAGCAGTTCGTCAAAAACTCCCTTCTCTCAAACGAGAAGACCATCATTAGAAAGATTAAGGAAGTCATTCTTTCGCTTGAGATGGAGACAAAGTTCTCAAAAGACGAGATTCTCGCGATGTATCTTAATGAAATCCCGTATGGCTCGAATGCCTACGGCATTGAAGCGGCTACGCAGACGTTTTTCGGAAAGCCGGCTCGGGAGCTTACGCTCGACGAGGCCGCGCTTCTCGCCGCGCTTCCACAGGCGACGACATATTATTCGCCCTATGGATCACACATCGATGCACTCATCGCAAGAAAAAACCACACGCTCCGGACGATGGCAAAACTTGGATATATCACCGAAGAGCAGGCCGAACAGGCAGTGGAGGTGAAGACGTTGGAAAAGATCAGTCCGCAGAAAGATATCATCGCTGCACCGCACTTCGTGATGTATATCAAGGATATCCTCCAGCAGCGGTATGGCGACAAGGCTATTGAGGAAGGGGGTTTAAAGGTCATTACGACACTTGATTGGGAAAAGCAACAAATCGCCGAACAGGCCGTCCGCGAGGGCGTGGAGAAGAACACAAAATGGAAAGCGGAAAATGCCGCGCTCGTGGCTATCGACCCGAAAACTGGTCAAATCCTCGCGATGGTCGGCTCGAAGGATTATTTCGACAAATCGATCGACGGACAGGTAAATGTGGCTATCCGTGATCGTCAGCCGGGATCATCGTTCAAGCCGTATGTTTATCTCACCGCGTTCACGAAGGGATATCTGCCGGAGACGATGCTCTACGACGTGAAGACGCAGTTCGAGACAGCGGAAGGAAAAAGTTACGAACCGAACAATTATGACGGAAAATTTCACGGACCGTTGCCGATGAAGAAAGCGCTTGGAGGGTCGCTTAACGTTCCAGCAGTGAAAACACTTTATCTTGTCGGCGTAAAAGATGCCACCACGCTCGCAAAAAATCTCGGGATTACCGGACTGAATGACCCGAGTCGGCTCGGGCTCTCGCTCGTACTGGGCGGTGGGGAAGTGAAACTCCTCGATCATGTGAGTGCGTATGCCACGCTCGCGCAGGGCGGTGTGAAACATCAGAAATCCGCCATTCTCCGCATCGAGGACACGAAGGGAGCCGTTCTCGAGGAATTTAAGCCGGATGCCGGCGAACGTGTTGTCGAGGAGAAGTATGTCGCGATGCTGGATTCGGTGCTCTCGAACAACGAGAATCGGGCGTGGGTATTTGGCGATAAGAGTCCGCTCCTATTCGAGAGCCGGTCGGTTGCCGCGAAAACAGGGACGACGAACGAATTTCGCGACGGCTGGACGATCGGGTATACGCCGTCCTTGGCTGTTGGCGTTTGGGCGGGGAACAATGATAACTCACAGATGGTTGAGGGTGCCGATGGCGTCAATGTCGCCGCGCCTATCTGGAGGACGTTCCTTGATAAGGCGCTCGCGAACTATGCCATCGAGGAGTTTCCGAAATACAACCCCGACGACGAGATTGGTGACGGGGAAGGAAAGACGAATAAGCCGATGCTGGCCGGAAAGCTTGAGGAGAAAGAGGATGTGAAGGTTTGCGAGATCCCAGGGAAGGATGATAAGTATTGTCTGGCGAACAAGTATTGCCGCGATAAGGACGTCGAGAAAAAGGATTTCATCAGTCCGCACGATATCCTCTATTATGTGAATCGCGACGAGCCCCGTGGTCCGGTGCCGGATAAGCCGGAGCGCGACCCGCAGTATAAGAATTGGGAGGAGGCGGTGAAGGATTGGTACAAGAAGCAGAAAGGCATCATATTCGCCGATCCGCCGAAAGACGATTGTGACAAGGATGATTTTGAGAAGTATCTTCCGAAAGTGGAGCTTACGGTTCCCGGAAGCGTTTCTTCCTCGTCGCTTCCTCTTAGTGCGGACATCGACGCGCCGTACGGTACCAAGAGCGTAAAATATACCGTCGAAGGACACGATGCCGGCTCCGGCGGATCGTATGACGTGTCGAGCTATAACGGTTCAACGATCACGGTGAAGGTAGAGGTGGAGGACGATAACGGGAACGAAACCTCCGACCAGAAATCCGTCAGTGTGAGTTTTTAGCTTTCAGTAAAGAAAACACCCCCGAGAAGGGGCGTTTTCTTGTTAAGGCGACTAGAGACGTTTTCGCAGGTGAGGGAAGATTTTCTTGAGGATGAGATAAGAAACATCCGTTCCCTTGCCCTCCACGAGCGGCTTTTCGTTCATATTGTAGAACGGGTGCGGATTGATTTCGAGGATGACGTACGGGGCTTTTTCTGACGAGATGTCTTTTGAAAGAAGATCGAGGCCTCCATACGTGAGTCCTGCCGACTCGACCGCTTTAACGGCGATTTTTTTGAGTGCCGGATGCATCCGTTCGGTCATATCGATAGATCGCCCGCCATCCGACATATTGAGGTTGTTCCTGAATTTAAAGAAGCGACCTTTTTCCAGCACGGACGAAAGCGTCAAACCGGACTTTTTCAATGAGGTCTTGGCAACGGCATCGAGCCGTATCTCGAATCCTTTCATCCGGGTCTTATTGAAGGCAGTGATGAGGTTTCGTATGGAGGAGGAACCGTCGCCGGTGACGCCGGCGGGAATCTTCTGCACGCAAGAGATGACACGACCATCAAGGACGAGTACGCGGTATTCGTTTCCGAGGAACATTTCTTCGACGAGAAACGAGATATTCTTTCTTTTTCCGTATGCGAGGAGAGCGTGCTGGGCCGCGGATCGAAGTTCTCGTTCGGATTCGATGCCCCAAGTCACACCTTTTCCGAGTGACCCATCGAGCGGTTTTGCGATGAGCGGATAGGAGAGCTTCGCTTCGCGGATTCTTCGTACAGCGTCAGCATATGATACCGCAGAGATACCGCGCGGTGTTCGGATACCGACGGTATCAAGCACGGCCTTCGTAAGGGTTTTTTGTTTTGTGAAGTTTCCCATATTGCGTTTTATAGGGAGGTTGCTCTTGTAACAAAACACCGTCTTTCCTTTGTGGAGGAGTTTGATGAAACGCACGTTGCCGTCAGAGAGAACAGTCGCTTCGACACCGAGTTCGAGAGCTCTCTTTATGAAGGAGCGGAACCCGCCGTGTTTCGTGTAGTGATTGACATCTTCCATCTTCATTTTTTGCATAGGAAAAAATTATTTGCTTATATCGACGAGGAACCTACGGAGATGTTTCCGTCCGATGATGACCGGGTATTCAAGATGAGAGCGGTCGATAACCGATACCCGCGCCGGAATCTCAACGGTGTCCATAATGAAAGAGATCCGTATCTTCGGCCGCATCGAGAACCCATTCGATGAATAAACGAAAGAAACGCCGTCAAGGTCCGGATGTGCCCCCTTATACTGCACATCATAGCGGTCGGAGAGGGCGGTAAGATCGGCGCGTTCTCTCGCTTCTGGCTTCGGAATCGTTTCAAAAAAATCAAGCACGTCGCTGAAGCCGAGTTCGCGGGCAAGTTCGGTGTCGATGGAGGTGGAGTCGGCGCCGGTGTCGATCTTGGCCTGTGTTTCGATTTCCTTGCCATCCTTGCCGATGAGCTTCACTTTTTCGACCGAACCGACGACGCGTTTGCCGGAAAGTTCCTCGATTTCCTCTTCGATCTCTCCGCCGAAGAGATTCTGTCCGACGCGCACGCCGCGCTCAGTGGTTTTGATGGAGAGTCCGGAGACGCGCTTCAACCGGTCGCGCAGACCGGAGAGGTTGGCGAGCTGGATGGAGAGTCCGGGACGTGCGTTTAATTCCAAAATAACCGGTCCTTGCTCACGATCGATCGAAATGTCCGCACCGAGAAACCCGAGTCCGGAAATCTCTTGGGCGCGCACCGACATTTGCAAAATATCTTTCCAATAAGGAATCTTGATACCCGAAAGGGCCAAGCGCGTGCCGGGCACGTACTCGATAACATGACTTTTACCGAGGATGGCGCTTGTCGTCGTGCCGGTAGCCAGGTCGATGCCGACACCGATCGCTCCTTGCTGCAAGTTGGCCTTGCCGTCGGACTCTTTGGTCGGAAGGCGAAGCATCGCCATCACGGGGACGCGATTGAAGACGATGACACGGATGTCGGGGATGCCGCGATACGCGTAGGGCTTGAAAAGCTTGAGCAGTTTCAACCGTTCCTCAAAAAAAGCGGTATCGGGAATATTTGCGAGCGAGAATGATCCGTCGAGGATGTTCTGGATATGGATCTTGATATCCTCGATCGTCACCATCGATCCGTCAGCTTTGACCCAGGCGTCATCGCGCCCCTTCTTGCGCGCGTAGACGACCAAGATGCCCTCGCCGCCAAATCCGCGGTTGGGTTTGAGCGCGAAGCTCGATGGCAGCGTCGACCAGTCGAATTCGTCAAGCTCGGTATGGTTTCTGATCTTCGCGACGAGACCCGGCGTAGCGAGGCCGTTTTTCTTGAGTGTGCGCTTCGAGAGCAGCTTGTCATCAGCAAGACGCTTCCCGCGCTCTCGGTTGTACGGGCGGGTATATTCTAGGTTGCGCGCGTTCATACCGAGTAGCCCGCGGCTTTTTTTGAGGAAGTCGAACATAGAAAGATGTCTGAGAGAACCGGAAAATGAAAGGCTCCGGAATCACTTAATATACTGGAAGATCTTTCGGAAGCGGAGGTACTCCGAAATGCGAAGCCCCGTCCATTTTCCGAGGGAGAAATTGATGACAAACGTCAACAGGATGATCCACGGGTAGTCGAGGATAAGCGCGGTGAATGTGTCCCAGCTGATGAGGAAATATCCGGCGACGGAAATGATAAGCGTTTCGAGCGCGAGCAGGAATGCGACCTTATTGCCTTTCTCTATCTGAGTTGCGACGAATTTTTCCGCGAGCGTGATCATAATAAGGAGCGGGAAAATGGAAATGGATGCCAGCCCGGTGCGCTGGAACGATCCGCCGAAGATGAGGATACCGAGAATGGCGAACGACACGATAGAAAGAGTGAGAGCCACTCGCGGAAGATAAAGGAGACGAAAATAGCGCAGGATATAGCGCGATACCATTCCGACCAGTATGACGGAAACGAAAATAGCGATGCCGTATTTGAGACCGTTCGGATCAAACGCGAGCAAAGCGAACGTAATGATGGACGGCGTATAGATGCCGAACGCCTTGATGCCGATCACTTGGCGGAAGAAGGCGACGAGCGTCGCAACGACGGGAAGCATCAGAAGAAGCGTAATCGTCTGGAGTGGTACGCCGTGGAGGACGGCGAAGGTGATGAAGGGATGGTATTGCATAAAAATAAATCCAAAATTCAAATTACAAATGTTAAACGAAGAATGATTATGAAAGTTTTTACGACCCGGTTACGTAAACGCTAAACACGAGGAGCGGCGGTGACGTTGGTTATTTGGGTTTCATCATTTTTATAGCCTCCATCTTTCTCCGGCTCGCGTGGCAGACCGCGAGCGCGAGCGCATCGGCGACATCATCGGGCTTCGGAATAGCCGACAGGCGGAGAACACTCTTTACCATCAGCTGCATTTGTGCCTTATCTGCGCGTCCGTAGTTAGTAAGCGCTTGTTTTACCTGTAATGGAGTATAACCGTATATTTTAACACCAAAACGCTCCAAAGTCAAGAGGATAACGCCACGGGCCTGAGCGACGGAAATCGCGGTTTTTTGGTTGTTGAAGAAAAAGAGTTCTTCGACGGCGGCCTCAGCCGGCTTGAATTTCTTTAAGAGAATTTCAAGATCGTCCGCAATCTCGGCGAGACGCTTTTCGAGAGGCAGATCTTTGGAAGTCGAGATATGCCCGTAGTGTTTCGGCAGGAGCATTCCACCTTTCGATTCTATTACGCCCCAGCCGACGGTCGCTGTGCCGGGATCGATGCCCAAGATGTACATAGTCTTGACTGATTATGAAGCGATGTTGTCCCACAGGGTCTGGATGTCCGGATGGTCTTCGAGGAACTCTTTAAGCTTCTCGAATTTTTCGAGATTGTCGGCGGAGAGGGTGATGGTCTGAGTTGGAAGATAGCCGAGCTCGGCGGACTTCGGGATAAGATTTTTGGTCTCGAAATAGGCGCGGACTTTCTGGAGGTCTTCCGACTTCGTCAATACGAGCAAGACGTCGTTTTCAGCGCGAAAGTCGTCGGCACCCGATTCGATGGCCTCAGCCTCGATCTGGTCGGCAGAAAATTGTTCGGCGGGGAAGACGATGATACCGACGCGTCGGAAGAGAAATGATACTGCTCCGCTTGGAACGAACTTCCCGCCGTTTTTCGTGAGGATGGTCTTGATGTCACCGACGGTACGGTTTTTGTTATCAGTCATTCCTTCGATAAGGAGTGCGACCTGGCCCGGGCCATAGCCTTCGTAGAGCACCTCTTCGATAACCGCGCCATCCTTGAGCTCGCCCGTACCTGTTTTGATGGCACGTTCGATGTTGTCTTTCGGCATATTCACGCCGCGCGCCCGATCGATGGCGAGGCGGAGCTTGAAATTCATAGCTGGATCGCCGCCTTCGCGCGCCGCGATGGAGATGAGTCGGCCGTATTTGGTGAAGACTGCCGCACGCTTCGCGTCGTTCAATCCTTTATGGTGTTTGATGCCTGCCCAGTGGGAATGTCCTGACATAATGAAGAGGGAAACCGGTTCAAAGATACGCTACCAAGGAAAGAATCAGCCGGTCAGGCGACCTTGCCGGAGCCGATGGTCGCGGCGAGATGATGAAGAGCGTCTGCGTCGCGCTCCTTCGCGATGCGCATAACGAGATCCTTGACAGAGGAAGGATCGGCCACCTGGCGGAAGACGAAACGCGTTTCTTCGCCGGCCGTCTGGACGATGACGTCGCCGAAATCGAGGATAGTCGGAAGGAGACCCTCGACTTCGCTTGTGACGTCTTGGATGCGCTGAAAGTGGAGCTCGCTTATATGGCGGACGAAGAGTCCTTTCTGCTCGATGTTCACGACGCGCTCGTTCGTAATGATCCACACGTCGAAATAGTAGTCGATCCAAATGAGGAATCCGTACAGCCAGGCGAAGATGAAAAATGTATTCTGGACGAAGATGAAGAATCGCCAATTGTCGCCGCGGAGCATATCGGGGAAAAGTGTCGGAACAAACAAGAAACTGCCGACGAGGATAGCCGAGAAGAGGATGACGATAAAGAGGTGAGAGAAGAGGTTGAACCAGTGCCGATGGATGATGCGGAGCACTTGTTCGTTCTCACGTTGTCCGGGGAAATGATAGCGACCTGGCATAAAGAAACGTTAAAGGTTTTTTGGAAGGAGCGTGTCGAAGGGAAGCGAGAAGAAGATGATGGCGTTTGTGAAAAGGAGAACAAGGAGCACCGAGACGAAGAGAATCGTGCCGAACACGGCGGCCGGACGCGAAAGCGAATAACGGAGAATATGGAACAGGACAAAAAGGCCGACGGTTACGTAGCTGAAAAAGAGAAGCGTATAAAGGAGACCGAACAGAGGTTTCATAGTTTCTTGTTTGTTTTGCCTTCTCCTATTCTACAACAATTTGTCCTGATGGTCTTCCGGGACGTCGAGTCCCAAGTGTTTGTAGGCGGCGGGAGTGACAATACGACCGCGTGGTGTGCGGGCAAGAAAACCGAGTTGAATAAGATAAGGCTCGTAGACATCCTCGATGGTTTGGATCTCTTCGCCGGTGACGGCGGCAAGGGACTGGACGCCTGCTGGTCCGCCTTTGAATGTGCCAATGAGGGCGTTTAAAATGTGCCGATCAGTCGGTTCGAGGCCAAGCGTGTCGATTTCATAGAGATCGAGGGCCTTTCGGGCGATTTCCCCGGTGATGGTGTCGATATCCTGTATCTGGGCGTAATCACGGACGCGTTTCAAGATGCGGTTGGCGACACGGGGCGTCTGGCGGCTTGAGCGGGCGATCTCCGCTGCGCCATCGGTATCGATGCCGATATTGAGGATGTGCGAGGAACGGGAGACAATCCGCTCGATTTCTTCCGGTGTGTAGAACTCGAGGCGGTGTGTTGAGCCGAAGCGATTGCGGAGCGGGTTGGAGAGCGAACCGAGACGGGTGGTGGCACCGATCAGTGTGAAATGAGGCAGATCAAGCTGGATGGTGCGCGCGGCGGGACCTTTGCCGATGATGATGTCGAGCTTGTAATCTTCCATCGCTGGATAGAGGACTTCCTCAATCGTTTTATTCAGCCGGTGGATTTCGTCGATAAAGAGCACATCGCCGTTTTCGAGGTTCGTGAGAATGGATCCGAGATCCCCGACGCGCTCGATGGCCGGTCCGGAGGTTATCTTGATGTGTACGCCCATCTCTTTGGCAATAATGTGGGCAAGTGTTGTTTTTCCGAGACCCGCCGGACCATAAAGGAGAACGTGGTCGATAGTCTCACCACGCTTCTTGGCGGCTTGGATGAAAATGCCGAGATTACGCTTTATTTTTTCTTGCCCGACGTATTCGGAAAACGCCTGCGGACGCAGGGTATTATCGAGATTTTGTTCATCGAGCGGTTGCGGATCGGTACTGATCATAAGAGACAAAAAGCGAGAATCTTTAATAATTGTACCATCCATCCGCACCAGCTACAAACCAAAAAACGTGAAAGAAGAGCCTTTTCTTGAAGCTGAGAAAAAGCGATTCGAGCGGCGGTCTTGTGGAGCGAAACAACGTACGAAACGCCGTCTTGACAAAAAAATCAAGCTATGCTACTATCAAAAGTCGCTTCATTGAAAAAAGCTCCCCGGGGCTGTTTCACCTGTAGACAATTGGGGATTTCTATCTTTTGTCCTCAATCCGGGAATAATGGTCAAGATCGGGTAGGGTGGTTTCGGCTGCGCTATACCTCGACCGTATTCCTTTTCCCGTGCTCCTATGTATGGGTTTTGTCTACAGATGAAACGATCCCAAAAAAAGACCCTCGGAGGGTCTTTTTTCTTTGTTTCTCAAAGAGGCTACTTTATAGGTCGGTGACGCGACGGACTTCTTCGAGTGTCGTTTTGCCTTCAAGGACGGAAAGGATACCGTCCTGTGCGATTGTGATCATCCCGCCTTTAATCGCTTGTTCTTCTATCTCGTGAGTCAGGGCATTCCTCGCGATCAAGTCCTTCATCACATTATCGACGAGGAGCGCTTCGGAAAGCATCACTTGCCCTTTGTATCCGGTGCCATTGCAAGCGGCACAGCCGGACCCCTTTGAAAGAGCGCGTTGTTTCGGGAGGGTGATACCGGACGTTTCCGGAAGCGAAGCGAGAACACGTTCGATGACGGAGGATTCTTCCGTGGATGGCTCGGCCGGTTTTTTACAGTGTTCGCAGACGCGGCGCACGAGACGTTGTGCCAGGAAAAGATCGCCCGCATTCGCGAGATCATCTCCGGATACGCCCATTTTGAGGAGTCGCGTTACGGTGCCGGCGGCGGAGTTGGCATGGAGGGTTGAGAGTACCAGGTGTCCGGTGCTCGCGGCTTGGACGGCGATTTGGGCGGTTTCATCATCGCGAATTTCGCCGATCATCAGGATGTCCGGATTTTGACGAAGGAGTGAGCGGAGCGCGGTCACGAACGTATAACCCTCAGCATCATTCACTTGTGTTTGGAGCAACCCTTTCATCTGGTATTCGATCGGATCCTCGACAGTGATGATCTTGATTTCCGGTCGGTTGAGCCGTGCGAGGATGCTATAGAGTGTTGTTGTCTTGCCGGAACCGGTCGGTCCGGTATTCAGTATCACGCCGTTCGGTTTTTTGATTGCCGTGAGAATTCTTTCTAAGTTCTGCTTGCGGATGCCGAGGGTTTCGAGATCGAGCTTCGAGACGGATTGGTTCAAGAGCCGCATCACAACCGTCTCACCGAAACCGCCGGAGATGAGCGAAAGACGGACATCGACGGTGCCGCTCGCTGCCTGCTCGATTGGTTCCTCGAGCGTGATAGAGAAGCGATTGTCGGTGATACCGGCGCGCTCGCTCGTTTTGAGTCCGACGAGCGCCTTGATTTCACCGACAAAACTCGGATATTCGTTGAGAGGGAAACTCGCCACGGTCTGCAGGATGCCGTCGATGCGGAAACGCGCCTCGAATGTTTCTGCCGCCGGTTCGATATGGATATCTCCCGCCTGGAGCGCGAGTGCGGCGGCGAAGATTGTTTGGAGACGCAGCTTGGAATCGACGCTTGCGGCATAAGCGGCGAAATCCGGAAGGGAAGCGATATGTTTCACGGTCTCATCCATACAGGTCTTCGGAACATAGGAAGCGCGCGAAAGATCGCTCAGCATAATGTCGAGATAGATATTCTTCAGAATTTCGACCTGGTCGGTGACGCGCCAAACCTCCTCAAGTGTCGTGATACCGGCAAGGGTTTTCAGGATGCCGTCCTGGGTCATCGTGACCATCCCGTTTTCGAGCGCCGCCTTGAAGATCTCCTGTTCTGTACCACGTTCGTTGATGATTTCGATGATGTCCGGTGTCATCGCGAATACTTCGAAAATCCCGACCCGTCCGCGGTAGCCGGTAAAATGACATTCCGAACACCCCACGGCTTTCCAAAGGGCATCGACGTTCTTTGGGAGAGGAATTTTTGCTTTGGGCGAAATGACGGTAACGAGTCGCATAATGGAATCGAGCGTCTCTTTGGTTGGTTGGTAGGAGACGCGGCATTTCGGACAGAGTCGGCGCACGAGGCGCTGAGCGATAACGATATTGAGGGACGACGATATGAGCGACGGTTTCACACCGAGCTCGATAAGTCGTGGAATAGCTGCCGGTGCGTTGTTGGCATGGAGAGTCGAAAGGACGAGGTGGCCGGTGAGCGCCGCATTGACGGCGATATCCGCCGTTTCGTCGTCGCGGATTTCTCCGACCAAGATGACGTCCGGATCCTGCCGGACAATGGCCCGGAGCGCGGTCGCGAACGTATAGGACTTGTCTTTGGAGACTTCGGTCTGGACGATGCCGGAGAGTGAATATTCGATCGGGTCCTCGACGGTGATGATCTTTGTCCCCGGTTGGTTGATGCGGGAAAGGAGGGTATAGAGCGTCGTCGTTTTTCCGGAACCGGTTGGTCCGGTATTCAGGATCATCCCATGAGGCTTTTCGGTCTGACCGATGACCTCTTCTCGGGTCAGTCCGGTGAGACCGAGGTCGTTGATGTCTACAACGATGTCTTCTCCCGAGAGAAGACGCATATTGATGCTTTCGCCGTGTTTGCCGGGAATGCTGTTGACACGCACGTCAACGCGTTTGTTTTCGAGTTCGATGAAGAAGTGTCCGTCTTGGGCCTTGTCGCGGATATTGAGGCGCATCTTACCGATCATTTTGATGCGGGAGAGAAGGAGCCGATAGACTTCGACAGGAAGCGTGCCAATGTCTTGGAGTACGCCGTCGATGCGATAGCGCAGGCGAGTATGCTCTTCTTCCGGTTCGATGTGAATATCGCTTGCGTCGAGTTTCCGTGCGCCGGCAAGGATGATCTCCATCGCGCGAGAAGTCGTGACCGGATGACTTTCTTTCAGGTGCATCAGTTCGCCGAATTCGGCTTCGAAGCGTTCCAGGTCCTGTCCGCCCAAAGAGACGCGCACAAGATCGAGATTGTCGATGAATGTCCGCTTGGAGTAATTTTTCCATGCGTGTTCGATGGCCGGACGCGAGACGACATAGAGCTCTTTTTCCCAGCCTTTTTCGCGGCAGATATTTTCGATGAAAGAAAGCGTTTCCTGATTCGTAGGATCAGTGAGGGCGAAGAAAACTTGCGCGGATTTTTTTTGAAACAGGATGAGTCCAAACTTCCGAGCATCATTTTCCGGCACCAAAAGCACATCCTCGACCTCCAAAGGAAAAAGAGAGAGGTCGATGTAGGGAAGCCCGTGTTTTTGAGCCAGACGAGCAGCCTCTTCTTCGATCGAGACCTGTCGCATTTTTTGCAGGACGTCCTCGGTTTTTTGGCTTTTCTCGTCCGGGAGAGGGGCGCCTTGAGGAGAAACCTTTACCATATTCGTTTTCGTGTCGGTTTTCCATCATTGTACCGTAAGATACGGGAGTGAGCAAAGAAAAAGCCACCCGAGAAACGAGTGGCGAAAGGGTTCCTTGTATCGGTCGGCATTCGCGAGAGATCATTTTTCCGCAAGTGTTCCGATGACGATATGCTCCGCCTCGTCGAGGCTGTTGGCGTCGAGAGTGAAACGGAAGACGTCGTTTTCCAGGTGGCCGTTCGGAAAACGTTTGGCAAATGCAGCAAGGGCCTCTGGCGAAATGGCGCGTGCGATGCCGAGGATACGAGCATTCGTCTCGGGCGAGAGAATAAGGAAGAGGCTGGCGGCGGAATAATTACCTCGGATTTTCTCGAGCACGAGCGGCAGGTCTTCGGCACGAGCGCGCGACTGCACCAAATCTTCGATAGAGACTTGTGCCCAAATGAGTTTCAGGTCATCGTTCCATTTAAGCTGCGACATCACCCGCCCCCAGAGTTTGAGAAGATGGAGCGGTTGAGTTTTATACAGTGAGCGGACGATTTTTTGCTGGTCGGCGCCCTGGTCCATCAAACGCGAAGCGGTATGGAGAGCCCGAGGAGTCGTGTTTTTTTTCTGAAAACTCTCTGTCGCTGAAATGATTCCGGTAAGCAGACACTCATACACTCGGCTGTCCAAGAGGGCCGGATCGGCCTTCTCGAGTATTTCCGCGAGTATTTCCGAGACGGACGAAGCGGTGATATCCATCAGGTTTACCTGGCCGAACAGCTCGTTGTCCGGATGATTGTCGAGATTCACGACCGGCACCTCATAGAAGATATCCGGATTGTTTTCGTAGATTTGCCCGAGCCGCTCTTTGTCGGGCGACCCAATGACGATCACGAGATCGAATTTGAATTGTGCCGGAACGAAGGAAAAGTCCCGTGGATCGATGGCACCGTGATCCGGTGTGAGATAGATGCGGAGCTCGTGACCAGCTTCTTCCGTGCGAACGTTCGAGATGCGGTTGCGCTCCGTGTTGAACGAGAGGATGAAATCCCGTGCACCGGAAAGCGATGAGAGAAGACTTTTCGGTTCGGTGAGAAAGGCGAGTGACTCCTTGTCTTTGAGGATATTCTCTCCGGCGACAGAAACCTCTCTTCCGGAATTTTCAAGGAAAAGCGCGAGCGCGAACGCGGTTGAAAGCGCGTCTCGGCTCGGGTAGCTGGGCAAGAGGATGAGCGGGGAAGCCGTCTTTTTCAGGAGTTCTCGGAATTGTTGGGCTGGCGAGAGCGACATAGATGGAAGATTTCTAATACTTCATTCCTAGTCTCCCAACGAAGAAAGGAAGTCCTCAAAAATAGCAAGGATAACAGAATGTGTCAAATATTGCTTTTTTCTCGCCAAAAACCGCCTTTTGCGCTAGGATGAAGGCGTTATGGAAAATATTTTCACTACCCACTCCGCCGAAGAGACACGCGTGCTTGGCAAAAAAATCGCACAGGAATTGGCGCCGGAGACACTCCTATGTCTTCGTGGTGATCTCGGCTCTGGCAAGACGACATTTACACAAGGACTACTTGAAGGTTTGGGCGCGGCGCGGCCGTATGTGAGCCCGACGTTTGTCATTATGAAAGAATATGCGTTGCCGAAAGCCACGACGACCGGCATCAAACGCGTCTATCACTGTGACGCTTACCGGGTGCACGAAAAGGACTTTGAAACACTCGGTTTCGCCGAATGGTGTGCCGACCCGGAAGGACTGGTCATCCTCGAATGGCCCGAACGCGTGAAGAATATCATTTCGCCAAAAGCGATGTGTATCTCTCTCATCGCGAAAAGCGAGATCGATCGAGAGATTAGCATAGAAAACACTCAGAAACCCTCGTTTATCACAGAGAAGACGTTTTTCATATGAAGAACAAGCCGAAGAAATTGGTGCTTTTGGACGGAAACGCGCTCATCCACCGGGCGTACCATGCGTTGCCGCCGCTTACGGCCAAGGGTGGTGAAGTGGTGAATGCCGTGTACGGATTTGCGATGACGCTTCTCTCCGTCTTAGAAAAATGGAAGCCCGATTATATCGCGGCGTCATTCGACCTTTCCGGACCGACGTTTCGCGATGAGCTGTACGAGGACTACAAGGCGACCCGGCAGAAAGCGCCGGACGATCTCTACGCGCAGATTCCCCGTGTGAAAGAGGTGGTACAGGCGTTCAATATTCCGATTTACGAAAAGAAAGGCTTTGAGGCGGACGATTGTGTGGGAACGCTCGCGCGCCAAGCGGAAAAGGAAAACGTCGAAACGATCATCGTGACGGGCGATAACGACACGCTCCAGCTTGTGACGCCGCTCACCAAAGTGTTCTCCATCCGCAAAGGCATCAAGGACCTCGTGCTCTACGACGAGGAAGCGGTGCAAAAAAAATACGGATTCGCGCCGGCGCGGCTTATCGAATACAAAGGACTTGCCGGAGACCAGTCCGACAATATTCCGGGCGTCAAAGGTGTCGGCGAAAAAACAGCGACGGATTTGGTGCAACAATATGGCACACTCGAAAACCTTTACGCGCACCTCGGTGACGTAAAGGAATCCGTACGAAAAAAACTCGAAGCGGACAAAGAAAATGCCTTTCTTTCGCGGACACTCGGCACGATCGATACTCAGGCGCCGGTCGCGCTCGATCTTCACGCGGCCGTTACGCACGAATACGACCGAGGGAAGGTCGAGGAGCTTTTCCGGAACCTTGGATTTTTTAGTTTGCTCAAGCGGTTGCCCGGAAGTACGAGTGAACAGTCAGGACAAGATGGCAAGGAACTGCGGAAAGGAAAAGGAGGGAGCAGAAAACTGAAAGATGTCGGAGAATTGGAGAGATGGTTGGAACAGAACAAAGGAAGCGGGACAGCGGTATGGATCGCGCGCGGAGAAGCGTCCCTCTTCGGAGGAGCCGGCATCAAGGAGGTCCGTCTTGCTGTGACGGAAGATGCGGAAGTCTTCATTCAATGGAACGAGGAAGCGAAAAGTGTTCTGAAATCATTCTTTGAGAACGAGAAACGGTCGAAGATCCTCTATGATGCGAAAAGTATGATGCATCTTCTTGCACAGGAGCAGATCATACTCAATGGCGTGGCCCGCGATACGATGCTCCTTGCCTACCTTCTCGATTCCGGCGGCGAAGTGTCATTTGAATCGCTGATACTTAGGGAATTGCCCGCGGCATTCTCAGTCGATGCGCCGGCGAGCACCCTCTACGCGCTCAATACGAAGCTCGGAACGGAGATAAAGCGCGTATCGAAAGAGCAAACGAACGGAAAAACGCTTTTGGACGTGTACGGAAACATCGAACTGCCGCTCGTACCGGTCTTGTTTCGGACGGAACAAAACGGTATCCGGCTCAACAAAAAAAAGTTTTCCGTTCTCTCGGAAGAGCTTTCCGTGGAGCTTGCGGCGCTTGAAAAAGATATCTACGCATTGGCTGGTCGCGGATTCAACATCAACTCCCCGAAGCAGCTTGCGGAAATTCTTTTTGAAGACCTGCATATTCCGACGACCAACATCAAAAAAACCAAAACCGGCATTTCTACGGCGGCCTCGGAATTGCAAAAACTTGCCGCGTATCCGATCGTGCAAAAGATAGAGCAATATCGCGAATTATTCAAATTAAAAACGACGTACCTCGATGTTTTGCCGGGACTAGTCGATACGGATGCGCGCTTGCATACGACGTTTCACCAGACCGTGGCCGCAACGGGACGCCTGTCCTCGTCGGATCCAAATCTGCAGAATATTCCCGCCAGAAATACATGGAGCGAGCGGATTCGCGGCGCGTTCGAGGCCGAAGAAGGCTTTCGGCTTGTCGGTGCGGATTATTCGCAGATCGAACTCCGCGTGATGGCACATATGTGCAAAGATAAGGCGCTGACCGAGGCATTTATGCGCGGAGAGGATGTTCATACGAAAACCGCCGCAGTGGTGTATAAGGTAAAACCAGAAGAAGTGACGCCTGATATGCGCCGACAGGCGAAGGTGTTTAATTTCGGTATTATGTACGGGATGGGGAGTTTCGGTCTCGCGCAAGCGGCGCAGATCGACCAAAAAGAAGCGGCACAGTTTATCGCGGCGTATTTCAAAAAGTTTTCCGGTGTCAAAAAATTTATGGAAGAGATGAAACGTATGGCGCGGGAACAAGGGTACGTGGAAACGGAAACCGGCCGTCGCCGCTACGTGCCGGAAATCACCAGTCAAAATATTCAAGTGGCACGAGCCGCGGAACGGGTAGCGATCAATATGCCGATCCAGGGGTTAGCGGCCGATATTATGAAGCTCTCGATGCTTGCCGCGCAAAAAATCGTCGAGGCCTACGGGAAAGACGCGCGAATGGTGCTCCAAATACACGACGAGCTCATCTTCGAGGTCTGTAAGGATAGAGCAGAGGGGTTTGCGGAAGAGATACGCGAGGTGATGGAACGCGCCTACCCGCTTTGCGTGCCGCTCGAAGCGGTTGTGGCGATCGGAAAAAATTGGGGAGAAATCTAGAAAAATAAAATGAAGCAAAGAAAATGCAAATAAAAAAACCGGCCGTGTGGCCGGTTTTTTGGTTTCAATGGAGAACGTCGGGGCTTTTGAGGAGCTCGCCGAGCCGTTCGTGCACTTTTCGTATCTTTTCCTGTGCGTCCGGATCGCTCTTGATAGAAGGATTTTCCCGGATCGCTTTCTCGATATGATCAGTGACCTCGTTGAGTTCGTCGAGATCAAGGTGTTCGATCTGCTCCATAATGGCCGAAGTCTGCGCCTTTTTTTCCAACGCTTCTTTGTTGGGATTTACCACGCCCTCGAGGCTTTCAAAAGCCATAGCTTTGTTTTTAACGATTAAAAAAAGAACGGGGTACACCCGCTCTTCACCCTTCTAGTATAGCAGAAAAACCACCCAAAGTCAACGAAGAAATGTTTGATACAATGAAAGTATCAGAATCAAAATCAAAGCGTATGCCTGAATTACCGGAAGTGCAAACCGTGGTGAATCAGTTAAGCGAGAAGATCGTCGGCAAGACGGTTGCCGGTTTTCGAAGTGACTGGAAGAAAAATGTCTTCCCGTCATCGGCCGCGTTCGTGCGCCGGACAAAGGGGACAAGTGTCGTCCGCGTGCGCCGTCTTGGCAAACACATCGTCATCGATCTCAATAACGGATACTCGATCGTGATTCATCTCAAGATGACAGGACATCTTCTTGTGAAGGATGATCGGAACCGCTTTTCGAAAGCTTTTGTCGAGGATCCGTACAACGGATATATTCGCCACAGATTTTTTTTCTCTGACGGAACAACGCTTGAATTTTCCGATCTGCGAAAATTCGGCTGGCTTCGTGCGATGAAAACAAAAGATGTGGAACGGCTCCCGAGTATCAATGAGCTTGGTATCGATGCGCTCGACCCTCTGCTTACTGCGAAACGTTTCCGCGAAACGATTTTTTCTTGGCCCGAACGGAGGATTGGTGAAATCCTGCTTGATCAGACGCTCATTGCCGGTATCGGCAATATCTATCGGAGCGAAACCCTTTTTCTTGCGGGAATACGTCCGGATCGGCGCATCAACAGCCTTTCTACCGAAGAGGGAAAGAAAATCTTGCTGTCAGCAAGACAGGTGCTCCGTGTAGCGACTCGCCTCGGCGGACTTTCTGGTGGCGATTTTCGCGATACGAGTGGGAGAGACGGACGGTTCGGACGGACGGCATATGTGTACGGTCGTGACGGCGAAGGATGTAAGAAATGTGGTACAATAATAAAGCGTAAAAAAATCGGACAGCGAAGCGTATTTTACTGCTCACGCTGCCAACAATAACTAAAAACAGTATGAACGGAAAACAAAAAGTCGTTGTGGCGCTGGTCGCGATAGCGCTTGCTGCTGCGGGCTATATCTTGTTTGGCAAGCAGGAAGAGCGAAAGCCACTTGAACTGAACAATAAAAACCAGTCGGTGGTTGAGGATCAGAACACGCCGGCGAATGATGGGAACGTAAGCCCGATTTCCGGGTTGTCGTGCGAACACTGGAACCGTCGGCCGATCGCGGTGATGCAGCCGTCGGATGTACCTGCCCGCCCAGCGGCCGGATTTTCCGATGCCGATATGGTGATCGAGATGCCGGTGATCACGGCGTCTGTGACGCGCTTGATGGCGGTGTATGTCTGTGGGAATCCGGACGATGTTGGATCGATGCGTAGTTCGCGGCACGATTTCATTTCGCTTGCCAAAGGACTTGATGCGATCTTCGTTCATTGGGGAGGTTCACATTTCGCGAAGGACAGACTGAACGAGGGCGTGATCGACAATATGAATTGCAACAACGACGGCGGCAAGTCAGCAGCACAGTATTGTTATCGCAAGGAGGTCGGGCAGGATGGTATCGTGCGCGGCGTGGATACCGGATACGCGAAATTCGCAAAGCTTGTCGAGGGTGCCCGCGACTTCGGTTACCGTCTCGAGAGCAAGTTCGCCGGATACAAGCATCAAGAGGAAGTAGTGCTCGACAATCGGCCGAAAGGTGGGCACTTGCGGGTGGCGTTCGCCGGACCGTTCGCGGCGGAGTATGATTATGATCGGGAGAGCAACAGCTACTTGCGCACGTGGGGCAACGTGCCGGACACGGATCGTAACAACAAGAAGCGCAACGCCCCGAAGAATATCGCGGTTTTGATCGCACAATCCGAGCAGATCGAGGGACAGTATAACAACGTACAGCTTGGTGACCCGTGGTATGACAGCCAAGATGGCGGCGATGCGTTCTATTATATGAACGGACAGCAGTACCGCGGCACCTGGAAGAAGAACAAGACCGACATCGGAAGCAAACTGTTCTTCTACGATGAGTCCGGTGGCGAAGTCCGGTTCGTTCCGGGGCAGATCTGGGTGGAAATTCTTGAACCCGGTCAGGCTCTGCGGTGGGAACCAGTGCAGTAGCCGGTTCGCAGGGAACAATCAGAAAAAGCGGCCTAAGGGCTGTTTTTTCTTCCTTTGTAGTATACTGATTTCGTACCTAGATTCCGTTTATCGCGAACATTCGTATGATCCTTTTTCTCCACGGTGACGACGATTTCTCGGTGAGTCGACGCCGCCGGGACCTACAAAAAGCCTTTACGGAAAAGTACCCGCAGTCGGAAGTGTCCGTTTTCGATTTTGAGGACCAGTCCGGCCTAGAAGATCTGCGACGAGCATTCGGTGCTTGCGAAGAGGGTCTTTTTGCGATGCATAAGATGGTCGTCTTTCTGCACCCGTGCGTACTTAAGGACAAAGCGGAAGATACGCTCAAGACCTTCCTCAAGGAACAAGCAAAGAAGAAGAGTGATACCGTACTTCTCTTCGTGGAGCCAGGGAAGATTAAGAAGACGCATCCGATCGCGAGTTTTCTCCTCAAGTATGCCGGCAAAGAAGAAGTGTTCCCGAAATCGGATGCGAAAGATCAGTCTCTACTCACAAAGGCTGCGGAGCGCGAGCTCGCGTCAGTCGCTTCCAAGATGACTTTTTCGCGCGAGGCGCTCCATATGTTTGTCTCGATCGTCGGGACGGATCGTGCCCGTATGGCCTCGGAATCGGAGAAGCTTGCGGCGTACAAGGGTGGAAGCGGGACTGTCGAAATCGAGGACGTGATTCTTCTCGTCGAAGGATCGAAGGAGAGAGTTATCTTTACGGCGCTCGACGCTCTTGCGCGGGGCGACAGGCGACAGGCACTCATTCTTCTTAACCGCGAGGCCGAAGGTACGGAAGGAGCGTACCCGGTGCTCTCGATGTGCGCGTGGCATGTGCGGCGGATGCTTGCCGTTCGTGAAGCATACGATCGGGGCCTCCGTCGCCCGGCAGATGTCGCAAGCGCGGCCAAGTTACCCCCTTTTGTCGTACAGAAAGCGCTTCAAGCGATCGGACAATTTCCGTCTTCGCGTCTGATACAAGGATTGGCCCTGCTCGCCGATCTTGATACGGACAGTAAGCGCGGCCTTCTCGATCCGCTTGTCGCACTCAATTTTTTCGTGTGGAAGTTCTGATGAAAGAGAGCAGAAAAGAGCAAGAAGTTTGTAGCAAGGAAAACGACATAAAAAAACAAAAAAGAGCCGAGAGGCTCTTTTTGCTTGCTGCCTTCTACTTCTTCGCCACCTTCTTCACGAGGGCATTCAGGCGGGATTTTTTTCTGGCAGCGGTGTTCTTTTTGATCACTTTTTTCTGTGCGGCCTTGTCGAGCGCTTTGGTGGATTTCTTGAGCCATTCCTGGGCTTCTTCGACGTTTCCGGCCGCTACAGCCTCCCGGGTCTTTTTGATGGCACCCTTCACGATGCCTTTCACAGCTTTGTTGCGGGCCGTTTTCTTTTCGGTCACGCGCATATACTTCTTGGCGGATTTTTTGATCGGCATAGTCGAGAAATAAAAACTTATATCTAAAAATGAAAAACTGAGGAGATAAGGAACCTGAGACCTATCCTTTTTATCACAGCTGAGCCGTCTTGGCAAGACTCAGGGAAAAATAACAGGTATTCGACCGCAGAACTTGTCCTGCGGCCAAATTTCTCGCGGCGAGCTGCGGGGTATTGACCCGATTTTACCATCACTCCGCTCGGAAATAAAAGCAGGAACATACAACGTTCCTGCGAGTGGATGCTTGCTTTGCAAGCTTCTGTTGCCACGCTTTCCGGAAGCGCCGAATCTCCCTCGGAGGGTTTTCAGGTTTCCCTACCCTTTACGGGCGGGGTGGGCGTTTGCCCTTGGAACCAGCAACAGCCGGCATAATACTCACCTCCCTTCTCGCTGTTATGGGCGCGACCCGAAATGTTTCGTATGTATTGTAGAATCTCTACGGAATCACCATCTGGATGATGATTCTGATAAAGATGGCGAGGAGGTGAATTCACCTGAGCTCGCCACACCACTTTCACGGAAGGGTCGCCGGGTAGTCTGAGCGTATCTACCAATGAAGCTCTGACAGGGGTTTCGGTCTCTTATGCCTCTGTCGTGCCCGGACTTGTGTTCGCTCCGAGCGTCCCCATTTATTTTTTTCACGCTGTCAGACTGGGGTCAGCGTGGG
>JBPOIA010000020.1:0-26039 GCA_052034975.1 Candidatus Moraniibacteriota bacterium
CGACATCGAGGTGCCAAACCTTGCCGTCGATATGGACTCTTGGGCAAGATCAGCCTGTTATCCCCAGGGTAACTTTTATCTGATGATCTTCCACACTCCTACGAGTGATGGTCGGTTCACTAACTTCCACTTTCGTGACTGATTGACTGATCGGTCTCTCAGTAAAGCTCTCTTGTGCGTTTGCGCTATCGATCCGATTTCCATCCGGATCTAGAGAACCTTAGTAAACGCCTCCGTTGCCTTTTAGGAGGCGACCGCCCCAGTCAAACTACCCACCAGGCACTGTCCCCCCGCCGGATTACGGCGGCAGGTTAGAATCTAAATTTTTGCAGGGCGGTATTCCAGTGGTGACTCCGCGCCCCCCAGAAGGGGCGTTTCACAGTCTCCCGCCTATGCTCGGCAACAAAAACTTAGAGTCAATACCAAGTTGTAGTAAAGCTCCATGGGGTCTTTTCGTCTTGCTGTAGGTCGACGGCATCTTTACCGTCATTGCAATTTCACCGGGATGTTCGTTGAGACAGTTTCCAACTCGTTACGCCTTTCATGCGGGTCAGAACTTACCTGACAAGGAATTTCGCTACCTTAGGACGATTCGTGCCCTTTGTTAAGAAAGATTTTTTCTTTCTTCTTTGATCTCTATTGATAGCTGGAGATCAAACTCATAGTTACCTATGAGATCGGACTATATCTTCCACTTTCCGGTTCTTTTCTGAACCGGCGCGGTTTGGCGTATAGTCTCTGAGGATTCTCATTCTGAAAGCTTTCATACTGAACGAGGTCGTACTTTCGTGTTCTTCCTCGTCCATAATTGAGCATCTCTCGAAGGCGGACTATTTCCTGTAGCCCTTCTTTTGTAAGATGTTCTTTCCGAAAAACTTTCTCTGCGATACGACAGAAGAGCGCAAAGTTTTTCTTTTTTCTCTGCGATCGAAATTCGAAACGCTTGAAAAAAGGGATAACTTTCTCTTGGAGCGACCGTGGATTCGCGCACACGTAATAGCACACGCCATCTTTTCTTTCTTGAAGCCTTCCGCATCCGAGATATCTCTTGAATTGTGAAAGGATGTAGCTCTCTTTCTGAGCTACATTGAAAGTCAAGACGACTTGCCATCCGAGTGTATGATCCGGACGCTGTCGTAGACTGACTATGAAACTTCCTTCCCCGTCAGCAAAGCCTGCTAAATAGTGGCCCACTTCCGGAGGAATTTGTTTCAACCATTGGTCATTGCACATATGAGTCTTTCCTGCTGATTGTCCGACTCGTATCCCGCGATACTCTCACCGATATGATTTTCACTGTCATTATTTCAGACGAGTACATATCGATACATTCGGAGTTTCCAGCATATAGCCAAATTTTTTAACTACAATCGTTCTATAGTTATCGCCGACGTTCACTGGCGCTTCGAGGATTGGCTTGCACCGCTCCTGTTAACGTTCCAGCACTGGTCAGGCGTCAGCCCCTATACTTCCCCTTACGGGTTTGCAGAGACCTGTGTTTTTGGTAAACAGTCGGTTGGAAAACTTTCGCTGCGGCCAGCCTTGCGGCTGGCAAGACATATTGCGAACGTACGTCTAGCTTTTTTGCCGAGTTCCTTAACGAATGCTCTCCCGTTCATCTTAGGCTACTCGCCCAGTCCACCTGTGTCGGTTTGCGGTACGGATATCTGCATACGAACCTTAGAAGCTTTTCCAGGCACCCTGCTCTTTTCTCTTGATCCGTATTGCTACGGACGTCGTCAATCTCCATCGGAGTATTGCCGTGCGGATTTGCCTGCACGGCCTCCTCAAAGACCAAACCCCAATCCAATAAGGGGCAAAAAATACAAGGATGCGTCACTCCGTCGAATATGCAGATAGTTCAGGAATATTAACCTGATGTCCATCGACTACGCCTTTCGGCCTCGCCTTAGGACCGACTAACCCTGGGATGATCACCATGGCCCAGGAAACCTCGGACTTTCGATGTGAGGGGCTCTCACCCTCATTGCGGTTACTCATTCCAACATTCTCACTCCCATACGCTCCACGGTTGGTCACCCTCCCGCTTCGGCGCCTATGGGACGCTCTCTTACCACTGTATCTTGCGATACAATCCGTAGCTTCGGTACCGTATTTGAGCCCCGTTACATTATCGGCGCGAAAACTCTAGATGAGTGAGCTATTACGCACTCTTTAAAGGATGGCTGCTTCTAAGCCAACCTCCTCAGTGTCTGAGAGTTTTCACTTCCTTTCCCACTGAATACGGATTTAGGGACCTTAGCTGACGATCTGGGCTGTTTCCCTTTTGTGCTCCGAGCTTAGCCCCGGAGTACTGACTGCCTCGGTACATACCACGAGTATTCGGAGTTTGGTTGAGAATCCTACGGCGAACCGCGAATTCTCATCCAGTAGCTCTACCCCTCGGGTACAATTTACAAGACGCTAGCCCTCAAGCTATTTCAGAGAGAACCAGCTATTGCCAAACTCGATTGGAATTTCTCCCCTACACACAAGTCATCCCCTTGAGTTGCACAGCAAGTGGGTGCGGGCCTCCACGTGGTTTTACCCACGCTTCACCCTGCTCATATGTAGCTCGTCTGGCTTCGGGTCTAGTCCCTGCGATTATAAACGCCCTATTCAGGCTCGCTTTCACTGTGTCTCCGGAATTCGTCATCCCTTAGACAACCGCAGAGAACTAAGTCGTTGGATCGTGCTGCAAAAAGCACGCGGTCACCATAATAAATTACGGCTCCCACTCTTCGTTAGCATGGAGTTTCAGTTCTATTTCACCTCCCTTATCGGGATGCTTTTCACCTTTCCCTCACGGTACTAGTTCACTATCGATCTCACGCAATATTTAGCCTTGGGAGTTAGTGCTCCCGGATTCAGACGGGGTTTCTCCGGCCCCGCCCTACTTAGGAACTTGTGCATCAGGATATGTTCGCTTTCGCATACGGGACTATTACCCTCTATGGTCGTTCTTTCCAGAACGTTCTACTAGCAATCATATCGTGACCCCGATCAATCGAGTCCACAAGCCCTGCAACCCCACACGAGCAAGCTCGGTGGTTTAGGCTTCTCCGCTTTCGCTCGCCACTACTGACGGAATGTCTATTGATTTCTTTTCCTCCTGGTACTAAGATGTTTCAATTCCCAGGGTATGCTACGGTATCCTATGAATTCAGATACGGTTTTCCGTTAAAAACGGAAGGGTTGCCCCATTCGGAAATCCCCGGATCACAGCTTGGTTGACAGCTCCCCGAGGCTTATCGCAGCCTCCTACGTCCTTCATCGCTTGCGTGAGTCAAGGCATCCACACCATGCGTTAAGTAACCTTCTTTTTTCCATTGTCCGCAAACGCTCTAACTATTCGTTACAGACGCTCACGGACAATCGGTTAACAGTGAAGAATGTTTGGCCGGTCCCTTGCGAGACGGCTTCATTGATCACTGTTGTAGAATTGCTTGACCTTGTTCTTCAAATGTTTCTTTCAAAACATTCAAAGAACCTATACATTTTCAGACTATTCCCAAGATCCGCCGCTCGTTTTCCGCTGCCAGACGAGGATGACGTATCCAGGAAAAGACTAGTTGTTAAAGCGCTTCTGCGGAAACAAAAATCTCCCCACGGGAGAGACTTGTATCTCCTCACAATGTGCGTACTCCTTCAGATTGTCCGCCTGAGTTCCATGAAATTTTTTATCTCGGCTGCAAATACACGATTTTCAGCTCGTACTATCCATCTTACGCAATAGAAAAAAACCTGTCAAGTGCCACGAAATACCATACGAAAAACCCGGGGGTCACCCCGGGTTTTGAATCTTTCAACTGTCTCTTTATTAATTGCTCGACGGAGCAAGCGGAGACTCGTTCGGAGTGGTCGGTACAACCGGTCCCTGCGCGGCCGGAGCGATTTCCGGCGCCGGAACAGACGGCGTAGCCTTCTTCAGATTTCCAACGCCGCTCCTAACGTTTTGGATGAGCTTTTCAACCTGCTCGCGGGTCTGCTTGACGTTGTTCCCTTCCTCCTCAGCCGGCAGAAGATCAAGAATCTTCTGGTATTCACCGACCGCCGCATCACGCTTCTCTTGTTTTTCATAGAGGAGACCGAACGAGAGGCGGACATCGATCAGCCGGTCATTCTTCTCAAGGATATTCTTGAAGATCGTTTCGGCCTTGGCCTCATCGCCTTCGGCGCCGCGCACTTGATACAGCACGCCCAGGTTATACTGGTAGTTCAAGTTCGTCCGGTCGATCTGCGCCGCCCTCTGCGCGCTCTCGATCGCCTGATCGGTTTCCTGCAGACGAGAATGAACGACGGCCAAGTTATAGTGCGCGATAGCGAGATCCTCTTTCTCCGTGATCGCCTGTCCGAAGAGCTTCTTTGATTCTTCGTACAGTGCCTTCTGTTCGGCACCTTCCTTGGCATCGCCGCTTATCTTCTTGATTTGACCGAGCTTCAAGATATAAAGCGGATTATGCGGTTCAAGTTCGCGCGAACGGGTATACAATTCTTCGGCTTTCGGAAGCGCATCACTCGCGTAGAGCGCACCGTTCTCATAAAGAAGCGCGGTCGATTCTGCTGCCATAACATCGTTCGGCATCAGTCCTCGGCCTCTTTCACCTGCCGCCACGGCCTCGCGCACATAAAACGCCACCGCGTTTACGTCACGATCCTTCTCGTTCTTCGCCGCCTCGATATTTGCAAGCGCCATATATTCCTGTCCGAGGCGTGTGTAATAACGGCCCTCCTGCGGATAGCTTTGGATGGCACGCGCGAGCAAATTGGCGGATTCTCGGCTCGACTGGCTTGCCGACATCCTGACTGCCTTCCCGGCCGAAATATCAGCCACGAAAACCTTTCCCATAAAGACGAAGAGAAACGCCACACCTGCCGACACCACCATAAAGATGAATGCGAGGGCGAGGGCGAACTTCGGCGCCGCTTTGAGCGAGAGATTGAGATATCGCTCTTCCGAACCGCTCTCCCACAAAAGGACCGCGAGCGAGAGTGCCGCAAGAAGGGTACCGAGGATAAGAAGCGTTCCATTCATCGCCGAAAAGAATCCCGCCAAAAAGAACATCACCGATACCGTCCAAAATCCGAGGGAATAGATCTTGTTGCGCTGCTTCTCGTGCGTCAAGAGATAGAGTCCGATCGAAAGAAACGAGAGTCCCAGCACCAAAAGAAGTACTGTTCCGATCACTCCGAGCGTCGGGATAGCCTCGAAGAACAGTCCTGTCCCCTGATAGAAGCGTAGCGTATATAGTGCGTTCTGATTGTATTCTTCCGGACGGAACATCGAAAACGCATATCCATAATTGGCCGGGCCAACACCGGTCAAGAAATTCTCTTTGATTGATTCCTTGGCAATGTGCCAGGAAAGTTTGGCGTTCGGAGCGACTTCCACCGGCAAAGTAGCGCGCGACAGATTGTTGTTTCCGATCATCAGGAACGCCAGCACGAGCACAAACACAAGCATCGGCGCCCATGTCCACTGCTCCGCCGGCCGGACGATTTGAGCCAGGATATATACGATGAAAAACGAGAAGCCGCCTAAGACAACGACCCACGGAACGAACGAGTAGAGCGCGAGCATCAGGAAAAGAACGATTGCGAGACCGATAAACAGACCGGCCGTCAGCGCTGTCCGAAGACCCTTCTTCACGCTCTCGTCTTTCCAAAGCGCGAAGATAGCCGTCAAGAAGAGCGGGACAAGAATACTCAAGAAAAGCGCGAGTGTCGAAACCGTACCGATCAGGCTCATCGGCGAATACTGCTCAAGTATCGTTGGCAAGAACCGGATCTTCATCACAACCAAGAAACTCCATACCGCCACGATGAACCCGGACGCAAGAAGCGATCCGAACATCCAGTAGAACCGCTTCACAGTGAAATGGCTCATCAGAAGATAATACCCGAGCACCAGGGCCGTTATCGAGATGACGCCACGCGACGGATCGCCGAAGAATCCCCAGAAGCTGTGCCACCGATCGACGGAGAAGAATGCCGCAAAAACGTACGCGAGCCAAAAGAGTCCGATAGGGATATCGAGCGGTGTGCGTCGGATGCGCATCTCACCCAAGATGACACCCTTGGACGCCCAAGAGACAAGACCAACCAAGAGCCATACGTAGAAATATACCTGCTTCTCGAAAGCGATTCCCTGGAACGTAAATCCGGTAAAGAAAATCGGTACTCCGAAAAAAAGCGCAACCAAACTGATCGAAACGAGTGCATCGAACATTTTAGCAGCTTTCGAACCTCTCTCTGCCGCAACGGGTGCGGATGACGGTTGAGCAGCCGGAGCGGTCTGCGGTGCAGCCGTTCCAGTTCCGGCAAAATTCATCTTCCCTCCAAAACGCGCGAACGACGGTTTCTCGGATTGCATATCTCACAAATCCTTAATGATAATACCGACAAAAGACCTCCCTCCGAGGTGACGTCTCTATTATACGGCGAAGCAAAAATCTAGGCAACAGGCGTCTCTGAGACGCTTTTGGATAAAAAGAAAGAGCGAGGGGTACTCGCTCTTTGAAAAAACTTCTTCTCTGTTACCGAAAACCGTTCCAGCTCCGAGCGATGACTATCTTTCTACGCTCATAAGCGCTCCACATCAGCACGATTAGCCCTGAAGCCAGTACCGCGGTAAGCGACCCTCCGATGATCATCAACGTGATCTTGTGCAGATTGCCGTACGCGAAAATCGGAAGTCCGACGAAAAGCGAAACGAGGATCCCCCAAAACATTCCTGCTTCACTCACGTCCTTTTTCAAGAGCGTGATGATCGTCGGAAGTAGCGTTGACGACCGGAGCGTTCCGTAAAACAAGAAGAGGTAAAGAATGGTAAGCCCCGGGATATTGGCGATGGCAATGCCGCCGATAGCCAGAACGATCATCGCCCCTTTCGAATACCGCAAGACATCCCTTCGCTCGAATCCGTCTTTGGATGCTTTCTTTCCGTGAAGATCGTGCCCGGCCAAGCTGGCGATTGCTGCCAGATTGGAATCGAGTGTCGATACCAGCCCACAAAGCAGAAGGTACGTGAACGGGATGACGACCCAGGCCGGCAAGAGTTTCATCACCACTTCCATATTGACGCGAGACGTATTCACGACATCCATTCCCATACCTGCTGCCAGGAATCCGAGAACAGAAAGCGTCAGTGGTACGATGCCAAACACGAACGCGCCGATAATGAACGCCGACTGGACCGCTGAACGTTTGATTGCGAACGCGCGCTGCCAGAAGCTTTGGTCACCGAACGGACCAGACAAAAGGCCGATGGTCACCGGAATACCGAACGTGAGGAATACCTTCAAGCCGTCACCTGAAAAGAGATCGGTGTAGGTGCCCGTTTTCCCGTTCAATCCCTGCCAGATCGTCTCGAGACCGCCGCCTACAGATACCGCGCCAAACACGACGCCGCCACCGATGACAAGCATCACGACCATCACGAGGAAATCGCTGATGATCGATGCTCGGAGGCCAGAATACAGCGAGTAGCCGATAGGAATGATCGCGAGTAGGACAGTCGTCCAAAAGTACGGCAACCCACTCATCATCGAGATGATCGTTCCACCGGCCAAAAGCTGCACAGCGAACGAACACATCGCGAGTCCCGTCAGCGCGAAAAGATACACGTTCTGCACCCGCGCCGAATGCCGCTCGCGCATATATCCGGAAAGCGTGAAACCCTCTGGAAATAGACGCCTGATCCGCTCCGCAAAGAACGAGAACAGGATGAGACAAGCGACGTTCGGGACGAGAAACCAAAACAGTCCTATCCACCCTTGTGTGTACGCCTTTTCGGCCGACACGAACAAAGCCGGCGCCCAGATCCACGTTGCCGCGATCGAAAACGCCGCCGGAATCTTTCCGGCTTCACGGTTAGCGACCAAGAAATGAAGCTTGGTGAAACTGAAACCCCGCGAGAAAAACCACACGATCGCCGAAACGATTACCGCGTATCCCGCAAGGATCAGTAGTCCTTCGGTCTGTGAAAAGATCTGCATTATACCCTCCTTTTTGATCCGAAAAAATTGTCAAAAAACTACACAAGAAAGACTACCTTTCCTAAAAAGAAACGTCAAATAAAGTCGTTTTCCGGCTCGTAGTAATCCTCTATGTTTACCTCTTTGGAAAACGTCATCGATTCGTCGATAAAATTATACGAGTCCTGTTGCAACAAAAGAAAATAGAGTGAGCCGCGCTTCGTTTTGTTGTCTCGATAATCGGCATCCTTGGTGTATTCGTAAATGATGTCCTTGCACGGCCACTTGTACGTATTCCACGCGCCTTTTATCTTCTTATCCATATTATTCATACTCCACAGCTGAAAATCTTCCGTGCCGTAAAAATGCGAATAGTGGGTGCGAATATATTCCGCTGTTATGCCCGAAACGTTCCTCTGCGACACATACGACAGCATCCGCATAAAAACGGACTGCCATTTCAAAGAAAAATTTATCCACCACAGATAATCGTGTGATGTCACGATCGGCACCGGGGAGCGCGACTTTAAGCGTTCGAACATATCAAGATAAAAATTCGTCACTTCGCTGTCATTCAATTTTTCATTAAAAAATTGAAAAAACACGTCTCTCTCATACGGATGCTGTATAATAGATGGCCCGAATTTCAAAATAAGCTTCGCCATCATATCCGAACCGAACAGCTGATCATTATGCTCTCCGCCGACAAACAAATGCCGGCTTCCCAAAAGACGCGAGAACATCATAGCTGAATCCGTTTTGAGCTTCCCATAGATATGATCCCGATAGAAATTCGGATTCTCCGTTATAGATTCTTCAGAGAGCAGTACCGTAATATTGGCTTTCTGCACCGGAGCAGCATTTTTCAGAAGCGAAATAAGAAGGAGAGTGCTATCTATCCCGCCGGAATAAAAAACATAAAGCGTCACTCCCAGTTTATCAGCGCGATCCAGAAGCTCCCGGGCACGCTCATTGCAAATTTCCTCGAACGTTTTCGTCATCGGACGAAACACAGGCATCGGGAAAAGCGATGTTGTGCGAAAAGGAATCTTGATAGTATTCGTCCTGTCTAAGAAAACAACCGTCGGATTGAATATTTGGAAGAATTTGGAGAATTTTTCCACGCCAGGATACCTAAAATTCTGTGGGTGAGCCGCTACATTCGGATTGTAGTAAAGAAAATGCTTTTGCATACGTTTCATCACACCCGAGCGTTCACGTAACAATCACGAATAAATTCCTCATAAATCTTTGTCAAACCCTTTGTATCAATCGCTTCCTTCACTTTATTGAAATACTTTAAGCGCAGTCCTTCCGTTTTTAACAACACTTCTTCATCAAATTTCGCTTTCAATAAAATATCATCAGCCGCCTGCCTCGAAGAGATTCCTTTATAATCGGCATATTGCGATACATAAGGAAATTCGATAATACGATTCTCATCGTATTCTGCATCACGAAAGGCGAGCGCTTGATGTTTTTTTTCCATATACACCACTTCCTGGAAATCCACGCCGCCGCGAATCTTATATCGCGCGACATTCATATTCACCAACATCTTCCTAAGAACATCGCGTTTCTCGCTCGCCAACAAAGATACAGTGGAAATCTGTTTCGTCACGATTCCTTCTTTCGTTGGGACAAATTTCCGCTGCTGCCCCACCCAGGACCATTTCAGATATTCACCCGGTCTTTCCGTAGCCAAAAAAAACTTCCCGAAAAGATAATGGGGGTGATTTACAGTCGCTATATGATTCTTTCCCGTCCACTCGGCAAGCATCTCGATGACAAATGGATCAGGACAAACAGTCAGCAGGACACCCGTATCCGGATCGATAAGCGCGCTATACGCCTTTTCGATAGCGAGCGTTCCCTCGGAAAAATGCTTCTTCTTTTCTTTCCTAAAAAAATCTTCAAACAACATATTTTGATATTCTTAACGCTCTTAAAAAATTATCCCGAAAATTACGCATCCAGTCAATCATTCGCTCTGCATCATCGGAAAAATACAGATCTCAACCCATAGAGGCTGTATTGACAATAAACACGAAATGAGCTATAATTTTCCCAATAATACTATCGAGAAATAAGAAAGGCTCTTTAAAAATTTTCAATATTTCCAAGGTCTGAAAGGAGACTGAATTATGTTACGCTTTCTCGGAATATATGTTTTTGCGCTTTTTCTGATCATACCACGTATCAGTGATGCGGAAGATTCGTCAGCATCATACCCCGAAAACATTCCGGCTCCGCGCTATACGCCCGGCGATTGGTGGTTACTGAAAAACAAGAAAGGGGCGGAGTGGACGCTTATGATACAGGATACCACTTCCGAAAAAATAATCGTCGTCAATAAACGATCCGGGCGAGAATCTACTTATACTCCGGACTTCAATAAGATGCGTGGGCCACTCAACGGGTACCAAGTGGAGTATGTGCCACATAACAGAAATTTCGACTTCCCTTTGCGACCCGGAAAGAATTGGCAAGGACAATCCGAGATACGATCCGAATCGTTCTCTGACACGCTTACTGTAAAAGGGTCCGCCGAAAAATGGGAAGTCATCCGTCTTACCATCAACGGTCAAGAACAAATGTTCTTGTCGCTCAGAATCCGGTACGAACACAAGACAGGAGTCCATACCAATCAAAGCCTCTGCTGGTATGTTCCCGAAATCCGTTATTTGGCAAAATGCGAATCAGACGACACCGGCTTTTCTTATCAGATCATAAATTACGGAACTCGTTAAGATAAGAATCTTATAAAAAGACCGCTCTCTCTTACAAAGGAAGCGGCCTTCTTTTTTTTATCGCAGAAGAAGTGTCATTCAAAAGATATCCCTCTTTCAGACAAAGACGCCTTCAAATCTGGAACGACCTTGATGATATCGGAAAGATTGCGACGATTGTAGTCACTCTCCGGTTTTTTAGCCGTTTTCACGAGGAAATCATCGAAATTCGTCTTTACGCCTTTAAATTTTTCCGGGGCGACGAGGAGTGGCGATATCAAGCGCTTTATATCATCCATCTTCGTTTCACCGTAATTTCTTGCGAGAAATGATGCGTAATAGAATCGGACAAACTGTCCGGATTGATAGGACTCAACCGTATCTTCCGGACGTATAACAGAGAGCGCCTGTCCGAAAAATTTCTCGACGATATCAAAATTTATAGCTCTCTCCGCAGAATCTTGTGGGAAAGATTCTCCTACATACACATGAGACAAAGCAGCAAGCTGATACACCGTCGCTTGCTTCGTGCGACTATAATTCTGCAGAGACTCTTTCTCTATCGCTTCTCTCCCCTTCTTCGTCCACTCAATCAATTCCTGACGAAACAATTCTTTTTTCGTATCGAGGACATCGGCGTATAGAAGCGATCGTCCATACCAATGAGCGACACGGAATGCCGGCACCGGAAAAGGATAGACTTCATATACTTTCTTATACGCTTCCCGGTACGCAATATCTAGACGACCGGTTTTTGCCAATGCCTCTCCGAACGGCTCACCGGAAAATACGACATCCTTGACGATCTGCGTATCATTGGACGATTCGAAAAAATCCAAAAGCATAGCGGCAGAAGCGGCCCGTGTCTTCTCCGGAAGTCCGCTGTCCGCGATATTTTCCTTGAAAAGATCTCCTGCGGCCCGACGATCCCCGTCCTTATTCCTAAAAAAGAGACTCGTCGCCAAAGAAACGCGAGCATTTGCCTTGCTTTCTCCTACATCAGAGACTTTCAAAAGATCCGTGTAGAGCTTGACGGATTTGTCGTAATCGCCATTTCTATATGCATCCAAAGCCTCTTTATTGATTGATTCCAAATTCACGTCTGATTCCTGTGTTTGATTTTTTTCGGCTATTTTGATTCCGCTCCAAACTATGACCGACACAAAAACGACGGCTATCACAAGAATTCCCCGTTTCAACCACATTTTTTGAAAATAGAGAGGCATATTTTGTATGATTTTAATTTTTCTTTTTATGAAAAAAGAAAAATCACCCTCCTTCTGCACTGCACGCAGTTCCTGTACCGCAACCTTCCGCTGAAGCTGATTCGGCTCCACCTGATTCGGCTGAAGCTGATTCCGCGACCGCCGGAACATCGGCATCGGCATCCTTAACATCAAAAATGCCGCTCGTACCCTCTTCGGATTTTTCACCGAATACGCGGGACCAAACGGTCAATACCACGACCGAAGCACCCAAAGAAAGAATTTTGAATATCTTTTTTACGGTTTCCATAAAATAAATACGAAAGCTTACTGATACGCTTATACTATACAACGTATTCCGCCTAAGGCGCAAGCCGCCGTTTCACGGAAACGGATGAGGAAGTGGATTCGGCTGTTCTGAAGGAGTATATCCCAGTATGCGGCACGCTTCTCGGATTCGATTCTTCCCTAATGGAGCCTGACTCTCAGTAAAGTAAAGTGGAATCAGAGCGGGAACAACCAGCTTGACGGAAGAATATCCGAGCGCATCAAGTATTTCGTGACGAACTTCATAACAGAATATCTCATACTGTTTCCCTTTCCGTGCAAAAATTTCCTTCAAAGAAGAAAACTCTTGTTTCGACGTCATCTTTTTTAAAACATCCGGGAACATTTTCCGTAAGCTTTTCTTTTGACCCTTCAAAAAGAACTGAATGGTTTCCTGCATTCCTTGGTTTCCCCAATAGATCAACCGCTCGTCTTGACTGAAAGCATCCGAGAACGGAGCTCTCTTTTCCGGAAGATGAAAGGTCTTATGAAACATCCTTTCGCGCAACCAATGCCGCACGCCGATAGCTTCCGTCAAGCTGCGGGCGATAGCCTGTTCTGGATCTTGGCCGCATCCGCCGCCGAGCGTCACCGCCGGACCAATGCCACCGCGATCCAAAAGAACTGTCGCAAATGTCGGTATCCCGAAATCAGAGGTGATATTCAATATATGGGCTTCCAAGCCATATCGCTGGCACATTGCCAAGATACGTCTTGATTCCTGGTGTTCCAATGAATCCGCGTCTACCTGCGAAGGTGCTATCCTATTGAACCAATAAATGAAAAAGGCATCGCGCTGAATCAATTCATATAAACCAGAAAGGATGGCCTCGGTACGAGTAAACATCCCTCCAGCACCATTGGTAATAGGCTGTTGCAATACCGGCTCGCCTTCCATAAAACGGTAATTCCAAAAAACAAGCTGTGCTGGAATAAACGTCCTTTGGTCGGTCATAAGAGATTTTCCTTCTGTCCAACGGAACATCGAATTCTCATCGAAACCGAGCTTTGGGAATTTTTCTTTCTGCCATGGCAAGAATTGATCGAGCAGATCCAGACGGATAAAGCGCTTCCCTCGCTTTTTCAGATTCGCCACCGATCCGATAAGTAGATCCTTTTCCTTATACAATGTAAGAGGATATCTTTCCAAGAATTCTCCTACGGCTTTCGAAATAGCTTCTTCAAAATCAAGACCGACACCGCGGCTGTATCCGCCAGCCGACGGGTTCTGATGTCCATCGGTTCCTTGATCCGAGGGATTCCCATATAAACGGAGGCTTGTTACTTTCGGTTCATCGTTGAACAGCTCTTCATTAAGAGGAAAGGGGTGCCGGATAATCTTTTTCCGATAAAGATAAGAAAAAATTTTCTTCCATCGCAACGGAAACGACGAGCACTCCCCCTCTATTCCTAAAAGAGAATCCTTCACACAGGACGAGAATTCCAAAAGCTCTTTTTCAGTTGCCAAACGCATCCGATCCTTCAGAGAACGTGGGTCCTTATACCGCGTCGGCGATAATTCCATCTCTCCGAGGAATTCTTCCAGAGAAATAATGTCTTTGCGAAACTCGCGATATCCTTGTTTTCCGACGAATTTTTCCATAACGCAAAATTATACCGATAATCGGCCTTGATTTTACTTGCCGATCGCTACCGCGTAGACGACGGATTCCGTCACGCCATCAATATCGAGCAGCGTTTCTATTGCCTGATCATAGGTCCCTCCCAAACCGCAGGATTTGAGATGAAGTGCTTCGGTGTTGAGATGGATATTCTGCCCGATATGTCCCGCTTCAAGTAACATATATCGATATCCGCGTTCCCCGTATTTCATCTGATTGCGCTGAAACACCGCTGTAATGACGAAAACCATCGAGACGTCCTGTACCCAGTCATACGCAAACAAACCAGCAATATCCTGCGGCGAAAAAGACCGCTTTAAAAGGACGTCCAGCTGATGGTGCTTCACATCATAATGATATGCGCCGGCAGACAATCCATCCGTGGGAACAAAAACAATCGGATACACTTCAAGCGGATACATCGCGCCTCCGGAAGCCTGTGCACGTTTTGCTATCCCGTCTTCGGCAATTTGTGTGATACCACAGGAGTATTTCAACAAAAGAGAAAGCTCTCCAAGTGAGATCGGCTGCTTATCGTATTTGCGGCTTGATCGCCGATTTCGTATAAGTTCGGAAAAATCAACATTCGGAAGCTCAGTGTCCGGCAGGACGATTTTTGTCAGTCTCGGGTAAACCTTATAGTACTGTGTCTTCCATTCTTTCGGCCATTTTGTCGAGTCTTTCAAGATAACCGGATGACCCTTAAAATGGTTTTTTGACGATTGATGGAATACCCGGGAAAGATCGATTCGATCCAACATACCTAAGATAATCAGCGTGCAATTATGAAGCTATTGGACAATACTACCATATTAAAAGCCCCCCGAACAAACTTCAATCCTTATTTATAAGTATCTTTGATTTTCCTCGTGCTGTCGTTACAAGAGAAGAAACATACTCAACATTCACAACAATGCCCTCTCCAACAAGTGCCTCGATCGCTTTTTTGACATCGCACAAAAGAGCCCTTGTTTCCTGCTGACATACCAAGGATACCGTCAATGTATCGCCTTGCTTCACTGTCTGATACTGCAAAACGGATCCAGCAAACCGTTCCAATATTTCCCCGAACTCGAAATGATAAATACGCTTCCCGCGGAAAGTCACACGCTCCCCTCTGCGACCATCGATCTTTAAACGCGGGCCGGACAGGCCACATCGGCACGAAGACGGGACAAAAAAACCTTGATCTCCGGTATCGTATCTCACGAATGGCATTATGAAGTTTCTGAAATCGGTAATTACTATCCGTCCTTTTTCCCCGATAGGAACCGGGGTACCGTATTCATCAACTATTTCCACAAAAAACGATTCGACATTGATATGAACCCCATCGTGATAACGACACTCCGTGCCGATAACCCAAAACTCTTCCATTCCGTACCTATCATACATCTCACAACCAAACGCCTTTTCGATAAAACGCCTCTGTGATCGCGACAGGTGTTCTCCAGAAGATACGACGTATCGCAACTTTAGCGCTTGGAATCGCGGTACCGAAAGTGCGGTTTTCGCCAACACCATAAGCACGGACGGATAGGCTTCTATCACCAGCGGGCAGCGCGCGATGATTTCTTCCAAGGCCGTTTCCGGATCCGAAAGCACCTCATTCAACGAAATCCCGATTCGAGACCGATAGATTTTTCTTTTCTTGATATTCGGAGAAAATCGTATGATTGGAACTTTTTTCAAGATAGATTCCGGAGACCATCCGAGCCAATACAAAAAACGATAACATAAGAAGCTTGCATACCGGGTTCTATTGTTATTGATCGATAAAAAACGGAATGGCCGAGCCGTCGTTCCAGAAGTATATCTTTCTGTATACGTCTGAAATTTCTCTTTCGAGATATAATCCTGCTCTCGACAACCGAAAAAATCCATCCTATCGATGACAGGAAAACGCTTCCAATCCGAGAACGTTTTCAGGCATTTCGGAGAAACGTTGCTGTTCTCCCATAAATGACGGTAGAAATTTGTATGTCCATAGGCGTACCGCACTATTCTTCTGAGAGCGATCCATTGCCACGCTCTAACAAGACAAGAGGGAAATTTATGGATATTTCTCCAAATAAAAAATTTTATATGTTCAAAAACCGTATGCATATGCCAGATTTTCTTGCGAAAGTAAAGATATGATACCATACCTACAAACTTCAAAAATCCGCAAATCCAATGGATACTTCGGAAAATCTTCTCGTCATCTACGAAAAATGCCTCCTGGCGCGCTTCTTGGACGAACGTTTGCAACAATGGTTCTATGCCGGTGTTCCGTTAGCGCCGTTTCTCAGCGGCGTCGGCGCGGAAATCGGCTCTGGCATCGTAGCTTCCCTTTTGGAACAAAAAGACGTTCTTCTGCCGCATTATCGCGGATTTTCTGAAATCATCGGAAAAGGCGCGGATATTCACGGTATTGCGGGAGAAATCTTGCGAAAACATACCGGATTAGCACGCGGTATGGGCGATGTATGTTCATTTCAGGATCGCGACAACAACATCATCGGATCCAGTATCGTACTCGGAACGAAATTCTCCATAGCCATCGGAGTCGGATATGCCGAAAAATTCAAAAAGAGGAGTTCGCTCTTGGCTGTTTTCTTCGGAGATGGCGAGGCATCAAGAAGCACTTTCGGAAGCGCTCTCAATATCGCTTCACTTTGGAAGCTTCCCGTGCTGTTCGTCTGCCGCAACAACGGTCTTTCGATCAACGCGTCCATCGAGAGGATGTCATCAACTGAAACGATCGCTGAACGGGCAAAGGGATATTCTCTGCCGAGCGCCACTGTCTCGGATCTCGAACCGGAAGCATTGTACGAAACGGCTCTTGCCGCCCTGCAACACGTCCGAAATGGGAACGGACCGTTCCTCTTGGAAATTATGGAACGGCGTTTCGGTCCGCACCTCATAAAATCGAGAACGAGCGCCTTTCTTGGAACAATGATTAAAAATGACGAGGATCCTCTCCGTCGTTTCGAGGCATTCTTGAAAAAATCCGGGGTATCGGAGCAACAACTCTCCGAAAAACAGGAAAGGGTACAGAGAGACATCGAACAGACGCTTGAAAGAACGATGAGTGACCGGAAACTTTCATCAGAAGAGATATTTTCGACATATGAACAATAAAGAGATTTCATTCGCACAAGCGATCGAAAGCGCTCTCGAAGAAGAGTTTGCAAGCAACCTCGATACGATCATCATCGGAGAGGATATTTTGGATTCCGATACGCGCCATCCTGTCATCGGGGATTTCAAAAAGAAATTCCCGGAAAGAGTGATCAATCATCTGCCTTTGGTGGAAGAGATGCTCGGCGGTATCGCCCTCGGTATGAGTCTGCGCGGCCTCAAACCCATCGTTCAGCTGGATTATTCGACATTCATACCGTTGGCCTTGGGTGATATCCATCGCACAGGACTTTGGCGCTATCGAATGTTCGAAAAAAATGGTCCGGGTGTACTATTCCGCGTCGGATACGATGGATACACAAGAAAAGGAGCTGAGCTCGCCACCTCCCTTTTAGCGCTCCCCTTTCATCTCCCGAACATACGCATCGTCGTACCGTCATTGCCCTATTACGCCAAAGGACTCCTGAAAACAGCGCTCCGCTCCAGCGAACCGGTATTGTTTTTTGAGTACAAGAGACTCTATCCTTCGACGATCGGTCCGGCCATACCACAGGAGGATTACACGATTCCCTTCGGAACTGTCGCGACTTTCAAAAAGGGCCGCGATGTCACCATCATCGGCTGGGGATATGCGAGCATCCTTGCCCTCCAGGCGTCCCAGGCGCTCAAAAAATATTCCATCCAGGCAGAAGTGCTCGCACCGCAGACACTTTACCCTTTGGATATGGAAGTTCTCTATGCTTCCGCAAAAAAGACTCGCTGCATCGTCATCGTAGAGGAAGATATGCTTCGGGGTGGCATCGGCGCCGAAATTGCCGCTCGCATCTCGGAAAAGTTTCCTGGTTGTCAAATACGAAGAATCGGTGCCAGCGATATCCCCCTCCCGTACGCGAGAAATCTCGAGCGATCGCTCTTGCCAAACGTACGTCTTATCGCCAACGCGTGCGCCAATATGGTCAAGAAAAAGCCTTCGATGTTATGGCGGTCATTATTTTTTCGATGACATCGTCATCAAAAGGCGGTGAGAGATGTTTTTTCATCTCCGCAACACGCTGCTTGATCGCTTCCATAGAAGAATGTTTTTTTATCAGGATATCCTCAAAAATATCAGCAATCATATCCATCGTTTCTTCCTTCGCTCCGCAATACGTCACTTCCTGCACTCCGATTCTCACGAGGAGACGATCCGTGATCGCCGGAACACTGATGGTGTTTACGATGATATTGTGATGTGACAAATCCATTACGGCATCAAACGCTTCGCGAAAAAGATTCGTGTCTATCCATATTTGATGCGACTCCGTAAATCCCCGTTCCTTGCCGATGACCGTAAAACCTTTTTCGTTCAATTTTTTTGCCAAATACTGGGCATTTTTGACGGTTTGTGAAGCATACTCGCCCCATCGCCCCGACATTTCTTCGAGTATCATCGCCAAAGCCGCGACATCGCCGCCATGATCGTGCGAAACAAACATTTTTCCGTGATCCTCCACCGATCGATACCCCAATTCGCTGTTCGTCGCTATGAAACCCTTGTGCGGTCCAGGGATAGTTTTATGCGTGCTGCCACCAAGAAAATCGGCTCCCTCCAAAAGAGGATTCGGGAGTACCTGCCCGAATATGAGTCCCAACGTATGCGATCCGTCATAATAGATCCTGACTATCGACGGAATTTTTTTTCTGATTTCAGAAAGCGCCTGTGAAAACAAAACGTGCGGCTGGTCAAAATAGATAAGTGACACGCCCTCTCGTTCGATGAACTCAGCTATTTTCCCCGTATCGACGGAGAATGCCTCCTGATCATATGGGAGATACACTGAACGCAATCCTAATCGCCGCATCAGTGGCGCTGTAATAGTGTGTCCACCGTTATCAGGAGCGATGCTCGCCACCGTATCGCCGATTTTTGCCAGTGACGCCAAAGCAATTGTCATTGCGCTGGCACCGGAAACCGGTTTCAGACTCACAAATTTCGCTCCCGTGATTTCCCGTAACGACCGCGTGCATTCCGCATAGATTTTTTCGATATGTTCGTTTCCGGGAAACGCCCATTGCCTCGTCTTTTCAAGAGGAAAATAATATCGATTGACGACATCCGTCAGAAACGCCATCCGAGCCGTAATACTCGGGGAGTTCTCGCTCGGCACCAAATACAAACGTTCGGCAGCGGCGGTCTGGTGACGCAAAAGATGATCCAAAATAGCCATAGTCCTTCGAATGAGATCAGTTTTTCCCAAAAAACCTTTTTACTGTCTCCGTTATCAGCATAGCATCCTCTATCGAATTCAGATTATACAATGGAAGCGGAATAACTTCTTTCGAAACTTTTTCACTCACCGGAAAGGTTCCTGGCAGAGACTGTTGCCGAAAAGCGGAAAAGAACGGCAGCGGGACAGGATAGCATATTACCGGCCGCAAACGACGGAATTTTCCGGCTGCGGACGATAGATGCTTAAAGAGTGCATCCCTTTTCTCTGTTCGGATGGTATAACGATACCATGTATGCTCGATATCGTCCGGGCAATCCGGCAAGGATATTTCCGGAATATCCCGTAAATGTTCGGAGTAATATTTCGCTAAGCGACGCCGATGCTCGAGCCAGTACTCCAAAAATCTGAATTTCGCGAGCAGCGCTGCCGCTTGAACATCCTGCAAGACATTGTTGACACCGATCACAGGATGATCGTAATGAAGTGTTTTTTCTCCGTAGCTCCTCATCATCAGTGCGGTTTCATACAGTGCCTGTTGCCGAGGAAAGGCTATGGCGCCGGCGTTTCCCGGAGCGGAAAATGGCTTTGTCGAAGAGAAACTGAAACAACTCAGGTCTCCGAATGTGCCGGCTTGTCGGTATTCCCCATCAATGCGTATTTTCGCACCGAAAGATTGCGCGACATCCTCGATGATCGGGATCGAATGTTTCTTGGCCTTTTCAAGGATGGTCGCTATTCCGCCGGCCGGCCGGCCAAAAAGATGGGCCACGATAATCGCTTTCGTTTTATCGGTTATCTTCCCTTCAAGACTGTTCGGATCCAAAGAATAATCATTCTCGCGTATATCGGCAAAAACGGGCGTTGCCCCTACCCAAGATACCGGCGCCGCCGTAGCGATAAAACTGAATGCCGGAACGATAACCTCGTCACCCGGACCAATGTTCAATAATTTCAACGCGTTGATAAGCGCGCTTGTACCGCTCTCCATTCCCAAGACCGGTACATTCCCGAGACGTCGCGACAATTCCTGTTCAAAGCCTTTCACCGAAGGATTTCCCTGCATCGGATAATAACTCTTCGTATCGATCACTCTTTCGATCGCCTTTTTGACGGCCTCTCTCTCCAAGGCGTCCGCGGACATCCGAATCGTTTTTTTTGAAAAGAAAAGCATACGATACAAAAAAATTACTTCTACTCTATTATCTTTTTAAAACGCCAACAAATCCTTATCTCACTGCCGATTTCATTCGCTTAAAAATATGTTCCTTTGCATATATGTTTATTTTACTCATTAATTCCCGATTGATTTCTGGAGGAACTTCCCCGTATTTCTCCATAAGAGCTCTTTCAAAATGATACTCCCTTGTAAAATAAGGCACATACTGCATAACAGGCTTCACGTATTTTCTAACAGGAATTGCAAAAAAATAAAAAATGTTCATTATGATTCTGAATAGCACCGGAGGAATCGGAACAAGTTTCATTCCTCTGAATCCGACATCGTGCATTATTGAATGAAGGATGAAACGTAAGGCAGGAGGGTTATTATGCGTGATATGGACAGAAATTCCTTCTACCTTCTTTTCATAAATGCCTAACATCGACGATATGACGTGATCAATGGTTACCATATCTACATATCCATTTTCAGGATAGGGAATCATCAGCCATGGCGCAATAGATATATTCTTCTCAGAGTCATACCTCATACCTAAAGCTTTTAGAAAAAAACAACCGATTCCCTTTCTTTCAAAAACCTTTTCGATCCGTTCCTTGAAGGAATAAAGCCAAAAAGCGCATTGATAATATCCGAACGCACAGCCCTCAGCCTTGCCCTGATCGGCGTCGCCGATTATTATTGATGGACGAAAAATAATGAATGGGATATTACAATTTTGACGCACATACATTTCTGCAGCCATTTTTGATTTCTCATAGTGATTTCTTAGCTGTTGACCTTTGCAGAGCTCATTCTCTCCGTATATGCCGGAATCTCCGCAAACATACGCGGTACTCATATGGATAAATCTTTTCGCTGTTTTTTTTGCGAATTCTACCGCATTAGCAGTGCCGATAGCGTTCGTTTTCCATATGCCGGCCTCATTTTGATCAGTGAGATCAAGCGTAGCGGCCAAGTGCCAAAATACGACTTCAAAATCCTTTAAATTCTCGATGACACTGTCTTTGATTCCTAGATCTTTCGCTATCACATCGCCTTCTATCACTCTGAGCGCGCTCGGCCATTTTAAAAAAAATCTAGAAAGGATTTTTTTTGCTCTCGTTTCGGCAGATTCATTGCTTAACGGTCTGACGATAATCCAAACCTGCTCGCCTTTTTCCAATAAGGCACTCGTCAGATACCTGCCTACGAATCCCGTGGCTCCCGTCACTAGATTAATCCTCATAAAATCAAATGATTTTCAAATTCTTTCGATGGCTTAGTCATACCGATATCATTCTATTTCTCAATCAAAATTTCCGCTATACTTTGAAGAGATGTGGCATCCGATACGATCAACTTCTAACAAAACTTCACGAAACATTATTTCAATCATATTCCCGTCTAATAGTTTATGTTTTTTACCCAAAAAAATCTCTTTTCACTGAAAAACCTTGCTCTTCTAGGAATCGGAGCGATCATCCTCGCGATCGCTTTCAGTATCCCACATTTTTTTTGGATTATAACATCTCTCGGACTCATATCTGCGCTCGTCATCATATATGACAATAACTTTTCCTTCAAAAAATCATTCTTTATAAGCTATGCTTTTAGCGCTTTTTTTTGGATCGCAATTTTTCTCATCTCTTTTTTCCAACTTTCAACCGTATCTTTTCTCAAAAATAATGAGATTCTCATCTCTTTTTTCTTAACGATAGCAATTTTCGGGACGCGGATCAGCCTTTGGATGATTATTTTTTTTATTTTCAGAAAACACTCCATTGCGGATATATTGTTTGGCGCCTCTGTATGGGTGCTTCTTGAAGGCGCTTTCTGCATCTTTCTCATCATTGCCCTCCCCTCGTTTTTTTCAACCGCCAGCGCTTTCCCGTTCTTCCTCGGTTTCCCACTTCTCGTATCACAACTTTCCATACTCTTTCCATTCGGCGGAATTTTTCTCTTCAGCTGGCTCACAATGGCGACGACGATCTCATTGTTCGGATTTTCCAAAGGCATTTACCGCTTCCAACAAAAAACAGTTTTCTTATTCCTTTCTATCTCAAGGAAAATCATCGCATTTCTCATAATAATCCTGACGATCATATATCCGATTCATTCGTTTTTGTCGCATAAAAATTCCTTCCAAGCGGAGACGTTCTTCCAGATATTCCCGGATGCCGTCTTCACTCCTGGCAGCCTTTCGCTGCTCGTTATCGCGCTTATTATCGTTATCATGCATATTTACCACTCAATCAACCTTGTACGCCCTGATTCTGCCATTCGTCCATAAGGACTTGCTCTTTTTATTGTTTTATGCTATAATGCTAAGAACGGTATTTTCCGTTCTCTTCCGTTCATTCACAACAAGGAGCCTGCGATGAAAGCCACTCATCTTTTCGTTTTTATGTTTTCGTTTTTTTTCGCGGCCGCCTCTTCGGCCACGAATACCGTAGCGGTCAAGAAAGGAGACCGCTATTCGTCACCCAGCTATCACTGGGAGCGCATCGGCGCGAAGCAACATTGCCTCGTCGCGCAAGGAGCACCGGTCAGCGTAGCGAAGGTTACCGCGAAAAACATCGTGGTGGAATACGACGGCGTTGCTCAGGAACAACCCTACTGCAAGAAAGGCGCGCAATACTCTATCCCGAAAAAAGAGCTGGCGCGCTATACGAAGATTCTCTTCTGACGCGACAGTACGACCTCTCCCGGACACTTGAATTCAAGTGTCTGGTTTTTTTATTGCTTTACATAAAAATGGGTGTTTTGTTTCATTTGTGAACGGGAGATGCTACTATGGAATAGATTCAATACGTATGTTTAGATCGTCTTCTTCCGCATCGTTTTGGAAGCTGGCCGTCCTTTTCCTTTCGGTTGGCATCCTTCTTTGGTTTGGTCGCGTACCGGCAAGTTTTTTTTTCGTGCGACACTTTCAGGAAAACACAATAGCTACTCTCATCAATCCCGGCGACCCCACCCTGCTTTTGGAAGCCGGCAACAGCTATTTCGGCCACGGGAAAACATATGACGTCAAGAAAGCCCAGGAGTATTTCCTGCGCGCCACAGAAATCCGCGCAGACTTCCCCGAAGCACACTATCAGCTCGGCCGGACGTATTTCATCCAAGGAAAATTCGCCAAAGCGCTCAGTGAGATCGAGCGAACGATAGAGTACGCGCCGGATTTCAAAAAAGCCTACTATATGCACGGTCTCATCAACGGTTACAAGGGCGATCTCGACCAAGCGATCTTGGGATTCGAAGAATTTATCAAGCGCGACTCATTCAACTGGGCCGGCTACAACGATCTCGCCTGGATCCACTTCAAAAAAGGCGATTTCGAGAAAACCCGCTCCGTAGCCGAGGAAGGGCTACGACACGCCGAAACCAACCCGTGGCTCCTCAACATCTACGGCACCGCCCTCCTCAACCTCGGCGAAAAAGAGCTGGCGCGCGAAGCCTTCCAGAAAGCCTCCGAAGAGAGTGCGCGGATGACACCGGAAGACTGGGGTCGCGCCTACCCAGGCAATAACCCGGAAATCTATGCCCGCGGACTCGAAGAAACCCGCTCCGTCATCGAGCATAATCTCAGATTGACAGAGTGACTTTCCGCGTCTTTCTTATTCATGCTATACTACTCCTAAATTATCTAATCGGATCGAAATATGCAGATACATCTTCCAACGAATAATTTCGCGTTTTTTAAGACTGTTTCCGGTTCAGCTTTTTTGGCTACTGCGTTGGCATTTCCGATACTAGCAACATATTCTTTCATCATCGCTCTTGCCGTCGGCAAAGCGCACATCCTCGGGGCCTGGTTCGCGATGTGGCGTTCCGGAAAACTAAATTGGAAATACGTCAGTTGGATGTGTGTCCTCAGTGTCATCGTCGCGTTCTCCGGATTGAAACTTATCCCTTCCCTGCTTGTTTTGGGATTCATCACCCAGATCTTCTTTTCATTCCACTTTCTTTTCGACGAATTCGACCTTGGCGAAGAAGAACGAACGCTCCCGAACGTCGTTTCAAGCTTTGGCCCATCAGTACTTATGTTCCTCGCGCTCTCCAAGGAATTCTTTCAGCTGAATATCAACATCGATATTTTTCTCGTCATCGCAGCGGTATTCCTTGCTATTGAGTTCCTTTATACAAAAAAGGTCACATGGTTCTTCGTCCACACAAAAGCCCTGACGCTTTTCGTTCTTCTTGCCTTGTTTACCGGGATGTCGGCGACTTCGGTCCTACATATTTTTCTTATTTTCCATTATTTCTTTTGGTTCATTTATCCGGTATACAAGATCCATAAATACAAGCCTGAGGAACGTGATGGGTTCATTATGATACTCATTATGATCGTGTCGACATCTGTCTATTTCGCAGTGACAAGAAACTCTTACGGCGAAGAAGTGTACAGTTTGGCTGTCCGGGCCTTCTATATTGGAACGATCGTTCACATACTCTCCACAGCACCGTTCGGCTATCTGTTCGGATTGCCACAGAAAAAATACACTTCAGTTCCGGCTTCTTCCTAAAATCCTAAAAGAATTATGAATGGCGCTTTCGATACGCTCCAATCGACATACAGGAAAGAAACTTCCGTCATAAAAAAGAGTATCGAGGATCTTTTTAAAAACAGGGATCCTCGTTCGCTTTATGAGCCGTGCGCCTACGCATTCGAAGGCGATGGAAAATATCTCCGCTCATTCCTCGTCCTCCTGTCGGCTAAGGCGGCGGGAGGAAACTTTTCCGACACATACAATGCCGCCATCGCTGCCGAATTGGTTCACAATTTCACCCTGATCCACGACGATATAATGGACCGGTCCGAAAAACGTCGGGGACGGAAGACGCTCCACGAAAAATACGGCATCGAGACCGCTCTTCTCGCGGGAGATGTACTTCTCGTCCTCGCCTATGAGCACCTCATCAGAGACTGTTCGAAAGAAAATTCGAAAGAAATCCTCGATCTTTTCACAAAAACAGGCGTCAGGATATGCGAGGGACAGAGCCTCGATATGGAATTCGAAGCGAGACCGGACGTTTCTATTATGGACTATCTAGATATGGCGTACCGGAAAACCGCTATCACTACGGAAACATGGTGCCTCATCGGCGCCACTCTCGCAAATGGCACGCAGGAACAACAATGCTCGCTCGCGGAATACGGGAAAAACCTCGGATTAGCCTTCCAAATCCAAGATGATTACCTGGATATCGCTGGAAAAGAATCCGTTTTCGGCAAACCGATCGGAAAAGACCTCCTTGAAGGGAAAAAAACCTATGTTTTTCTTCGTGCGCTCGAAAAGGCCAAAAAAGAAGATAGGGCTATGCTTTTGAGGATCCGTGGCCGAAATTCTCTCTCGAAAAACGATATCCCCTCCTTTAAAAAACTCTATGAAAGACTCGGCGTCCTTCATGATACGAGAAACGAGGTGGAAAAATACACCGCTCAGGCGATCAAAAGCATTTCGGTATTTCCGGAAAACGAGGGACGTCGGTTCCTCGAATCCCTCGCGAAGCTCCTCTTGGCGAGGAACCGTTAGATCATCATCCAGCCCGCTTCAAACGGACGTCATCCCGCGTATCGAAGATCGTATCGAAGATCGACAGCGTCACGCCGTAGGGGCCGCTCGGTGCCGTATGATGCCGCAAGTGGTCTTTCGGAAAAAGGAATACTTGATCGAAATATTTGACCGT
>JBPOIA010000013.1:0-27316 GCA_052034975.1 Candidatus Moraniibacteriota bacterium
TGGCGATGAAGGTCATCACCTTCAAGCCCCAGTCGATGAGTCCTTTGCCGCCGATGACGAGATGGCAGACGGTACAGGGAGCGGATTCATCGATCGTGGTAGTGGCAGGATCGTCCGCGGAGCGGCCGCAGGGCACGAGGGCAGCGGAGGCAGGAGAAGCGAGGGTGAAAGAGAAGGAGGAGAGGATAAGGAGGAAGAAACAGGATCGGATAAAAGATCGATTCATAAATATGTCTGTGTGTTTGTCATAATAGTACCATACCTGATATGCTTGAAAAACCTTATGAAACGCTTTTTTCCCCTGTATAAAGGACTGCTCGGACTCGTGTTTGCGGGCTATTTTCTCTTCGGATTCCACCATCTTACGCAGTTTGTCACCGCTGACGAACACTACTGGCTCTACGAACGCATCCCGCAATATTGGGAAGCCGTCTCGAAACAGGAATGGAAAAAAACGTTCATTAACGACAAGCCCGGCGTCTCGCTCGCACTCGTTTCCGGCATCGGACTCCTTTTTGAGCCGCATCCGGATCGACATTTTTTTGAGAATCACGACCGTCTCCTTGTCTACGATACCGCTTCCACAGAATCGCTCCTGTTCGCATTTCGTGCGCCGATCCTCATCATAAACGGATTCTTCCTCTTCGGAATCTTTCTCATCATCCGACGGCTGACCGACCAATGGATTGCGTTGTGGACGGTGGCGTTGATGGCCCTCTCACCCATCCTTCTCGGTATCTCGCAGATTATGAATCCCGACGCGCTTCTGTGGTCGTTCTCCACTGTCGCGCTCTTCTCATTTTATTCCCTTCTCCGTTTCGAGGAAAAGAAGTTTCTTTTTCTGACAATCGTCTTCACCGGTTTCGCTATCCTGACAAAATACGTCGCGATCATCCTTCTCCCCTTTTATTGTGCGCTTACGGTATTCCGATTCCTCACAGAAAAAAAACCGGTAGCCCACTTGTCTCGGAATCTGAAAAAGGATCTCTGTTCTCTCGTGATGATAGCGTTCGGCTCCGCCGGTATCTTCTCTTTTTTCCTGCCGGCCATCTTTATCGATCCAAAATACCTCGCTGAATTCCTCGCGACCGTCCCGGATAAGCTGTGGTTCGCGCTCGCAGGAGGAAGTATCGTCTTGATTCTCCTTCTCGATACGTTCGCATTCAAAAGCAAGTTTCTCTTTTCGCTCAGAAAAATGCTCCACCTCTCAAAAGCGCCTGCGCGGTTCCTGCCCGCCGTGCTGGCAGCGCTCTTCTTGGGAATCATCGCTATCAGGAATATCTCCGATCAGACGCTGTTCGACCGTATCCCGTTCGATATCAAAGATATCACCGACGCCCGCTACTCCACCGCCGTTCCGAATTTTTTCGAAGCGTTCGTCCTCGAATGGAATCCGCTCGTCTTCTCTTTCACGCCCATACTGCTTCTCGGTCTTTTCGTGCTCGTGTTCGCGCTTCTCCGGAAACGAAGCGTTCCTCATCCTTTTCTCGTACAAACCCTCATCTTCTTCTCGTTCGCCTATGCCATTCTCCTCGTCTTCTCGAATGTGCTTACGACACCGCGATACAGCATCATTCTCTATCCGCTCTTCGCGCTCATCGCCGCAATCGGCTTCCGATACCTGACACTCGCCTTTCCGCTCCGGCGCATCGAGATTTACACGACACTCATCATCCTTTTCGGATCGTTTTCCAGTCTTGCTGCTATCTCGCCGTTTTCCTTCAACTACACGAACGCGCTTCTACCGAAAGACGCGCTCATCCAAGACGCCTGGGGCTACGGCGGCTACGAAGCGGCGCAATATCTGAACAGCCTTCCCGATGCGCAAAATCTCACTGTTTGGACCGACTACTACGGAACCTGCGAATTCTTCGTCGGAAAATGCCTCAGCGCCTATACGTTCGATCCGCACGTCGTGCGGCCGGATTATTATATCCTCACCCGTCGCGGGAAAATCCGTTACCTCTCCCGTCTCGACCGCTGGGAACGCCTCTCCGGACTCACCGCCTACGAATACTATGATATCCCGAATCCCGACTGGCAGCTTCATATCGGCAACCGTCCCGAAAACTTCATCAAGGTCGTGAAAGTCGATTATACGCTCCGTGCCGCACTCATCACCGATATCGACCATTGTCCTTCCCGAGAAGCGGTCTCCACGGAACGGTTGGATACATTCCTCTCGTTCAGCCAAGAACGAGACGTCGATTTCATCGCGAGTCTCGGTGACAACGCGAGCCATGAACTTCGAAACTGTTCAGAAACCGTGGACTCCGATGCCCGCTTCATCGCCGATTATCTCCGTTCTCTCGGCAAACCGACACATCTCGTGCTTGGCGATCACGATATCGCCAGTTCGGTCCCGTCGTACCAGTCCTGGCTCGAAACGACAGGAAAAGAAGGGACGTACTATTCATACAATCGCAAAGGCGTTCATATTATCATCCTCGATACCGTACTCGGCGGAGAACCGATGCGGGAACCTTGTGATGATGATCCGACCTGTGCCGGTATCGATACTCGTCTCTCGGAAGTACAAACACTTCCTTTCGCGCGATATCAGGAAAAATACTCTGATGCAGCGACATCGAAGTGGAGAGAGCTCATTCGCCTAAAAAAAATCTTGTCGGATGAAAAGAAGAAGATCGACCTCACGCGGTCATTCGGTAGTCGAGACCGCGGCCGCATTTCCGAAGAGGAACTCGCTTGGCTGAAAAAGGATCTCGAAGAAACTTCCTCTGAAAGAGTTCTCGTCCTTTCCGATCATCCGCTTTTTCCGTTTTCTTCCGACAAGAAACGCTATGATATCGTAAACGGCGGCGCGACCCGTTCCATTCTCGAGCAGAGCGGCAAACAAGTAACTGCTATCTCCGGCGAGGCGCACCTCTGGCACGAAGAAACATTGAACGGCATCCGATACTCCATTGTCGACGAATTCCGAAAAGCGGACGGTTCGTGGGCATATTTCACGTGGGACGATGACGGTTTCCGCCTCGAACAGATAACGCGTGAAAATCTGACAAAGAGCGATACGCCGTGATTCGCTTCGGAAAAAATGAAAAAAGACCTCTCTTCCGAGAGGCCTTTCTTTTTTTCAGCATCATTTCTTCCTCCCGGCTTTTACCCGTTCCGTTTCGGAAAGAAGCTGCTTACGCAAACGGACGCTTTCGGGCGTAATTTCGAGATATTCGTCTTCGGACATCGTTTCGAGACCGCGCTCAATGGAAAGCTCCCACGGTGGCGTGAGCTTGATCGCCTCGTCGGAACCGGATGCGCGCATATTGGTAAGCTGTTTGCCCTTGATCGGATTCACCGACATATCGGATCCCTTGGCCACGTTACCGATGACCATTCCTTCATACACTTCCGTGGCTGCGCCGACATAAAGGATACCTCGCTCCTGCAAGTTATTGAGCGAGAACGCAAGCGCTTTCCCCATCGCCATCGACACCATCGATCCCTCATCGCGTTTCCGGATATCGCCCGCGAACGGCCGGAAGCCAATGACACGGGTATAGAGTGTTCCTTCGCCACGCGTATCGATCATAAATTCTCCGCGATAGCCGAGGAGGCCGCGCGTCGGCACCTCGAAAATGAGGCGCGTATAGCCGCCGGAACCTTCCTTCATCTCCATCAGAATCCCTTTCCGCTTGCCAAGCTTCTCGATCACCGTACCGGACACTTCGGCCGGACATTCGACCGTTACTTCTTCGAACGGCTCGCTCTTCACACCATCCACATCTTTGATGATGACTTGCGGTTGCGATACCTGTACCTCGTAGCCTTCCCGGCGCATATTTTCCAGAAGAATAGCCACGTGGAGCTCGCCGCGACCGTACACCTTGTAGTGGTCATCAGCGAAATCTATCCGGAGACCGACATTGATCTCCAATTCCTTTTCCAATCGCTCGCGAATCTGCTTGTTCGTCACAAATTTCCCTTCGCGGCCGGCGAACGGCGAATCATTCACCAGAAAATTGAGCGAGATGGTCGGTTCATCAATCGCGATGGCCGGCAAAAGCATTTGCTCCGGAGATGCACAAATCGTATCGCCGATCTCGATACCGGACAAGCCAGCGATCATCACGATATCCCCCGCCTCCACCTCGTCCGTCTCGACACGGGTAAGCCCGCGGAACGTAAAAAGTTTCACGACTCGGCCGGTCTCGTTCTTTCCCGAAGCGTTGCGGATGAGTACGGTATCGTTCACCCGCATCTTTCCCTCGTACATCCGCGCGATCGCGAGACGACCGACGAAATTATCGTATCCGAGATTGAACGGTTGGGCGCGAAGTGGACTGTTGGTCTCGCGTCCGGCGGCCGGCACCTTCTCCAGGATCGTATCAAGAAGCGATGAAAGGTCCGTTCCTTTCACATCGAGTGAAAGCGACGCGACACCCTCGCGTGCGATTGCATACACCGTCTTGAAATCAAGCTGCTCGTCACTCGCCCCAAGATCGAGGAAGAGCTCGTAGACCATTTCTTTCACCGCTTCTGGGCGAGCCGCAGGCTTGTCGATCTTATTCAATACCACGATCGGCCGAAGTCCCAGTTCGAGGGATTTCTTAAGCACGAAGCGCGTCTGTGGCATCGGTCCTTCCTGCGCATCGACGACGAGGATGACGCTGTCGATAGACCGGAGCACTCGCTCCACTTCCGATCCGAAATCCGCATGTCCTGGCGTATCGACGATGTTTATTTTTGTCTCCTTCCAGAAGAGTGAGGCGTTCTTGGCATAGATCGTAATCCCGCGCTCACGTTCGAGCTGATTGGAATCCATTGAGACGCCCTCGGTCACCATCCCCGTCTGACGCATCAAAGCATCCGTCAAGGTTGTCTTGCCGTGATCGACGTGCGCAATGATGGCGATATTCCTGATATCCATATATTTTTCCTGGATTGAAAAAAGGCGTGGCCACGCCTCGGAAGTATTGGAAAATGATACCCTGATACGCGCCGATTGTCAAACGCCTCAGCGTTTGAGGACGTTGAGCCGGCTCGTTGCAGTCGAAAGCGCATCGTAGGAATTCTTCAGACCGCTGTTCACGCTGTCGATCATTTCCGCAAAAACGGTCTCCACTCCCTCCGGATTGCCCTGGTACCAATTTCTCGCGATCAGGTTTCCGAGTGCGAACGGCGCAAGCACCACGTCATCACGCTGACTTTCGATCAGATCGCGCCTGGCGGCGGGTTTCATCGTTTTTTGGAGATACTTTTCCGCCGGATCGAACGAAAGCGGGAAATCCTTGGTCGTACCGGCGAGACCGTTCATAAGTGTCAACGTCTTGTTCTGATGCGGGAATGTCATATATTTCAAAAGCTGCCACGCCTCGTGCACGCGCAAGAAGTTTTGCTGTTCGAGATCGACTTTCACGTTCTCCTTTCCTTGCTGCGGCTGATACTCCTTGTTCTTTGATATCGCATAGCCCCAATAATTGGCGAAGTTCGACGGCGCCATCCCGGCGAACTGAGGCAGAGGCGCTATGCCAATATTGAGCTTCGCGTTCTTTTGCCGAAGCGTCGCGTAGTGCCAGGAATAATTGATCATCATCCCGAGCGTTCCTTCGTAAAAAGAATCAATAGAATAGTGGAGACGCGGATTCCACGAATACAGCCCTGTCCCCGCTTTTGCGAATTGGGTATAAAAATCGAGCGCCGTCCGGCTCTGATTGTCGGTCAGATCGGCGCGCGACTGTCCGCCCGTGCCGATATTCGAACCGAGTTGGAGCAGAAGCGCAGTCAAAATATCGGTGGAGCGATTGATATTGTACGCCGTCCCGAGCGCGACACCGGACTGTGTGATATTGCCATACGGATCCACGCGATTGAGCTTTCCGACCATCCCGAGAAGATCTTCCCAAGTGGCGGGTGGCGTGGTAATGCCGGCGGCGTTCAGGATATCCTTGTTGTAATAGAGTGCGAGCGAATCAGCAGAGAGTGCCGCGCCGTAGATTTTCCCGTCCGAACCAATGAAATCGCTTGCCGCCACATCAACGAAAGTGTCGCGGTATTGCCGCTCGGTCATCATCTGTTCCGGTGCCGGAGCGATCTTGTCTTCGAACGCGCCACGCCAAGCATTCCGGATCATAAAGATATCCGGCCCCTTGCCAGCGGCAAGCGCATTCAGCAAGTCTTCCTTGTAGGTCTCAACTGGCAATTTCCGATAGGTGATGCTGCGCACGTACGGATTATGCTTGCGGTATTCGCCGAAGATTTCCGTATACGCGTCGCTGTCGTCGAACACTCCCCATACCTCGAGATCGATGGCGTAACTCTCGGGCGCTTTCTGCTTGAATCCGCAACCAGCAAGCGAAAAGGCTCCCGCACACACGAGAAGTATTGAAAAAAGTTTTTTCAACGAGGGTGAGAAAGACATACGAATATCACTTCATTTCCTGCTCCTTGATAAGGAAAGCGTAGTGGAAGCCGCCGACGCTTAGTTCTTTCTCAAGCGTCAAACCGGCTCCTTCCACGAGATGTTTCATTTCTTCGGGCGTGATGCGGAGCTCCTTGTCCGGACCGACGAATGATTGCGCCGGGCTCCATTCCATAATAAGCGCGTGCCCGCCACGCTTGAGAACCCGCGCCACCTCGCGGAGGATAATGTCGCGCCGCTTGTTTTGGAAGAGCATATCCTTGAGCACGACCCAATCCATACTCTCCGGAGCCAATCCTGATCCGTTTTCCCGTTCCAGGTTGACGCGCTTGAGGATAATGTTCGTCAGACCGAGCGTTTTGGCCCGGCTCCCTACTGCTTCGAGCGCTGCCGGCAAGACGTCGAGCGAGTGCACGACTCCCTCCGGACCGACACGCTTGGAAAATTCGAAAGAAAAATATCCGGAACCGCATCCGAAATCGGCGACTTTGTCCCCTGGCTTCACCGGTAATTGTGCGACGACGGTCGCCGGATCCACGAATGTCAGTCCCGCAGGCGTATTCATAAGCCTTTTGTTTTATGGTATTTCTATTGTACAATAAAGCGTTTTCGTGTACAACAGAAAAGAAGAAATTCGGAAGCGTGCTAGAGAGGTTGAATAGGCCGCACTCGAAATGCGGTATACGGGTAACCGTATCGGAGGTTCGAATCCTCCCGCTTCCGCCAGAAATTGGAAAAGGGTTTCGGAACCAAAAATAAAGATGGCCATATGTGCGCCGTTGGGAATGGTGTTGAATGACGGGATATTTGATGGATATCCCAACACCAACGAGTACTTGTTACCCGAGCTAGGATAGCCAGCCGACGTCATCTCGGACGAGACGAAGTAGAAGGCCATCGTATTGCTGCAGATGCTGTAGTCCCCTCGGCTGATCACGATGTATCTGTCGTAGACGACCCCGTTGTTGGTATACGGGATAGGTTCGGGAATGCCGCCGGCAAAGGTGTTAGCTAGTGCGGCAGTGTTTCCGAACAAGCAAGCAAAGATGATACTTATCAACGCAGAATTATTAAATGGAATTTCATTGTAGTAATCCGATCATTGAGATCCTGGATTTAGTTTGCAATTCAGTGAAATTTTGAGATAATCTAGACGTTAATTTCTAAAATAAAAAATATGGAAAAAAAGCAAACGAAAGTTTTACTGATAGGAATAGCCTTAGTTGCATTATTGGGTTTAATACTTATTTTTAGTGTTTCTTTTCAAAACACGAAGAATATACAGGGTGAGGTTCAGAGCAATAATCAAGAGACAGCGCAACGGGATGCGGCTACTAATGTAAGGAATAATAGCGAAGATGCTGTATTGATTGATGGGTGGAAAGTTTATGACAATAAAAAATTTAGTTTTGAGTTTAAATATCGAGGCAATTTAACAACTACTTACGAATCTAATGATAGCAATACTATTATTAGCAATCAGAAGGATGGTCACTGGCTTTATAGCGTAAACAGTAAAGAAAACTCTAAGAATTTATCTCTTGAGGAAACTGTAGCTGATATTCTTAGCGGATATCAGTATAAAGGAAAAAATATCGTTGTCAGTGATTTGATGATAGACAATAAGCCTGCTAAAAAAATCCAAAATAAAGATTCAAAAGACTACGGGAATGTTGCTGTCATTCTTTTGTTAGGAGGAAATATCATAACTGTTGCTGGTGATGATTCAACTTCGTCACTTAAAACAGACTTCGAAGATTTTCTAAAATCATTTAAATTCAAACAATAGCCACGTAGAAAAGTTTAAAAAAACAGGCAGAACTAGTTTTCAGTTCTGCCTTTTGACCATTTGGCCAGTTAGCGACTCACTAGGGACTAGGGAGCGTAGTAGATGTATCCAACGATACTGTAGTTAGCTGTGTTCACCGTGTGATTGCCAATGGTGTGGTAGCCGACCCAGTTTGAATCCTGGATCGTCACGTTGGTACCGTCGATGGCTGTAACGATGCCCACATGGCCATATTGAAGGCTCGTATTTGGAACCTTTGCAAAGACCATTATCGCCCCCACTCTTGGCACGATAGTACTGGTCGCGTACCCCTTGGCTTGTGCTTGAGAAAAGCAATCTCCCGCCTCACCAGTGCAGGCAGCCGAAGGAATGTCTGTCTCAGCGCGAACATACAAGATACATTCGTCGCCGTCGCCCGATGTTGTTCTGAAGCCTGCTGCTGCATTCCTGAACGTCGGCACAAAAAAGCCAGAATTCACTATGACATCCGCCTGATTGTCATAGAAGTAATAGTCGCAGTGGTAGCTAGGATTCTGGTAGTAGTTCGGTTGCTGTGGCCATCCAGCTTCAAGATTGACATCATGTGACCCCTTCAGGTAGGCATCGGTAAAACAGACATCGTTTGCTAGCCCGAACCAATACGGATCATCCGGACTCTGCGACTGAGCGTATTCGTAGAAAACGTCATCACTATTCCCGAACACATCATCAACGCTGTTCACTCGCAAAACGGTTGGCGAGCTGAAGAACTTGAAAACAGAATAACCGCCGTGGAACTTGGCGGTACCGTTGTAGAAGTAGATAGCTGCGACGTTTCCTCCTTGAGAATCGTTGCTCAAGGTTTTCGTCATCAGAGCCTTCGTGTACGTGATGTTGTTGTGCGTATACGGCAACGTGTACGGCCCCGGACTTGCAGGCGCCGTAGCGGAAGCTGCGATCGGACAGAGGCTCAACAGAAGCATACCAATGATGCTCATCAACGCGAAAACGATCCTTCTCATTTCAATTCTCCTGACTCAAAGTTGATAACAGATATGAACAGAAACCACTGGTTATCGTTTCACGATATTTTCCTTTCGGTTGTTAATGAACCCGTTGAGCTTATCAAGGGGGGGTGTTTCTTGTCAATTCTCAACGTAAATAATTAATAACTAAGGTCTCTGAAAGAATTTCGAATAAACAGGGAATCAAAAACACCCCACTTTTCGTCGGGGTGTTTTTTGTCCGAAAACGAGAAACTTCTCAATATCCGCTCGGCATTCCGGGGATGCCCTGCGGCAATTCGATGCCCTGCGGCAGCTGGATATTCTTAATCGCATCGAGACTCTGTTTCATCACTGCACACTGATCCGTAAACACGATATCGGTCGGGATAGAGAAATCCGCCATCGGTGCCGGACGACAGCTCACGTTCTGCGCGAGATCGAAACCTTCGGTGATATCTTCCGGTCGGGTGATACCAGTCCCGCCGCTCGTCGGCATATCCTTAAGGTCCTTCTTGAATTCTTCCAGACAGTCCTGGCTCATCTTGAATCCGACCTTTTCATTGCCACTCGCGGTGCCCCACATATACTGCGCCTCCCCGTCAAACACAACGTTCATTTCACCTTCCGGCGTCTTGACCGTCGAACGGAAACGCTCACCGTCGATCATCACCGTGGATTCCGTCTTTTGACTACCGGCATCGAGCGTATAGGTGCACTGCATCTTCTTCCCGGCGCTAAATGCGTCCTTGATGGAACCGATCACCGACTCGCCCGCGCTCTTCTCTCCGGTCGCCGGCATATCCTCTGTCGTTCCCCTACCGGCCGATTCCGGTGCGCCGGCTTTTTTTGAATCTTTCAAAAAGAACATCACTGCCACGATGATCGCCACAAGTACGATGATCGCTATTACCGCATTTTTCTTCATACGACGCACATTAAGGGATTACGAATAAAAAGACCTCTTCAGTATAGCATCCGCTGAGAGAAAATACATATCCGTCAAGAGCGGAGCGTTTTGGCTCGACAAAAAGGAAAAAAGGTGCTATCGTAAGGCATAAGACTTATCGCAAACAAGATGTCGGTGTTCGCGCAGCCATTTTTTCCGGTTATCGTCTATGGGAGTCTTGTGGCTCTCATCATCGGCGAAGTCGTCCTCTGTTCTATCATCGCCATACTCGCGGTACAGAACTCCCGCCTAAAACGGCGTCTAGCCACGTTTTTCTCTGGCAAGGAGGCTCGTGACTTGGAAAAGATTCTCTTCGAGCAACTTGAGGAAACCAAAGGTCTCGACCAAGAAATTCAGGAACTCTTTGAAATCTCGAACCGGCTGCATGAGCTCGGACAAAAGAGTTTCCATAAATCCGCCATTCTCCGCTTCAATCCGTTCAAAGAGGTCGGCGGCAACCAAAGCTTCTGTGTCGCACTCCTCGACGGAAAGAATTCCGGCGTCGTGATCTCGTCGCTCCATACCCGCGAAGGCACGCGTGTCTACGCCAAGCCGATCGTAAACGGGCAAGCGAGCGGTTTCCCTCTCACCGAAGAAGAAAAATCCGCTATTGCCCAGGCTATTTCCGGCAAACCGGCGACCGTCTGAAACATCCACTTTCTTCCTGTCTCCGTCACATTTTTATAATCTATGTCCGAAGCAACGCCAAAAAAACCTGTTGTTCTTCCTTCCTCGGTCACCGTCAAGAAATTGTCCGAGCTTCTTGACTTGCCCGTTTCCGCCGTCATCACCGAACTGATGAAAAACGGCATCCTGGCGACCATCAACGAGGAAATCGACTTCGATACGGCGAGTATCATCGCTTCCGACCTCGGCTTCGAAGCGGCAGCGGCAGAAGAAGAAAGAGCCGAAGGACGCCTGACACTGGAAGGCTTGAATAAACTTCTCGCGGAAGAGAAAACTTCCGGAAAAAACCTTTCCCCGCGGCCACCCATCGTCACCATCTTAGGACACGTCGATCACGGTAAGACCACGCTCCTCGATACTATCCGCAAAGCGAGCGTCGCTCAGGGCGAGGCGGGTGGCATCACGCAGCACATCAGCGCCTATCAGGCCAAGAAGCGCGGCGAACCGATCACATTCATCGACACACCGGGACACGAAGCGTTCGCAGCGATGCGGAAGCGCGGCCTCTCCATCGCGGATATCGCGATTTTGGTCGTTGCGGCCGATGATGGCGTCCGTCCGCAAACCAAAGAAGTCATCGAGTATCTGAAAGAACACAAACTCCCCGTTATCGTCGCCATCAACAAGATCGACAAGCCCGAAGCCAAACCTGAACGCGTAAAACAAGAATTGGCCGAACACGGCATCCTCTTTGAAGACTGGGGTGGCGATACGATGTGCGCCGAAATCAGCGCAAAAAACAACATCAACATCGACACCTTGCTCGAGAGCATTCTGCTCGTAGCCGAGGTGAACGAATTCCGCGCCGACCACAAACGCGACGGACTCGCGGTCGTCCTCGAATCACATCTCGACCCGCAGAAAGGTCCGGTCGCGACCGTACTCGTACGTACCGGTACGCTCAAAGTCGGCCAAGACATCGTGGCCGGCAGCGCTTTCGGTCGGATCCGACGCATCGAAGACTTTACCGGAAAAAGCTTGGCGCAAGCCGGACCGTCGATGCCAACCACTCTTTACGGCTTCAACACCACACCGCAGGTAAACGACATCGTACAGGTCGTTTCCGGAAAGAGCCTGGCTCGGTTGCGTTCCCAAGAGGCCGCCGGAGCGAAATCCCGTCCGGGAAAAATCCAAACGGAGGAAGAGAAGAATCAAAAAAGACTCTCGCTCATCCTGAAAGCCGATGTGCAGGGCTCGCTTGAAGCCATCGAACAGATTCTCTCCACTATTCCTTCGAATGAAGTCTCCGTAGAAATCATTGACTCCGGTGTCGGCAGCATCACCGAATCCGATGTCCGGATGGCTGAAAGCGCGCACGCTACGATTCTCGGATTCAACAGTGAGCCAACCTCGGTTGCCAAGCGGATGGCCGAAACAAGCGGCATCTCCATCGAGACGTTCAATATCATCTACAAACTCGTGGAGGCCGTAAAAGAAAAATTGACAGCTCTTCTTCCACCAGAAATCGTCCGCACCGATTCCGGCCAGCTCTCCGTCCTTGCCATCTTCAAAACCGGCAAACGCGATATGATCGTCGGCGGACGCGTCGCCGAAGGGAAAATGCTTCGCGGCTCACTTATTGAAGTAAAACGCGGAGATGAAATCATCGGTAGCGGCAAAATGCAGAACCTCCAACAAAACAAGCAGAATGCCGACGAGGTCAATCAGGGCAACGAATGCGGTGTCGTCTTCGAAGGAACGGTCAAAATCCAAACCGGCGACACGCTCGTCTGTTATAAAGAAGAAGAGAAACGTCGGACACTCTGATTAAAATGCCATTTTCCGAAACAGTTCCCGGGAACGATTCCCGGGATTTTTTATTCCCGAACGAAACGAGTGTACCGAAAACTTGTTTTCGTTACCGAGCAAGTGATAGAAACACGGTGAAGAATACCATTTATCTCTCTTTCGTATTGGCAAAACGAGAAAAGCTCGGTAAGCTCTCCTTAGAGCATCTTTATGATCCGTCATATCCCTCAACCAGTCATCGCCGTCATCGAGCGCCTGAACCAGGCGGGTTTCGAGGCGTTCGCCGTAGGCGGCTGCGTGCGCGATCTTATTCTCGGCCGTACTCCGAAAGACTGGGATATCACTACTGTCGCCACGCCAAAAGACGTCACGGAACTTTTTCCGGACAGCTTCTATGAGAACGATTTCGGGACAGTCGGCGTCAAGGTGCCGCGCTTCATCGAAGCTACACCGAAAGATAAAACCGAAGACATCATCGAGGTCACGACCTATCGCGTCGAATCCGAATATACCGATCGTCGTCGACCGAAAGAGGTCCTGTTCACAAAATCCCTCGCGGAAGATTTGGCGCGGCGCGACTTCACCGTAAATGCCATCGCCTACGGACCAAAAGAAGGTACGTGGACGATTATCGACCCCTACGACGGGATGCAGGATCTACAAAAGAAAATCATCCGTACGGTCGGAGATCCCGAAGATCGCTTTAACGAAGACGCGCTCCGGCTGATGCGCGCCATCCGTTTCTTTGCCGAATTGCGCCAACCAAACGAGCGCAAAGAAGTACGCGGCTGGCACATCGAAGATACGACACGGGAAGCGATCAAGAAGCTCTCTTCGCACCTCGAGGCCATCTCCAAAGAACGCGTCCGCGACGAGCTCTCGAAGATCATACTCTCCGAAAGCCCATCGGAGGGCATAGCGCTCCTCGAAGAGACCGGCCTCCTCCGATTCATTATTCCCGAACTGAGAGAGGGTATCGGCATCGGACAAAATCTCCACCATATCTATACCGTATGGGAGCATAATCTGCGTGCGCTCGCCACCTGTCCCTCAAAAAAGCTCTCCGTCCGCCTCGCGGCACTCCTCCACGATGTCGGGAAGCCGCGCACCAAGAAAGGCGACGGGTATCGTTCGACGTTCTATAATCACGATCACGTGGGCGCACGGATGACGCGTGCCATTCTCACTCGGCTCCGTTTTTCCCGCGCCGTGGTAGACAAAGCTTCTCTTCTCGTCGATAATCACCTCTTCTACTACAATGTCGATGAAGTGACCGAAGCGTCAGTTCGTCGCCTCATCCGGCGCGTCGGAATCGAAAATATGGACGACTTGATGGCCGTGCGAATCGGTGATAGACTGGGTTCCGGTGTCCCCAAAGGGAAACCGTACAAACTGCGCCATCTCGAATATATGATCGAGAAGGTGTCAAAAGATCCCGTTTCCGTAAAGATGCTTGCTCTAAACGGTACGCATCTGATGAAAGAAGTGGGCATTCCCGCCGGACCGAAAATCGGCGCCATCCTCGATGTTCTTTTGGCTGAAGTAATCGAAGATCCAGCGAAAAATAACGTGGAGACGCTCATCAAACGCGCTGAGGAATTGAAAGACAAAGAGCTCTCTCACTTGCAGGAAATCGCTAAGGAGCGGATCGAAGAGGAGCGCGGCGTGGAAGACGAACGAATCAAGAAGAGACACTGGGTGGAATAGGAAGTTCGGGGCATAGTATAGTGGTAGTACGTGCGCTTCGGGTGCGTAAAGTCTGGGTTCGATTCCCGGTGCCCCGACAAATGAATACCTCTTGATAGGAAAACCGTGATATTTCGGTCTTCATATCTTTTTTTCGCGGCATACCCCTATGCGCATTCTTGTCGAAAGCATCACTGAAAATCCCGTTTCACTCCTTAGGCGCGCCGGATATGCGTTCCAGCGGAAAGACGGGGACGAAATGAGTTTTGTCCGACCGCTCGCACAGGCCGGGTATCCGCGTTTCCATTGCTATGCCGAACTCCGTGGCACAGCACTCTTTATCAATCTCCATCTCGATCACAAGAAACATACGTACGGCGACGCGACGCGACATCATGGGGAATACGAAAACGACGGGCCGGTGAAAGAAGAGGGAACGAGACTCCTTGGCCTCCTTGGGGAAAGGGCTCGGATACTCTGAAAATCGGGCAGGTGGCGGAATGGTATACGCACTTGGCTTAGGACCAAGCACTCGCAAGAGTATGAGAGTTCAAGTCTCTCCCTGCCCACCAATAAGCCATTTTTTCTGAAATATGGCTAATTTCCACAAAAAACACTATACTAAAATGGTAACTTGGTAATTATTTCACTATGAGCGAGGAAGTCGTCGTCGCGGAGACCGGGCATTGTATGAAGTGCAAGGAAAAGCGCGAAATGAAGGATGCTGAAGAAGTGGAAATGAAAAACGGCCGCAAAGCCAAGAAAGGTGTATGCAGCGTGTGCGGCACCAAGATGTTCAAGATCCTCGGCAAGCAAGCCTAAATCCGATTCAAGAGAACCGTCCTTTCTAAGGACGGTTTTTTGTTTTTACTGAAAAAAAAGCCGACAGTGTTGCTGTTGGCTCTTGAAGGATTCCCTTATACATGCTGTTGTAAAGATACTTCGGACAGTTTTCGTCCTTATAAGCTGCTGTTCCTCAAAGGAACGCGGGGGACCCCTCAGACACCCACAGCGTAAAACAATGACTACTTCTTACCGTTGCTGTGCCCCTGGTCGTAAGCGTCGTTCTCTTCCATCATACGCTCGAAGTCTCTCTGCGTATAGAAGAAGAATCCGACTGCTTGGTCGATCGTGTCGTGGGGAGCATCGTACTCCCCGTTGGCACCGTCGGCCTGACCGTCATTGTGAATCTGCTGCAAGTTCTTTCCCATTTTGCTGCTCCTTTCTGTATCAAGGTACTGCATCTGCCTCGGTTTCCTCTTCCCTGCTCTCTCGCCGGAAAGATCGAGACGTCTACAAAATACCGAAATATGAGGAAAAAGTCAAGATAAGCGGCGCATCATTCGTACCGGAGAGCTTCGAGGGCATGGATCTTGGCGGCACGGACAGCCGGAAAGATTCCGGTGACCAGGCCGAGGAAGAAGATAAAGACAACGATGGAGATCACGAATGTGGACGGCATCTCGACGAATGTCGTCGGGGTGACACCATATCTTCCCGCGAGAAGATTGATTCCGGCGTTTATGCCTTTTGCGGAAACATATCCGAAAACGAGACCTGTCGTTCCTCCAAAGAAGCTGATAAGAAACGCTTCAAAGATGAACATCTTGAATATATCGTTGCGCTTGGTGCCAAGTGCTTTGAGAATGCCCACCTCTTTGGTACGCTGAAGAAGGGATATACTCAATGTATTTAACATACCCATCGCCGATATGGACATAATGATAACACCGAATACGACCAATACCGCCCGGACGATGGAAAAGAAGGAATTGATGTCGGCGACCGTATCGATGACGCTTTCGGTAATGAACGCGGTCTGCTCGATCCCGAGACGGGCAGGCTCAATGGACATCTCGTTCTTTACGCGCACCTTAGCGAATTGTCCAGCCACTTTTCCGTACCGCTTGCGGATCTCATCGATGGGAACATAGGCATAAACCGCATCATCCTTGGTCTGGTCCCGGATAACGCCGACGATCGTGAGGCGTTTTTCCGCTTCGATATCTCCACCCTCCTTCGGGATCACATCAACGTCTCCGAGCATATCTTCCGTCACTACCGCCGTATACTCTATCTCTTTTCCTATGGCTTCTTCGGAACCGGAAAAGCCGAGGAGTTCGGCAAGCTTCGGTGTAATAAACACCGATCGCTCCTTGACGAAAAGACTGTTCCGCATCTCGTCCGAAAGATCGGAACGCGCCAAATCGAGATAATACCGGCTGATCGCGTTGATGACGGCATCTGTCTGGGCATCACCGTTAAAAAACTTTCCGCCGATACCCGCACGCACCTCGACCTGCTCAACGCCTTCGACACCGGAAATGCGCTCGAGCGTCATCTTATCGAGAAGCGCGAAGTTTTCCAAACTTTTATTGCTGACATCAATGATATCGATCGGATTGTTCTTGGTTACTTCGCGGATAACCATCCCCTGTACCCCGAAGCCGAGCGAGATCAGAAGCGTGATGATGCCGATCCCGATAGCGACGCCGCCGATGGTGAGCATCGAACGCATCCGGTTCGAGAACATATTACGATAACCGATGAACAGAATCGTAGACAACCGCATCCGAGAGAATTTTTCCCTCGCCATTTTTTGTTTCCCATCAATCGCTTCCGTTTTCATACGTTTTTGACAGCTGAAAGTTTCGCGTCCTCTTCGATGGCATCGATCGAATGCTGATTGATGACATCGGTGGTTATCTTCCCATCCACCATATTGATGATTCGTGAGCCAAACTTGTACTGATCGATGTTGTGCGTCACCATCAGAATGGTGATACCGAACTGTCGGGAAATATCACGGAGGAGCGACATCAACGTCTCCCCGGCCTTCATATCAAGATTACCGGTCGGTTCATCCGCGATGACGAATTTCGGATTCAACAGAAGCGCTCGCGCGAGAGCGATGCGCTGCTGCTGACCGCCGGAGAGATCGTATGGACGATGATTGGCCCACTCACCCATCCCGACAAGCTCGATGAGCTTCGCCGCATCCGGAATGCTCTCGTGAAATGTCTTTCCGCCGATAACGCCCGGGATGGCGATATTCTCGATAACTGTCAGTGATTTGATCCAAAACGGCTGCTGCGGAATGAAACCGATGTTCCTGTTGCGAAAATGAGCGCGCCAATCCTTCGTTTCGCTCCAGATATCATGTTCTCCGATATAGACCGTCCCTTCCGTCGGATTTTCCAGCCCGTAAACCGTATGAAGAAGCGTCGATTTCCCACAGCCCGAAGGACCGACCAATAAGACGAATTCCCCCCGATGGATCGAGAGATCGATGCCGTAAAGCACGGAGATATCCTGATTTCCAACGTGAAAATTCTTTTTCAGCCCTTCCACCCGGATAACGACTTCTTTTTGTTCAGGCATATTGTCTTCGCTTCGAAGAGTGTTACTGATTCCCCATCAAACGAGTGATCCAACCGAAATTATTGAGGAATGTTTTGGTGATCACCTCCGTCGCGTTCGCTTTCGACTGCTCGACCGGCACGGTCGCCGCATCGGTCACGGTCTTGTTCCCTGCCTCATCGATCGCCTCCACCTGATAGCTGTACACGTCACCCGCTTCAGCCGGAATGGTTATAAGATGATATGTATTGAGGGAATCATCACTGGTCGACTGCTCGAAGGATTTCGTCACGATACCTTTGGCGTATGCGACATAAATCTTCGATGGCTCATCCGTATCGATCTTGATATATACATTCGCCTGCGCATTCGCTCCACGACCTGAAACACGTCCCATCGACTTATTCGAAATGATCTTTGGCGGGCGCGAGTCGGTCCGCGTCGTAATTTTCTGTTCGGACGGTGTGGCCTGAATGGCATGCTCATCCTTACCGGTGATGCTCACCACATATTCCATCGCCGGATCAAGATCGGAAATTTCAGCCGTATGTTCGGTAACGAAATCGTCCGTCAAGTACGTCTTCGTTTCCCCCGAGGCTATCGTATAGTATATCAGAGTAGTCGTCGGGACGTTGGTCTTGTAGGCGACCGCGATGGTCGGAATATCGACATTGTCTTTGTTTTCCACGGAAATATCGGAAACAACCGGCTCTTCCGGCGTGGAAAACGAGTATTCATCGGATGAGAAATCGTTCAGGTCACTGTCGATACAGTCGATCTGCACGCGATAGGAAGATGCGGGATTCAATTGATCGATCTGTTCGACGTGACTCGATCCGGCAGTCGTTTCCTCGATGCTGTATGAACCGTATTTCAGCGTACATGTGGCGCTCACGTTGGTCTCCCACCGAACATACGCGGTATGGAGCTGGATATCCGTCACGCTCACTTCCGAGATAACCGGCGGCGGCAATGTCTCGAATGTATCGATATCCGATGTGCCGATATTGCCGTCCGGATCGATGTATTTCACGCGATAATAGTACTTCGTGCCGGCATCCAAACCCTTCGCGATAACTTCGTGCGTCGTCACCGAATCCACCTGCCCTGTCGTCTCACCGAGCGAGATGGATTTTCCATACTCGATGAACGAGCTTGCGACACGATCGGTCGCCCAAGTGAAGGTCGCTTGGTACGACTGCGCCTCGTAGCTCGGCGTGCCGACGAGCTTCGGCGGCGACGTGTATTTTCCCGTCGGGATGATAGAGACCGTCGACGAAGCGGCAGAATAATTATTCGTCTTGTCTTTGGATTTCACATAATAATAGTACAGCTTGCTTTCGAGCGTCGTATCGCCAGACGGAAGAAGGATTTCTCCCGAATCGACGTAGGCACTTCCGGTTGTTTTTGCTATCTCGGTAAAGGTGGAGTTGTCCTCGGAACGATAGATGACGAATCCGTCAAAGTTCGCCTGATCAATGCCGTCCGGACGGGCCCATTTGATCGCGATACCATATTTCGAATTCTCGCGATCTGACGTGTCGAAAATCTGCACGTTCCCCGGAATGGGCGGATTACTGGTGTCAGCCGTGAAAGAAACCACCGCATAATTCCCGTACTCGATATTGTTTGCCTCGTCTTCGGCGACAACAAAGAAGAGGTTCTCGCCCTTTTGGGTGGCAAATGCGCTTGGACCGGCGGACGTGAGCGATGTCAAAACGGTATTGCTCGCCGTCGGAAGAACGTTAACCGAATAATGATAAACGAGACCAGCCTCATCTCCGGCATACGATGACGGCGGATCCCACGAGAAAGAGAACGAGTTTTCTGTCGAAGTCGTCGGGCTGACGTCGAGGTTCTGCGGTGGTGTCGGTGCACTCGCAGAAAAATAATACTCTTGCATCAGCACCGCGGAAGCGTTTCCGGCACCATCAACGACACGAAGATAAAACTTGTTCTTGCCGGATTGATACGCACCGACGATATGATTCACGTTCGGAAGAGCGACCGATACCGTGCCTGTATCCGTGATATCAACCCACGTATCGGCCACGTCGCCATCGGTCCGGTATTGGAGCTTCGAAAGTCCAGAGAAGAGATCGGAAGCGTCGCCCGCCCAGGTGAAGGTATAGTTGTCGGACGCCGTATATCCGGTCGGCGTGACAGAAATCGTTGACGGCGCGGAAGGAGCGATATTGTCGAACTTGTATGTGAAGGCGGCATACGGCGTGACCGGTGTCATACCGGCATTGTCTTCCGCCGAAATACGGAGATAATATGTCTGTCCGGCTGAAAGCCCGCTCGCCGTATAATTTATCCCCGTCTGAAAACTCGTCGGATCGCCATTGCTATCCGTGCCAAAATAGACATAGTATCCGGCGATACCTGAACCGCCGGAACCGTCTGTGGCACCTCCCACGGCATCAGCCGCTGGCCACTCGAAATACGGAGCCGTATGGTTGTACCAGGTGTTCGTCGAAATCGATGTCGTTTTGGCTGAAGATGTATACGCGCTTATCGCGCTCGGATTGGTCGGCGCATCGACATCTTGATAGTAACTGATCGTGTAGCTGGCCACGGTCGGCGAATGGATACGGTCGGATGATGTGAATGTCGCGCGCACCTGAATATATCCGTCCGGATCGGAATTAATTTTGAAGCTATGTTCCGTGCCGATGGTCTGCTCGTTCGATACCGCTACCCATTCCGACCAGTCCGATCCATCTGGCGAGACTCTGGTTTCAAACGATATATACGTATTTTCCGGCTCGGTAAGATCCACCGCGAGACTGCCCCATTTATAAACTGAAACGAGGTTGATGGCTTCGGAAGTATATGTGCCTGTTTTTTGGAAACCGGTTCCATTGCCGGACGAGCTGATGACATAGCTATACAAGCCGTCCGGATACGAATTCGTACCGTTTCCGGCAGAAACCCAATTGCGACTGCTCGTATTCGTCATAAAACCGCCGATGTTGACCTGAGCCGGAATGGATGTGACCGATGCCCACGTTCCGGAGAGTCCATCCGCGATAAGATATCGATAGATGTCCGACGTGTTCGTGCCACGCGTCACATAAAGATATCCGTCTCCTCCGTTCACGATGCCACTTCCTGTCGAGATGGTCGCGGGAAGATTTGGCATCGTTGTCCATGTGCCGCCGGATACGTCATAGCGATAGATAGTATTCGTGCCGCCACGCATCGAATAGATATATCCGCCGTTATACACCATTCCGGCACCGATCGTCGGAAGAAGCGAACCATTGGCAGTAAGCGCCGACGACCAGCGCGACCCATCCGATCCATCAAGATCATACCGCCACCAGGTGCTCGTGCCGGCACCGCGCGTCAGATAGATGTATCGTGAACCGTCGTACGTCATAGTCGAACCGGCACCGACCGGAAGCGGTGGTTGATCGAGTGTAAGTTCGCTCCACACATTAGTCGCGACATCGTATTTGAAGAAGTAATCCCCCTTGCCGCTCGCGCGCGAAACACGGAGTGTTCCTGGTGAATAATAAATCTCGTCGCGATCGGCCGCATATACCATCGAAACCCCGCCGTTATTCGCGTCCATATATCCCCATGCACCGACCGGCAAGCGGGCAAGGTCAGTCATCGTGCCTGTCGATACATCGTAACGAACGAACGTGTTGTCATATCCGCCGCGTATGATATATGTGTTATCATCTCCGTCGCTTACACTGTACGCACCGTACGTAAACGGAAAATAAGACGATCCGCCCGGAACGGATGGACCGAAAAATCCCTTGGTCGGCAATTCCCATGACGACTCAGCGATGTTATAACGATAGAAACTTGTGGTATTGGCGCCACGAAGCGCATATACATATCCATTGTAGACAACCTGAACCGCCCCCTGATCGAAAGCGGCTGGCGTATCGGGAAGCTGCGACCACTCATTAGTTCCTACGTCGTAACGGAAATAATTATCGATGCGGTTTCCGCGAGTCAGATACAGCATATCCGTTTCTGTGTCGTATCCCAGACTGCCGCCGGTATAGACGCCGACCGGCGCCTGTGCAAGCGCGGTCCAGGTATTCGCCGTCTCGCCATACATCGCATCAGTCGCTATGGAATACTTGGCGAGATATGGATAATAATTTCCCTGGATGACATAGATATTATTCCGTCCATCATAAACGCTGTCCGATCCGTAATTTGTCGTCTGTCCGTCGGCCGTATTCGGATTGCCGAATTGGGCATTCGCGCGAGCCGACCAACTATCATTCACGGTATCGTAGCGATAAAAAGCATCGTCGCTTCCCGGTAGACCATAAATGTAGCGCGAACCATCGTACGCGAGCGATCCACCAACATAGAAGTTCTTCGGTGCGCTCGAAAGGACCGACCAGGTATTGGCCGCAATGTCGTACTCCCAGAATGTCGGCAGATTATTACCCTGCGTCGCATAAAGATACCCTTCGGCACCAGCGACGATCGATCCGCCATAGCTCACGACGGCCGGTGTCACTGCAAGCGTCGCCCACGTATCGGTCGATGGCGTATAGCGGTAGAATCCCGTCGTCCCACCGCCACGGAGCACATAGATATAATCCGTACCACTATACGTCGCTTTGACTGCATCGCCGCCATAATAGATGCTTCCCGTCGCATACGTGAGGCGCGACTGATTCCAAAAACCGGAACCGGAAGAAAGCGAGAGACGGAGCGAATTCGGAACATCGGAAGCGGAAACGTCATCGAGCGTGCCGGACGAGAAATCCGCCTGACTCGTCTTGGTCTCGGTAAGCGCCGGCGAAACCCCATCATACACATATGTGAAAGCCGCGTATGTGCCGGTGCTCATATTCCCATTATTATCTTTCGTCTTGATGCGGAGATAATATGTACCGGCGTCCATCGCGCGATTGACTTCATACGCTGTTCCCGATTGGTACGATCCAGCCGTCGCCGGATCGGCGCTTGAACTCGAACCGAAATAAACATAGTATCCGGCGATACCCGCTTCCGGACTTGATGCGCCGGAGAACGTGAAATATGGGTGCTCATACGGGTACGACTGCCCCGAAGAAAGTGTCGTTACGCTGCCGGATTCGGCATACGCGTTGACGGCCGAAGGATTGGAAGGCGGAGTATCGGAATTATTATACGTGATGTCGTAGCCGTATACTGTCGGGGTACTTACACCGTCGGATGTCGCAAGAGTGATCCTGACCTGGATATAGCGCTGTGCCGGAGACGCGATCGTCGTACCGGAAACCGTCTCCCAAGACGACCAGGTACTCGCATCGGTACTCGTCCGCGTCTCATACGTGATCGTCGTATTGGTTGGCGTATCATCATCCGCGACGAAGGAGACCCAATTCGACGCCTGCGAAACATCGAGTGCTTCGCTTATATACGTACCAGAAGAGACGAAGTTCTGCGCTCCCGTGGTATAACTCCACATGTCGGTCGTACTCTGTCCGGTCAGCGCATAGAGTGAACTTCCCCCCACATATTCGATATTGGCACCATTGTACGGACCACGGCCGTAGAGATATTTCTGATTAGACGGGAGCATTCGCCACGTATCGGTCGCAATATCATACTCCCAAGTCTCATCCTTGTAATACCCGGCGAGCGCGTAGATCTTTCCACTCGCATAGGTCAAGCTTGTTCCGTAGTATTGATTAAACGGTGACGAAGCGAGCTTTGACCATGTTCCGGCCGAAGTATCATACTTCAAAAACGTCGTTTCACCATCACCGAGCATCGCATAGAGATCGGTTCCGTCCGAGACCAATCGCGCGCCGACATAGGCATTGTATGTGACGCCGCTTACCGTCATAGCCGCATGTGTCGTCCAAGAAAGTGTCGTTGTATTGGGACTGCTATACAGTGTCGAGGTACCGATGCCGCGCAGGACATACACTCGGTCATCGGAAGTATTGTATGCTGCGCTCGTACCGTGCGATCCGGTTGCCGGCAATACCGTCGTCGCGGCCCATGTGTTCGTCGAGATGGTGTAACGATAAAAAGTCGTCGTACTGTTACCAAGCGGATAATAGATATAATCCCCAACAAGCGTGCCGGTCGTATCCTGCGTCGGCACGACCGGCAGACTCGCGAGCGTCGTCCAAGTATTGGCCGACACGTTGTACCGATAAAATCCGGCCGTACCACCGCGAACAGCGTACACATACGAGCCGGCACCCGTCACACCGTTCCAGAGCAGATCGCTCCCCGTCCCCATCGTGACGGTGTTGTTTGATACCTGTTGCGGACCGACCCAATCCCCGGTCGCCCCGAGTGCCGGATCGAACTTCCAAAAATCGTATGTACCGGCAGAACGGAGCACGTAGAGGAGATCGTCGTTCTCATTCCAAGCGACGGACGTGTTGTCCACAGTCGCAGGGGCAGTATTCAATACCGTCCAAGTATTCGATGCGATAGTGTACCGCAAAAATGAATTAGTCGCTCCTGAACGTAAGTAATAAAGATGTCCGTTCGCATACGCACCCTTCTCGTTGCCGTTGAAGGTATAACTGGTCGTGATATTGGCCATCGCCGACCACGTATTCGACGCAATATTGTATCGGTAGAATGTGAGCGTGTTGGCACCGCGCGGCGTATAAAAATATCCGTCCTGACCATAAATGAGGCTGGCACCGGTAGAGGCAGTCGCGGAAATCGGCGCGAGTGACTGCCATTCTCCCGCTGAAACATCGTAACGCCAAAAATCCGTGCTGTTGTTCCCGCGCAACACATACGGGTCCGTCCCGTCAAAACCGATACTGCCGCCCGTCCAAATAGTATCAAGAAGATCCGGCAGTGCAGTCCACTCATCCGTCGCTGTATCGTAATGGTAAAACTTCTTGGAATACCCTCCGAAGATAGCGTAGATACCACCTGCCCCATCGCCGACCATATCGGCACCGTAGTACGCCGGAAATGGCAAGTCACCAAGCTCCGTCCAGTCGTTCAGTACGGAATCGTATTTCCAAAATGCTTTGTCAGCATAGCCGCGCATCACGTAGAGATCATTCCCGACGAAGATCGAACTTGATCCCTGGCCGATCGAGTCCGGCGGCTGCGTCCACGTACGCGCCGTCCACGTACCCTCTGACGCAAGCTGAATGGCATCGGTCGCACTGTCGAGCGAGACATCCGTGACAGTACCCTTCCCCCACTCGGCCTCGGTACTTACGGATTTCGAATACGGAGCACCGGAAACGTACGCTCCATAGATGAAGACCGCTACGATCGCTACAGAAGCGACTCCGCCACGCCACAGCACGGTCCGGACAAGACGCAGCGTTTCAAACGTTTTCCGTCCGCCATACGAAAAGGCCGTTCGGATAGCGCGATGGCGGTGATAGGACCGTCCGTAACTCCGCTTGTGTACGACCTGGTATTTCTCGAAAAACTCCCCGAGGCTCTGCGCGTCAACGACTGGACGATGCTTCTTGCAGGATTCTTGACGGAAAAATGTATCTCGAAAATCCGTCCTTTCTCGCGCTATCAAGTGGCGAATGTCTTTCGATCGCGCCTTACACCAGCGCTTCATCGCAATAAACCGAAGGATCATCTTTCGTCGCATCGATATGCGCCGCTTCGGAACACTGATCGGCCTGACAGTCTGATGGGCAGCCCAGTGACGGACACGCTGAGGAGTATTTTCGTGAATCAACAACTCTGCGTCCCGCAAAACAGTATGCTCTTCGGAAACGGTTCTTTGTTCAATATTCCGTTTCGTGATGTTTTTCCTAATTATGGAAAACGATGGCATCGCCTGCCCGCGGCCGGAGGCGTTTTGAGAAACAAAAACATTTTCCTTTATGGAATCTTTGCTCTTCTTTTGTATTTTTTCTTGATCCATCATCACCGAAACGTTGAAAATCCGAGAACTGCAACTGAGGAAATTTTCCACCGAAAACTACGCCAAAAACCACCGGAAAACAAAAACAATTTTTTCCATTAAAAGTATATCATCTTTTTTTCCTTTACAGAAGCAAAATATCGACTTTTCACATTCTTTATGGAAATGGTCAAAAATATCCTCCTAAAACAGGAAGATATTTCCTTCAAATTTCCCTAAAAATGATGGAGAAAATGCCGCTTTTTCGACGATATTTCATCCGCACCCCCCTCCAAAACAGGAAAAGAAAAATCCGCTCACCTGATCGATAAGCGGACAATCTGCAAAAGTCAAGATGGGCTATGAAAAACGAGGTATCCGATACGCCACCATTACGGACTCTTCGCCGCGGGAATTCTTCGAAAGAAACTCATCTTCTTCCAAGATTCCACCGAGCTTCTCGGCGATGCGGCGGCTCGAAACATTCTCTTTACTGACCGGATAGTAGAGATACTCACACTTCAAATGATCCTTTGCCCAGCACCGTATCGCTTCGATGATCTCGAATCCGAATCCGTTGTTCCACGAGGATTCTTTCAGCCACAAACCCGGTTCCGGCTTCGCGGGAATATTGTGCAATCCGGCGCATCCGATGAATTCACCGGTCTCTTTTAGAAGAACGATGTATTGCAGATTCTCCTCGCGAGCCATACTTTCCGATGACTCGGAGATAAACGTATCGATATCCGCGATATTTCCCGTCGGTTGGGGATAGGTGTACCTGGCCACCGTTTCAGTGAACGCTTCGAAAATAGCTTTCCGGTATACCGAAGCAATCGGAACAAGGCGAAGCCGCTTCGTTTCAAGCACAGTATTGCAAAAACCCATATCCTTGCCCTCCGAAAAAGGTTATGAAATCCCTTAAAGAACGCTGGTCTGGGAAAATTTTCCAAGACAGGCCAGTATAGGCGGATCCGTGCAGATTTGCAAATGTTTCGGATCAAAATCAGCCAGACGCCTTTTTTGATCCTCAAACTAACGATTACAAACCGTGCCGAGAGTGCCTTTGGAATCTCCGGCAGGAAGAGCCTTGACCTTTGCCGAATCAGAGGGAGAAAACATATCGAGCCAACACACCGCGTTTTCCTGGAAGTTCTCGGAACGATTGCCACCCCGAACATCGTAAACTCCAAAATCCACAAAAACGTTTTCCTCATATCCGACGGCGGTGGCTATGACTTCGCCAGCAGACACGCGGATACCTTTCCGTACCTGTGTCATTCTCGAGTCATCAACTTTCGGCTCCGGTAAGTTTTTTGCGATATCCTCAAACTTCGGTGAGAGCGTGACAAGGTGATCGAACCTGTATCGGTATCCACAATCGCTCTCGAAATCAAACATATACTGGATTCTTCCCTGCTCGATATATCTTGAAGCATCGGTGATGACCGCATCAAGAGGCGCGCGGACCTCTATCTCATCGGATCTTGAAGTATCGAATCTGAATCCCCCGTGCCATTTGAAATGTCCACCCCGCTCCTGTCCTGGATAGAGAATCGATGTAGCTTTATCCAAATCCACGGGAGCAGAAAGAATCAAAGAATCCGGGCAGTTCCGCGTCTCGCGAGATGTGAGTATAGTGCTTTCTTGCGGTGCTTTTGGCGAAACCGCATCTTTGTCATAAACGAAAAATCCTATCGAAAAGAGGATTCCCGATACGACGAGAATGCCAATTATCACCTTAGGAAGCATACTTTTGGTATTAGAAGCCTCAATTTAAAGAAAGCGTGCGACGCTACGGATCGTCGCGAAACTTAAGACCGAACAAGATGTTTCCGGACATCCTTTCGACTTTTTTCTTCTCCTCATTATACAACAAAAAAACGGCCCTCTGCCGTTTTTAATGCTC
>JBPOIA010000003.1:0-121978 GCA_052034975.1 Candidatus Moraniibacteriota bacterium
GTCTTTGCAGAAAAGCCGGAAGGGGGTACAATGGCGTTGTTTCGGAAAGAAGCGGGTATAGTATAGTGGTAATACGTGACCTTCCCAAGGTTAAGCGACGGGTTCGATTCCCGTTACCCGCTCAGAACTTATCCATAAAAGAAGAAAAAATATGCCAACATTTAGCATTGGTGAGGCGGTTCGGTTCGGGTGGGATCGGTTCAAGGCTCATTTCCTATTTTTGTGGGCGGTATTGGGAATCCTGTGGGGCGTATCGTTCGTATTCGGGCTTTTGGACGGCATCACGCAGGACGGGGTTTCGAAGTCCCTGTTGTCGTTCATCTCATTCATCATAGGTATCGTGTTGCAGTTGGGAGCCATCCGCATCTATCTCACGTTGATCGATTCGGATACGGAAGAAAAATTGAAAGCCCTCTTTTCGGAATACCATCTTTTTTTCCATTATCTCGGCGCCGCCATTTTGTATGGGATCATTGTCGTTCTTGGACTGATCGCGTTCATTATTCCCGGTATTTATTTCATCTTCAAATATCAATTTTTCTCGTACCTGATTGTCGATAAACGTCTCGGTGTGTTTGATGCGCTGAAACAAAGCGCTGTTATCACCAAGGATGTGAAGTGGAAACTGCTCGGATTCGCATTCGTGCTCTGCGGGATCAATCTTTTGGGCGTGCTCGCTTTTCTCGTCGGTTTGGCGGTTTCGGTACCGGTCTCGGTGCTCGCGTACGTGTATGTCTATCGGGTGCTCTCGAAGCGCCTGGCGATGGCAACAGAACCGGTGGTAACGGAATCAACGACAATCGAACAGCCAACTATTCCCGTTCCTCCGGCCGCTCTTCCTGAAGATCGTTCAGAAGCGCGTTGAGCGACGCGTTCGTTCCCGCAAGCGTTTCTCGAATGAACGATACAGCGTAATGCGGAGAAGATTCCGGCACCACCGTTCTAGCCGAGAGATCGCGGGGAACATAGCGGATTTTTTCCGGTAATCGGAACGGCGAAGAGTGAGAGAGGAGATCGTTAAGATTTTTTTCCGGAAGCATTTTCGTTTGTGGTTCGGTTTTGGGTAATTCTTCCGTCGATTCGCCGAGCACCGCCTCTTTTTGAGTGACGTTTTCTTGTTCGGAAATTTCCGGTTCGGCGGAAACATCCGCGACGGAATCATTTTTTGGAGAGATGATCTCTTTCCACTGCCAGCGAGAACCCTTTTCCTTGGTATAGGCAGCATCTTCTGCGGCTGGCGCATCTAGCACATATTTTATTTTTTGTAGTGTTTTCCCGTTCGGTGCGCGCAGTTCGATTTTTCCTTTCTCGTTCGGCAGAGTGAAGAGCGAATATTCCCGTGTGAGCACGCGTTCGGATTTTTTTGGTATGACAAAATCTTTGCGAATCGGATGGTTTACGAGTTTTTTCCAGCCGGTCGCGATGCTGAACCCGCGCATATTCACGTCTTTTTTTCCGCGGTTTCTGATGACAATGGTCTCATTCTCGCTATCTTTGCCGGCCGGATTCGGCACGAGCGAGACGATACGGATATCCGGTGGCTCGTACGAACGGATATCGATCGAGAATATTTCAACCATATCTTCGACGCCGTCGGTCGTCGTCAGTGTCACCGTATAGATTCCGTTCTCCTCGTACGTATGGGACGTATCGGCTTTGTAGCTCTTGTGTCCGTCGCCGAAATTCCAGGTATATTTCAGTTTTTGTCCGTCCGCATCTTTTCCTTTGGCGGAAAAATCAACCGGGATACCTCTCGATCCTTTTTTCGGAACCCGTTCTTTCGTTTCAGGGAGAACGTTAATGATATTTGGCGCACCCGGGGTTGGCACGCCACCACGGAGACCTGCTGTTGTGCGATTGAGCGACACGCCCTCTTTCGTTTTTCCGTATGTCACGGCATCGATTGGCCGGTTCTTATCATCAAAAAGCGAGAGTGTTTCGTTGGTATTGTTGAGCGAGAACGTGAACACTTGGTCGGTGATAATGAAATATCCGCCCGCTTCGATTACTGAACCGGCAGGGAAGACGTACAGACCCGTTTTGGACGCATCGCGGAGAACAAAGCCGGAGAGATCGATTGTGTCTTGACCGGCATTGGAAAGTTCGATGAATTCTCCGGCGTCGTTTTTCGCGGATGGATTCGGCAGGATCTCATTGATGGAGATAGCACGCATCTCCGGCGATGGATCAGGCAGAGGGGATTCTTCCTTGCAGGTGTTTCCACCGGTGCCGGTCGGCGTTGAGACAGAAACGATTTCCCAAGGATCGGAAACATCTGCACGCGCTAACCCCTCGCCTTTGAGGGGATTTCTGGAGAGAGGCGAGGCGTTGCCGCTGAAACGGTCCGTTTCTGTACCGCAGACGATGCTGTCGATGAGCATTCCGTCGTAGAAAAGACCGATGCTTGTATTGGTAGCAATAGTCGCGGTCGTCTGAACATCCGCAAACGGCGCGGAGAGCTCGTCGTCCTTCCTCGACCAAAGGAGCGACCCATTCTTCGGGACGTCGATTGTGGGCAAGGCAGCGATCGAGCTTACCGTGTCACTGCCGGACGAATACTTTTTCAATTGGTAGCGCTTTGTCTCTTCTTTCGCGAGGCACGTGCTCGAACGGTTGCCAAGCTCGATGAATTTGTGATCACCGGTAGCACAGCGGATTTCGCGTATGAAGATCGCCCCCGCTGCCCGCGAGTGAGGCGTGAGAAAAAAAGATATTCCCACGAAGATGAGAACGAGAAGGAGAAAAAAATTTTGCAACATCGTTTTTTTGTTTCAGCATAAGAGAAATTTTCGGAATTGTACATACGGAAAGAAGCTTTTTTCTTTGAAAAAAAAGACAATCTATGATATAATCTCCTTGTGACAAACCAATAAACACACAGAAACCCTCTATGCAGACGTTCTTCTCTAAAAAAGGCTCCATCCTCGTCTTCTCTCTCATCGTCCTTGCTTTTCTCCTCGTCTCCTCTCTCTCCATCGCCACCCTCTCGATGGTGGAACGAAGGACTTCCAGCGCCACCGACCGCTCCACCCGCTCCTTCCAGGTAGCCGATTCCGGCGTCGAGCTCGTCCTCCAAAAGATCTACAAGGGCAGTTTCTCCACCCTAAACGATCTCGCCGCCTCTTTGGGCACCACCTGTAACGCTCAGGGAGAGATCACGGCCGTTCTTTCTTCCGGCACCTACACCGTCTCTTTCTACGACAACGACAACAACAAGTTCACCTTGGCTGACTGTTCGAGTGCTACCTGGCGCGATCGGATCGTCAAGGTGAAGTCCGAAGGTGTCTCGGGCAATACCACGCGAGCCGTGGAGGTCGCGGTAGCGGCTCCGGGGGATTATGATATAGCGTGCAGCGAGTTTCCGTCCCCTGGAGAATACCCATTTTGTTGCCGAATGAATACCGGAAACGGTGATACGTCGTGCCGGTACAGTGCCGGTGCCATTTGGAGTGATTTTTCGGCTAAGCCATGGAATGCTGGCAGTGCCGGGGATTACAGGATCGCATGCAGTGCGGGTGTGGGTGCTGGTACGGATGCATTTTGTTGCAAACTCAACACTTCAAGCGGAAATACGGAATGCAGATATATAACTGCTCCGGGATCGAGTTGGAATGGTATGTTCACTTCACCGAGCGTCAGCAACCCTTTTTAGCGCAGTGGTAATCGAAAGACAGAAAACATAGATCCCCCGGTGAGACGCCGGGATTTTGTGTTTGAAGTGATATACTGTCAGATAAGAAGATATACGATACGACTCTTATGGGAATCCTTGGAGTGGCGATAAGCATTTGTATTATTGCCTTCGTCGCGTGGTACGGATATTTCGGTGGAACCGGAGGAAGTTTTGTCGTGGAAAACAGCGGGAATCCGCCCATCGTCGAAGAGTTGTTGCGCGCGGAAGACATTATCGGGCAAACGAATGATCTGAAAAGCGTTCTTGAGCGGCGTGTCGAGGAAACTGTCCGCGAAGCCGAAGGAACAGGGAATCAAGAGACGGCTCCGTTGTCCGTGTCGCAAGCAACGGACAGCGAGTTTCTTGGTATATCCGTCACTGACCGTCTGATGACGTCCGGATTCGCCCCGATGAAAGAAGGAAGAGCAATCGATACAATCGTGCTTCATTCCTCGTATGATGCTATCGGCAAGGATCCGTACGCTGTCGAGGGGCTGGTGAAAGAATATGAGGCTTACGGCGTCTCGGCTCATTACCTGATCGATCGGAAGGGAAATATCTATCGTCTCGTGAAAGATAAGGATGTCGCGTATCACGCGGGTGTAGCCAAGATGCCGGACGGCCGGAGGAACGTGAATGATTTTTCCATCGGTATCGAACTTATGAACAGGGAGGATACGGAATACGCCGAGGTACAGTACGAAGCGTTGAACAATTTGATCGCCGCGCTCCGGAAAACGTACCCGATCAAATCAGTAGTGGGGCATAGCGATATCGCACCCGGGAGGAAAACCGATCCGTGGAATTTCGATTGGAAGAAATTGAAATAGAAAATTTTTACCGTTATGCCGCATATATTCGAGCTTCATTTGGAAAAGGAAAAATCGAGACTGATGCTTCTTGATGATAAAAAAGAGGTGGCGAGCAAAGAGTGGATCGAGTCGCGCGATATGGGAAGGCAGCTTTTCGGTGTGATGAAAGAACTTCTCGAGGAGAACAAACTTCATCCCGAGGATGTAGCTGACTTCGAAATCGTTTCGGATTTGCCGGAGACATACACCTCTCGGCGTATTGCCGAGACGGTGAAAAAGGTGTATACTTATGGAAGAGGGGGTCGTTCGATATAAAAGAACGAACGACGGCAAAAAAGTGAAAACACATTCTTCCTAAAACAGGAGAATTTTTATACATAAGGCTTAAAAAAGCCCTTTTTGGGTTTTTGTTTGACAAGAAAAATAAAGATTGTTACAATCAGTCGTATCGTTTTTGGAAGTGGCTGACTTTTCTGTCTCGAATCGCCTTTGGGTGAAAGGTCTATGGCGAGACCGAGTTGGAGACGTAGCTTACGAGAAAGAAGCTAACATTTTCCAACGGAATGGAGCGCGCAACCGCCCCCTCCACAATCAAATAATTATCCGATAATCTCACAGACCCTACTTGTGTTCCGGTATGCCGGAAGGCAAGGAGTGTGAACGTGAGTGTCTTTTTATGTCCAAGGCAGAGAAGTCCCTGCGGGTGAAGGATACGTTCAGCAAGGAGTCGTCGCTCACCAAGCGCCGCTTCTTCAATAACCGCATTACGGTGTCGCTTCCCGACCTGATCGAAGTCCAAACGGATTCGTATCGCTGGTTTTGGGACAAAGGATTGAAAGAACTTTTCGATGAGATCAACCCGATCACGGACTTCACGAGCAAAGACCTCGAGCTTGCCATTTCAGACTATTATCTCGATGAGCCGAAGTACGGTGCGCTCGTCGCCAAGAACAAGAATATTTCCTACGAAGCGCCGCTTCGCGCCAAAGCCACGCTCCTGATGAAAAAGACCGGTGAAGTGAAAGAGCAGGAGATCTATCTCGGAGATTTTCCGATTATGACCGAGCGCGGCACGTTCATCATAAACGGTGTCGAACGCGTTGTCGTGTCTCAGCTTATTCGCTCCCCGGGTGCGTTCTTCACGATGGAATATCAGAAAGGGAAGAAGCTCTTCGGCGCAAAGATCATTCCGAATCGCGGTGCCTGGCTCGAAATTGAGACCGATCTTGATGGCGTGATTTCTGTGAAGATCGACCGGAAGCGTAAGCTACCGATCACAGCGCTTTTCAAGGCGTTCGGTTTCGACGAGAAACGCCTGCGTAAGGAATTTGCCGATATCGACACGGGCGACGTGAAGCATATCGAAACGACACTCCTTAAGGATCCGTCGCATAATCAAGGTGAAGCGTATCGCGAAGTCTACAAGCGTCTTCGTCCGGGTGATTTGGCTACCGAAGAGAACGCCAAGCAGATGATCGATGCGATGTTTTTCAATTTCGAACGGTATGACTTCGGTGCCGTCGGCCGCTACCGCCTGAACCAGCGCCTCGAGATCGATCGTCCGGACAAGGAAGAGAACCGAATCCTGAATACCGATGATCTCGTGTTGATCGTGAAAGAAGTGATCCGTCTCAACAACAATCCGGAGGGACGGCCGGATGACATCGACCATTTGGGCAACCGCCGTGTACGCGCGGTGGGCGAACTCATTCAGAACAAGCTGCGTGTCGGGATGTACCGTATGGTGCGCAATATCAAGGACCGGATGTCGACCTGCGATCCGGATACGGTTGTACCGGGACAGCTTATCAACCCGCGTCCGGTCGCAGCGTCCGTCAAAGAATTCTTCTCGAGTTCCCAGCTCTCGCAGTTTATGGATCAGGTGAACCCTTTGGCCGAGCTCGAGCATAAGCGCCGTCTGTCGGCGATGGGTCCCGGAGGACTCACTCGCGAGCGCGCCGGATTTGAAGTGCGCGACGTGCACCATTCTCACTACGGCCGCATCTGTCCGATCGAGACGCCGGAAGGACCGAACATCGGTCTCGTCGGCCATTTGGCGACGTACGCCCGCGTCAATGAATACGGCTTTTTGGAGACGCCCTATCTCGTCGTGAAGAAAGAAGTTGCCGCCAAGAAAGATGAGTTGGAACATCGCATCCTGGATGAAGACATTTCGGGTGCCGGAAAGAAGGGAGATGTTCTGACGGCTGAAACCGCCAAGAAAGTGGCTGACAAGAAGAAAGGAGAAACGGTGAAGGTGAAGCCGTTCGTGACGCTCGATATCGAATATTTAAACGCCATCGTGGAAGATCGCAAGATCATCGCTCACGCCGGTATCAAGATTGACGAATATCGCAATATCACCGAGGAGATGGTGGAAGCTCGTGTGAAGGGTCATCCAGAGACGATTGAAGCGGAACTCGTCGATTACTCGGACGTTTCCGTGAAACAGTGTATTTCAATCGCGACCGCACTCATTCCGTTCCTCGAGCATGACGATGCGAACCGCGCGCTGATGGGATCGAATATGCAGCGCCAGGCCGTGTCGTGCGTGGTTCCGCAGGCACCGATCGTCGGTACTGGCATCGAAGACAAGGCCGCCCGGGATTCCGGACAGGTCGTGCTTACTGCGCAGGCAGGCGAAGTGATCGCTGTCGATGCGAACCGCATCGTCGTCCGCTCCAAGGCTCCAGTTGGCGCAAAGAAAGATCATATCGACACCGAATATCTTCTTCAAAGTTTCGAGAAATCGAACGCGTTCACCTCGATGAACCAGGTGCCGCGCGTTGCCAAAGGACAAAAAGTCGAGAAGGGCGAAATGCTCGCCGACGGTGCTTCGACCGATCATGGTGAATTGGCGCTCGGTCAAAATATGGTCGTCGCGTTCGTGCCGTGGGACGGTTTCAATTATGAAGACGCTATCATCGTGTCTGAGCGCGTGCTGCAAGGGGATCGCTGGAGTTCGATCCATATCGAGGATTTCTCCATCGACGTGCGCGATACGAAGCTCGGGCCCGAAGTGGTGACCCGTGATATTCCGAACATCGGGGAAGACCGTCTGAAGAATCTTGATGAGAACGGTATCATCCGCATCGGTGCCGAAGTGTCGTCCGGCGATATCTTGGTCGGCAAGATCACACCGAAGGGCGAAGGTGATCTTACGGCCGAAGAGCGGCTCCTCCGTGTCATTTTCGGCGAGAAATCGCGCGATGTGAAGGATTCGTCTCTGTATCTCCCGCACGGTGAACACGGCAAGGTGGTCGATGTGAAGATTTTTTCCCGCGAACGCGGCGACAAGCTGCCGATGGGTGTCTTCCAGCAGATCCAGGTGTCGGTTGCACAGATGCGCAAGATTTCCGTCGGTGACAAATTGGCCGGACGTCACGGTAACAAGGGTGTTATCTCATACATCGCGGCTGTGGAAGATATGCCGTACCTGCCGGATGGTACGCCGGTTGATGTGATTTTGAATCCGCTCGGCGTGGCCAGTCGTATGAACATCGGCCAGATCCTCGAGACGCACCTTGGTTGGGCGGCGATGAAGCTCGGCTACAAGGTGGCGAGCATCGCGCTTGACGGTGTGTCGGAAGACGATATTAAGGCGGAACTAAGGAGTGCCGGCCTTCCCGAAAACGGTAAGATCAAGCTGGTCGACGGCAAGACCGGATTGCCGTATGACAACGAATCCACCGTCGGCGTGATGTACATTATGAAGCTCAATCACCTGATCGAAGACAAGCTCCATATGCGTTCCATCGGGCCGTACTCGCTCATCACGCAACAGCCTTTGGGCGGCAAGGCCCAATTCGGCGGGCAGCGGTTCGGCGAAATGGAAGTGTGGGCGCTCGAAGGATACGGTGCCGCGTATACGCTCCAGGAAATGCTGACGATCAAATCCGACGATGTACTGGGTCGGTCGAAAGCGTACGAGTCGATTATCAAGGGTGAACCGATCAAGAGTCCGAATCTCCCAGCATCTTTCCATGTGTTGGTGAATGAACTGAAAGGCCTCTGTCTCAATGTCGAGTTGAAAGGTGCGAAAACGGAATCTGATGACGATGCCGAAGAAGACGATATCGAAACCGTTTAACATACTTTCTAACGCCTAATGCCAAATATTATGGAAAACATCACGAAAGTCAGCGATTTCGATAGCGTCAAATTGACGCTCGCGAGCCCGGACCAGATCCTTGAATGGTCGAACGGCGAAGTGACCAAGCCGGAAACCATCAATTATCGCACGCAGCGGTACGAACCGGATGGTTTGTTTTGCGAGAAAATTTTCGGTCCCTCAAAGGACTGGGAGTGCTATTGCGGCAAGTACAAGCGTATCCGCTACCAGGGTATCGTGTGCGACAAGTGCGGGGTGGAAGTGACTCGTTCCATCGTGCGGCGCGAACGGATGGGATACATTAAGCTTGCGACACCGGTGTCTCACATCTGGTTCTTGCGCGGCGTGCCATCGAAGATTGGTCTCGTGCTGGGCATCTCTCCGCAGGATCTCGAACGAGTCATCTATTTCTCGTCCTATATCATTATGGACGTGAATGAGAACTTGAAAGCCCAATCGCTCACGCAGCTTGAAAAAGAATTCAAGACCAAACAGAAAGAAGTGAAGCAGAAAGAGAAAGATACCAAAGCGGTCGAGAAGTTTCTCGAAGAATTGAAGGAGCAGTACCGCACGACGAAAGACGAGATCCGCAATCTGCGGCCGTTCCAGATTCTGTCGGAAGTCGAGTACTTCAATCTTTCCAGCCGGTTCGGACAGATCTTCACCGCTGGTATCGGCGCTGAAGCGATCCGGAAGATTCTTGAGAAAATCGATATCGAGAAGCAGCTCAAAGTCCTAAAGGAAGAATTGGCGGAGAACGAAGCTGTCGATCAGAAGAAGCTTCTCCAGCGTCTGAAGATCTACCAGGGATTTCAAAAGGCCGATCTCAGGCTCGAATGGATGCTCCCGACGGTAATCCCGGTCATTCCGCCGGATCTTCGGCCGATGGTGGCTCTTGACGGTGGCCGTTTTGCGACGTCTGATCTGAATGATCTCTATCGACGTATCATCAACCGGAACAATCGTCTGCGGAAGCTGATGTCGATCGGCGCGCCGGAAGTGATTACGCGCAACGAGAAGCGAATGTTGCAGGAAGCGGTGGATGCGCTGTTCGATAATTCTGCTCGCCGTGGCCAGGCGTCGACTGCCGCGTCGACCGGCCAGCGCCGAGCACTCCGTTCCTTGGCCGACGCCCTCAAAGGTAAGCAAGGACGGTTCCGTCAGAATCTCCTCGGCAAACGCGTGGACTACTCAGGCCGTTCCGTTATCGTCGTGGGTCCGAAGTTGAAACTCCATCAGTGCGGTCTGCCGAAGAAGATGGCACTCGAACTCTTCAAGCCGTTCATCATCAACAAGCTGATCGAAAAGGAACACGCGCATAACGTGCGTACCGCTGGACGGATGGTGGATGCCGAGACCGAAGAAGCCTATGAAATTCTTGACGAGATCATCGAACATCATTACGTGCTTTTGAACCGTGCTCCGACGCTCCATCGGCTCTCGATTCAGGCGTTTCAGCCGGTACTGATCGAAGGTAAGGCGATCCGTCTCCATCCGATGGTTTGCTCCGCGTTCAATGCTGACTTCGACGGCGATCAAATGGCCGTCCACGTGCCGCTTACTGATCAGGCACGCAAGGAAAGCGCGACCGTGATGCTTTCTTCTAAGAACCTGCTTAAGCCGGCTTCTGGCGAGCCGATCGTATCCGCGACGCTCGATATGGTGCTCGGGATGTACTACATCACTCATATCAAGCCGGAAGGCAAGGGTAAGGGGAAGGTCTTCGGTACGATGAACGAGGCTATCCTCGCGTACCAGAACGGACTTGTCGCCGTGAACGTCGCCGTGAAGCTCCTCTGGAACGGAGAACTCATCGAGACATCAGTCGGCCGGATCCTGCTCAATGACATTCTGCCGGAAAGTCTGCGTTTCGTGAACGAGGAGATGGTGAAGAAAGATCTGAAAGTGTTGATGTCGAGAATTCTCGAAACGCTCGGTCAGGACGAGGCGGCGCGATTTGCCGATCGGATGAAAGATTTGGCTTTCCGGTCGGTTTCCCTTTCGGGAATCAGTTGGGGGATGGACGACCTCATTGTTCCGAAAGAGAAGGTCGGTTTGATGGCGATAGCCGAAGAGCGTGTGAGTGAAGTGAAGAACCAGTACAATATGGGTCTTCTCACTAATGAGGAGCGCAAGAACCGCGTCATCGAAATTTGGAACGAAACCAAGAACAAGATCACCGATGCCGTACGGGCGACGCTCGACAAGGAAGGCCCGGTGTATTCGATGGTGTATTCCAAGGCGCGCGGATCCGAATCCGTCGTGGTGCAGATGACCGGTATGAAGGGTCTTATGTCTGGTCCGACCGGCGAGACCATCGAGCTTCCGGTGAAGAGCTCCTTTAAGGAAGGTTTCAACGTTCTCGAATACTTCATCTCGACGCACGGTGCCCGCAAGGGTATGGCTGATACCGCGCTCCGTACGGCGACAGCCGGGTATCTTACCCGACGCTTGGTCGACGTGGCGCAGGATATCATCGTTCGCGGTGAGAATTGTGGCGATACCGAGGGAACGTATCTTTATCGTGAGGATTCCGATGTCATCGGCCAAAGCTTCGCGAACCGCGTGGAAGGACGTGTCGCGCTCGAAGCGGTCAAACATCCGGAAACGAAAGCGGTAATCGCGAAAAAAGGCGAACTGATCACGAAAGCTCAGGCTAAGGAAATCGAAAGTGAGAAGGGCATCGCCAAAGTGAAGATCCGTTCGCTCGTGACGTGCAAGTCGCGTCGCGGCGTCTGCCGCTTGTGTTATGGTGTCGATCTCGGACGGAACGCCCTTGTGGAGCTCGGAGCATCTGTCGGCGTGGTGGCCGCACAGGCGATCGGCGAACCGGGCACTCAGCTCACTATGCGTACCTTCCATATCGGCGGCGTCGCCGGTTCCGACATTACGCAGGGTCTCCCGCGGGTGGAAGAGATCTTCGAAGCGCGTAATCCGAAGACGGAAGCTATTCTCTCCGAAGTGGACGGTCAGGTGAAATCGGTCGCGAAGGACGCGAAAGTTGCGACGATTTCCATCGAAGACAATCAGAAAGCGTCGCACGAGTATCAGGTGCCGGTGAATGTGACGCTGAAAGTGAAAGAAGGAGACCTGGTAGCTGTCGGTACCGTGTTGTCTGAAGGCCATATCGATCTCCGTAAACTCTTTACAGTGATGGGTCAGGAAGCGGTGCACCGCTACATCATCCGTGAGATCGAAGAGATCTACGCCGCTCAGGGTGAAGGCATCAATGACAAGCATATCGAAGTCATCATCCGTCAGATGCTTTCCCGTATTCGCGTCACTGATCCGGGAGATACGATACTTCTGCCGGGCGATATCGTCGAGAAGGACCAGTTCGAAGAAGCGAACGAAGAAGTGCTCAACAAGAAAGGACAGCAGGCTGCTGGCGAGTCGATGGTGCTTGGGATCACGAAGGTCGCACTTTCGACCGAATCATTCCTTTCCGCCGCATCCTTTATGGAGACGGCCCGCGTGCTTATCAACGCTGCCGTACAGGGCAAGGAAGACCGTTTGCGCGGTCTCAAAGAAAACGTTATCATCGGACGTCTCATCCCGGCCGGTACTGGCTACCGCGAGGCGGAAAGCGCGAAATAACCAGCCGTTTTCGCAAAACACTCTTCTTCGGAAGGGTGTTTTGTTTTTTTGAAGCTCCGGCTCTGTGGTATACTGGAACATATCTTAGAATCATACCGTACGAATTATGGGTCGGAAAAAGAAACAAATAGCGGAAACACCGACTTCGGAAGAAACGTTTACCCTCGAAGAGATTCTCCACAGTGACGCCAAGCGGAGCATCGCCGCGGTATTTTTGTTTATGCTTTCGCTTCTTTTCTTGTTGGCGTATTTCGGCACGGCCGGTGTTTTTGGCATATGGCTTGATAAGGGCCTGGGGATGCTTTTAGGATGGGGGAAATGGCTGTTTCCATTCTTACTGATCGTCGCCGGAGTGATGTTCCTCAAGCGTCGTACGACGACACTCGCCGACGCGGTGAAGTTTATTGGGCTGGTCTTCGCATTCTTTTCGCTTTTGGGGCTTTTGCATCTGTTCAGCGGAGATACCACGGATGATTTTCTCAAAGTAGCCCGATCAGGAAAAGGCGGCGGCTTCATCGGATTCGGTTTTGCTTCGGTATTAGCCGGTTTTACCGGCAAAGCGGCCGGGACGATCATCCTGCTCGCACTTTTTGCGGCTGGCGTTATCGCGGCGTTCAATATGTCGCTCATTCATTTTTTTGAACGCTTACGAGAAAGATTCCGTCGTGTTCCTTCGGAACAGGAAGGGCAGGAAGTGTCGGAAGAAGAGACTTCGCCTGATATGAAGACGGAATCGGTCCCTGAAGTCCCGGGCGAAACACCGCTTCCGTCGGATCTTTCGACGGAGGATGTGTTCGAAGCGAACAATATCCGCAACCTGAAATTTCACGAAGACGAAACAGGGAGTGTTCCGGCAATCGAAGAAGCGGAGTTTGACGGAGAGAAAAGACCGGTAAAAGCTGCTCGTCGTCCGCGTCGCCGGGCAGGGTCGTACCGGTGGGAGTTGCCGACGACGGATCTGCTTGAATCGACGACTGGGCAGGCCGTAGGCGGCGATACGGAGCGCAACAAGCATATTATCCAGAATACGCTCAAATATTTTGGTATCCAGGTGGAACCAGGGGATGTTCGTGTTGGCCCGACGGTAACGCAGTATACCTTCCGACCGGCGTTCGGAGTGAAGCTCTCGCGCATCACGGCGCTTTCGAACGATCTCGCGCTCGCACTTGCGGCACAATCCATTCGTATCGAGGCTCCTATCCCGGGGCAGGCATTGATTGGTATCGAGATTCCGAACAAGTCCGTAGCGGTTGTTCGCTTGAAAGCCATATTAGAAAGTCGGGAATTTCGTGAGAAACGATCCAGTCTTACGCTCGTGCTCGGTCAGGATGTGGCCGGCAAGCACGTTTTCGGTGATTTGCGGAAGATGCCGCATCTACTTATCGCTGGACGGACCGGATCAGGAAAGAGTGTCTGCATCAATACGCTTCTTCTTTCTCTTCTCTATCAGAATTCCCCAGAGGATCTAAAACTTATTTTGGTCGATCCGAAGCGTGTTGAACTCTCGTCGTATAAGGGTATTCCACATCTAAGGACGGACGTCATCGTTGAGAACAAGAAAGTCGTGAACGCGCTCCGCTGGGCGGTGAGCGAGATGGAACGGCGATACAAGCTGCTCGAAGAAGTGCACGCACGGGATCTTTTTTCCTATCGCGAAAAATGCTTACAGGGGGAAGAGAAGACCGTCATCGACGCCGAAACCGGTGAGGTTCGCAAGGAATCGCTTGAACCGTTACCATATATCGTGATTGTCATTGACGAGATGGCGGACCTGATGGTGGCGCACGGCAAAGAAGTCGAATCAGTCGTGATCCGGCTGGCGCAGATGTCGCGAGCCATTGGTATCCATCTCATTCTTGCCACGCAACGGCCGAGCGTCGAGGTGCTGACCGGACTTATCAAGGCAAATATTCCGACGCGTGTCGCGTTCCAGGTGACGACACAAATCGATTCACGCACCATTCTTGATACGGGCGGGGCAGAAAAGCTTCTCGGGAACGGCGATATGCTCTATTCACCGGCGGAGGGGAGCGAGATGAAGCGTTTACAGGGCGTATTCGTATCTGATGATGAAGTGAAGCGTGTCACGGCATTTTATCGGAAACAGAAAGAGGATTTGGACGAAGATGAGATCGGGGAAGATCTTGGCGGGAATGGATCCGACGATCAGATCACTGACGCGCTCGATGCGATGGATGATGGATCTCAGTCGGACGAGTTGTACGAGAAAGCCAAGCAATTGGTCGTCCAAACCGGCCGCGCTTCGACATCGTATCTCCAGACAGCGCTCGGTGTCGGTTATCCGCGAGGCGCAAGATTGATGCATCTTCTCGAAGAAAACGGCGTCGTGGGAATGTCCGGCGGAAAAAAAGTCGTCCTCATCGGCAAGTCGGCTGGAACGGGCGAGGCGGATGAAGAGGAGAAAAAATATGACGATGACCATATCACGGAACAGGGCGAGCGCGACAAATGGCAGCTTTGATTCACAATGGATCCGATCGATATCAAATGGAAACCTCGAAAGAGGTTTTTCCTTTATTAGAAGCCTTTTCTCGGGATATGAAATGTGGTATGGTGGAATCGTATGATGAACTCCGGCTTCACGAGAAAAAAGGTTGAATCGCTTACGTTGGGTGAGAAACTCCGCAAACTGCGGAGCGATTCCCGTATGAGTCTGTCCGAGGTTTCCAAGGCGACGAGGATCCAGGTGAAATATCTCGAATGTCTCGAGAACGGAGAGTACGAGAAGCTGCCGGCGGACGTTTATGTACGCGGTTTCTTGCGGAGCTACGCGCGGTATCTCAATGTCGACGAGCAGGCCTTGGTCAAGCTCTACGAGCGCGAACGTCACATCCGGGCCAATCTCGGTCACGAGCAGCCGAAACGTTTTCAGACAGGGAACATACCGATATCCTCGTTCGTCCTTACGCCGCGTTCAATTATGATGGCGATAATAGTCCTTTTGGTAGGAGGGGCATTTTTTTATCTCTATCAGGAATTCCGAAGTTTTGCCGCTGCTCCGCGCCTTGTCATTTTTGAGCCCGGTAGTAATGCCGTCATCGAATCAAGCGAAGCGGTCCTTCGTGGCAAGACGGACAAGGGCGCCCGGGTATTCATCAACAATCAACCGGTATTCGTCGGTGGTGACGGAGATTTTGCCGATAAGCTGCTTTTGAAACCGGGTTTGAATACCGTTGCGGTCATATCGATAAACCGTTTCGATAAGGAGCAACGAGAGACACTCTCTTTGGAAGCACGATACACACCGGAAGAGACGGACGCCGGTGTATCATTGAGTGATGCTCTGTCGGATGAGACACAGGAATTCTCGTTGAGCGTTTCGGTCCGTGAAAATACAGCGACCCTCGTTGTCGAAGCGGATGGGACGATCGTGTGGAGCGGCGCAATGGAGCCAGGAAAGCCAAAAATCTTTCAGGGAATCAGCCAAATCGTCGTGACATCGGAAAATGGCGACCGAACGTTTGTCAGCGTGAACGGCCAAAAGGAAGAACGTCTCTCGGCGGATGCCGGTCCGGCGAAGAATATCGTGTTTACCCCGACTGGTCGACGACAATAGAAAGCGATATACTGGAAAGGTTCGGTGGAAAATGTGCTTCTTAATTCCATTATCACATTTGTATGGCGAAGAAACAGGCAGATAAAGACGGTGAACAAGGAAAAATCGACAGCGTTCTTGAGGCGATTCAGGAAAAATTCGGCGAAGGGATGATGATGAAACTTGGTGACGTGCGTAAGGTGGATGTCGAAGCGATTCCGACTGGATCGATATCGCTTGATATCGCTCTCGGTATTGGCGGTGTTCCTCGTGGACGGGTCGTCGAAATCTACGGTCCGGAATCTTCTGGCAAGACGACGCTGTCGCTCCATATCGTGGCGAACGCTCAAAAGGCGGGCGGCGTGGCGGCATTCGTGGATGCCGAGCACGCACTTGATCCGGAATACGCGAAGCGTATCGGTGTCAATATCAACGATCTTCTCATTTCGCAGCCGGATACCGGAGAGCAGGCGCTCGATATCGTGGAGACACTTGTGCGTTCCAATATGGTGGATGTCATTGTTATCGATTCGGTGGCGGCGTTGGTTCCGAAAGCCGAGATCGAGGGAGAGATGGGAGATCATCATGTTGGTCGCCAAGCACGGCTGATGTCTCAGGCACTTCGGAAATTGACCGCGATTATTGCACGTTCGAACGTCGTTGTTATCTTCATCAATCAGATCCGGATGAAGATCGGCGTGATGTTCGGTAATCCCGAGACGACGACTGGCGGACAGGCACTTAAATTTTATTCCTCTGTCCGTTTGGACGTGCGTCGGACCGCACAGATCAAGAAAGGCGAACAGGCTATGGGAAACCGCGTCAAGGTGAAAGTCGTGAAGAACAAGGTGGCGGCTCCGTTCAAGACGGCTGAATTCGACATTATGTACAACGAAGGCATTTCGCTTGCGGGCGATGTGCTTGATCAGGGTGTTCTTTATGGCGTAATCAAAAAATCCGGAAATTCGTTCGGATATGGCGATACGAAACTCGGTGTCGGGCGAGAGAATGCCAAGATCTTCTTGAAGGAAAACCAAAAGACGGAGAAAGAGATCGAGAAAGCGATAATGAAGAAGGCAAAGGAAACCGGTCTTCCGAACGAAGAGGAGGAAAAAGAGTAAAAGGAAGACGAAATGGACACAGAAAGACAGCCGTGGAATGCGGCTGCTTTTTGTGAAAAAACCACCAAAGAAAAGGTTTTTTCGGCTGTGGTATACTATTTTCAGATGAAGATATCAAAACAAAATGGAAGATGGTGTTTAAGGGGCATAGCATTGTTTTTTATGCTCTTTTTGGCGTTTCCGGCGGCGCTGCCCGTTTTTGCGGAGGACAGCGAGGAGGAAATCGAAAACGATATCGAGAAAATAGAGAAAAAACTTAAGAAAGAGCAATCCGATCTCAGCGCGCTCCAGCAGAATTTGGGACAGATCAATTCGTCTCTTACCTCGACGCAGCAGCTCATTCAGCGCACCCAGAGCCTTCTTGCTCAAACGGCGCAGACGATAGATCAAAAAGAGCTTGAAATTACCAATCTAGAGAATCAGCTTCGTTTCGAGAAGAGCATTCTCAAAAGCTTGTTTCAAGAGCTCTATTTTTCCGATACGGTTCCGCTTGCCGAGATGATGCTCGATAGTGCCGGACTCTCCGACTTGTTCCGGGGGAAAGAAAGCCTTCTGTCGACACAGGAGAAGATGCAAGCGGTCATTCAGAGTATCAATGATATGAAGACGAAGGTCTCTGACGAAAAAATATCGCTCGAAGAAACGAAACAGGATCACGAGGAATTGCTTGAGATCAAGAATCGGCAGAAACAAGTGTTGGTGGCGCAGAAAGTCGATGTCCAGTCGGATGTCAACGAGCAAGAGGCGACAATAGCCGAGTTGCAATCGAAACTAAACGAATTGAAGAGCGATCTTTCTGTATTGACCGGAAAGTCGTATGACGCGAAGGATATTAAGGAGGCAGTCGAATTCGCGAGCGGAAAGACCGGCGTTCCAAAAGGCGTTCTCTACGGATTTCTGAAAATGGAGACGAATCTCGGTGTAAATACCGGCCAGTGCACCTACAAGGAAGTTGAAAAGGTTGCCGTGACACGGTACAAGAAATACGGGAGTAAGTACAAATCCTCCATCGCGCTCCTGTATAAGCGTCAGGAACTTTTCTATGATCTTGTCGAAGACCTCGGATACGGCAAGAACAAAAAGGTCTCTTGTTCGCCAAGTGGATATATCGGGCAGGGAGGCGCTATGGGTGTGTCGCAGTTTATGTCGGACGTGTGGAACGGGTATGTTTCGCAGATACGGTCGTATACTGGACACAAAACGCCGGATCCATGGAATCTCACTGATGGCGTGATGGCGATGGCGCTCAAGCTGAAAAAGGCAGGGGCGACGTCCGATAGTGCTTCCGTCATCAAGAAAGCCTCCATCAATTATCTCGGAACTTTCTATTCGAATTACTATAACGGTATTCTCTATTGGTCCAAGAATTACAAGAAACTGTTCGATTAGGAGTCATCATAGCACTTCCCTTGCCAGGATCGGGAATATCTGATAGGCTTCGAGGACAACAAGGAAAGTCCGACGCCGCTTCCGCCCCGTATCAAGGGGACCAGAAACGGCACGAGTCCTGCTAGGACAAAGACCGGTCCACGCGCAAGAAGCGAGTACCCCCGGATGAACTTTCTTTGTTGGCAGTTTTTTTGTCTCATAATCCGTTGAATATTGGAAATTTTTTATGGTTGAGTACGAATTGTTGTATCTTGTTGGCGAATCGAAGAGCGCCGATCTGTCGCGGATCCGCGAAGCGATTGAACGCATCGTGACCGAAAACGGAGGCACATTTTTGCCACCGATGACTGAAGAGAAGCGCAAGTTGGCGTACTCGATTGGTAAGGAGACTCATGGCACCTACGTCGCTCGTCGGTTTACGCTGCCGGACAAGGACGAATGTGACGCCTTGGGAAAGGAAACTGAAACGCACCCGCTTTTATCCATCAATCGCGCCCTTCAGCTCTCTGGCGATGTCTTGCGTTCTCTCGTATTGCGAGCCGATGACTTGCCGGAATTGAAGCCGATCGAGCGCGAAGAGCGTCCGCGTCCTGAAAACCGGAGTGGCCGTTATGAGAAGCGTGGCGCGATGCGCCCGATGCCGCAGGCTCCGGTTGCCCCGAAAGAAGAGGTGAAGCCGGTAAGTCAGGAAGAAATCGACAAACAGCTGAAAGAAAAATTGGATATTTAAAATGATAAAAAATAAAGACGTACGTCTATGAACGTCAACAAAGTCATTTTGGTCGGTCGGCTGACGAGGGATCCGGATATGCGCACGACGCCGTCCGGGCAGTCGGTCGCCACGCTCTCGATGGCCACCAATAATTTTTGGACCGATAAGAGTGGCACGCGCCAGGAGCGGACAGAATTTCACAACGTCGTCCTCTGGGGACGTTTGGCGGAAATCGCGTCACAGTACCTGACAAAGGGGCAGGAATGTTTTGTCGAAGGACGTTTGCAGACGCGGGAATATACCGCGAAAGACGGGACGCAACGGAAAGTGACAGAAATCGTCGGTGAGAATATGCAGCTTGGTGCCCGAGCGCAAGGGTCAGGACAGGGCGGATACCAAAGAACCCAGGGAGCCGCACCGGCGGCTGCCGCGACAGGAGCGGGAGCTGTGGCAAAGACAGTCGAAGAAGAGATTCCGACTATCAATCTCGATGATGAGAAGGAAGAGATCAAAATCGAAGACGTTCCTTTTTAAAAGAAGAGATTAAAAATAAAAATGAAAAAATATCGCGTGCCAAAAGCACCTCGCCGTTTTTTTCTTTTTTAGATTTTAATTTTAATTTTACAAAATATGGATTCCTCAATGAGCAAGAAGCTTCAGAAAGTCGATTATAAAGATGCGTATTTCCTGCGGAAATTCCTCAATTCACAGGGGAAGATGTATCCCCGGAAACGATACGGTCTTTCGGCGAAGGAACAGCGCTGTTTGGCGACGGCTATCAAGCGTGCCCGTTTTATGGCGCTTGTCCCATACGTCGTAAAATAAAAGAGAAGAAATCAAAATGAAAAATTGCAGAGCCGCTTCGCAGTGAGCGCCTTTCAGCGGATCCGAGCCTGTATTTTTCCATTTTTCGATTCAAGTCCCTTTCCTTATGCTTGGAATAACGGAAATCAAAACCGGCAAGAAGATCGTTTGGAATGACGAACCGTTCGTCGTGATGGACTATCAGCATTCGAAGATCGGTCGTGGAGGCGCCGTGATGCGTACAAAATTGAAGAATCTTCTTTCTGGTGCTCTCATCGACTACACGTTTCAGGGTGCGGACAAGATCGAGGAAGCAGAGATATTCAAATCCAAAGCGCAATATCTGTATCGCGATGGGGGAGAGTATTTCTTTATGGATACCGAAAGTTATGACCAGTTTTCCTTGACGGAGAGCGTCATCGGAGATGCTTCGCGATACCTGGTGGATGGAACAGAAGTATCGATCCTGAACTGGAACAGCCGGCCGATCAACATCGAGATTCCAGTGAAGGTGACGTTGACCGTGACCGATGCACCTCCTGGTTTGAAGGGAGATACGGCATCAGGCGGCGACAAGGTCGTGACACTCGAGACCGGTCTTACGGTGACGACACCTCTTTTCATCAAGACAGGAGACAGGATCATTATCAATACCGAAAAAGGGACATACGTTTCGAGGGCATAAGAACGGGGAAACCCGTTTTTTTGTTGAAAAACTGTGGTAAAATATAAAAATAATAAAAAGAAAAAATGATATGCGGAATCTTTCGCGACGATCGATAAAATCCTCCTTTTTGGTTTTTGGTTTTTTGAGCCTTTTTTTCTTTAATGGTCTTTCCGCGTTGGCACAAGAAACGGATTTTCCTGAAGGGCCGCTTTCGGCTGAAGATCTTGTGAAACTTGGAGATCTGCCGCGACCGGCATCATCGGATTTTATTCTGTTGGCCACAGTGAATATCTATGATGCGGTTATCCTGTCGCAAGATGGCGGGAATGTAAATGTTTCGTTTACGCTTTCGAATCGGGAAGGAGTGCAACCGGATATCACCTACGGAGCGCGTCTTATCCGGCTGGCTCCATCCGGAGAAGCGCTTTCCATAGCAGGGACGTTTCCGGCAAAGGATCGAGTAGCATTGCGTGAGAATGAGAATCTGAAAAGGACGTTCATGTTCACGGTACCGGATTTTCTTCCGGCGGGTGAGTACGGCGTCGAATTGTGGGCGAGCAATTCGTCCGGCATGAATCTCGCATTCGCTCCGGCTGGTACGATCACAATCGTTTCTGGAAGCGCCGCCGTAATCACAGAAGACTGCTTCATTGCTGTTTCCGGCGAAGCGCCGGCGAAACGATATGCTTTGGATGAAGGGGTAGATATCGCTTCGGACGAAAGTCTTGAGCTGACTTGCCGGGTTTCGAATGCCGGGCATCTTGCTTTGGAGCTTTCACCGAGTTTTATTACTTATCGTCGCAATATTGGTTCCGGTATCTTAGTGGAAGCCACTGCTGTTCCGGCCGATATGGTGCGACTGGCACCGAGAGAGACGAAGACTTTTTCTGCTATCGTTCCGAAAGCTTCCTTTCCTCAGGCATATGATGCGCGGATGATCTTGTCCGATCAGGACGGTCGCCAGATATCGAATGAGATCATCGTTCATTACGTGTTGCGTGGAGCGAGCGGGACTATCCAGAATGTCTTGCTCGATAAGGATGCATATGTCGCTGGTGAGACTGCAATAGCGACCATAACGTTTTCCGGTTCGGCGGACGCTTTTCCAGAGGCACGCGGTTTATCGGAAGGAACGCTCTTCGGAGGGCTTGGTATCGAAGCGGTACTGAAAAACACAGAGGGAGCATGGTGCTCAAAGCCTGTAAAGCAATCTTTCGGCGAGAAGGATTTGCTGCATAAGGAGATTTCGTTGCCGGTTATTGCGGAATGCGAATGGCCGATCGTCGATGTCCGGCTTACGAAGATTTCGGATAATGCGATTCTTGACGAGATATCAGTCAGTCTCGTGCCGGCGGATCCGGTACCGACCCCGGAAACGCAAAGAAGAGCTTCTAGCCCGGAAGGATTTTGGTCTCCGGAATCGATGGCTTTTGCCGGAATTGCCTTTGTTTTGGGAGGGATTTTGATGGTATTCATCGTGAAACTTCTTCGTTCCAAGAAGAACGGTGCGACATTCGGAATACTTTTCTTTATCATTGGCGCGGGATGGTTGCTCGCCGCCGGGACAGCTTCGGCTGATACCATATATACACCGGAATGGGGTCTTGGAGGGCTGAGTATGACGTATAATCTGAACAAATCAAGCTATGTTCCGGGAGATACGATGGTTGCCTCCGTATCCGGATCATATATCCAGTGTACAAACAAGTATCGAGCCGTCGTATATCTTTATGTGAAGCCGAATGCTACTGAGGGATATTCGGCAGCGCCAAAAGTCGAACGGATTTTTGCTGTTGCCGCGAAGAGATCTTCTGAACAGTCATGGTTGAGTAGGTTGTGGAATAAAAGAGTCATTCCGGTCGTCCAGGCGAGCGCATATTGGGCGGGATACAGCACGAGCAAGACATTTACTGTGCAGAATAGTTGGAATCCGGTCAATCCAGCTGCCACATTTTGGTTCCATGTGAGGCAGTACCACAAGGGGCGTTATATCGGTCAGTTGAATGCGTACAGAGATATCCCGTATTCGTTATCTTTGTTGCCAAGCGTGACGTTTTCGGCAGCGCCGAATCCAGTGCCGTACAATACGCCGTCGACACTCACATGGTCGGCGACGAACGCGACGTCGTGTACCGCGGGAGGGGATTGGAGCGGAGTGAAAGCGACATCAGGATCGGAAAGTACCGGCAATCTAATGAGCTCGAAGACTTACACGCTTTATTGCACGGGTCCTTATGGTGATTCTCCGGTACAGTCGGTAACGGTGAATTTAGCTTTGCCATCTGTCGATGTGAAGATCAACGGTTCCGATGGCCCCTTAACGTTGACAAAAGGAGACTCTAAGAATATCTCTTGGAATGTTACTGGAGCGGATTCCTGCACGGCGACTTCGAGCGACGGATGGTCGGGCGACAAGCCGGTCCCAACAGGATCCGAACTCGGTGTCGTGAATGCGACATCGGACCATACGCTCGCCTGTACCGGACCGGGCGGAATGGCATCTGATACCGTGAGTATAACAGCCGTGTGTACGCCGGTGACCGGCATATGGGGTGTATGCAATTGTACGACCGAAACGAAGACACGTACGAATACCGCCGGAAATTGCTCGACATGGGTCGAAACGGGGGATTGCGATAACACTGAGAAGAACGCCTGCCGCAACTTCAACTGGAAGGAAGTCGAACCGTAATTTCCGATAAACAGGCATCCGACCGAAGAATCTGCTTTTGTGTTCGAATTTCCTTCGGTAAGTCGTGTAGCATCGGACCGATTTTTCCTACGCCTCGCCCGGTAAGAAAAATCCAAAGAATTCCCGCTCTTTTTTTGGAGAGTGGGAAATCTTTTTTATTCGAAAAAAGCTTTTAATAAAGCATTTTTATGCATAAATGGAGCATTGCTTTTTCATTCAAAAAGAGCTATACTGGATGAGGAAAAAGCTGAGAAAATTGCTATGTCGCTTTCCGCGTATGTGTGGGGGGTTCGCTTATTTACGTTCTTTTCGGTTTTCGCGTGGCTCGGTATCGTGTTTACGGTCGATCCGAAACAGGCAGAAACGGGCGGTACCGCTCTTTTCTTCATCAGCTTGTTTGCTGTTTTGCTGGGATGTCTGACACTCTTGGTAACGGGAACCTATCGGCGCGCTTTGGGTGATGCCGGTACGGCACATCATCTTGGGAGTGCTTTCCGACAATCTTTCCTTATCGCCACGTATGTTGAAGGGATAGCGGTGCTCCAGTTCCTCCACCTTCTTTATTGGTGGAATGGACTTCTGTTTCTTTCGGTTATCCTTCTTTCGGAATTTTCGTTCAGGTGGTTTTTTCATAAGCGACAGGGATAAATCTCATTCTTAGTCTTCAGGCATAAACATCAGTAACGTTATGGCACAGAAAACGGAACAGGGAGGATATGGCGCAAAATCCATCCAGGTACTCGAAGGGCTCGATCCGGTACGCAAGCGTCCCGGTATGTATATCGGCGGAACGTCGCTCGAAGGATTGCATCACCTTATTTGGGAAGTGGTGAATAACTCGATCGATGAGGCGATGGCGGGTCATTGTACGGAAATCGCCATTCGATTGTTGCCGGACAATTGGATCGAGGTCATCGATAACGGTCGCGGTATCCCGGTAGAGATCCATCCGCAGACTAAGAAATCGACGCTTGAGACCGTGCTTACCATACTCCATGCCGGCGGCAAGTTCGGTGGTGAGGGCGGTTATAAGATTTCCGGTGGTCTTCACGGTGTCGGTGTGTCGGTCGTGAACGCGTTGTCGGCCCATACGATCGCGACGGTAGGGCGTGATGGCAAGATCTGGCGACAGGAATTCAAGCAAGGAAAATCCCAGGGTAACGTGAAGGCTATCGGCAAGTCTAACAAGACCGGGACAACGATCGCATTCCAAGCCGATCCAGAGATCTTTCCGGAAATACGGTATTCCTGGCAGAAGATACTCGAGTATCTCCGTTACCAAGCATTCCTTACTAAGGGTGTGCGTATCAGGGTTGAGGACTGGCGCGAGGCACCTGGTCCAAAAGAAGAGCATAAGGTGCGTCGTCACGGATTCTATTTTGATTCCGGTATCATCTCATTTGTGAAGTTTTTGAACCGGAAGAAAGAGGCGAAAAATCAGACGCCGGTATATATCGAGAAGAGCGTCGATACTATTCATGTCGAAGTGTCGTTTCAGTTTACGGACGGTTTTAAGGAACATCTGTTCGCGTTCGCCAATAATATCCTCAATCCTGGTGGCGGAACGCACGTGACTGGCTTCAAGATGGCGCTCACACGAGTACTGAACGATTATGCCAAGAAGAATAATCTTATCAAAGAGAAGGAGGGAGCGTTCACGTCGGATGACTTGCGTGAAGGATTGACAGCGGTCGTATCCGTTAAGCTCGCCAATCCGCAGTTCGAGGGCCAGACAAAAGACAAATTGAACAATGTCGAGGCGCGTGGAGCGGTGTCGTCGGTCACGGCGGAAGGACTCAATGAATTTTTGGAAACCCATCCGACTGACGCGAAAGCGATGATCGAGAAATGCCTTCTGACGGTTCGGGCTCGCATCGCCGCGCGCGCGGCCAAGGATGCGGTACTCCGCAAAGGCGCACTTGAAGGAATGACACTTCCGGGAAAACTTGCCGATTGTACCAGTCGCGACACGGAACGTTCCGAGATGTATATTGTCGAAGGAGATTCCGCCGGCGGCTCGGCCAAGCAGGGGCGGAATCGCGAGTTTCAAGCGATACTGCCACTTCGCGGCAAACTGGTGAACGTCGAAAAAACCTCGCTTGATAAAGTGGTAAAATCAGACACGTTGAAACCGATTATCATCGCGCTCGGCACGGGTATCGGAGAGACATTCGATCTCTCGAGGCTTCGCTATGGAAAAATCATCATTATGGCGGATGCCGATGTCGATGGATCGCACATCCGGACGCTTCTCCTCACATTCTTTTACCGGTATTATGAAGAGCTCGTGCGTGGCGGACATATCTACATCGCTCAGCCACCACTCTATCGGTTACAGAAAGGGAAGGATGTGCGGTATGCCTATACCGAAGAAGAAAAGCTTCGCATCGTGGAAGAATTGCGTCTCGCCGCCGCCGAAAAGCTTGCTTCGAAAAAGACGAAGAGAGAGAAGAATCCTGAAGCCGCGAATATGGCGGCAGGAGAGAGTGATACGGAGACGGTCGCCGGTGTTTCTATCCAGCGGTATAAAGGTTTGGGCGAAATGAATCCGGAACAGCTTTGGGAGACGACGATGGATCCTGATAATCGTGTGATGCTCAAAGTGACTATCGAAGATGCCGAAGAGGCTGACGAGCTTTTTGATATCCTTATGGGAAACGAAGTCGAGCCGCGCCGGCGTTTTATCCAGACTCACGCGAAGACGGTGAAGAATCTTGACGTGTAAGTACAAAAGAGGAGCGTTTTCGAGGATTTGGAAGCGGCTGCTCCCTTTTATCTTGACCGGAGAGGCTTTCTTTGTTAGACTGCTTGTACTCGAAAAGGCTTAGAATGAGATTTTTTGAGGAACGGTTCTATGAAAATGTCGCTTGAGAACGTCCAATCAATCGTCCGCTGCCCGGTTTGCAATAAAAAATACCGGCCACTCAAGATGCTCGTGCTCGATGAGGACGATAAGCGTGTGACGTTGCATATGACGTGCACTCACTGTTCCGTCGCGTCGATCGTCTTTGTTTCGACGGGACAATTCGGTATCGTTAGTTTTGGAATGCTGACGGATTTGGAACAGTCTGAAGCGAAACAGTCGTTTCGAGGGGAAGCGATATCGTCTGACCATGTCATTGAAGCCCATCAATTCTTGAAGCAATATACCGGCGGTATCGAGGCCTTGATAGGGAAATAAGAAAAGGGCAAACTCATATATATTCATTGATTCATTCTTTATTTTTTCAGAGAGAACGTTATGGCGGAATATACGTTGAAAGTCACGATGCGGGAAAAAGTAGGAAGTAAAGCGCTTGATCGTGCGCGCAAGGAGGGATCTGTTCCGGCAATAATGTACGGACACGGCCTCGAAAGCAAGCTGTTCTGGCTGGGATACCTCGATTTCTTGAAGATGTACAAGGAAGCCGGCGAGAGCAGCATCATCAATCTGACGGCAGAGGATGGTACGGTATTCAGCGTGCTGGTGCATGATGTACAGCTTGATCCGTTGACACATCGTTTTTCTCATGTCGATTTCTTTCAGGTGCGGATGGATGAAGAGCTGGAGACTTATGTACCAGTCACGTTTGTTGGCGAAGCGCCGGCTGTCCGTGAATTGGGTGGTATTCTAGTGAAGACGCTCGAAGAAGTCGAGATCAAGTGTCTCCCGAAAGATCTGCCGCACTCGATTTCTGTTGATATTTCCTTATTGGAAACATTCGATGCCCATATCCAAGTGAAAGATCTTCGATTGCCGGCAGGCGTAGAGATGCTCACGGAAGCCAATACGACTATTGCGCTTGTTGAGGCACCACGCACCGAAGCCGAAATGGCCGCGCTTGATGAGAAGATCGAAGCCGATGTCACCAAAGTCGAAGGCGTCGTGAAGGAAGAGGCGCCGACTCCTGAAACAGCCGAAGAGAAGAAGGCTGCCGAATAAAAGGTTTACCTCGGGGAAGGATCCCGTTTCAAGGATATTTCTGAAGCGGGATTTTTTCTTGACAAAAAGCGAGGCCGTTGATAGGATAAGGCTTCTTTGAAAGATGGGTATCACTCAGTAATTTCGGATTTCCATCCAGAGGGCGGAAGAGAGATTCCCTCCTAACTCTGTTCTGCTGAAATGCACGAAATGCGGTTTTTCCGTGTTTTCGTCGGCTGTGGATGGAAATCCGAAATTATTGGAAACAAAGACCCGGTATGCTAAAAGCATACCGGGTCTTTTGATCGTATCGTGACCTTATCGGGCCAGCCAACGGAGAATTTCTTCGTGAACGTCCGGAAAAAGCGAAGCGAGTGAACGTCGTTCATCTTCGGAGAACGGTTCAAGGACGAAATCATGAGTCGATGTTTCGCATTTCGTATCAATATTTTCCGGCCGCCCGATTCCGAGACGGACGCGGAAGACGTCTTGACTTCCGAGCTTGTCGAAGACGTCTTGGACTCCGTTATGTCCGGCTGCACGCGAGGAATCGGTGAGACGGAACGTATTTTTCGCGATGTCGAGATCATCATGGACAAGGGCGATATCAGAGAGAGGAATCTTATAGAAATCAGCGAGCGCTTTTACGGCATCACCGGAACGGTTCATAAGCGTTTCCGGTTTTGCGAGGAGTATTCTGTGCGAAGCTGCGGTTCCGCCGGTGAGCAGTACCGAGAATTTTTTCTCCGGGACGAATTCCGGGAAATGAAACGCTTGACGAAGGAAATCCAAACAGAAGAATCCGGCGTTATGTCTCGTCCGTTCATATTGAGCGCCTGGATTTCCGAGTCCGACGATAAGCTTCATAAGGAAATGAATATACGGATGATGAAGTTTACGGTTTTGGCTTTTTTTGCTGAGGAGGGAGTGCTTCCTGGAAAGCGTCGTTTTCCAGGACATCGATACCGGCGGTTTCTTCAAAATCGAGCGAATCGATGATGTCTTCTCCGAGCAGAATCACGAAATCGGCATTTGCAGGGAGAAGAATGTTCGTCGGTAGGGAGGATGATTGCTCGAGACCGAAACGTCGGATAAGTTCGTCGAGCGAAAAAGGTTTTTTCAGGCCATTCCTATCTGATATGATACTCCGTTTCGGACGGCTTTCCAATGACGGTTGGAGAGATATGGTCGAAGCGGCGGACAGGGTGCTTGTTAGGGCGGTGACGAATCTTTTTGCCGCTAAGGAATCGCTTGGCGCGAAGAGAACCGATAGAGCCGGTTGTTCCAAAGCAATTTTTTCCTCGCGCTCACGGAGGGTGTCCAAGCGGAAGATATTTTCTGCAACATCTTGGATTTCGCTCCAATTACCGATGCGCGGCACAAGGATAAAGGCGGCCGTTGGACCGACCTGGACATGCGAGACCCGCAAAAGACTTTCTTTTTTCCAGGCGTCAATGACGACCGTTGTCACGTTTTTCGTATCGACGGTCCGTGCGAGTTCGAGAAATCCGCGTATATCTTCCGGTGGAATATCGGTCTTGACGCTTTCCCCGAGCGTCTCGAGAAGCGTCCGAAGGGTAAAGACATTAAGAAGTGTCCTCGTCGAAAAGAATTTCTCTTTGATCGCTTGGAGGGTCTGTTGTTGGCGCTTGGCTCGTCCGAAATCACCTTCCGGATCGTCATGGCGTTCGCGGACGTATTTCAGTGCCGTCGCTCCGTCGAGCGTCTGCCACCCTTTTTTGATTTCGAATGTTTCGTAATTGTAATGCTTTCCGGGATAGCGGGTATCGGAGAAATCTCGAACGACATCTATCCGGATGCCGCCGAGCGCGTCGACGATTTGTTCGAAGCCGTCGAAATCGACAAGAGCGAAATAGTGGATGTTTTGGCCGGTGATTTCCTCGACGGATTTCCGAAGTGGATCGATGGATTGGCCCGTACCGAGCCCATACTGATAGAGCGAATTGATTTTCGTGGAGAGATCCGTGTCCGGGATCGGTGCGTAGAGATCGCGGGGCAGGGAAAGGAGAGAGACTTTTTTTACCCGTGTATCGATACTCATCACCATTACGGTATCGGTCAGATTCCGTCCAGGATAACGTTCGCCCGCACGGCCCAGCAAGAGGATATTGATACGACCGTCCGTCTCGCCGCGGAGCAAAGAGCGTTTCGGATCCGTAAGCAAGGACGTGAGACGTTCGATTCCCGAGAAAAATGACGGAGCCTTGTTTTCTATCAGGATGTTTCCACCGGCACGGATGCCGACATATCCGAGAAAAACGATGACACTGACAGCGAAAAACAGGAAGATGCCGATGCAGATGAACAGTGCCTTTCGAAACGGATGTCGTTTCCGCGGAACATCCGTCCGCATTTTTTTCTCCGGGAGAGGATCATTCTTTTTCGATAGATCCGGTTTTTGAAGTGGTGACATCGGCGGCGGAATCGGACGACCCGGTTGTTTTTGGATGCTATCCATAATTTGCTTTATAGAAAGGGAAATGGACTCTTGCAAAGAGGGAAAAAACCTGTTATAATGCTGATGTTTGTTCGCTTTTTACAGCCATAACAGGGATTTTTCTGTTTGTATGCCGGAGTACCAGAACCGTCCGCAACGTGAGGAGAAAAGAGAAGAGGAATATCTCGGTATCGGAGGGCTGATTTTGGAAATGGTCAAAGTCTTCCTTTTGGCCGTGGTTATCATTATACCGGTTCGGGTTTTTTTGTTCCAGCCGTTCTTCGTACAGGGATCCAGTATGGAGCCGAATTTCGAGGATGGAGAATATCTCGTGATCAGCGAGTTCGGATACAAGCAGACCGGTATCGCCCTGACGGATAGCCTTCGTTTCACCGTACGTCCGTTCAAGGATATCGCACGTCAGGACGTCGCTGTTTTTCATTACCCGAAGAATACCGAGCAGTTTTTCATCAAGCGTGTCATCGGCCTGCCGGGTGAGGCGGTCGAGGTCCGTGGCGGCAGAGTGATCATTTATAACAAGACGCATCCGGACGGATTCGTGCTCGATGAGCGCGCCTATATCGGGGAGGGAGTTATGACGCAGGACAGTCCGCGCGTGGAACTGAAAGATGACGAATACTTTATGATGGGCGATAATCGGATGTTCAGTTACGATTCCCGCTCGATCGGTCCGATCAAAAAAGAGAAGATCATCGGACGCGTTCTTCTGCGCGCGTGGCCGATGGGAAATTTTTCGTTATTCTAATCCAAGTGTAATCTTTTAAGGCACGGCTATGGCTCGGAAAAAATCCTCGTCATACGGAGTCCGAAGAAATGTTAGAAAACCAGGTATGAAAAAATCAGCGGAGAAGAAAGTCGCGAAAAAGAAGGATGCCGGAAAGCGGCCGACGACTAAGAAACAGACCGCGCCAAGCGTGAATCAGGAAGAGATGCTGCTTCAGACGTTGCGCGGGATGAGGGATATCCTTCCGGACGAGCAGCCGTACTGGGAGCGTGTGCGGAAGATTCTTACGCATGCTTCGCAGGAATACGGTTTCCAGCGTATCGATCTGCCGACAGTGGAGTTCGCACATCTGTACCTGCGGACGATTGGAGAAGGTACGGATATCCTTGATAAGGAAATCTATCTTTTTAATACGCGTGGCGGCGACCGGGTCGCGCTCCGTCCGGAGATGACGGCCGGATTATGCCGGGCATATATCGAGCACGGGATGGGTGTATTGCCGAAGCCTATCAAACTGTTCACTCTCGGCCCCGTGTTCCGTTACGATCGGCCACAGGAAGGGCGGTACCGCGAACATTGGCAGGCGAACTTCGATATGTTCGGCGAAAGTGATCCGATTCTCGACGCGCAGACGATCCAACTCGCATATCGAGTCGTCCAGCAGCTCGGACTCAAAAATATCGAATTCCAGGTGAACAGCATCGGAACGCCGGAGTCACGCCGTGAGTATGAGAAGGCGCTCGTGCGCTACCTGGAATCGCAAAAACATAAACTGTGTCAGAATTGTCGTGATCGCCTGGCAACCAACCCGATGCGCGTGCTCGACTGCAAGGAAGACAAATGCATCCAGCTGACTGCTCAGGCGCCACAGTCGCTCGATTATCTCGATGCCGATTCGCGCGACCACTTCAAGCGTCTTCTCGAATATCTCGATGAGCTCGATCTGCCGTATTCGATCAATACGCGGCTGGTGCGCGGTCTCGATTATTACACCAACACGGTGTTTGAGATCCGTTCGACTGATAAGGAAGGGCGGAACTATTCGCTCGGCGGCGGCGGCCGGTACGACCGTCTCATCCAGTCGCTTGGTGGAGAGACGACGCCGGCTATCGGATTCGGACTCGGTTTGGATCGTATCGTGCTTGAAATGAAGCGTACGCAAGTAAAGCCGTATCAGGAGCCGAAACCACGCGTTTTTCTTGCACAGCTTGGCGATATGGCGAAGAAGAAAAGCCTCCGTCTGTTCTCTGAACTTGAGAAAAATGGTATTCTGATCGCGGAGAGTTTCGGTCGTGGCAGTCTGAAATCACAGCTCCGTGTCGCTAATCGTCTCGGTGTCGAGATTACCATCATCATCGGCCAAAAAGAAGCGCTTGATGGGACGGCGATCGTGAAAGATATGGTATCCGGAACGCAAGAGACGGTCATTCAGGAAAAGCTTGTCGAGAGCGTCAAGAAGACGTTGAAAAGCAATCAGGCCCTTGGCCCGCTCCCGTCGCTCGTGAAGATATCCGAGGACGAAGAGAACGATAAGGCGTAACAGGGAAATATGGCAGAGACAGTCTTTCAAAAGATCCTTCGCAAGGAAATTCCAGCCGATATCGTTTACGAAGACGAGGATATTCTTGCGTTTAAGGATATTCGTCCGATTGCGCCAGTGCACATCTTGATTATTCCCAAAGCCCCAATCGAGAGTATCGAGAAGATGTCCGATGGCGATGCGCCGGTGGTAGGAAAGATGTTTCTTGTTGCCCGCGATATCGCCCGGGACTTGAATATTTCGGAAAAAGGGTATAAACTGCTTATCCGGGTCGGAAGAGACGGCGGACAGGAAGTCGCCCATCTCCATCTTCACCTTTTGGGAGGGGCCCGGTTAGCAGAAGATATCCATCCAGTGTAAGTCCATACGGATGGAATTTCTTTTTCCGTCAGAGAACGGAAAAAGCATCAGGAAAGGAGGTTTTTCTATGATTCAGGTAAAAAGAAAAGAACGCGAAACGTCCGAAAGCCTCATTCGGCGATTTTCTCGCCGTGTCCAACAGAGCGGTGTCTTGCGACAGGTGCGCAAGCAACGTTTCCACATTGAAGAAGAAAGCCGCGAGAAGCGTCGCGCCACAGCGCTCTACAAAGTGAAGATTCGCAAGGAAATCAACCGTCTGAAAAAGCTCGGCAAGTTTGACGAGGAAGCATTGCGCGATATCAAGAAGCGCATCTAATTCGTTAAAGGTGGGTGCTATGGGTCTCTATGCGACTCTCGGGGAACATTTGAAAGAAGCGATGAAAGGGGGCGATACGCTTAGGCGCGATACGCTCCGGATGCTTCAAAGCGCGGTGAAGAATGTCGCTATCGAGAAACGGAAATCCCCGGCTGAATTTTCCGATGCGGAAACGGAAGAAGTTATCCGCCGATTGACGAAGCAGCGCAAAGATAGTATCGCCCAGTATCGGGCGGGGAACCGCGAGGATTTGGCCAGCAAGGAAGAGGCTGAACTCGTTCTTCTTTCGGCGTATCTTCCGCAGGCAATGCCCGAGGCTGAACTTCACGCACTTGTTAAGGAGGTACTTCGGGAATCGGGTATTACGGAGAAATCCAAGATGGGTCAGGCGATGGGAATGGTGATGAAGAAAGTCGCTGGCCGCGCCTCTGGTGATGATGTGCGTAGAGCCGTCGAGGCGCTTTTGGCGTAAGTGAAAGCTATGGAACTTTCGTTTTCGTATGCGGAAGAGGTTCCCACCGGCCTTTCGGAAAGGTTTTTGAAGCAGATCGCGTCTCGAGCGATAACCAAAGCGGAAAAGAAAGCGCTTCTTGGAAAGCATATCGTTTTGAATGCGATAGCTGTTTCTGAGGAAAAAATTCGTGAGTTGAACCGTACCTATCGAGGAAAAGATGCCGTAACGGACATTCTTTCGTTTGGAGAGTATGGGAATGCATCGCAAAAGGAAGATGAAGGGGATGTTTTTCTTGGAGAACTTTTCTTTTGCCCGGCGTTCATTCGACAAGCCGCAACGGAAGACCAGGTGACGTTCGAGCGTGAGATGGCCTACGTCTTTTCCCATGGTGTGTTGCATCTCTTGGGGTATGATCACGACGAGGAAATGTTCGTCATTCAGGATCGCGTAACGGACGAATGTGCGCTACAATAGAAACAAACACAAATAAAGTATGAGACATTTCGCAAGAAGTCTTTTTCATGCACTGAAGGGAATCGCGTTCACTCTGCGCAACGAACGGAATTTTCAGGTCGAGTGCGCCGTAGCCGGAGCGGTCATACTGCTGATGCTTTGGTTGCCGTTGTCTTCGATCGAGCGCTCGATTCTTTTGCTTACGATGGCACTTGTCCTCGCACTCGAGCTCGCGAATACCGCACTCGAACGGGTAATGGATATCTTAAAGCCACGCGTGCATCCGTATGCCCGTGTCATCAAGGATGCGATGGCCGGAGCCGTGCTATTGGCGTCCGTGATAGCGTTTTTAGTGGGTGCCTGCATTTTTGCTCCGTATTTTTTGGAATAATGGATCGGAAGAGAAACGGGTCTCATCGAACTTGAGCCTGTTTTTTTTGCAGCAAGAGACGTTTCGGGGTATAATCTTGCTGAGGAGCTCTGTCCGGGGAGGAGAGCTTTGAGTGTTGTTATTTGTTTCTTGTCTTTTCAGATATGTCCAAAGGGCACTATTATGTCGGTCTCGATATAGGATCTTCGAATATCCGTGCGGTTATTGCACAAGCGTCTTCGAGTGAGGATGTGTTGCGAGTAGTTGGCGTCGGTACGGCATCGTCCGCCGGTATCCGTCGTGGAACGGTCATCGATGTCGAAACGGTCGCGAAAACGTGCAATGCCGTTCTTGAACAAGCCGAGCGGATGGCTGGTCATCCAGCGGAGAATGTGACGGTCTCGGTGACCGGCGCGGAGATTTCATGTCAGAACGCTTCCGGCGTGGTCGCAATCGGTCGGTCGGATGGCGAAGTAGCCGAAGACGATATGTCACGGGTCCTGGAAGAAACGCAGTCCCGTCTGACATTGCCACTCAATCGGGAAATTATTCATGTGATACCGAAAGATTATCGTCTTGATGACCAAAAGAATATCAAGGATCCGCTCGGGATGCATGGAGTACGGCTGGAAATGAATGCTTTGGCGGTTTCTGGTAGTACGTCGCATCTCAAGAATATCGCCCGCAGCCTGGAACAGGCCGGAACGAGCGCCGAGAGTTTCGTTGTCGAGCCGTTGGCGGCTGCCGAAGCGGTCCTTCATCAGAAGCAGAAAGAGCTTGGCACGGTACTCGTGAATATCGGTGGATCGACGACATCGCTCGCCGTGTTTGAAGACGGTGACGTGCTCCATCTGACGGTCTTGCCGGTCGGTGGCGGACACATCACGAACGATATCGCTATCGGACTTCGGACATCGATTGACGTAGCGGAAGCCGTGAAGCTTCAATATGGGAGTGCGGCGCCGGAAGAGATTTCGAAGAAAGAGGAGATTGATCTGAATCTGTTCGATTCGCAGGAAGAAGGGACGGTATCGCGCCGTCATATCGCCGAAATCATCGAGGCACGACTCTCGGAAATTTTTACGTTTGTGAATGCGGAATTGAAAGCTATCGGTCGTGAAGGATTATTGCCGGGAGGTGCCGTTCTTGTCGGAGGAGGAGCGCTCCTGCCGGGCGCCGTCGAGCTTGCCAAGGATACATTGCGTCTGCCGGTTCAGATCGGATATCCGAAACCACTCGGCGGCATTCTCGATCAAGTGGATAATCCTCAATTCGCGACGGTAGTTGGACTGCTTCTCTTGTCGCAGATGAATGACGGACACCAGAAAAAACATTTTTCTTCCCAAAAAATCTGGAACGTGATGCCGGAAAATATGCGGCATATTACGGATAAGCTCAAGCACTGGTCGCGTCGATTTTTGCCGTAAAGCGTTTCCAGCACAATAAATCAAAACAAAAATTCTTACGCCGCGAGTTTCTCGGGCGGTTTTTTGTCGGATACTGCTTGTAAGTATGTTTTTGCTGAAGCGGAAAAACCCTTGAAAGAAAGGGAAAAATTGAGAGTTGACACCTCATCTTGGCCTATGATAAAGTGAATTTTCAAGCGACTTTCTGCCTTGCAGAGAGCGCGGGAAGAGGGGTATAGTGGGTGTACGATGGAATCGTTAATATGTGGGAGGACTAATCAATACTTGAGGGGACACATATGGCCGAGATTAAACCCGATATCGAGACGTTTGCGAAAATCAAGGTGGTCGGAGTGGGAGGATCGGGAAATAATGCCATTTCACGGATGATCGACGCGAAGATCAAAGGCGTGGAATTTGTTGCGATCAATACGGATGCGCAGGCCCTCCATCATTCGAAAGCCCAGGAGAAAGTCCATATCGGAAAAAATTTGACGAAAGGTCTCGGTGCCGGAATGAATCCGGAAATCGGCCGACAGGCGGCGGAAGAGAATCGCGACGAAATTCAAGAGGTACTCAAAGGTGCCGATATGGTGTTCGTGGCGTGCGGTTTGGGTGGCGGAACCGGATCCGGAGCCGCGCCGATCGTGGCGGAAACAGCCAAGGAACTTGGAGCGCTTACTGTCGGCGTCGTGACGAAGCCGTTCGCGTTCGAGGGATCGCAACGCCGCGCCATCGCCGAAGAGGCGTTGGAGAACTTGAAAGATCGCGTGGACACGCTCATCACCATTCCGAACGACAAGCTGCTCTCCATCATTGACCGCAAGACGACGCTCGTGAACGCGTTCCGTATCGTGGACGACGTGTTGCGGCAGGGCGTTCAGGGCATTTCCGATCTTATCACCAAGCCCGGTATCGTGAATGTCGACTTTGCCGATGTCCGTGCCATTATGGAAGATTCCGGCAGTGCACTGATGGGTATCGGTATCGCCGCCGGAGACAACCGTGCCGTGGAAGCCGCCAAAGCCGCGATCAACAGTCCGCTCCTCGAGCTTTCCATCGATGGTGCGAAAGGCGTACTTTTCAATATTTCTGGTTCGAGCGATCTTACCATGCTCGAGATCAATGAGGCAGCGAACATCATCACTGAGAATATCGATCCGAACGCGAAGGTTATTTTCGGCGCCGTGATGGACGATCAGATCCGCAAGGGCGAGATTCAGGTGACGGTGGTAGCGACCGGATTCGATGTGGCTCGGGTACGTGAACCCCAGGTCGGTCTTATTACCAACAAAGCCTCCTCTTCGAGCGTGACACATTCGCGTAAGATTTCCGCAAACGTTGTCGAAGAGACCGTTCGGGAAGAGGAAGAAATCTTTGAAGAGGCTATCACGTTTCCGACCCGTAAGATCGAGCCGCCCGTAATGATCATCGAAGAGAAGATCCAACCGAAGAGTGTTTCTTCGCGGGGCGAATCAAAAGAACTCGTCGAAGAAGAAGATCTCGAAATCCCGGCCTTTATCCGTCGCAAGATGAAAAAATAGCCGGAGCATCCTTTTGAAAGGAGAGGCGCCTCCAGAAGCGGGGCGTTTTGACTTTCCGGAAGCAAAAGCGTAGTATAAGCACGAAAGGAAGCCAAAATATCTATGCGTTGTCCGTTTTGCAATAATGAGGATACGAAAGTTGTCGACTCGCGCGAAACCCAGGAGGGCCGCGCTATCCGCCGTCGCCGCGAGTGCGAAAAATGTCAGGCACGCTTCAGTACGTACGAAGAAGTGGAAATTTTTCGTTTGCAGGTTATCAAGAAGGACGGGAGTCGGCAGGAGTATGATCGGAGCAAGATCGAGCGAGGTTTGGCTCGTGCGTTCGAGAAGCGCCCTGGTGCCGAAGAGAAAATCGAGAAAATTCTCGGCGAAATAGAATATGCCCTTCACGAAAAACGTATGAGTGAGATTCAAAGCCGCGAAATCGGCAGTCTGGTTTTGGAAAAACTCAAAGACGCCGACGAAGTCGCGTATATTCGGTTTGCCAGCGTGTACAAATCGTTCGGAAGTGCCAAGAGCTTCCGTAAGGCGCTCGAAACATTGGAGTGATGATTTTGGTATGTCGAAGATTTTTGTCAGAGTCGTTCCGCACGCTACGGAAAATTCGGTAGAGAAGGTTGCGGAAGCGGAATATCGTGTGCGTCTGACGAGTGTACCGATTGACGGCAAGGCCAACAAACAGCTGGTACGGCTTCTTGGGAAGCACTTTGGTATCGCACCGAGCTTGGTTCGTATCGTACGAGGAGCCGCCGGTCGGAAAAAACTCGTCGATCTCCCGGAAGGATTATGAGAATTGACCAGGTTTTTTTGATGGGGAGTATCGTATTTATCGGAGGCGTCGGAAGCGGCTCTTTTTTTGTGTTCGAGACATCGGTGGGGCTGCTTCTTTTGGCTATCGGCATCGCGGGGTACGCGGTTTTTCCGGGAAAGGTTTTTGGTGGAATAGGAGGACTTCTCATTCTTTTTTTCGGTGGTGTATGGATGGCGGATACCGCTCGATCGGAAATATCAGCCGTCGAGCATCGGTACGGAAAAGAACTGTCCGGAATGGTCCGGGTATTGTCGGATCCGGAAGAGAAAGTATTTTTTCAAAAAACGATAGTGCGGTTCGAGGAGTGCGGTGAAGCCTCCTGTCCGAATCGGGACATTCTCTGGCAGGCGCCGCTTGGTGCTTCGTTTGAAGCCGGACAAAGGATCCGCTTCGTATGTCGTCTTGAACAGCCGGAAAATTTCTCGTCCGATTTCGATTACCGGATGTTCCTTTGGAAGGACGGTATCGGATTTCTCTGTCAGAATGCGACTGTCGCCGAACTCTTGCCGGGGAATGATGGGCGAGGCCGTTTGATGGGATTGCTCTATCGTCCGAAACGTTTCTTCGAAGAGGCATTAAGTAAAAGCATTCCTGAACCGGAGGCGGGTTTGGCCAAAGGGCTTTTACTTGGCGGAAGCGATTATCTGCCGCACGAATTAGGAGAATCGTTCCGGCGGGCGGGATTGTCACATATTGTCGCGGTATCCGGATATAATATTGCGCTTATCGCGCAGTGTTTTCTGATTATCGGTATCCTGCTTGGTTTATGGCGAAAGCAAGCGCTTTGGGCGGCGCTTCTTGGCATAATGTTGTTTATCGTGATGATCGGCGCGCCGGCATCGGCTGTGCGCGCGGGCGTAATGGCCGGCATTGCCTTTGCCGCCGTGCAGACCGGTCGTCTCTCTCGCTCCCTTCCGGTATTGATATTCGCTGCCGCTTTGATGCTTTTTTTTAATCCGCTCCTTCTCCGGTATGACATTGGTTTCGAACTCTCGTTCTTGGCTGCATGCGGGATTATCGTCGCTTCGACGTGGCAGGAAGAATTTTTTCCGGAAACGTTTTTTGGTCGGAGCTTGGCCGAAATTCTTTGGATGACGTTCGTCGTGGAGCTTTTCGTGCTACCGATTCTCCTGTACCAGTTCCAGGCATTTTCGCCGCTGATGCTGCTTTCAAATACGCTTCTCTTGCCACTCATTCCGTACGCGATGGCGCTATCGTTTTTTGTCGGTATGATGTTCTTGATAGCGCCCGGATCGCAGATGTTGTTTGCGTGGATCGATTATTTTCTTCTTTCGGTCGTGACGCGTACTGCCGAACGCTTCGGTGGCTGGTCTTTTGCGAGTATCGATATCGGCTGGTTCGGCGCGCCAATGGTTTTCCTGTGGTATGCCGGTCTGTTTTTTGTTATCGTGAGCATTGAACGTCGACGAAAACGAAAAATGTATGCAGAAGCGTTTTCTCTTTCTTAGTCTCGGAGGTCTTTTGGCGATACTGGCGCTGTCCGTGTCGTTCTTTTGGTATGCCGAAGAGGCGGCACAGCATACCGATGTCGTGTTTCTGAGTGTCGGGGAAGGTGATGCCATATTGTTTTCTCAGGGAACGAATCAGGTATTGATAGACAGCGGTCGTAACAGCAAGGTTCTCTTGGCTGGTCTTGGCCGACATATGCCTTTTTGGGATCGGCGCATCGAAACGATCATTGCGACGCATCCGGATGCTGATCACATCGGCGGTTTTGCGGGACTTCTGAAGATGTACGCCGTACGGAATGTCTTGACGACCGGAGCTGAAAGTAACACGGAAGTCTCGGCGCTTTTTCAGGAAGCCGTAAGGAAGTATACCGGCGGTGAACCGAAAAGCATTTTCCGTGGCGCGAAGATTATTTTTCCAAACGGAGGGGAACTGCTGATAGAATATCCGTCCGCGCCGCTTCCCAAGGAGACATCAGAGGGAAAAACGAACGAGGGGAGTATCGTGGCTCGTTTTGTTTTTGGCAAAACGGAAATGCTTTTCACCGGTGATCTGCCTCAGGAAGAGTTTTTTCTGCCGGATGAGCCGCCGGTAACCGTGCTCAAAGTAGCGCATCACGGATCGAAATATTCGACGAGTGAAAAATTCCTCGATCGTATTCGGCCGAAAGAAGCGGTGATATCGGTTGGGAAGAATCAATACGGGCATCCAGCTTTAGAAGTATTGGAGCGTCTCTCTCGGCGTGATATCGTTACTCGTCGGACAGATATGTTTGGCGATATCATCTATCGCTGCATCTCCGATCACTGTGTTTTTGCTGGATCATAGGTTCTTTGCTTGCCATATTTACAAATTTCTGTCACTATAGCAGGTGATGCTTATCTTTTACTGAGTAATTCCTTATGGAAACACATCCGAAAAAAGAACGCTCACTCGTTATCGTGAAGCCGGATGGCATACAGCGTGCTCTTATTGGCGAAGTCATCTCGCGTTTCGAGCGCACCGGTCTCAAATTCATCGCGATGAAGCTTGTGGTGCCGAAAGCCGAACAGTGTTGGACTCATTATAATAAGGATGAGGAATGGTTTCTGAAAAAGGGCGCACGTATCGTCGATGATCGGAAAGCACACGGGTTGCCAGTCGAAAAAGAGGCGATCGAATACGGTAAGGATATCATTCAGGCTAACGTGGATTTCTTCACTTCCGGACCGGTACTCGCGATGGTTATCGAGGGCAATCAATCTGTTGCGATCGTGAAGAAAATTGTTGGTGGCACCGAACCGACGACATCTGACGTTGGGACGATCCGTGGCGATCTGACGGTCGATTCGTATGCGCTTTCCAGTCTTGATAACCGGGCGGTTCGCAATCTGGTTCATTGTTCCGATTCTCCCGAAGAAGCCGAACGCGAGATCAAAATCTGGTTTTCCCAAGAAGAGCTTATAGGATACTGTCTTGTGCAAGAGCAGATCCTCTACGACGTGAATCTTGACGGTATTTTGGAATAGAGGCAGAAAATTTCTTAAAAAAGGCTTGAAAAAGCCTTTTTTGTTTCTCTTGACGGCAAAAAAGGAGAAGAGTACAGTACGGGTACGCACCAAAAACCTGAGGACACGTCCGAAAAGAACGCGCAAGAGCGATTTTTGGACCGGCCAAAAGTAGCCGGGTGTACAGCAGGGGACAATGTACGAAACACAAGGGCGTCCCGGCCGTAAGGTTTGGGATTTTGTTTTTTTCAGTTATTTAACAAGGAGAAAAGACATCGTGGGGAAAAAGGGCTGCGGATGCAATGCGTTATGCCCGCACTTTGCCAGCGGTTTCAAATGCCGTACCAAGGTGCGAAACGGGGAATGCAATCCTTCGCAGGCGGAACGAGCGAAGCTCGGACTGCCGTTTTCGGAAGACGTGAAGGGATTTCATGAGCTGTTGAAACGGAACGGTGGCCGCATTCCGGTTGCCGGATGGTAACAACGAAGAGGAGGGAAACGCTATGAATATCGCACAGGAGGGTGATCTGTCAGCAGATCTTCGAACGGTAAGTGAGACGCCGAAAAGTGGAAACGTCTCGGCGTACGGCGACTGCATCGATATCCGCGATATCCTGAATGACACCGGTATCGTCAGTTCCGGCGATGCCACCCGGGCAGTGCACCAGTACTATCGGGCACAGCACGAGAAAAAATACGGGACATAGCCGCATCGTCGGCCTCTCAGAGGGAAGCTCCGCCAGAGCTTCCCTTTTCATTTTGTCCGAACTTTGCTACGCTTTCATCTGTTCCACGAAAGAACGGGGTATAGTATAGTGGTAGTACGCGACCATGGGGTGGTTGTAGCAGCGGTCCGATTCCGCTTACCCCGACCAATATATAATAATTCAATCGTCAGGCTATGCCGGAAGAGAAAAAAAAGCTGCGCATCGGATGGTTTTCTTTTTCATGCTGCGAGGACAGTACCGTGATCTTTACAGAAATCCTCAACGATCATTATCGGGAATGGATTCCACTTCTCGATATACGTCATGCAAAGGTGCTTCAATCGAAGAACGTGATGGACGAGATGGACGTGGCCTTCGTGGAAGGAGCGATCGCTTCTCCGGAACAGGAAGAAAAGCTTCGTGAGATTCGCCGCTTGTCGAAAAAGTTGGTTGCCATCGGCTCCTGTGCTGTGGCGGGGAATTTTTCTACTCAGCGCAACGAATTTCCGGAAAAAGTGAAGCAGGAGATCGATTTTCTTTTGGAAAAATTCCATTATGGAAAAAAAGCCAAGAAGCTCGACGAATTGGTAACGGTGGACGCGAGCGTTACCGGTTGCCCGATGCCGGAAGCGGCTTTTATCAAGGTCGTGAGTGATGCTTTGATCGAATTCGGAGTCGTTTCCGCTTCGGCGAAAGAATAATCCTGACTTTTTCATTGTATGCACCAAATATCAGAAACCAGCAAATTCAGCATCAAGGAGATCACAAAGATCGAGGGATCGGCTGGTCTCGATGTCCTTCTTTCCGATGGTAAGGTGGAATCAGTCCAATTTGCCATCACTGAATACAAGCGTTTCTTTACGCAAGCGATGGTTGGCAAACCGATCATGGCCATTCCGCAGATGCTTTCGCGGATCTGTGGTACCTGCTCGAATGCGCATCTGATGGCGAGCGTCGAGGCGGTTGAAAAGGGTTTTGGCCTTGTGCCGACGGAACAGACGAAGCTTTTGCGCGCGCTGACGTATCACGGACTCATCATTCGGGATCATGCGCTGCATCTGTATATGTTTGTCGCGCCGGATTTCTTCAATAGAGATTCGCTCCTTCAATTCGATGAGAATGATCCCCGGGAGCACGATGTGCTTCACGACGCATTCGCTATCAAGGCGGTGGGGAATCATCTGTCGATCCTTGCCGGCGGACGCAGTGTCCATGCACCGTACATTATGCCGGGCGGGTTCGCGCATATTCCGGAAAAAGCCGATATGGACAAATCGCTCGAGGAATTGAAGGCGATCCGGCCGGCGGTCCTGCGAGCCATCGAGCTTTTCTCTCACTCGCCGTTTTCACTTTTGCGTGAGACGAATTATGTCGGATTGAAAGCAACGCCCTTCTCGTATCTTGAAGGCGAACTGTGGGATATGAATGGCAAAGTGGCCGACGAAAGCACCTATCGCGATCATTTGGAACGCGTGGTCATTCCATACTCCGAAGCGTCCGGGTACAAGTTCGATGGACAGGCCTATCGTGTGGGAGCGCTCGCTCGCATCAATCTCAACAAGGAGGCGCTCCATATAAATACGAAGCGCGATGCCGAAGAGGCGCTCCGGCGGTTCCCGTCGCACGATGTGTATGACAACAACCTTGCCCAGTCCATCGCCATCCTGCATTCGGTAGATGAGGCGATCGATATTCTCTCATCGCGGACATTCACCAAAGAACCGCTCCAGCCGATCGTACCGCACGAGACGATCGGAGTCGGCGTCGTGGAAGCGCCGCGCGGGACACTTTACCATAAGTATGAAACGGATGAAAAAGGTATCGTGAAGCGCGGCGAAGTAATCGTTCCGACGGGACAGAACCAAATCACGATCGAGGCTGATCTCGGGAAATTCATCCAGGAACATCTCGATATGGATCGTGACGAACTTTCGCACGAATGCGAGAAGATTATTCGCGCGTATGATCCGTGTATGAGCTGTGCGTCACACTTCCTCAAATTGAAGATTCAAGAAATCTGACGGTCGCTTCGTACGCTTCTTCCTCCGAATATCCCATCGGGATCCCGAATATGCGGATCCCGATATTCTTTCGAAGCTTTTTGACGAGAAGGATGAATGAGGCAAAATCAAAATCGTGAGCGGTCGTTCTGGCACGGAGAGCCGCGATTTCGTCGAGCGATATTTCTCGCGGGACTTTCAGACCATCGACGGTATCGATAGCGATGAAAAGATCGTTTTCTTTTGGCGTATCAAGCTCGTTCGGGTCGGTGAGGGAGAATCGATAGTTCGGAAATCGTTGACAAAGACGCGACAAGAGTCTTGGCGGCAGGGCGTCGCACGGAAGATCCGGATTGCCAAAAATATGGATAAGAGGGATCATACATCTAGTATATCCAAGAATTCCGCAGTTTGGTATACTTTATGCACCGTACATTACCAATGGAGGACACTATGTGCCGCGCCGCGCCGATGAAAGTGATCGCCATCAACGAAATGGCGAATACCGCTACTGTCGATCTCGATGGAATCAGGAAAGAAATATCCCTCGCTCTTTTGGACGGCGTATCCGTCGGCGATTACGTCATCGTCCACACAGGATTCGCCTTGCAGAATCTCGATATCGACAAAACGGAAGAATCGCTCGCGCTTTTGCGGGCAGTTTCCAGGGAAAGCGTTCCCGCTGCATTCAGCCTCGGTTGAATCGGATCTTCCAATCAAAAACCCCTTGTGTTTCCAAAGGATGCACAGGGGGGTTCTTTTTTAGCGCGGGTATCGTATTTATTTGGCGGTTTTCGCGAGCGTGCGGATGGCACGGGTAGAGAGGCGAAGTTTGACACCGCCGATGCGCTTAGTCTGCAAGTTGATCCGGAATGTTCGACGGCTCGCGATATTGGAATGACTGCGGGAATTACCCGTAGCAGTTCCACGTCCGGTAAGTTGGCATGTGCGGCTCATAATCGATAGAGGCTTGAAGTATTACCTGAGAAAGGGTAGCATAGGAATGCTCCTTTGGCAAGAGCGGATGTTTATATATGAAATATGAAATTGAAAAAAGTAAAGATCTTGGCGGAGCGGAAAAGCTCAATATCTCCCACTTCCTTTTTTCAGTTTGATTTTTTATCTTCTTATGGCAAATGAACTTGTCTTGGTTGGTTTCTATCTTCTGACTCTTGTTTATTCCGTCATCGTCCATGAGGTTTCGCATGGTGTTGTGGCGTTGTGGCTCGGCGATCTGACGGCAAAATATGCCGATCGGCTCAATCTGAATCCGATGAAGCACATCGATCCGTTTGGGTCGGTCTTACTGCCGCTTCTTTTGGTCGTGACGACGGGATTCGCGTTCGGTTGGGCCAAACCGGTGCCGTATAATCCGTATAATCTGCGTGATCAGAAATGGGGCCCGGTCCTTGTGGCGCTTGCTGGGCCGGCGTCCAATATCATTTTGGCACTTTTTGCGGCTATTTTCGCGAAGCTTTTGCCGCTCTCTCTTCTCGCGAAAACGGATATTTTAGAACGTTTTATCGGCGTTATCGGCGGAAGCGGGGAATTTCTCGAGCGATTCGGCCTTTTAGCCGAAGCTTTATCCGGTTCATTGGCAGGCGTTGTATTCGGACTTCTGCTCCTTATCATTTTCTGGAACGTCGTGCTTGCATGTTTTAATCTTTTGCCGGTACCGCCGCTCGATGGATCGAAACTCCTCTACGCGCTTGTCCCGATCCGGGAACGGACGATGTTCCTTCTTGAACAGTATGGACTTTTCCTTCTCATTTTCGTCATTTTCTTCTTTTCCGTTCCTATCAGTCTGTTCATCAACTTTGTTTTGAGTCTCTTTCTCCGTTTGGCACTGTGATTTTCCATTCGGGCGAAGGGGTGCCTATCCGAAAAAAACGGAAGTATTGACAGGCGCGGCACTTTTCGATAGTATGGGCAGTACGGAAAAACAAGCCGCTTTTTTGTTTGTTATCTGTGGTATTTGAACGATTCGTAACGTTTTTTATTGTGGCAACCATCAACCAGCTCATCAAGCGTCCCAGAAAATCACTTTCGAAGAAATCCAAGTCTCCGGCGATGGGTTATTCTGTGAATACCGTGAAGAATCGCAATACTTTCCATGAGAGCCCGTTCAAGCGCGGCGTGTGTATCAAAGTATCTACGACGACGCCGAAGAAACCAAACTCGGCGCTTCGGAAGATCGCTCGTGTCCGTCTGACGAACGGTATGGAAGTTACTGCGTATATCCCAGGTGAAGGACACAACCTTCAGGAACATTCGATTGTGATGATCCGCGGTGGCCGCGTGAAGGATCTTCCGGGTGTGCGATATCATATCGTGCGCGGCGTATTCGATGCCGCCGGTGTCGATCGGCAGCAGGGACGAAGCAAATACGGTGCCAAGAGAGGGAAGAAGAAAGAATAACGAAGACCGCTAAGATTTTGTTGAACGCGAGGATACTATGCCACGAAGAAAGCGACAATTTGCCCGCGAATGGAAACCGGACGCGACCCATGACAACCCCTTGGTCGGACATTTCATCGGGATGATTATGTGGGACGGTAAGAAAAGTATCGCCGAGAAAATCGTTTACGATGCTTTCGATATTATCCATGAACGCACAAAGAAGGGCGGACTCAATATCTTTGAGCAGGCGATCAAAAACGTTTCGCCGCTTCTTCAACTGAAGAGTCGACGTGTCGGTGGTGCCAATTATCAGGTGCCGGTTCCGGTATCAGGGGAGCGTCGTCAGGTGCTTGCGATGCGCTGGATCCGTGATGCCTGCCGCAACAAGAAGGGGAAGCCGATGGCGGAACGCCTGGCAGATGAACTACTTGATGCCTCCAACAAGACTGGCGTCGCGATGAAAAAGCGCGAAGAGACCCATCGGATGGCCGAGGCCAACAAGGCGTTTGCACATTTCGCCTAGCATTCCTGTTCGTGAAGATGAAAGACGGTGTTCTGTTTTGGCACACCTCTTTCGTTTTTTAATGAAAAATGCAAAAATGAAGATGAAAAACACAGATAAAAATTCAAAAACAGGGAAAACTGTTTTTGAATAGTTGAGTTTTTTTCATTTTCCGCCGACATTTTTATTTTTTATATTTATTTTTTCATTGAGTTTTTATGGCCCGCACCACGCCTATCGAGAAGTACCGAAATATCGGCATCATCGCCCATATCGACGCCGGCAAGACGACGACGACGGAGCGTATCCTTTTTTACACCGGCATCACGCACAAGATCGGCGAGGTGCATGAAGGCGAGGCCACGATGGACTGGATGGAACAGGAGCGCGAACGCGGTATCACTATCACGAGCGCTGCGACAACCTGCTATTGGAAGGATCATCATATCAACATCATCGACACGCCGGGCCACGTGGATTTTACGGTGGAAGTGGAGCGCAGTCTCCGCGTACTCGACGGCGGTGTCGTCGTTTTTGACGGCAAGGAAGGTGTTGAACCGCAATCGGAAACCGTTTGGCGACAGGCGGAGAAATATAATGTTCCCCGGATGTGTTTTATCAACAAGATCGATAAGGAAGGTGCCGTGTTCGAAGATGCTATCGCGTCGATCTGGAATCGGCTGACGCCGCATGCTGTTGCGATTCAGTATCCGATGGGTTTGCGCGGTGATTTCTATGGTCTTATCGACCTTGTCACAATGAAAGCCTATACGTTCGATGGAGAAATGGGTGAGAAAGTCATCGAAGGAGAGATTCCGGCCGAATACGTTGAAAAAGCAAAGGAGTGGAGGGAAAAGATGGTGGAAAAAATCGCCGAAACGGATGACGCGCTGACCGAGAAATTTTTGAACGGCGAGGAGATTTCCGTCGAGGCGCTGAAAGCGGCGCTCCGCCAAGCGACGATTAACGTCAAGCTCCATCCGGTGATGACCGGTACGGCGCTTCGCAACAAGGGTGTCCAGTTGGTGCTCGATGCGGTAGTCGATTACCTTCCGTCGCCGATCGACATCCCGGCGGTCAAAGGGATGGATCCGAAGACCGAAGCCGAAAAAGTCTGTGAAACGAAAGACGACGCCAATTTTGCGGCGCTCGCGTTCAAGATCGCGACGGATCCGTTTGTGGGACAGCTCACGTTCTTTCGCGTCTATTCCGGAACCATCAAGGCCGGCTCCTATGTGCTCAATTCCACCAAGAATGAGAAAGAGCGCGTGGGTCGCATCGTGCGTATGCATGCCAACCATCGTGAGGAGATCGATGAATTGTCTGCGGGCGATATCGGCGCTTTGGTCGGTATGAAAGTCACCACGACCGGTAACACATTGTGTGATCCGGAACATCCGGTTATCCTCGAATCCATCACATTTCCGGAGCCGGTCATCGATATCTCCGTCGAGCCGAAGACAAAGGCTGATCAGGAAAAGATGGGTATGGCGCTCAAGAAACTTCTCGAAGAAGACCCGACATTCCGTGTGCACACCGACGAAGAGACCGGTCAGACCATTATGTCCGGTATGGGAGAGCTCCATCTCGATATTCTCGTTGATCGGATGAAACGCGAATTCAAGGTAGAAGTGAATGTTGGCCGACCGCAAGTGGCGTACCGCGAGACTATCCGTACGTCCGCCGAAGCCGAAGGAAAATACATCCGTCAGTCCGGCGGTCGCGGGCAGTATGGCCACTGTTGGATACGACTCGAGCCGAATGAACAAGGAAAGGGCTACGAATTCATCGATGAGATCAAGGGTGGTGTCGTTCCTCAGGAATTCATCAAGCCGATCAATAAGGGTATCGAAGAGGCGTCCCAGACCGGTGTGTTGGCCGGGTATCCGGTCGTAGACATCAAGGCGACCCTGTACGACGGTTCATATCATGACGTCGATTCGTCCGAAGCAGCATTCAAGATCGCGGGCTCGCTCGCGTTCAAAGAGGCGATGCGCAAGGCAAAGCCAGTCATTCTCGAGCCGATTATGAAAGTGGTTGTTATCACTCCGGAACAGTTTATGGGTGATATCGTGGGCGACCTTTCGTCCAAGCGCGGCGTCATCCGCGAGATGAATGCGCGCGGCGAAGGAGCGGCGCAGGTCAAGGAAATCCACGCCGAAGTCCCGCTTTCCTCGATGTTCGGTTACGCGACCCAGATGCGTTCAATGAGCCAGGGCCGTGCCAGCTACGCGATGGAATTCGGCCATTACGCTGAGGTTCCGAACAACGTGGCTACCGAGATCATCGGTGCCCGCGCCCCGAAAGAAGGGGGGAAATAAATCTCCTCGTGCCATCTTGAATAAAAACCAGCCCGTACCGGCTGGTTTTTTTCTTGTGTTCTTTATTGACAAATAAAACGCTTTTCTGATACGTTGTTTTGTCAGCGATTTTGCTGATTGTTCTTAGGAGGAAAAAATGAGAATTACGAATAATGCCCCATACCCGGTTGTTGCTTTCTGTTGGGATAGCAACAGAGGATATGGTGCCGATGTGACGATCGCACCAAGCTGTACGGAAGATATCGCCGGTCCGTATATCGGAGAAATGGACGGTGGAAGCTGTTATCTTTCCATCGAAGGCGAAGTTGTCTGTCAGGAAACACCGGACGACAGCAATGGTTTCCAGGTTATCAAAGGCAATTCGCTCAGTCTCGCGAGCGGCAATAGGGGAGTCACAGTGCGGCACCACTCAGATGAGCCGGAACCACACGTAATCCAATGGCGTAACCATCATTCGTACTGATCCGAAAGATATTCCCACCAGCAGGAAACCTGCTTTGGTGGGTTTTCTGTTTTTTTACTTACGAAAACATAACTACGACGAGGCGATTGGAATACGAAATCCGACGGTTTTTCGTCTGAACCAGTGTGGGGTTGACAGAAATGAAACAGGTTGGTATCATACCGATTGATGCTTCCCGCAGGTCTTTTTTGTTTTCGAGAAAGATTTCGACGGGGAAAAAATAATTGTAAGTTTTAATTAACGTTAAAGGTTATGGCAGAGCAGTTCAACCGTTCCAAGCCGCACGTTAACGTGGGCACCATTGGCCACGTCGATCACGGCAAAACGACTCTTACGGCGGCCATTCTTCACGTGCTTTCTTTGAAAGGATTCGCGAAGGAGAAGAGCGTCGATGAGATCGACAAGGCTCCCGAGGAGCGCGAGCGCGGTATCACGATTTCTACCTCGCACTGCGAGTATGAATCCGACAAGCGCCATTATGCGCACGTCGACTGCCCAGGGCACGCCGACTACATCAAGAATATGATCACCGGTGCCGCGCAGATGGATGGCGCTATCCTTGTTGTATCCGCGACTGACGGTCCGATGCCGCAGACCCGCGAGCACATCCTGCTTGCCCGTCAGGTGGGCGTGCCGGCCATTGTCGTTTTCTTGAACAAGGTGGATATGGTGGATGATCCGGAACTCATCGATCTCGTCGAGGCCGAAGTCCGCGAGCTTCTCTCCAAATACGAATTTGACGGCGACAATGCCGCTATCATCCGCGGCAGCGCCCTGAAGGCACTTGAGGCCAAAGGCGCCGACGAAGAGACTGCCAAGCCGGTAATCGATCTTATCGCCGCTTTGGACGAGAAGATCCCGGAGCCGGTTCGCGATCTCGACAAGCCGTTCCTGATGCCGATCGAAGATATTTTCTCGATCGAAGGTCGTGGTACGGTCGTGACCGGACGCATCGAGCGCGGTCAGGTGAACATCAACGAGGAAGTGGAAATCGTCGGTATCCGTGACACTGCCAAGACGGTCGTGACCGGTATCGAGATGTTCAATAAATCCCTCGACAAGGGTGTCGCCGGAGACAATGCCGGACTCCTCATCCGCGGTATCAAGAAGGAAGACGTCGAACGCGGTCAGGTACTTGCCAAGACCGGTTCTATCACCCCACATACCGAATTCGAAGGCGAAGTCTACGTCCTTTCCAAGGAGGAAGGCGGCCGCCATACTCCGTTCTTCAAGGGTTACAAGCCGCAGTTCTATATCCGTACCACGGATGTGACCGGCGAAGTGGAACTCCCGGAGGGTACTGAGATGGTTATGCCGGGCGACACCGTGAAACTCAAGATTAAACTCTTGGCCCCGGTTGCTATGGAAGAAGGTATGCGCTTCGCGATCCGCGAAGGTGGTCGTACCGTCGGTGCCGGCGTGGCTACCAAGATTACCAAGTAATCTTGATTCAAGCGAATTGAACGGTGAGCGACCGACGGCGGTCGTTCCCGCGATTGTTCTCTTGAAAAAAGGGAAACGGAGCAGTATAATGAATGCAATGAAAAAGACGGAAACAGCGCAGACTTTGCGCGTGAGAATCAAAATCAAGGCGTACGATCATAAGGTGATCGACCAGTCCGCGAGAAAAATCGTGGAAACGGCCGAACGCACGGGCGCGCAGATTGCGGGTCCCGTACCACTGCCGACCGAGATCCATAAGGTCACAGTCAATCGCTCGACGTTCGTGCATAAGAATGCCCGCGACCAATACGAGATGCGTGTGCATAAGCGCCTGATCGATATTGTGAACCCGACGGGAAAAACCATCGATAACCTCACGAATTTGGATTTACCGGCCGGTGTCGACGTAGAAATCAAAATGTAAATTAGAACTTTCGTTTTTGGCAATCTGCGTTTCCGCTGTTTCCGTTCTGCGCAGTTCATCCAAAAACGAGAGTTCTAAAAATAAATACTCGTTCAAGTCTCTCCCGATGTCCGGTATGGGTGCAGGGAAGGGATACTAAGCGAGCCAGGTTTTGCAAAAGACCGGCTGGGCCTTAGAAGGAACAGCTTTTTGCTTTTCAGTGCAGCGTAAGACATAGTTTCAGAGCAATGAAATTCATCCTCGGAAAAAAATTGGGAATGACGACACTTTTCGATGAAACGAAGGGTGCGTTGAATATGACACTTATCGCGTGTGGTCGGAATACGGTGATGAGCACTCGTACGCTTGGAAAAGACGGATACGTTGCCGTGCAGGTGGAAACCGATAAGACTGCCAAAAAAACCGTCCGTCGGGAATTTCGCCTTGGTAAGACCGCCGATACGGAAGGATTGGCATCGATCGAAAAGACGGTGAATGATAAGTTTCCGGCGGCCACCGAATTGAACGTCTCGATATTCTCCGTCGGAGATGTCGTGAATGTCACCGGTATTACCAAAGCCAAAGGCTTTCAGGGTGTCGTGAAGCGTCACGGTTTCGGCGGATCGCCAGCAAGTCATGGCCGCAAGCACGATATGCGTAAGCCTGGTTCGATCGGCGCAACGTTCCCTGAGCACGTCATCAAAGGGAAGCGAATGGCTGGACGTATGGGTGGTGTGAATATGATGGCCCGCAATCTTTCCGTCGTGTATGTGGATGAAGCGGAAGGTCTTATCGGAGTGCGCGGCGCCGTGCCGGGCGTCAACGGTCGTGTTGTGAAGATAATGAGCGCCAAGTAATTCTCGTATGCTGAAGATTTCTGTCAAAAATATCTCCGGTCAGGACGTAAAGGAACTTTCCTTGAAAGAGTCTTTGTTCGGCGTGCCGAAGAACGATGCTTTGGTGCACCAGGTCTATGTCGCGATGATGGCGAATCAGCGTCAGTCGATCGCTCATACCAAGGATCGTGCCGAACGCGCCGGTTCCGGTATCAAGCCCTGGCGACAGAAGGGTACCGGTCGCGCCCGTGTCGGCCAAGTGCGTAATCCGATTTGGCGCAAGGGAGGTGTGTCGTTCGGTCCGACCAAAGACCGTAATTTTTCAAAAGATACGAACGCGAAAATGCGTCAGAAGGCGACTTTGGTTGCATTGAGCGAGAAATTCCGTGCCGGCAAACTCGTCGTTTTGGATGGGTTCACATATCCGGAAAAGAAGACCCGATTGTTTGTTGAGACACTTCAGCATCTTGATATGAATCAGAAAAGCTTTCTGCTTGGTTTGACCGGTGCTGAAGCGGGTATCGCGATTATGGCGCGCAATCTTCCGAAAGCCGATTATACACTCGCTGAGAATTTGAATGTTATGGAGCTTTTGAATAGCGAATACCTGATCCTGACCGAAGACGGCGTGAAACGACTCGAAGAGCGTTTCGCGAAGTGGGCGGAAACAGCGAAGAAATAACCGATATGGCATTGTTTGATAAAACAACCGAAGAGAAGAAAGAGCAGGCTGTGAAGCCGGCAGCGGGAAGAGAGAGCGTGCTGGCAAACCGGCTGCTTTCCCGTCCGCGCATTACCGAAAAGGCATATGCCTTGAATGCGTTAAATCAATACGTGTTTGAGGTAGCGAAGAGCGCCAATAAGAAATCCGTGAAGCGCGCCGTGGAAGAAGCCTATGGTGTGACCGTGGAAGCGGTGAATATCGTACGTCTCCCGGCAAAGAAGCATTTTACCGGACGGAACCGAACGCTTGGATTTAAGAGTGCGACCAAGAAAGCTGTCGTGACGGTTTCGAAGGGGCAATCAATCGAGCTTTTCAAGGGCGGTATCTAAATAAGGAAAAGATTTTCCTGAGATTATGGCAATCAAGATCTACAAAAAGAATAACGCCGGTCGCCGCAATATGTCGGTCGTGAAGCCGGAAGGCGTGACGGATAAGGCTCCGGAGAAGTCTTTGTTGGCTCCGTATAAGAAAAAAGCCGGCCGTTCGGGCGGAAAGATTTCTGTCCGACATCAGGGTGGTGGCGCCAAGCGTCGGTTCCGAGTGATTGATTTCCGTCAGGAAAAATATGATATTCCGGGTCGTATCGTGGCACTTGAGAAGGACCCGAACCGCTCGTCGCTCATCGCGCTCGTTCAGTATGCCGATGGTGAGAAACGTTACATCCTTGCGACCAACGGTATGCGTGCCGGACAGACGGTCTTGTCTGGGAAAAGCGCCCCGGTCGTCAACGGTAACCGGATGCTTCTGAAAAATATTCCTGCCGGTACGATCATCTGCAATATCGAGATGAAAATCGGGAGAGGCGGACAGATCGTGCGGAGCGCTGGATCGCAGGCGACCCTGATGGCGCTTGACGGCGAGTTCGCCCAAGTGAAACTCGCATCCGGCGAAATCCGTTTGATTCACTCCGAATGCTATGCTACGCTCGGACAGGTGAGCAATTTCGAACATAGCGCTGAACGTATCGGCAAAGCCGGTCGCGCCCGTCATCTGAATCGCCGTCCGGCGGTCCGTGGAAGCGCGATGAACCCGGTGGATCATCCGCACGGCGGAGGCGAGGGTCGCCAGCCGATCGGTATGCATCCGAAAACCCCGTGGGGTAAGCCGGCGCTCGGTAAAAAGACACGGAAACGCAAGAAAGCGAGCAACCAGTATATCGTCCGGCGTCGCTCGAAGAAGTAATTTCAATCAGAATCCTTACACGTTATATGTCACGCAGTCTCAAAAAAGGCCCATACGTCGATCCGAGGGTACTCAAGAAAATCGAAGGAAAGAGACTTGGCGACCGTACGGTCATCAAGACATGGTCTCGTGCCTCTACGATTTCTCCGGAAATGGTCGGATTCACGTTTGGCGTACATAACGGAAGGGATTTTACCTCGGTGTTCGTAACGGAAGAAATGGTTGGTCATAAGCTCGGAGAATTCTCTCCGACTCGCAAATTTAACCGTCACGGCGGTAAGATGCAGAAAGAATTGGAAGTTGCTGCAAAACAGCGCGAATTGGAAGCCGCCAAAGCCGCCAAAGCTGCCACTACCGATAAGAAATAGGTGAATTTATGAAAGTACGCGCAACCCTCAACAATTTACGGATCACTCCGCGCAAAGTGCGTCTCGTGACGCATATGATCACCGGGATGGATACCCGTGAGGCCTTGATCCAAATTTCCCGGCAAACCAAGCGATCAGCTCGTCCGATTCACGATCTTCTGAAGAGCGCGATTGCTAACGCGACCAATAACTTCGGTTTGGACAGTGATAACCTGTATATTTTAGAGGCTCGTGTCGGTGACGGGTTGCGGTTGCAGCGTTGGTTGCCGCGGGCGTTCGGACGGGCGACACCGCTTTTGCGCCGAGGTTCGAATGTCACGCTTATTCTCGAAGAACGCATCGAAGGCAAGGGTCGGACCGCAAAAAAGGAAGCGGTTACGGTTGAGTCGGTAGAATCTGAAACGGCATCCGAAGTGAATGAAGAAAAAGGAGATCATCCGTCTGTAAAACCAAATGTACAGAAGGAGATCGCGCTTAGCGGAGGGAAAAAGCCGGCCGGAGCCAAGGTAGTCAAGAAAGTGTTCCAGAGAAAGTCCGTATAAATCAATCGAAGTATCGAACCCTATGGGGAATAAAGTTAATCCAACAGGCATTCGCATCGGCATCACGACGGACTGGCAATCTCGCTGGTTCAGTGATAAGAAGACGTATCGCGAGCAGTTACGCAAGGATATCGAGATCCGTGATCTGATCACAAAGAAGTGGAAAGCGGCCGCTATCGCGAGTGTCCATATCGAACGTTCCGCGAATGCTGTGCGGTTGATTATCCATACGTCGCGTCCGGGCGTGCTCATCGGTCGGGGCGGTACGGGTATCGAGGATTTGACGCGCGCGATCAAGAAGCAGTTTTTTGCTGGCAGGAAAGTTGAGTTGAAAGTGGAAGTGATCGAAGTGAAAAACGCCGATATGAACGCGATGCTGGTTGGCCAACAGGTGGCGGAACAGCTTGAGAAACGCATCCCGTTTCGTCGCGTGCTCAAGGGAACGCTCGATCAAGTGGAATCGAACAAGGGTGTCGAAGGCGTGAAGATAGAGATCTGTGGTCGCCTCGGCGGCGCCGAAATGTCTCGTCGCGAATGGTTGTCCCGTGGAAAGATTCCACTTCACACATTACGTGCGGACATCGATTTTGCCCGAACCGAAGCGAGAACGACCTACGGTGTTATCGGCGTCAAAGTATGGATCTATAAGGGAGAGAAATTTACCGAAGTGCACGAATAAAGAACGCGTATGTTGCTCATGCCAAGAAAAGTAAAACATCGGAAGGTTCAGCGCGGTGGCTGGTCCGGAAGTCCTGCGACCCGTGGCGCCGAAGTTAGTTTCGGAAGCTATGGTTTGAAGTCGCTTGAGGAAGGCATCATCTCCGCCCGCCAGATCGAAGCGGCTCGGCGCGCGATGACTCGTTCGATCCAGCGCGGCGGAAAAGTATGGATTCGCGTGTTTCCGGATAAGCCGATGACGAAGAAGGGCGAACAGACTCCGATGGGAAAAGGAAAGGGAAGTGTTGATCATTTTGTCGCCAAAATACGAGCTGGAAAGGTATTGTTTGAGCTCGATGGTATTGGGAAGACCGCCGCGGCGGAAGCGCTCCGACTCGCAGCTCATAAGCTTCCGGTGAAGACGAAATTCGTAGAGCGTCACTAAATTCGAGAAGATCCAAGGTATTTTCCTATGAAAGCGAAAGAATGGCGGGACAAATCAGTGGGCGAGCGCGAGAAGGCGCTGACAGAGCTTGAGGACAAGCTTCGGAAGCTTCGTTTCGATTTGGCTACCCGCGAATCCAAAAATCACAGTGAACACGGAAAGATCCGGAAAGACATCGCTCGATTGCTTACATTGCGTCGTGAAGCCGAAACGCTTGACGCGAAAGAACATTCGAAGTAAACTTCCCTTTTACGGAATTTTTTATGAAGACAATGAATACATCGGAAAAAATGAAGAAAGCTCCCGTATGGAAGGGTGTTGTCGTGAGCGACAAGATGGAGAAGACGCTGGTGGTGAAAGTGGATACGTTCAAGACGCATCCGAAATACCAAAAACAATACCGCTCCTCGAAACGATACAAAGTGCATATTGAAGAGAAGGGCGCGTACAAAGTCGGCGATACGGTTTTGTTCGAGGAGTGTCGACCGATCAGTCGGGAAAAGCGGCACAAAATAGTCGGATAAATATTCGAAACGTATGATTCAGGCAGAAACATGGTTGAATGTAGCGGATAACACCGGGGCCAAAATGGTCGAGTGTTTCAAGGTGCTTGGCGGCACGCGGAAACGTTATGCCAAGCTGGGTGATATCATCGTCGCGTCAGTCAAAGTGGCTGAGCCGCGAGGTATGGTGAAGAAGGGCGATAAGGTGAAGGCGGTCATTGTCCGTCAGGCGCGTGAGCATCGTCGCAAAGACAATTCCTATATCCGTTTCGACGAAAACGCCGCAGTCATCCTTGAAGGGACGAGCCAGGATCCCAAAGGAACGCGTATCTTCGGACCGGTAGCCCGCGAACTCCGCGAACGGGGATTTACCAAGATCGTTTCCCTGGCACCGGAAGTTTTGTAAAGAATATTGAACGCACTACAAAGGAAGATATTTATGAAGATCAAGAAAGGCGACCAAGTGAAGATCATTGCCGGTAAGGACCGCGGAAAGCAGGGCGAAGTGTTGCGTGTGTTTCCTGTGGCCGCGAAGGTGATTGTGAAAGGTGCCAATATCCTCAAGCGCCACATCAAGTCTCGTCGGGATGGCCAAAAAGGTGAGCGTATAGAGAAAGAGTTTCCCATCCATATTTCGAACGTGATGCTCGTTTGTCCGCATACCGGAAAGCCGACTCGGATCGGCCGAAAGATCGAAAGCGGCGAGAAGATCCGTATCAGTAAGCGTTCCGGTAAAGCCCTCTAAAAGAGTTATGAATACCCAGGCAATTAAAACAATCTACGAGAAAAAAGCCGTTTCTGGACTACAGAAAGAGCTCGGCATCAAGAATGTGATGGCGGTGCCGCGCATTTCGAAAGTCGTCGTGAATGTTGGCGTCGGGAAATTCCTGAAGGACCAGAAACACGTCGAAGAAGTGGTGAATTCGCTGGAAGCGATTACCGGACAGAAAGTTGTGATGACGCGCGCGCGCAAAGCGATCGCCGGATTCAAGACTCGCGAAGATTTGGAAATTGGTGCCCGGACAACGCTGCATGGCACCCGGATGTGGGCGTTTCTTGATCGTTTGTTCCATATCGCATTGCCTCGGGTACGTGATTTTCAAGGCATCTCCCTGAGCGCCGTCGATCACAGCGGAAACTGCAATATCGGCATCAAGGACCATACGATTTTTCCGGAAATCATTCCTGAGAAAGTCCAGCACATTTTTAGTTTCCAGGTCAACGTCGTAACGACCGCCAAAAACAGAGAAGAAGGGGCCGCGCTGTTTCGTTTGTTGGGAATGCCGTTTGAAAACAGCGGAAATAAGCAGGAATCCTAAACGCGCACAAATAATTTATGTCTAAGACATCCACATTCGCAAGAGCAGAGAAAACCCCGAAATTTTCGACCCGTATTGTCAGACGGTGTTGGAAATGCGGTCGGAAGCGGGGGTATTTGCGCCGGTATGCCATCTGCCGCATCTGCTTTCGCGAGCTCGCCTCAACCGGCGAGATCCCGGGAGTGAAGAAGTCTTCCTGGTAAACGGATATAAGCTAACAGCGAGAGAAGAATTATGCTCGATCCAATCGCAGAAATGTTAACCAGAATTCGCAACGCGCAGGCCGCGGGACACGCACGGGTTTCCGTCCGTTTCTCGAAGCTCAAGCAAGCGATCGCTCAAATCCTCGAACGTGAGGGGTTTGTAGCCCGTGTCGAAAAGGAATCCGACGGCGTGCACGAGACACTTATTCTCTGGCTGAAATACGAGCAGGTTTCTCCGACAAAAAAAGCGCCAGCTATCCGTGAGATCACCCGAATTTCCAAGCAAGGTCGTCGTATTTATGTGAAAGGCCACGAAATCGAGAGGGTGAAAAACGGATATGGCATCTCGATCATCTCCACTTCTCAAGGATTGATGACTGGTATGGAAGCGCACAAACGCAAGCTGGGTGGGGAATACGTGTGTAAGGTCTGGTAACGTAAGAGTTATGAGTAGAATAGGAAAAAAACCAGTAGCTATTCCATCCGGCGCCGATGTATCCGTACAGGGCAGCGTCGTGATGGCCAAGGGTCCGAAAGGGACGCTTATGTTCACGCACCGTCGTGAAGTAAGTGTCACGGTCGAAAATGGCGAAGTCCACGTGGCAAAATTGAGCGAAGGGAAAAAAGCATCCGCTATCTGGGGGACGACCGCCAAGGTTATCGCCAATATGCTTTCCGGTGTTACAATCGGCTTTCAGAAACAATTGGAGCTAAACGGTGTTGGTTTCCGTATGGCTCTTTCCGGCAAGAAACTCACGTTCGCTCTGGGCTTTTCGCATCCGGTAGAAAGAATGCTTCCGGAAGGAATCGAAGCGAAGATCGAAAACAACGTGCTCTCGATTACCGGGACGGACAAGCAGAAGGTCGGGGAATTCGCTGCGTTGGTGCGCAAGTTGAAACCGGTCGAGCCTTACAAAGGAAAGGGATTCCGATATGTCGGCGAAGCGGTCCGTCGCAAGGAAGGCAAGAAAGCCGCCGCATAACTAGGACACTAAGCGAGAAGGTACGCGTATGTTGAAACGAGAAGCGAAAAAAGTGAAACGATTCGAACGGAAGCGCCGGGTACGCGCCAAGATTTTTGGCACGGCGACTCGCCCGAGACTCTCTGTATTCCGGAGCCTTCGGAGCATTGCGGTACAGGCGATCGACGATCAGTCTGGCCGGACGCTTGATCAGGCGAATCTTTCCGAAGTTGTCAAAAAATCTGCGCATACGGTCGAGGGCGCCGGAGCGGTCGGCGCGCTCCTAGCGAAGCGCCTGGTGGCGCTCAAGGTTACCGAAGCGGTCTTTGATCGGTCCGGATACAAATATCACGGCAAAGTGAAAGCGCTCGCCGAAGCGATTCGCAATGGCGGTGTGAAAATGTAATGTAAGCTTCATAAACGACGTATGGCGAAACGAGAACAAGGGAGAAAATCGATGAAACGGGAAAAGCCGGAGTTTGATCAGAAGCTCCTCAATTTGGCGCGCGTGACGCGTGTCGTGAAAGGCGGCCGTCGCTTCCGTTTCCGGGCGACGCTGGTTATCGGTAATCGCAAAGGAAAAGTGGGTGTTGGTGTTGCGAAGGGCTCTGATGTTTCCGATGCGATCCAGAAGGCCTTTAATGATGCGAAGAAGAATCTGATTACGGTTGAGCTTGCCGGAGCGACTATTTCGCACGATGTTTCTGCCAAGCTCGGAAGCGCCAAGGTGCTCTTGAAGCCGGCTTCTCAGGGTCAGGGCGTGATCGCTGGCGGAGCGGTTCGTTCGGTGGTTGATCTGCTCGGCGTCAAGGATATCGTCTCCAAATCACTCGGCGCCTCTAATCCGCTGAATGTCGCTCGTGTCACCGTGAAGGCGCTTCAAATGTTGAAGGCTCCTCGTGTCCGCAAGGCGCCACAAACGGAAAAGGTTCCGGCGGTTGAAGCGCAGGCGTAAGACCTAACGTTCATAAGAAAGTATGCAAATTCACCAGATTTCTGTTGCAGAGAAGAAACGGCGCAAGCGCATTGGACGTGGCGGCAAGCGTGGTACGACGTCCGGCCGCGGAACGAAAGGGCAAAAATCACGCTCCGGATCTTCCGTTGATCCTCTGTTCGAAGGTGGTCGTTCGACTTTTACCGAGCGCCTGAAAAAATTGCGCGGATTCAAATCCATCCATCCGAAAAAGCACACCATCACTTTGACTGATCTCGATCGGACATTTGCGGATGGCGAGACCGTCACGCTCGCTCTTTTGGCTGAGCGGGGACTTGTTGCGAAGCGGAAACTCGCGCACGGTGCGAAAATCGTCGCGACCGGAAGTCTCAAGAAAAAGCTTTCCCTCGGGAAAGATGTGACAGCATCCGCGAAAGCACAAGAGGCGTTCGTCTCCTAGACTGAGGGATGCGAGCGCGGTATACTGCGCTTGTCCCTGATGCAGAAACAGAACTATGCGCGAAATCCTCATCAACATCTTCAGGATATCCGAACTTCGGAATAAGATTTTTTTCATTCTCGGTCTCCTCGTCATTTATCGTGCGGCAGCGAACATCCCTCTTCCCGGAGTGGATGTTTTGGCATTGAAACAGTTGTTTGAGGACAATGCGTTTCTTGGACTTCTGAACATTTTTTCCGGCGGCGGATTATCCAATATCTCCATCGTGCTGCTTGGTGTCGCGCCATATATCACGGCATCGATCATTATGCAGCTGCTCACGACTATCGTGCCGGCGCTCGAACGCCTGTACAAAGAAGAGGGTGAACAGGGCCGTCAGAAGTTCAATATGTGGACACGCTTCCTTACGGTGCCGCTTTCGGCGCTTCAATCGTTTAGTATGCTTTCGTTACTTCGTTCGCAGAATATCCTGGGAGATATCTCGCCATTTTCGATGGCGGTCATCATTATTAGCGCTACGGCTGGTACCGTTTTTCTGATGTGGCTCGGCGAACTTATCACCGAAAAGGGGCTTGGGAACGGCGTCTCGATGATCATTTTCGCCGGAATCATCTCGGGATTACCGACCGCCTTTTCCCGTTTTATCGCAACGTGGGATCCTTCGCAGATATTCACGTATCTCCTGTTCTTCCTCTTGGCGGCCGTAACGATCGCGGGTGTCATCTTCATCAACGAAGGACAGCGGACGATTCCGGTGGCCTATGCCAAACGGGTGCGTGGAGCGCAGGTCTATGGCGGCGCGGCAACACATCTTCCACTCAAGGTCAATCAGGCCGGTGTTATCCCGATCATTTTTGCGGTGTCGCTCATTCTGATCCCGACGATGGTGGCCAATTTCTTGGCCCAGAGCGCGAACGGCAAAGTCGCCAGCATCGCGGTCTCGGTCGGCGGATGGCTGCAAGATCAACTGGTGTACGGAAGCCTCTATTTTTTCCTGGTGGTGCTGTTCACGTATTTCTATACCGCCGTCGTATTCGATCCGAACAAGATTTCTGAGAATCTCCAAAAGCAAGGCGGTTATATCCCGGGTATCCGACCGGGGCACACGACCGCCGAATATCTGTATCATATCATCAATCGCATTACGCTCGCGGGTTCGGTATTCCTGGGCGTTATTGCTGTCCTGCCGTTCGTCGTGCAGGGAATGACAGGAATTCAAGCGCTTTCTTTGGGTGGTGTAAGTATCCTCATCGTCGTTTCGGTCGTACTCGAGACGATCAAACATATCCAAAGTCAACTTACGATGCGCAGTTACGAATCTTTCTAACGCGATGTCGAATAAAAACTATATCTTGCTCGGGCCGCCGGGAAGCGGCAAGAGCACCCAAGCGGAGCTTTTGAGGAAGGCATTCAGCCTCGTCCATATCGATATGGGCTCGGAATTGCGCGCGGCCGCCGAAGAGGATACGCCGCTCGGGCATACGCTGAACGATATCATCAATCGGCGGCGCGATTTGGTGCCGGACGAGATTATGCACTCAGTTTTAGGGAATGCGATTCGACGTGTTCCCGCTGACCAGGGGATTCTCATCGACGGAGCGCCTCGTCGCGAAAGTCAGATTGATGAAGTGGTCAGCGTCCTTGGCTCATTCGGACGGACCATCGATAAGGTTATTTTCATACGGTTGTCGGAAGCGGTATCTGTGGAGCGCATTTCCAAGCGCTTTCTGTGTTTCGGCTGCCATCGGCCGTATATTTTTGGCAAAGACATAACGGAGAAGGACGCGCGTTGCACGGTGTGCGGCGGGAAGATCAGTCAACGAAAAGATGATACTGCCGCCGGCGTAAAAAAACGCTTCCAAATTTTCCATTCGGAAACATTGCCAGTCATCAAACATTTTGAACAGGAAGGAAAGCTTCTGTCTGTTGACGGCGATCGTGAGGCACAGGCGATTTTTGACGATATTGCCCGAGGAATGAATTGATAAGTATCCTATGTCATCGGATTGGATAAAAACCGAAGACGAGCTTAGGCGCTTTCGCGAATCGGGAAAGCGTTTGGCATACGTATTGTCCGAGATCGGCCGGAATATTCGGCCGGAAATGACGACGTTCGATATCGATATTCTGGCGGAGCGTCTCATCCGCGAGCAGGGTGGCATCCCGATATTCAAAGGATATGGAACAGGAAAGCCGTTTCCTGCCTCGCTCTGCACATCGCTTAACGACGAGGTCGTGCACGGTATTCCGAGGAAGAATCGAACAATCCGAGAAGGAGATCTTTTAAAACTCGATATCGGGATGCGTTTTGATGGTATGGTGACTGATATGGCGCGCACGTTTCCGGTTGGTACGGTGTCGGCGGAAGCGATGAAGCTTCTTTCGGTGACCGAAGAGAGTTTGCGGCGGGGTATCGCCGAGCTTCATCCTGGTGCACGGATTTCCGCGTATGCGCGAACAGTGCAAGAGTATGTCGAACAGAACGGATATTCGATCGTGCGCGACTTAGTGGGACACGGAGTGGGTCGCGAGCTTCATGAGGAACCACAAGTGCCGAATTTCGTATCCCGGGATATGTATGATTTCGTCATCGAGCGCGGAATGACGCTTGCGCTTGAACCGATGGTGAACAAGGGAGCGTTTACCGTGAAGATCGCTCCGGACGATTGGACATTCGTGACTGCTGACGGATCGCTTTCGGCGCACTTCGAAGATTCGGTCATCATTATGGAAAATGGCGCGGAGACCGTAACTTTGTTTGATTGAGAACTCTATGACAGAGGGGAACGAGCACTATTTGGGCATCGACTGGGGATCAGCAAAAGTCGGGTTGTCGCTCGCCCATAGCGAAACCGGTCTCGCACTTCCGTATGCCACACTTCCGAATAACAAAGATCTCATTCGGAAGATCGGAGAAATCATCGTGCGCGAAGAGGTAGGCACGGTCGTGATCGGTATCCCGTCATATGTAAACCGTGAGGAAGTGGAATATCCGGGAGAAGCGTTCGGGAGACTTCTTGCCGGGCATTTTCCGGTCCGAATCGCGTATCAAAATGAGATGTTTACAACCAAGTTGGCCAGGGAACACCTGATCGCTGTCGGTGCCAGGAGAATTTCTGAACACGACGACGAGGAAGCCGCGAAAATCATCCTTCAGGAGTGGCTTGATAATTTGAAGAAGGATACATAGACGCCCGATGCGCGCCTTTTTCTTTTGTGGTACAATAAAGACGCGATTCCTGAAATGTCATAACCGCTATTTTCCTTATGGAACAGCCATTTTTGTCAGTCATCATTCCTGCCTATAAAGAAGGGGAGCGTATCGGCCGGAATTTACTCGAGATAGATAAATATCTCAAAGGAAAGAATTACACATACGAGATTGTCGTCGTTGTGGATGGGTCGCCAGACAATACCGCTGAGGTAGCGCGAAATTATTCGCTCCAAGTGCCGAATTTGCGTGTCATCGAGAATTCGGAAAACCACGGCAAAGGATACGTCGTTCGTCAGGGGCTCCTTGAAGCCAAAGGAAACCGAAGGCTTTTTCTTGATGCCGACGGTTCGACATCTATCACGCATCTTGACGCTTTCCTTCCGCAGTTCGAGCAGGGTTACGATGTCGTCATTGGATCGCGGGATATTGAAGGATCATTCATCCAAGTCCACCAGCAGAAGTGGCGTGAGGTTTTTGGTGATATGGGGAATTGGGCCATTCGCATTGTGCTCGGTCTTTGGAAATATCCCGATACGCAGTGTGGTTTCAAGATGCTTTCCGGGGAAGCTGCCGATCAGGTCGCGAAGCGTATGGTCGTTGACCGGTTCGGATTCGATTTCGAACTTATCATTCTCGCGATCAAGCTCGGTTTTACGGTGAAACAGATGCCAGTACGCTGGATGAATGAGGAGGGTTCCACGGTAAAGTTGTTCGGACCAAATGGATACGTGCAGGTGTTCGTCGATCTTTTCAAGACCAAATGGCGATTGCTCACCGGTTCCTATCGTATTCGGGAATATCAGAAGCGAGGACCGACAGCGTGAGTGTCACACCGAAATCAGCAAAAAGAAAAAAATGACCGAGACAACCGTCGAAAAAACAAAAAACGCGACGCCGTACGAATCCGAGCTCAGGCAGGATATCGTGACTGGCGACTGGGTAGTGATTGCGACCGGCCGGGCCAAGCGACCGAACGATTTTGTGAAGCCGGATCATTTTCGGACTATCGATCAGGACGATCCCTTCGAACATCCCGAATCAAGTGGACAGGAGAAGGACGTGCTCATTTACCGGCGCGACGATGGTGATTGGAGTCTGCGTGTATTTCCGAACAAATACCCGGCATTCTCGCGTGGACGCGTAGCCAAAGATCTTTCCGAAGGGCCGTATTTTTCGATGAGCGGATCGGGATATCACGAAGTGGTCGTTACGAGGGATGCACGGAAATCCATCGCGCTTCTCGAAACGTGGCAGGTTGCCGAGGTGTTGGATGCGTATCAGGAACGATTCCTCGCTCTGATGAACAAGAAAAGCGTCAATTATATCCAAATTTTCCACAATCACGGCAAGGAGGCGGGGGCATCCATCGCGCATCCGCACTCGCAGCTGATGGCTATTCCTGTTATTTCGCCGTATATTGATCTCGAATTGCGTGGTGCCGAACAGTATTACAAGCAGAATCGTCAGAAGGTTTTCGGTGTCGTCGCCGAATATGAGGGCGAGTCCCAGAAACGGCTCGTGTTTGAGAACGATCACTTCATTGCTTTCTGTCCGTTCGCTTCGCGGGCGGCATTTGAGGTATGGATTGTTGGGAAACGGCCGAACCCGTATTTCGAACGGATTACTGATGAAGAGAAATTCGCCTGCGCTGAGGCGTTGCGGATGACGCTTCGCTCCGTTTATGACGGCTTGAACGATCCGCCGTACAATTTCTATATCCATACGGCACCCTGCGATGGTAGGGATTACCCGCAGTATCAGTGGCATATCGAGATCCTTCCGCATACGGCGACATGGGCCGGCTTCGAGCTTTCCACGGGCATCGAGATTTCCACGATTCAGCCGGAGGCGGCCGCCGAATACCTTCGCTCGAAGATTGCTTCATAAACTCTTTCCGGAAGATTCTTATGCCGATACGTACGTTTTATGTTGTGGGAAATCTGAAGATGAATATGCTCTCGCGCGAGGAAGCGGCGCAGTATCTTGCCGTTTTCGATCGGGAAGCGCAGAGCAAAGAATACGCGAATGTTCTCGGTATCGTGTGTCCGTCGTTCGTGTATATTTCCCAGTTCGATAGTTTGCCTTCTGTCGTCAAAAAGGGTGCTCAGGATGTTTTTTGGGAAAAATCCGGTGCGTATACCGGAGAGATTTCCCCGGCGATGCTCAAGGATCAGGGTGTCGAATACGTCCTGATTGGCCATAGTGAACGGCGGATATACGGTGGAGAAACGAATGAACAGATACGGGAGAAAACGATCGCTGCGCTCAAACATCATTTGACACCGATCGTATGTATCGGCGAAACGGATGCGGAGCGGCGCAATGAGAAGACCGATGTCGCGATCGCCAAACAGGTGGAAAGCGTTTTTTCTGGATTGTCGAAAGCGCAGGCGGAAAAAATCATCCTCGCGTACGAACCGCGCTGGGCTATCGGAACGGACAAAACACCAACGACAGCAGAGATTCTCCAGGTACGCGTCCTTTTACGCAAGATGCTCACGGAATCGTTCGATGTTCAGACCGCGGAGAGGATCGCGGTTCTCTATGGCGGATCGGTAAAGAGCGGATTTTTGCCAACGGTATCGTGGGAAGCGCAAATGGATGGCGTGCTCGTCGGGCGCGAAAGCCTGTTTCCGTACGAGCTTCTAAAAATGATGACGATGTTTCAAGAAGAAGCGGATCGGCAGAAGGGAACATAAGTGAAAGGATATGCTCACGAACGTCAAGGAAATATTGGAACAAGCAAAGACCGGTGGATATGCTGTCGGCGCGTTCAACACGGTCAATCTCGAAACGACGCGGGCGATCCTCGAGACGGCCGCCGAGCTCTCTTCTCCCGTCATCGTGCAGATGACGGAAAAAACGTTCGATTTCGCCGGTGGACGAGCGATCTTTCATTTGGTAAAAAACATTGCCGAATTTTACGCCAAGGATATTCCGGTGGGTATCCATCTCGATCACGGGAAGAGTTTCGAAGTCGTGGAGCGGGCGATGGATATCGGTTTTACCTCGGTGATGTATGACGGTTCACGCAAAGGATATGCCGATAATCTGATGATGACGAAAAGGATCGTGGAAATCGCCCATAGCCGCGGTGTCGTGGTGCAAGCGGAGCTCGGGAACGTGCCCTATCTCGGAGAAATGCAGATGGATACGATACAATGGGAAAAATATATGACTGATCCCGATCAGGCGGCGCAATTCGTCCGTGAGACGGGCATCGATACGCTGGCGGTCGCGATCGGAAATGCGCACGGATTTTTTCGCGAGCGTTCCGAGCCCGATTACGATCGGTTGACGGCTATCGCATCGATCGTCGATATTCCGCTCGTTCTGCACGGAGCATCGGATTGGCAAAACGGACGTGTGAAAGAAGTCATCAAGCGGGGGATCAATTGTTTCAACGTCGATACTGCCCTCCGGATGGCTTTCATTGGCGGATTGCGCGATGCTCTCCGTTCCGAAGAAGAAATGGATCTGCGCAAGGTAATGGGAAACGCCAAGGAATATACCAAAAACGCCGTAAAGGAAAAGATGGTCATTTTCGGCAGTGCCGGGAAGGCGTAAAATATCGTATTAATGGAATTTTTATGACGAAAAAGAGAATCGCTATCAACGGATTCGGCCGGATCGGTCGGGCGGCATTCAAGATCGCATTGGAGAAGAACGATCTCGAGATCGTCGCTATCAACGACCTTACGAGTCCGGATATCCTGGCACATCTCCTCCGTTATGATACGGCGTACGGGCACTATCGTCGGTCGGTTGAAGCGGGAGAAAAGTCTCTTCTTGTGGACAAGACGGAATTTCCGGTATATGCCGAACCGGATCCGAAGAAACTTCCCTGGAAGGATCTTCGTGTAGATGTCGTCCTCGAATGCACCGGACGGTTTACCGACAAGGGGAGTGCGGCACAGCATATCGAGGCCGGTGCCAAGAAAGTCATCCTTTCCGCACCTTCCAAGGGCGATGATGGTTCTGTGCCGACATTCCTTATCGGCGTGAATGATGACACCTACGCGAATGAGACAGTGATTTCCAATGCCTCCTGTACGACGAATTGTCTCGCACCTGTCGCTCAGGTGCTTCACGACGCGTTTGGCATCGAGAAAGCTATTATGACGACGATCCATTCTTATACCGCCGATCAAAATCTGCAGGATGGTCCGCACAAGGACCTGCGTCGCGCCCGGGCTGCCGCGCAGAATATCGTCCCGACGACGACCGGTGCCGCCCTCGCCGTAACACAGGTCATCCCAGAGCTTAAAGGACTTTTTGATGGGCTTTCGATGCGCGTTCCAACGATCGTGGTGTCACTTTCAGATTTCACGTTTGTGCTCAAACAATCGGTAACCAAAGAAGCCGTGAACGAAGCGCTTCGCAAGGCGGCCGCCGAAGTGAAATACAAGAATGTTTTGGCGGTGACCGATGAGCCGCTCGTTTCGTCAGATTTTATTGGGAATCCATATTCAAGCATCGTGGATTTGTCGCTGACCAAGGTGATCGGAGGCGACTTGGTGAAAGTGGTCGCGTGGTACGATAACGAATGGGGGTATTCGAACCGTCTTATCGAGATGGCAGAACGTATCGGATAAGGAAAAGACAGGCACTCTTATGAAAAAAAAGGAGGCACGTCCGGCGACGGATGTGGAACAATATAATGTCCGTTTGGAGGAAATCGCTGAAACAAGATTCGGAACGTTTTCCGATGAAGAAATCGCGGTCATTCTCAATGAGCGCCGGGAAATATCCGATTTTTTGGAACGCGAAGAGACGCGGCGCCGCGAAGAGGAGGCTCGCTTCCAGTCGCTCGAACGCGAACGATCCGAAATAGAAGAACAGCTCAGTACGCTCAATCGATCCATTTCTCCCGATAAGGATGATGACGAGCTTCTGAAACTGATAGAGGAACGCCGGACGCTTGAGAAACAGCTTGAACGTATTCGGCAGGAGTTGAGAGCGTCGGAGAACATTGTTTTAGAAAAAGGAGCGGCTGCGCAAGAAGGAGATGTCCCGTCGACACCGGAGACTTCCGTTTTGGATACCGAAGAAGACAACCGTCCTTCTCGAGAGGAAAAACCGCAGGAAAACCGAAAAGAACCAAAAGAAGAGTTGACAGAAGAGGCTTCTCCCGAGCCGATTGAATCTTCAGAAACAGTCCCGAGCGTTTCTTTGAAACAGGATTTCGGTGAACAGAAAATCGACATCAATCAGCTTGAAGAGAGCGCAGAAATGAGAGAATACCTCAAACAGCTGCAAGGGAATGTCGAATCTTTGGGAATGCTGCTTCAGGGGATGCCGGACACGGCCAAGGCTAATCGCGTGTTTATGCTGAAAGTGGCAGAAATCGACCCGGCGTACGCGATGCACTACGCGAGTGACACGCTCAGGCACGACGAACATTTCAACGTACTGGTTGCTGGAATGCCGAATCGGCGCAACTCTGGAAACGCGCTGTCCGAAATGCTTCCTGAAGCACGGACGGCTCCGGTCGTTATGGCCGGTGTCAAGCAGGATTTCCGGAATATCCGGTTCGCGTCGCCCGATATGGAAGGGTATCGAGAGATGATTGATATCGCGAAAAAAGGCGCCTTGCAGAAACTGAAAGCGTTAAAGGAAAGTGTCGATGTCACGCTTCTTATCCCGAAGATCCTACAGAAAGATAAGGAATTTATGGGCGAAGCGGAACGATTGGTTATGTCGGGATCTCCAAAAGACGAGACAGATGCCGAACCGAAAGCGAAAGAAGAGCGTTCTGCGTTGAAAACTCCGGCTTCAACCAAGGAGGAGCGAAGCGTCTGGCGCATCCATCATAGCGAGCTATAAGGAGATAAAGGATACCGTGATGTACGATATCATCATCAAAAACGGGGTCATTGTCGACGGCAGCGGCCGCCCGATGTACCGTGCCGATCTCGGTATCCGGGAGGAACGCATCGTCGAAATCGGGGATCTGTCACATACACAGGGCTCGCAGGTTATCGACGCCACCGGACAATACGTAGTGCCCGGTTTCGTTGATGTCAACAATCATTCCGATACGTACTGGGAATTACTGAGGAATCCGAAGCTCGAAGCGATGCTCGCGCAAGGCGTGACGACTATCGTCGGTGGAAATTCTGGATCGTCGCTCGCCCCGCTTACTGATCCGGGCGTCATCCGTTCCATCCAAAAATGGACGGATGTTGAGAAGATCAATTTCAACTGGCTGTCGATGGAGGAATTTTTGCGCGAGGCAGACAAGCGCCGTCCAGCCATAAACTTCGCGACGCTCGTCGGACACGGAACGTTGCGGCGCGGCGCGATGAAGGACGAGACACGTACCATCACGCCGGAAGAGATCGCCGTTATGCAGAAAATGCTTCGGCAGGCTCTCAAGGAGGGTGGCATCGGATTCTCGACCGGACTGAAATACACGCACGCCCGTGGCGCCGGTGTACGCGAGCTTATCGCTCTCACAAAAACGGCGCTCGCTCAAAACGGCCTGTATGTCACATATGTCCGCGACGAGGAAGAGGGGTTGGTGAAGTCGGTCGAAGAAGCGATTCTGGTCGCACGGGAAACCGGCGCCCCGATCCACATCTCTCACCTCAAAGCCGTCGGCGAGAAGAATTGGCCGTTGATGGACGATGTCTTCAGTCTGATCGAAACCGCGGCACTAAACGACATCAAAATCACGTTCGATGTGTATCCTTATACGGTGACCGGATCGGTATTGTATACGTTCCTTCCGGAATGGGTGACACAGGACGGCCGGAAAATGATGCTCGAACGTCTGCGTGACGCCCAGGTGCGGAGTGCCGTACTCCGTGATATGCGACGCAAAGACATCGATTATTCGCAGATGCTCATCACCTCATCGTCGCTTTCGAAGATGCTTACGCGCCGGAGGATTTCGGAGATCGCCGAACTTCAGGGCAAGCCGCCCGAAGAGACTGTTCTCGATTTCCTCATCGCGAGCTCTGGCCGCGCCATCGTCTCGCTCGAAGTGCTCTCGGAAAAGAACGTCCGTCGGGCGGTGCAGCATCCGTTCTCGATTATCTCGAGCAACGGTGTCGGATACAACATCGCCCACAAGGAGACCGGCGAGCTTGTTCACCCGCGCAATTTCGGAACGTTTCCGAAAGTATTTGCGGAGTATGTACGCAAGGAGAAATCGCTTGGTTGGGAAGAAGCAGTACACAAGATGAGTGGCAAGCCAGCGCTCAAATTCGGTCTTGATCGGCGCGGATTTCTCCAAGAAGGCTATTTCGCCGACGTCGTTGTCCTTGATCCGAACACAGTCGAGGACAAAGCGACGATGGAAGATCCGTACCAGTATCCGATCGGTATCTCACACGTCATCGTGAACGGCATCGTGGCGCTCGAAAATGGAGCGTTCTCCCCGCGTCGTGCCGGGATGATCCTCAAAAGGAAGAGCGGTTGGCTCCCGTGGTAGGAAAATCCGAGTCTTAAAATAATCGAGGTGTTAAAGACATCAATTTCTAAGGCGGAATTATGGAGAAAAATTTCAAAAGAATATTGACAATAGGAATTCTCATCATCTTGATATCAGGGATCGTTCTTTTTTTGGTGGGTTTTTTTGAAAAGACCAAGATACAAGAGAACTCTTCTCGGATTTCGTTATCTGATAGGGGAGATGAACAAAAACGAGCCGAACAAAAAGCAATAGAGGATAAAATCAATCAACTTTCCGATACGAAAGAGTGGCAGTTATTTACCAGTAGAAAGTGTGACTTTTCTTTTATTTATCCTCCTATTGCAAGTATTAATAGTGCATGGATGAACGTTCTTGACCCTCGAGATGCCTGTGAGCTTGTGGTATACATTCAAGATGGCGTTGTATCATCGGAATATTTTCACTTTCACATCAGGCCTTTACCCTATCCATCTCCATACGAAAACTTTAATCCGAACAAATTAACAGAAAATACGGTAAAGGACTGGAACGCAAAAAAAGTAGCAGAAGAACTGTTGAATCTCAACAAAACTGTATTTGTAAAAAAATATAATAGAGAAAATACCTTAATTCCTATAGTAGAAATTCCTGTGAATGGGAAAAAGGCATACACGTTTTCACTTAATGACGGCTACTTCAATTGGGCTGGTGATTCACATAATCTTGAAAATAAAACGAGTTTTGCTTATATAGCAGACAATGAGGGGAAAGTATATGAAATCACCTTTCCAAGCAATGATAGACTTTCATTGTTAATCCTCAAAAGTTTAAAGTTTTCGAACTAAATCCATAACACAAGAAAAAGAAAAACGCCTACCTGCATAATTTTGCAGGCAGGCGTTCATTGTTTCAAGAAGTTTTATGGGATGGCGCCCATATACTCAAACTTCACCGCATCCACAGTGATAGATTTAGCTGTTTCTCCAGTGTTCCCTTGTAGGCTCACGGTCGAATTCCCGGTAGCATAGAGATTGTAAGTCCCTATATCTACCCAGCGGTTAGAGCCTTGGGCAGCCGTGTATTGGTTCACAGTCTGGGAGGTATACGTCGTCCCGTTACTGCTTACGGTATACGTCGTACTCGTGCTGCTCGCGTATGTCGTGTTGGCAGGAACATATACCCATACCCTGTACTGGCCATTCTTGGGTAGCGCGGGTGACCAATTGGCGGTTCCCGAAGAGTTGGTTTCCTTGCTGAAGATGATGCCGCTATAGCCCAGCTGCGGAGATCCTGGGTTGAAGTTTGCTCCTTGGCGGCTCCAGTCGCCGATTGTGCTGGACGAGCCATTGCAAGTGGGAGTTGTGGAATTGAGTTTGAAAGTGCCCGTGCACTCGTACGGATGTACGACTAAACTAAAGGACGTCGACTCTGCTGAATACCACCCGTTGTTGATCAATTCGGAAGGATCCACTCTATTACTGATTTCAGCCCAGCTATAGGGAGTAGTTAGATAGCTATTGGGATCATTCTTCCGAATTTCGAAGTGCAGATGGGATACATACTGACCATCACCGGTCCCCACCTGCCCAACGGCTGCCCCCTTGAGAACAGGGCTGTTTTCAGTGCCTACCAGATCAAGCACTGAGTTATAACCCGTTTGACCGGATTTCAGCAGATGTGCATACATCGCATAGACTGTGGTAAGGAGCTCTCCGGTACCGGTAAGGAAGTATTTACCGGCCGGTGCGTCATGGCGAATGAGCACGGTCTTCCCCCAACCGTCAGAACTGCTTCCATCATTGATGTCTTCAATTTTGCCATTAGAAATGGCATAGAGAGCCTCACCAAGATCATCGCTCCCGCTTCCCTTGTTCCAGTCTTCGGCTACATGCGGAACACCGTTTGTGTTGTTGAGAGATCCGTAGCTTTGTTTTTCTGCGCCCCAACCATTGGGACTGGCTATGGTGTAATCCACAGGGTAGCGCATTGAAACGAAGAAGTATTCAGACTTTGAGAGAATCTTTTGCCCGCCAGCATCAAAGTTGAAATTGCAGTGATAGTTCGAAGATTGGTAATCAAAGTCTGTTTCTTGGTAGACGTCAACCGATGACTTGAGGTACGCATCATCGAAACAGATGGGATTTGCCAACCCAAACCAATACGGATCATCAGGGTCTTGCGACTGCGTGTACTCGTAGACGTAGTCATTGCCGTTTCCGTAGATGTCGTCGACGCTGTTGACGAGCAAGACCTTCGGTGAGCTGAAGAACTTGAAGACAGAATACCCACCGTGGAATTTGGCGGTACCGTTGTAGAAGTAGGTCGCCGCCTTCTCGGCCCCGTAAGAGTCGTTACTCAAGGTGATGATCTGCAACGCTTTGGTGTAAGTCGTTCCGTTGTGGGTATACGGAAGTATGTAGTGCCCCGGACTTGTGGGGGCAGTGGCAAAAGCCGCGATCGAGCAGAGGTTTAACAGGAATACGCCGATGAATTTCATCGGTGCGGACAGAATCCTTCTCATTTCAATTCTCCTGATTCATAGAGTGGTAAAACGGATTTGGACAACACTTCTAGCTGTCATTTCATAGCATTTCCCCTTTCGTATTGTTAATGAACCGGTTGAGATTATCAGAGGGGTGGTTCCTTGTCAAGTCGTCATTTTTTGTTTTTGACGCTAGAGGGTGTAAAATGGCGGATATCGCACACGTATGCAAGAATCGTTTTTCAGGGACAAGAAGATCACGGTATTTGGCCTCGGTCTTAACGCGGGTGGCGTTGGCACGGCCAGGTTTCTCGCGGAACAGGGCGCGCGTGAGATCATCGTGACTGACATCAAGAGTCGCGAAGATCTCGCTTCGTCGGTCGAGAAGCTTGCCAAATACAAGAATATTACCTTCGTGCTTGGTCAACACCGGCCGGAGGACTTTTCGCGTGTCGATATGGTGATCAAAAATCCCGTGATCCCGTGGACGAACGAATATGTGAAACTCGCCGAGAAGCACGATGTGCCGGTTGAGATGGATTCCAGCCTCTTTTTTCGATTATGCAGAGCGCCGATTATTGGCGTAACTGGCACGAAGGGCAAGACGACGACTGCGATGCTTATCGCTCATATTCTCGAAACTGCCGGCCGGAAAGTTCTTCGCGCCGGTATCGGGCAGATTGGCGTACTTGGTGTGCTGAACAAAATTACACCGGAGACAACGGTAGTATTCGAACTGTCTTCGTGGCGATTGTCGGCGCTCGCACGCACCAAGAAAAGCCCATCGATCGCGGTCATCACAAATCTTTATCCCGACCATCTTAATTATTATAAGACGATGGAGGCGTACGCGGCGGACAAAAAGAATATCTTTTTATTCCAAAAGCGAAACGACACGCTCATCGCGAACGCCGATCAACCTGAAGTCCGCGAGATGGCGCAGGATGCGCCGGGCGGATGCGTTTGGTTTTCAAATAAACAGGCGATCGATGGTGATGGCGTCTGGCGCGAAGACGGGATGCTCTTTGTGCGGCAGGGAGGAAAACAAAGCGTGCTTTTGCCGCTTGAACATACCCGACTTGTAGGAGAGCATAATATCGGGAATATCGCCGCGGCCGCCCTCGCCGCCCTCGTCGCCGGAGTGTCTGCAAAGGAAATCCGTTTTGGCATCGAGAGTTTTTCCGGCGTGCCACATCGATTGGAGTATATAAGGGAAAAAGACAGCGTTCGGTATTACAATGATACGGCGGCTACCATTCCCGAAGCGGCGATCGCCGCTCTTCGATCGTTTTCGCAGCCGGTGATTCTCATCTGCGGCGGCAGCGACAAGCGGCTCGTCTTCGATGCATTCGCTGACGAGATTTTCGCTCATTCCAAAGGAGTGATCTTTCTGAAAGGCGAAGGGACGGATAAACTCGCGTTTTCGCTCTCGGAACGCTTGGCACGGGAGGGACGGAAGATGAATTTTGAGATCGTGGAAAGTATGGGCAAGGCAGTGGAACTCGCCTCTCGGAGCGCTGAGCCGGGTGATATCGTGCTTCTCTCGCCTGGCGCGGCGAGCTTTGGTCTCTTCCGGAACGAATTCGACCGAGGCGAGCAGTTCCGCGTCGCTGTCCAATCACTCTGAAATTCTTGATGGCTTGACGGATGTTTGGAAAAGCCCTAATATACCCCCAGAGGGTATATTTTAATTTTCTCGGCGTATGAAAACTCAGCGAAACAAAGTGCTGTCGCGCATCGCCCGTATTGAAGGACAATTGAAAGGTATCCGCCGTATGGTGGAAGAGAAGGAGGAATGTCTCGATATCATCACGCAAGTGAGCGCCATCCGTGAAGCGGTCGGAATGCTCGGGGTCGAGCTTCTGAAGGATGATATGACGTGCAAATGGGACGGCAAGAAAAAGATCGATGAAGCCTATCTAAAAAACTTGTTTAAAATGCAATAACGCGTATGAATCAGCCCTTTGAAGCCGCGCAGGCGCAGCTTCGTGCCGTCGAAGAGCTCGTTCGTATCGATCGAAATATCTTCGAGAGACTCCTCTTTCCGGAGCGCATTATCGAGGTGTCGATTCCTGTCCGAATGGATGACGGTACGACTAAAGTGTTTATCGGGTATCGTGCGCAGTACAACAGTGCCCGCGGTCCGTATAAGGGCGGGATTCGTTTTCATCCGGGCGTAACGCGCGAAGAAGTGACGGCACTCTCGATGTGGATGACGTGGAAAACGGCGGTCGTCGATATCCCGCTTGGTGGCGGTAAAGGAGGGGTCACTGTGGACGTGAAAACGTTGTCCGATCGGGAATTGGAAGCGGTGTCCCGAGGATATATCCGGGCGATTGCGCCGTTCATCGGGAGCGATCTCGATGTGCCGGCACCGGACGTTTCCACTGATGCGCGCATAATGGGATGGATGCTCGATGAGTACGAATCAGTGACGGGTCGCCACGTCCCGGGTGTCATTACTGGTAAACCGCTTTCACTTGAAGGTTCGCTCGGTCGTGAATACGCGACGGCGCTGGGAGCCTTTTTCGTGCTAGAACGGGCGCGGGAAGAACTCCATCTGCCGAAGGATGCGAGCGTGGCGATTCAGGGATTTGGGAATGGTGGATCGCATCTGGCACGACTGCTTGCAGAGAAAGGGTACAGAGTCGTGGCGATCGCGGATTCCAAATCGACGGTATACCGAAGCGATGGTCTCGATGTATCGGAAATCGCCGAACATAAGCGTACGGCGGGTAATTTGAAAACCTGTACTGGTTGTGAGAAACTGCGAAGCGAAGATGTCCTGACTGTTTCCGCCGATATCCTCGTTCCGGCCGCGCTCGAAGGAGCGATCCATCGGGGGAATGCTGCTGACATCCGAGCGAAGCTTATTGTCGAGGTGGCGAATGGGCCGGTGACACCTGAAGCGGATGCGATCCTTTATGACCGCGGTGTCACGGTGGTGCCGGATATCCTCGCTAATGCTGGTGGTGTTACGGTGTCGTATTTCGAACAGGTACAGAATGCGGCACATTATCCGTGGACGGAAGACGAGGTGAATCAGCGTTTACAAGAGAAGATGGAATCAGCGTTTCGGGATGTTTCCCGAGCGAAAGAGGAGTATAATACGGATATGCGGACCGCTGCGTATACACTGGCCGTGAAGCGTGTAGCGCAAGCGATGCGCGACCGTGGCCGTTCCTGACAAAGGACAAAGGATCGAGCGGAGGTGCAAAATATTTTTTCGATTTTATAGAGTTTATTTTACGAAGTATGTATGATGTGATAATAATCGGCGGGGGACCGGGAGGAGTGGCGGCGGGCGTGTATGCGGCGCGCAAGCGGATGAAGACGCTCTTCATCACCGAAAGTTTCCAAAGCCAGTCGGCGGTGTCGGCGAGCATCGAGAATTGGATCGGTACGGTGACGATTCCGGGTTGGGAATTCGCCGCCGCACTCGAAAAACACCTGCGCGCGCAGGAGGGTATAGAAATCAATACCGGTGAAAAAGTGTCCGGTATCGAGAGGCTTCCCGAAGGCGGATTCGCCGTTTTGACGGATAGGGGTGGACGTTCCGAAACGAAAACGATCATTGTGGCATCGGGCGGGCGGCACCGGCATCTGGATGTTCCCGGTGAAGAGAAGTTCAAAGGTAAGGGCGTCGTGTATTGTTCAACCTGCGATGCGCCGTTTTTTCGTGACAAGAGAGTCGTCGTGGTGGGCGGCGGAAACGCGGGACTCGAAGCTGTGGAAGACTTGCTGCCGTATGCGAAAGAAATTGTCATTCTTGTTCGATCGGGAGAGCTCAAGGGTGATCCGGTAACCAAAGAGAAGGTTCTGGCTGATCCGAAAGTGAGCGTTGTCTTTTTCGGCCTGACGCAGGAAATTGTCGGTGAACAGAAAGTCGAAGGATTGCGATACGAAGACGCGCAAACCGGTGAAGAAAAAACGATTCCGACGGACGGCGTGTTTGTGGAAATCGGTATGGTGCCGAACACGGAGTTTGTGAAAGGTCTGCTCGATACGAATGAGCGCGGGGAAATCAAAATCGATGGCAAGACGGCTGCGACATCCTGTTCGGGAATCTTCGCGACCGGAGATGCGACCGACGTGCCATACAAGCAGAACAATATTTCCGCCGGTTACGGTGTGGTCGCTGCCCTTTCGGCGTACGACCTTTTCCGAAAAGCGAAAATATCTGGCGGCATTGACAAGAGGTAGAAAAGATGCTATAATGGATAAAGAATGGAAAAAGCGGGTGGTCCCAAAAGAGGGAACACCCGCTTTCTTTTTCCAAGCGATGGGGACGCTTGGGGGAAGAAATGGTTCTTTAAAAGAAAAACAAAGACAAAAATACCAAGACTTTCGTCTGGAAAAATAAAGACAAGTCTCCTTGTCTTCGCCTCCCAGAGAGGCTTTTTGCAACACCGTTGCTAGATAAACGATCAGCAACGGTTTTTTGCTTGAAAAAAAGCCAGTTTTTGGCTACACTGAACGAGATGTTCGAGAAGGGATTTGTGATCCGTTTATGGAAGAAGAGTCTATGGAAGCATTCGAAATCAAGGGTGGGAAGAAATTGCGAGGAATGATCGCGGTGTGCGGATCCAAGAATGCAGCGACGCCGATATTGGCCGCGACGCTTTTGACGAAAGAAACGTGTGTAATCTCCAATGTGCCGCGCATCGAGGATGTGTTTCGGATGCTGGAAATCCTTGAAAGTATGGGAGCGGAAGTAAAGTGGCGCGGCGCCCATACGGTCGCTATCACGGCGAACAATATCGATCCAGAGAAAGTGGATGTGTCGGCGGTGAAGAAACTCCGTTCTTCGATCCTGCTTCTCGGGCCGCTTGCGGCGCGTTTCAAAATATTTTCTCTGCATCATCCTGGCGGCTGTGTGATCGGCGCACGTCCGGTAGGTACGCATTTTGACGCGCTCGAAAAGCTTGGTGTGAAGAGCACCGAGAAAGAGAAAGCGTATCGAATTGACGCAAGGAAGCGTCGAGCGGCCGAAGTCGTCTTGCGCGAGATGTCCGTGACGGCGACGGAAAATGCGATGATGCTCGCTATATTGTGTCCGGGAAAGACGGTCATCAAAATCGCGGCTGCTGAACCACACGTGGAAGACTTGGGAAAATTTCTCATTTCGATGGGAGCGCGAATCAATGGTTTGGGAACGCATACGCTCGAAATCACGGGTGTTCGTCGACTTTCTGGCACGAGGCACGCACTTATTCCGGATGCCAACGAAGCGGCAACGTTTCTTATCCTCGGCGCGGCGACGGGAAGCCCGATCACGGTCAGGAATGCTCGTGAAGAACATTTGGATTTGGTACTCGAAAAGCTCCGCGAATTTGGCGCAGAATTTTCCATAACGAAAAATGCCATTACGGTTGTTCCGGCGAAAAAATTATCGGCGGTATCGAAGATCGACACGCGTCCGTATCCTGGTGTGCCGACCGATGTGCAGGCACCGTTCGGAGTGCTTGCGACGCAAGCTGCCGGCGAGACACTCGTGCACGATTCGCTCTTCGAAGGACGATTCAACTATGTGTCTGAATTGGAGAAAATGGGCGCCCAGGCGACGGTGCTTAATCCGCATCAAGTCGTCGTACAGGGGAAGACGCCGCTTCACGGAACGGTGATCAAGAGCTATGATTTGCGAGCTGGTGCGGCGCTTATCATCGCGGCGCTTGTGGCGCACGGAACGACGATCATCGAGGATATCTATCAGGTGGATCGTGGATATGAGCGGATAGAGGAGCGTTTGCAAAATATCGGTGCGAAGATACGACGGATACACATATGATGTTTCTCAGGAAAATCGGCATTGATCTCGGAACGGCGAATACGCTTGTGTTCGTGCCGGGACAGGGAGTGGTTATCAACGAGCCGTCAGTGGTGGCGATTTCGCTTTTGGAGAACAGGGTGCTTGCAGTCGGGAACGAAGCGAAGGAGATGCTCGGCCGGACGCCGGACACAATCGTCGCGAGCCAACCGCTCAAAGACGGTGCCATCGCGGATTATCGCATTACCGAGGCGATGCTCAAGTATTTTCTAAACCGGGTGGGGGGACGTTTCCGGTTTTTCCGTCCAGAAGTAGTGCTGTCGATTCCGGCCGGCATTACGTCAACGGAGCGGCGCGCCGTGATCGATGCGGCGCTCAAAGCCGGAGCGAAAGCGGCCTACGTCGTAAAAGAACCGATTTTAGCGGCGATTGGTGCCGGCATTCCTATTCATACGGCACAGGGAAATATGATCATCAATATCGGCGGAGGCACCTCGGAGATAGCTATCATTTCCTTGGGCGGAATCGTGGCGGCACACAGTGCGCGTGTCGGTGGCAATCGTATCGACCAGGCCATCGCGGATTCTATCAAGCGCAAGTATAGCCTAGCAATCGGCGATCGGACGGCGGAAGAGGTGAAGATGAGAATTGGTTCGGCGATCGCGCAGGTAAAGGAGGATCATATGGAAGTGCGCGGCCGCGACCTGATGGGCGGACTGCCGAAGACGGTCGTCATCTCGTCGAACGAAGTGACGGAAGCCATCCAAGACGAACTTCGTGAAATCATCAACGTTATCAAACAGGTGCTTCAGGAAACGCCGCCGGAATTGGCGGCGGACATTATGGACAAGGGAATGGTGCTTTCCGGCGGGACGGCACAGTTGAAGCATCTCGACCAGCTGATTTCGAAAACGATCAATGTGCCGTGCTACGTGGCGGATGACCCGGCTTTCTGTGTCGTGAAAGGTACCGGTATCGTGCTTGAGAATCTCGACACCTACAAGCGGAGTATTATGCTCGCGAAGTAATCAGTTAACAAATAACAGAAAATAAAGAAGCGGGCCCATACCGGATATTTCTTTGTTTCTTGTTAATTGCTGTATGTTGATTGGAATCGACGCCTCGCGGGCGTTTCTCAGGCGGCGGACGGGTATCGAGGAGTACGCCTATCAGGTCATTGGCCATCTGCGTTTTGCGCTTCCGGAAGATACCCGTGTCGTGCTCTATGTCCGATCGGATCAGGATGTGACGCTTGATCTTCCGCGGGGTTGGCAGGCGAAGAAACTTTGGTCGCCACGATTGTGGACTCAGGCGCGTCTGTCGCTCGAAATGTTCCTTCATCCGCCGGATGTCTTGTTCGTGCCGGCCCATACGGTACCGCTTATCCATCCGAAGAAAACCGTCGTGACGATTCATGGCCTGGAATACGAATTCTGCCCAAAGGCCTATTCGTTGTGGGAGCGGCTCTATATGAGGTGCTCGATCCGTTTCTCATGCCGCGCGGCTAAGACCGTGGTGTGCGTGTCGGAGAACACTAAGAGGGACGTGATGCGGCTGTATGGCGTACGGCCAGAAAAAATAAAAGTCGTATACGAAGGTTACGAAAAAAATCTTCCCGCTCCTCTTTCTCATCTCCCATCAAATCCTCATTCTCAATTTCCAATTTCCAAACCGTACTTGTTGTTTATCGGGAGGTTGGAGGAAAGAAAAAACATCATTCGGATCATCGAAGCGTTCAAGATATTGAAAGAAAAATACCGGATACCGCATCGGTTGGTGCTTGTCGGAAAGCCGGGACACGGATATCAAAAAATAAAATCTAAAATTGAAGATCTCGAATCGGAAATCTGCATCGAAGAACGGGGATACGTGACGGAAGAAGAGAAATGGGAGCTGCTTTTGGGTACGGAGGCATTCCTTTTTCCGACGCTTTATGAAGGGTTCGGTATTCCGGTGCTCGAGGCACAGTCGGTCGGCGTACCGGTAGTGACATCGGACGTCTCGTCTTTGCCGGAAGTAGGGGGCGAAGGAGCGGTCTATGTCGACCCGAAGGATGCGGAGAGTATTGCCGGGGGTATTTGGAAACTTCTTTCGGATGCGGATGTCAGGGATGATATAATGATGAAAGGAAGCGAAAATGCGAAGAAATTCAGCTGGGAAAAGTGTGCGGTATCGATTGCTGAAATTCTGACGCAGGAGAGATAAGAATTGATCGTACAGCGTGATGGAAGTGACACGAACAGCGGGAATAAAAGGAGCTTTGGTACACGATTTTTTGGTGTCTTACGGCGGAGCGGAGCGGGCGTTCCAGGCAATTGCCGAATTGTATCCGGAAGCGCCGATCTATACGCTGCTCGCCAGTCCCGAACTTGTCGAAAAGTATTTCAAGGGACGCGATATCCGCGTCTCGTGGCTTGGGAAACTGCCAAGATGGATCCGCAAGCGTTACCGGTTGTTTTTGCCATTTTTCCCGTCGGCGGTCGAGGCGTTCGATCTCCGCGAATTCGACTTGGTCGTGTCGTCGTCTAGCGCATGGGGAAAAGGTATTGTGACACGGCTCAACACCAAGCATATCGCCTATCTCCATTCGCCGATGCGGTACGCGTGGGATTATCACGAACAGTACCTCTCCGAGCTCGGCGCTCGGGGGAAGTTTTCTTTGTTTACACGGGCGCTTCTTTCGTATCTGCGCGTATGGGACAGGCAGGCAGCGGAGCGACCGGATTTCCTTATTGCGAATTCTCGATACACGGAGGCGCGCATCGAGAAATATTACCGGAGAGAAAGCGTGGTGATCTATCCACCCGTATCGTTTACCGAGACACCCCGTATCGTAACGGAAAGCATTCGGAAACGGGACTATTTTTTGGTCGTATCAAGATTAACGCGTTCCAAAAAGGTAGACGTGGTTGTCGAGGCATTTAATAAGCTCGGTCTCCCGCTCGTTATCGTGGGAAGCGGTCCGGAAGAAGAGAGTCTACGAAAAAAGGCGAACAGGAACATTACGTTTACTGGATTTGTCGAGGATAGTCGACTCGTCGAATTGTATGCCGGAGCGCGAGCACTCCTTTTTCCTTCCGAAGAAGATTTCGGTCTCGCGGCGGCAGAAGCGCTCTCGTTTGGGACTCCGGTCATCGCGTTCGAGTACGGCGGAATCCGCGAAATCGTGGAGTCTGGTAAGACAGGCGAACTGTATCACGCACAGACGCCGGAGATTGCCGCAGAGGGCGTACGGCGGTTTTTGAAAAATGAGGGGAAGTATGATATCGATTTTATGAAAGCGTCGGTGGCGCATCTGACAAAAGAACGATTTCAGGAAGAGATGAGAAGATTTTTAGAGGAATACGTATAAGAATGTCAAAGTTCAAATGACAAATATCAAATCAATGATTCAAATCGAAATGTCAAAAGCGCTTTTTAAACATTTGGAAATTTAGATTTGATTTGGCATTTGAAATTTGGATTTTGAAATTGATATGTTCATCATCGGCCACCAAAAAGAAAGAAAAAAGCTTTCCAACATCGCGAAAAGTAAGAATGTCGCGCAGAGTTATATTTTTACCGGACCTCAGGGGGTAGGCAAGGGTCTGTGCGCTCTTGAGTTCGCTTCTCTGCTTGTTGGCGATCCCTTGTTTGAGTCGGTTTCCGAGCGGCCACACCCGTTTGATGTTATGATCGTCCGTCCCGAAGAGGAGACGAAACGAGGCGTGACAAAAATGAGAAATATCGCCGTCGAGACGGTTCGTGACGCGCTCTTATTTCTCGGGAATTTTCCGGTTTCCGGAACGTATCGGGTGGTGATCATTGAGGATGCACAGAGGCTTTCGATGACTGCGCAGAACGCTCTTTTGAAGACGCTGGAAGAGCCGAACGCGTCATCGGTCATCATTCTGGTTACTCATGAGAAGGGAAGCATCGTGCCGACGATTCTCTCACGCACGGAGGAAGTACGGTTCGATTTCGTTCCTGAACAGGAGATACAAAACGGGATAGAGATGATGGGGTTTCCTGCGGCGGAACGCGAGGCGATTGCCCCATTTTTCTTCTCTCTCGGGCGGCCAGGAATGATTCTTCGAGCGCTTTGCGATCCGGAAGCGTTCGCGGCCGATCGGACGATGCTCGCACAGCTTTTTCGTCTTTCGGCGCTTTCCGTGATCGAGAGACTCGCGCTTTCGGAACGGCTGGGTACAGATGTTCCGTGCGCGATACGATTGCTCGAATGGTGGCTGCCCGGATTACACGCCCAGGCATTCAAGGCGGTCGAGCGCGGTGGAACAGGGAGATTCTTCCTGCTTTTGGAAAATACCGAGCGAACAGTCGGTCTCCTAAAGACGACCCAGGGCAATGCGCGGCTTCTCCTGGAAAAACTTTTTCTCGGAGTGTAGGTTTTTTGTCTTGGGACGAGAATATTTTGAATGCGTATGCGTTTTCTTTCGAAACCACAACCGAAACGGGAAAAACGCGGCTGGTTCACGTCGAAAAAAACGCGCCGGGAACAGTTGGAAACGACCAAAAAGGATTCGAAACGGTCTTGTATGGGTATACTTATCCTGTGGGGATTGTTTTTGGCGACAGCGCTGTATATCGCGTTGTATTCCTCATATATTCGCATCGGACGGATCGCGGTATATGGAACGGAGAAAATCGCTTCGGAAACCGTCCGGGACTTCATCGACCGAGAACTTTCGGGAAAGTTTCTTGGCATCGTTCCGCGTGACGGATTTTTTGCTGTGCGTGAGGCGGCGATCGAAGCGGATATCGAAAACGCATTCCCGCTGTTTTCAGATGTCTCGATAACGCGCGGATTTCCCGATCGGATCGATGTCAACGTCGTTGAACGGACGAGTATCATGCTTTGGTGTTCGCAGGAAAAATGTTTCCTACTCGATGAGTCGGGAATGCTTCGAGAAAATGAACGGGTATTTTCCGAAGAAAATTCGACTTTTGTTCTTAAGGTGACGGATCTGAGCGAGCGCTCCGCTGAGGCGGGCCAAAAAGTTTTTGATTGGGATTTTTCGTCGTTTGTCGGAACGATCCAGTCGGCATTTCTGAACCGGCTTGGCCTGGGAACGGAAACTTCCTACAAGACGGCATCGCGGTTCGCCGAGGACATCCGTGTAAGAACGGATGAAGGATGGGAAGCATACCTGAGTACGCGTGTCCCGGCGGAAGTTTCAGCCGGAATACTCAATCTCTTGTTCGAGAAGGAATTGCCGAAAGAAAAACGATCCGGATTGAAGTACATCGATCTTCGGACAGAGAATCGTATTTATTATGCATTTCAGGACGGTGTCGAACAGGCGGCGGGAACGTCGGGACAGGAAAATGCAGAAAAACAGCCCGATAGTTCGAAAATCGAAAAAAGCGACAAGAAAAAACCTGATCGATAAGAAGAGTCTTAATCTCCGGCAGCGGGGATGTAGTAGATGAAGAACGCATCGCCGGCCCGAGCGATCGGGGCATAATCAGAGAGCCACGCGTAGGTCTGCTTGCCGGACGGATTCGGCTTATAGAGGCTTTCCTGGTAGAAGAATGCTGAAATAGCGTACCAACCGGGTTCAATCGGACGTTCGTCCCACCAGGGAATATACTTGTCGCCGAGGTAATAGGCTGGTTTTGAGCCGCCGAAGTAATCGACGCGGATTTTGTCGATTGCGGGATAGTCGGACAGGAGGCATTGATCGGTGGAAGTGGCGCCTCCTGTCGCGCAGCGGTTCTGATCGTCGATGAAGACCTTGAGATGTTTGAGGTCTTGTCCCCAATCGTAGTTCGAATCAGTGACGTATCGGTAACCTTCCGTATGCCCGCCTGCTGCGGCATTGAAGTACGAGAGATAGCTCGGGTATGAAAGGACCGGGATAGCGATGAGCACGAACGAGAATCCGCCGACGATGAGAGAAAAAGCTTTTCGGGTAAGAGGATCGTTCTGATGTTTCAAGAAATCGAAGAGAGTCTTGGCGATGAGCATATACAGGAAAGGGAGAATCGGAAAGAGGTGTCGGAAGCCAATGGTCAGATTACCGGTAACGCTGACGTATGTGTAAAAGAGAATGAAGAAGACTGAGAGGTATTGAGCGATCCTGGACTGGAATGATTGGACGAGGAGGGAGAAGAAGGAAGAGGTTTTTACCGAGAGGACTTTGCTGATTCGATACAGGCCATAGCCGGCCGAGGCGAGGAGAAGAAAGAGGAACGGAAGGGTTTCTTTGAGGAGGAAGACGACCGGGAAGTAGAACATCGAGGCACGATCGGAAACAACGCCGAGAAAATAATGGACATTTCCGGAGGCGACACGCGCGAAGACCATCGCGACACCGAGGAAGTATTCCGAAAGCGGTTTGAGGAATCGTGAAGCGCTGGTATCGACGACGAGCGTATGCGCGAAACGGGCCGGAAGATTGTTTTGGGAAAGATGCTGGTCAGCCAGTTCCACAAGCTTTTCTTCCGGCATATGGAGCGTATTCCAGGCATAGAGCGACCAAATGAGGGTGAAGCAGACGAGGATGCTTCCGGCATATCGGAAGAGATAGTTTAAAAGTGTTTGAAATTTGAAACGTGCGACGGAACGCGTCTCGTAGGATGGTTTTTGTTTGGTCAAAGCGTACAACATCGTGAAGAGACCGAAAATGGGAAACAGGAGTACGGCGGAAAATTTCGTCAGCTCGGCAAGCCCAAGGAAGATGCCGGCGACGGCCATATTTCTCAGACTTGGATATTTGAGGAACCGGACAAAGAAATAGAAGGCGAAGAAAATGAATGCGGCGCTGCCAATATCGGTCGTGACGTAGTGGCTGTGTGCGATGATATTAGGATCAGTGACATAAAGAAGGGTTGCGAAAAGCCCGGCGAGCGTGCCACCGAGCTCGCGTGTCCAAAGGAAAATGCCGATACCGAGGAAAACGGCGATGAGCGTGATCGGCAAGCGTGACCACAGCAGAATGGCATCGGCATCGTTACAGGCCTTTTTTGGTTCGGTGCAGTTCAAGAAGAGATCGCCGAGCACCCATTGTTCGTTGATACCTTTGCGCCATTCCTTTGCCTTGTACGGAAAAGAGACGGAAAGGAATTGGAGCGGGATGCCAGAGAGATCCTTGATGAGCGGCGGATGCTCCGGATTAAGGCGCATATCGGAGGCATCGACATACGTATAGGCCGCGGGAATATGGGCACGCTCATCGAATGTGGCGGATTCCTGGGAAGAGATGACGGTCGAAAGGATAAAAAATGCGAGTAGGAGGAGAGCGACGATTCGTGGTGCGCAGGTTCTGAGCGTATCCATAGAGGATTTCATTAAGGGAGACGGATAATTACGAAAGCGCTGTCGGTACCGGGTCGGAGGTCGATCGTCTCAGTACGAGTTCCCGGAGCTCTTTTGAGGATATTTCCGATGATCTGTTCATCCTGGGAGGCGAAGATGATGACACTGTTGCCTGTTTTGATGTTCACGTCGGAGTCCGGCAGGAGATAGGTCAGATTCTCGACCCGGCCGGTCGTGAAAAAGACGATCGGTTGCACGTTGATCGGGAGGCGGTTACCGACAATTTTGCTCCGGTCAGTCGAAACGACGTATTTGTGTGTTTCTTCCGGCAAAGAAAGGAGGTATTCGCTGATATTACGGTAGTTGAGATTGAATGATGACGCCTGGCTCGGGCTGTGGGCGAAAAAAACGAAGTATTTGACGATATTGAAGAGCGCGCTGATGCCGAAAAGGAGGATAAGGATCGAGATGAGTACGCCACGGACGATCGGTGTTGAGCGGAACGTCTTTCTTATGAGCCAAAGAGCGGGGAGTGTCGCGAAGAGAAAGACCGGCGTCTGGGTGCCGATGGCGCGGAGTGCGTGTGGCAAACCTTCGTTCGTAAGGAATTCCGGCATCAGCATTACAAAGAACGACGCGAGCAAAAAGACGTTTCTTGCGAGGCGTGTGTCGCGGTCATTGTTGCGGAAACGTCGTCCGAGGAGAAGGACGGTCTGCCAGACGACGAAGAGGAATCCGGCCAGGAAAAGCGTTCCGACGACGGGGTCGAGGATCGGGTAGGGCGGGTAATTATGTCGCCAGTTTTGGTCGCCGAAGAAATTGTATTTGATGAGCGAGAGACCGAAGGTTTTACCGAGCGTGCCCCAGAAATCACCGTGGTTGACGGTTGGCGAGAAAATGGAGACCGCTGCCGAGCGCGAAGCGAAATCTTCCGGATGAGAGATGAAGAAATGATAGAGCATCGGGGAAGCAGCGACAAAGGCGGCGAAAACGAACACGAGTGCGTGTTTGAAATAGCGGCGCAAGAATTTCTCATAGGAAAGCATTAGCGCCGGCAAGAGGATGATAAGGATGAGCGGTGCGAGACGAAACGCGACGTAGGTATGCAGCCCGAAACCGAAGAAAAGTCCGCTCCAGAGGAAGTCTCGGAAACGTTGAGTGCGCAGGCCGCGGAAGAAGAAAAAGAACGAGAAGCTAAGCAGGAAAGAAGTCATAATCGCGCGGAAACCGATGCGCGAGAAGTTGATGGCCCAGAATGAGGTGGCGGTGATAAAAGCGGCGACGAGTCCCGCGGCGCGGCGTTTGAAGAGCTCGCTTGCGAGCAGATACAATCCGAGGACGGTCAGAGTGCCGAAGATGACGGACCAAAGTTTGAGGACGGGAACGGTCGGACCGAAGACTTTGAGCGCGAGCGCCTGCAGATTGATGAAAAGTCCTTCGCGGCCGTAATTGTTTTCGTAGAAGAGGAGGTAGTTTCCGGTCTCGTTGGCATACATCGCGTCGGCGGCATTGACGGCCTCATCGGGATACAAACCGCTCGGAATATTCGCGATATCATAGCTCCGGAGGAAAAGCGCGAGCAGCAAAAAAAACGCGAGAGCGGCCAGGGCGAGAGAGCGTGGCGTTTCGTTTTGAAACATACGTTTTTGTTTTCTGTTTCTTGTGTTAGAATTATAGCAAATGAGAAGCGTTTCCGAAAGTTAAGATACCTGGAATGTTCGGTTTTGAAAAAGTGCTCGGCAGAAAACCTGAGCAGCGCGCCACAAAAGAAATGACGGGTGGTTTTTCGTCCGCTCCGGTCGCCGAAAACCCACTCGTTTTTTTTGAACAGCCACTTTCGCTCGGGCAGGCGTGGAAGACGAAAGACGGCCGGTACACGCTTTCTGTGGTTGAGCAGAGAACGAACAGCGGACGCTTTGAAATCATCCTGAAAGATCGGAATGAAGAAACGACAGAGCGCCAGACCAGGAACAGCGAGGAGATCAAGGCGCTTCTGATGAGCGGCGGATATGAGCTCGTTTCATCGGTTCCTGCGTCGAAACAGGCTCACGCACAGGAAACAGCCGCTCCGGTGATGGAAAAAATGCCGGAGACGGCCTTGCAGGAACAAGAGGCATCGGAGATTCCGGCGCAAGAAAAGGCGTCGCTTCAGGCTCGTTTTGAGGAATTGGACGGACAGTTCGCTCAGAAGCTCGAAGCCGTGACGGGAAAGCTCGAAGAGCTCATCAATCTTTTGAATATCGAACGCGATCGGTTGGGAGACGAATTCTATGAATTCGAGAATATGCTTCGTGCCCGGGAGGCGGCGGTGAATGGATTGATCGAAGAAGATGAGCGTCTCTTGGTGAGTGTCGAAGGGACGGATATCCAGTCGGATGAAATGCGGCATATCGTGGAGCGTCAGGAAAAGCACATCGCGGCTCTGGAGACTTATACGAAAGAGATCGGAGAAATACAGGAAAAAACGGAGGCGCTTCTTATTGCGCGCGAAAACGTTATTCCGCTCAAAAAGGAAAAACTTGAGCCGGAAGTGCCGGAGGAGAGCGTTTTGGCAGAGCATTCTGTACCGGAAAAGGATTCGTCTGTGGCAGATGTTTCTTCGGCCGATGTCCGGTCAGAAGGAGCAGGGAGCGAAGAGGATTCTGTGGAAACGTTGATCGGTAAGGAACGGTATGCCGCGCTGATGGAATTCGTTTGGACCGCGTGGAGAATGTTCAAGTCCGATCTCTGGGGAAAGAAAGTGCCAAAAAAGATCTGGGAAAAAATCTGGCAGGAACAAGCGTTGCCAGAAATCAAAAAGAGAGTTTTCGAGGTTCTTCGTGAACAAGGTATTGGGGCGCCGGAAATACAGGAAGCTGTCTACAATGCGCTTGAACGAACATTGCCGGGGAAGAAATAAAAAAAGAGTTACCGTATGCCCGCAGAAAAACAGATTGCAACAATCGATCAAGTTCCGAAAAATCCGGAGGCTATTGCGCGTCTCGCCGCAATGCGCGCGGTTGAAGAGGCCGAAAAACGCCTGCGGGAAAAGTTTCCGCGTCCTGCCGATAAGGAAGCGATATCAGCCGGATCTCCCGCGCCGGATCCGCGGAAATTCCCGGATGTCGATGAACGTGGCCTAAGGAGTCCGTATCCGTCGAAAAAAAAAGCGGAGGCGCTTTCTTTGGAAATACAGGAAGCAGTCTCGCGATCGCCGGAAACGTCCGAAACGGCTTCGGTTTCGAATGATAATCCCGTATCGGAAATCGTTCCGAAAAGCGAAGTGGTTCTCCCGACGGAAGGGGCGCTTTCCACTCGGCGAAGAAAAGTCCCCAAAAAACCCGCACATTTGCCCGTACCTGACGAATCGGCATCGAAACAAGATGCGGAAATGAAAACGCCTTCGGAAGAAATGGGAAAGAAAGACGAACAGCCGGTTTCTGAAATGAAACCAAAAAAGGTGCGTCGCCGAAAAACCGCAAAAAATGAGCTACCGCAAGAGACACTGGAAACATACCAGGATGCCGTTTACACGGATTGGGGGAAGACGCAAAAGGAGCCCTATGTCGAATCATCTGCAGAAACATCGGAAGAGAACCGTCCGGATGCAGAAACGAAACAGCCCGTTTTGTCTCCGGAAAACCAAGCGATAGCCGAACTCGAGAAAGAGGTGGAGGAGCTCCGATCGGCGTATGTAAAAGAAGACTACGAGACGATGTCCGCATGGACTAAATTCCGGAATATCTTTGGCCGAAATATCCGCGAGGACGAAAAGAAACGGGAATATCAAGGGCTGTATGAGAACGCACTTATCCGATTGCAGGAGAAACGCCTCGAAACGATCCGGCAGTCGGGAGCGTCCGGCGATGAGCTGAAAAAGGGCTTTGCTGAATTGCTGAAATACACCAAGCTCGACGAGGCGATAGAACTGGCTGATGCCAGAACGAAGTATCGTGCCGAGAATCGGAATTTTCCGGAAAAGGTGTTGGATCTTCTCGGTGCGCTTGGCAGGAGCTACAACCGCTTAACGATGAAAGAGAAGATAGTGTTCACCGGCCTTATGGCGACTGGAGCGATTGTTTCGACTGCGTCCGGAGGATTTGCCGGTGGCGCTTTGGCCGCGGTCTTTCTTACGGGGAAACGCGTTACGGGTGGTGTGGCAATGTTTGCCGGCATCGAACTTATACTGGAAGAGCGAGCGAAGAAACGCCGATCGGCAGAAGCGGAAAAAGCTATCGTGGAGCAGATAGCTGCGTTGCCGGAGGAAGGAAATCTCGACGCTTTGCAGAAGATCCTTCGTACGGATATTGCGTCTCTCGACGGGAAACTCCAAGAAGAGAAGCGTGCGAAATTTCATCGCAAGAGCATCGCGTCGGCGGCTGGTGTCGCCGCCGGGTCGAGCAGTTGGCTTCTCAATAACACGTTGGCAGAAGACGGTATTCGTGAACATATGCAGTCAGCCGTTGAAACGAAAGCGTCTTTGGGAGCTCTCGGGCAGATGGAAATGCCCAATGTGTCAGCGGAACCGAGCGTAGTGGTGAAATTTCAGGATATTTTGAGTAGTCCGTACGAGGTGCAAAAGGGCGATTCGGTATGGAAGATTCTTTCGGCGCGCGCCGAAGGTTTGGAGGGTGCCCAAAAAACGCATTTTATAGACGCACTGAAAGATAAAGTAGGTGACGTACAGCTGAAGGCCGGCGAATCATTCGATTTTTCGCAACATCTCAAACCGGAAGATATACAGCAGGCGTACGCGGACGCACAGGGATTGTCGGCCGAAAAAGTGGCCAGTATTGCCGCCAACGATGTGAAAATCGCCGAATATATGAAAGTAAACCCGGGAACGGCTCTGACGAACGAAACGGTTGACCAAATTCTCCAAGGAAAGACAGAAACGGTCGTAAAGGGAGTAGTGCCCGATCTTACCGCACAAGCAGCCGTGGAAGCCAATGTGCCGCTCGAAGCATTCGGTCCGACCGAAACGGCTTCGCAGGCGAGTGCGGTATCTGTGGAAACGGCGGCGCAGTTTAAAGGTCGGACAGAGGATTGGTTTATGCAGATATTCCGGGTGGAGAATGCCGGTGTCGGAGAAGACTGGATACTGAATAAAGAAAAGATCAGCGGCGCGAAATTGATGGATATTATGCGCGACGCCAAACTCTATCAAGAAAACGCCTTGTCGGGGTACAAGACGGGGCTCAATCGAGAACAAGTAAAACATTTTGCCGAATTTTTTCAGGGAGCGCGCGAAAATATCGGGAATAGTACGGTAACGGAAATGCTTAAGGAAAAGCCGGCGATGACGGTAAAGGAATATCTCGAAAAGATCGCACCGCTCGTGAAACAGGGCCAGCGTTTAGGATTATATACGACGACACAGTAAGCTTATTCTAAAGAGAAAAATAATATGTCGCTCGATCAGGAAGCCTTGAAAAGAAATCTCATCGAAACATTCCGCCTGGAAGGTATCGCACCAGAAAAGCAGGAAGCACTTTTGTCCAAGATGGGCGAAGCGCTGCTCCGGCGCATATTCCTCGTGACGATGGAGAGGATCGGCGATGATGGCGTCAAGGAATACGAAACACTTCTTGATCGTGGGGCCAATCAGACGGAAATCGAAGCGTTTTTCGAAAAGAGGATCCCGGGGTACAATGTGTTCGTGGAAGACGCGGTCAAGGAATTCAAGGAGGAAATAGAGAAGGGTCTCGTATAAGAAATAATTGTATGACTGAAGAATCAATCGAGATGTTGCCAAAACGGAAGACCGAATCCGTCGTAGCAGGAGGGGAATATTCCGAACAAGAAGAAACGGCTGGTCAAAGGGAGCAGAAAGAGACCAAAAACGAAAAGGCAGAGGAAAAATATAACGAGATTCTCTCGAAGGTTTCTGTTTCGTCGCAGACCATATCGACGGACGATACCATCCGTACGGATGCGAAAAGCATCGGAGAGCTTACCGATGAAGAGGGAAAAGTACAGAAACTCCTCGATTTGGCGGCTGCGAAAGGCGTATTGCACGCGGTGCGCGTTGCCCGTTCGCTCGGAGATTACTATGCGCTTGACCGGATGCACGATGATCTGGCGGATAAGCTGTATGACGGTCTGGTGGCACGCGGACTTCTCGAGAAAGAATAGCGTCAGAGAATATGGAGGGATTTAATCTCAATCTTATTTTTGTTCCGCTTGCGTGGGTGGCCGGTTTGGCGGCGCTTGGAAGCGGAGCCTTTTTGGTTGTCAGGAGTTTTTTGCGTTTTCGCTACCAGGTAAATCAGTCGCTCAATATGGATCTCGAAGTGATCCAGGTGACGAAAAAGCGTCCAGGGGATACTACTCAGGGAGCGGCTTCCGCCGAAGCGTGGAAGGATGAAATTCTGGCGATGGAGCAACTCCTCTCTTCGCTTGCGAACATCAAGCCGAAAAGCGCGTTGCTTCGAAGTATCTTTCTTGAGCCACCAGGAGTCGTTTTCGAGATTGCCAATCCTTCATCGAGCGAAGAGATCTCATTCTATCTTTCGGTGCCGAAACGGTATCGCGAAAGCGTGGAGAAGCAGGTGCACAGTTTCTTTCCGCATGCGGTCATCGAAAAAGTGTCGGACTACACTGTTTTTTCGCCGGAAAGCTTCGTAGCGGTGTCGACACTCGAATTGAAGGAGAGCTATGCTTTACCGCTCAAAACCTATCGCGGTCTCGGTGTCGATCCGCTCAATGAGATTACGAACGCATTGAGTAAACTTCAAACGAGGGAAGAGGGGGCAGCCGTCCAGATTCTCCTTTCGCGCGCCAAAGAGGGTTGGCGAACACACGGAAAAGCGATCGCGCGAAAAATGCAGGAGGGAGTACGGCTTAAAGACGCTCACCATCGTTCAGCGGTCGGCGCGTTTGGCGCGGATCTAGGAAAGAATATGCTCGGGGCATTGGCTGGGAAAAAGCCGGAGCGGTTTGCGGAAGACAAAAAACCGGTAGCGCTGACGCCGGAAGAGCAAGAAGTACTGAAAGCGATCGATGCGAAAGCGGGAAAAACGGCATTTTCTGCCAATATTCGTCTAGTTGCATCGGCGGCGAGTCAGGCACGGGCGGAAGAAATCTTGGCTCATATGGAAAACGCATTCGGACAGTTCGAGAATCCGGACGTCAATACATTTCGCGTCAAGAAGCGTATGAAGACTCGGCAGGCGGTCTACGATTACATTTTTCGGAATTTCGATGACGAGAGCGCGATGATCCTAAACGTGGAAGAATTGGCCGGAGTGTTCCATTTTCCCATCTCGACGACTGAGACGCCGAAGATCAAATGGTTGAAAGCTGGAGCCGCTCCGCCGCCGGTGAATATCCCAGAGGAAGGAATCCTTCTTGGATACAATGATTATCGCGGCGTCAAGACGGATATTCGGATCACAGAGAACGACCGTCGCCGTCATATGTATGTCATCGGGCAGACCGGCGTTGGGAAGTCGAATTATTTGCAGGAAATGGCGAAAAAAGATGCCCGGGATGGCCGAGGATTCTGTTTCATCGATCCGCACGGCGATGCCATTGAAGATATCTTGACGGCTGTTCCGAAGGAGCGTGCGGACGACGTGATCGTGTTCGATCCGGCCGATATCGTCCGGCCCATCGGTATCAATATGCTCGAATTCGATCCGGCACACCCAGAACAAAAGACATTCGTCATCAATGAGATGATCGGTATTTTCGACCAGCTCTATGATTTGAAGGCGACCGGCGGACCGATGTTCGAACAGTATATGCGCAACGCGATGCTGCTTATTATGGAGGATCCCGAAAGCGGCTCGACACTTCTTGAGATTTCCAAAGTGCTCGCCGATGAGGAATTCCGCCGCTACAAGCTTTCCAAGTGCACGAACCCGATTGTGCGGGATTTCTGGCTGAAAGAGGCAGAAAAGGCCGGTGGCGAGGCGGCGCTCGCTAATATGGTGCCGTATATCACCTCCAAGCTCACTACGTTCATCTCGAACGATATGATGCGTCCGATCATTGCCCAGCAGAAAAGCTCGATCAATTTCCGCGAGATTATGGATCAGGGAAAGATCATCCTCATCAATCTTTCCAAGGGGAAGATTGGCGAGATAAACGCCAAGCTTCTCGGTATGGTGGTGGTAGGAAAGATCCTGATGGCGGCGCTTTCGCGTGTTGATATGCCGGAGAACGACCGCCGCGATTTTTATCTGTATCTTGATGAGTTCCAAAATGTGACGACCAACTCCATCGCGCAGATACTTTCTGAAGCACGCAAGTACCGACTCGTACTCGTTTTAGCGCACCAGTTTATCGGTCAGTTGAAAGAGGAGATTTCCAAGGCGGTTTTCGGGAATGTCGGATCACTCTGTGTGTTCCGGGTCGGTCCGGAGGACGCGGAATTTCTGGAAAAGCAATTTGCTCCGGTATTTACGGCCAATGATATCGTGAATGTCGATAACTATCATCTTTTTGCGCGCTTCCTGATGAACAACGAGTTGACGAAACCGTTCAGTATGAAGACCTATCCGCCGACTACGGGCGATCAGGAAATTGCGAACGCTCTCAAAGAGCTCTCGCGATTGCGTTATGGTCGTGATGCCGCGATCGTGAACCGTGAAATTATGGAACGTATCCGTTTGTCGGAGAAGAAAGGATGAATCTTTTTCGTCCCGATCGTTTTTTTAGGATCCGTTCGTGGTACGGAAAGAAAGGACCGTTTCTGGCGTCAGGACGAAGACTTCGCCAGTTTTTTCGTTTATAGAAACAGCGAGACCGCTGCCGAACCGTTCCGAGAAGTATTGTGAGAGTATCGTTCCATCCTGGTTCCAGACCACGACACGCTTGTTTTCTGGATCGAGCACAGAGATGTGTCCGAGTGCTGACTGGACAGAGAGAGATCGTACCTGGAGCGGTGCTGTCGGGGATTCAAGCGTTCCGGTTTCCCGTCCGCGCGAGAATATCCGCACAGAAGACCGGTCGGTCGAAAGAAAGATGTTTTCGCTGACAGCGAAAGAAGCGGTATCGTCGAGGGAGAGAGAATTTTTTAGCCAGATGGTTGGCGCTCCAAATCCGCCTTCGGCGCGGGGAAAGCGGTAAATCTGATCGTTTTCGCTGTCGAGGACGTAGAGGTAGGTGAGATAGGTTCCGATTGAGCGGATACGGGAATTTTCCGGTAGAGAGAGGTCGTTTCTGACGAATGTCTTGCTAAGAGGGCTCCATGCGAAGAGTCCTCCATCTTCGGTGACGATGAAGATGAGACGAAGATCCTCCATCGCTGCGGCGAGCAGGGCACGGCGATTATCCGGCAGAGCATAGCGTTTTCCTTCTCTCGGGAAGAAAATGTTTCCGGAAGAGATAAGGAAGAGATCGTTGTTGAGGATGACGGAAGCCAAGAGGGGTTCGTCTGCGGAGAAAAATTCGGTTATTTCTCCTGTATGTCGGGCATTCTTCTCGTTTTCGATCGAAAGCGTGGTGACGGCGGGCGATTCTTCCTGTGGTGTTATTGTCGTTTCGTTTTCGGTGATGGAATCGTTCTTAACGAACAAGAAGAAGAGACCGCTGCAGATGATGAAGAGTCCGATGATGCCGCCGAGGACGATTCTTTTTGAGAGCGGTTCAAGCCGTCCATAGAAGGCGAGGCATCCGTGACCGATGGTGCCGACGCTTCTGAGAACGAATCTTGTCCATCGCAAGAGGAAATCACCGGTATGCTTCAGGCCAAAGAGGAATGTCTCGTATGATGAGCGGAGCGTTTCCGTGAGGGCTTGTCGTGGCGCCGTTGCCGATATTTCGGTTTCCATCGGTTGTTTTGGTGTATTCTTTCGATAAAAAGCTGCCAACCTTTCTTTCAGGAAAGGAGGAATATCTTCGTTGTCCGGCTGATGATTCGCTTCCGAAGATGCCGAAAAAGCCGGAGATTCAGAAAAAGATTCCTGTCGCAAAGAACCCGTATGATTTTCTTGTGGCGAAAACGGTCGGATATCAGTCTTTTTTTTCTGGGAGACGCGGTTCTTCCATTGATGACGCAGAGAACGTGCGATAGTCCTGGCGGCGGACCTGGCTTCTCCGGAAAGGCTTTGCAGCGAAATCGCGCTTTGTTTCCGTGCCTTGCGCAGCCACTTTTTCTGGTTATTGAGGATTCTGCCGGCGGAAGAAGCCATATCTTGCAGAAGGAGGGACGCGCGTTCCAAAAAAGGATGCGATGCCGGTTCCCCAGGCGTATCTCCTTGGACATAAATATGTCCCGTTTTGGAATCAACGTATTCGATCGTCTTTTCTGTTGGAAGAGCGGCGGAAGACGGGAGTAAGTGGGCGGTTTCTTTTGGGATGGCCGGTTTGAACGCGGCCTTGCTGAAAACGTTTTCGATGGCGGAATCGGTCTTCTCAGTTTCTTTTTTTCGGTGAGGTTTTGGAAGAGGGGAAAGTGGTTTTTCAGAGAGATCGACGACGATGACTCCCGCCATATCGAGCTCATTTACGATGGCGGTTCTCAGGAATTGCCGAAAACGTTCAGTATCATCCATACGGAGCGCGTTCTTGCGTAGGTCTTCGGGTGAGAAGAGTCGGAAGATCTCCGGAGAAGCAAGGATGACCTTGTCGTCAGGCAGCAGGCGTCCGCTTGAGATTTCGACGAAGGTCTTGAGCGGATGAGCGGAAGACTCTTCGGAAGCGAGGCCTTCGGCGATGTCGGAGAGACCCTCGTTTCGCAGCAAGAGAATCTTTCCTTCGCCGGCCGCGGAGAAATGGAAATTATTTTTTTCGAACACGCCGATAACGCCATGAAACTTTCCAAGCCAGGCGACGTTGCCATGCTTCACGAGCTCAGCGAGCGCGAGGTTTATTTTGTGGAGCGCCCCTTCGAAGCTTTCCACGGCGCCGCGTCTCGGATTGATGAAATACTCCTTTTTCGCGACAGAAGCGAGGAAGTTTACGATATAAGCGGAATCTTCGCTTCGTTCGGAGATCTCAAATACGCCGACGAGCGTTCCGAGGCCGGCTGCCGTGACATTCTCTCCGTTTTGGCGGAATGTCTTGATGTATGGCTCGAACGAACGTCCGTTTGCTGCAAGGATTTCAGACACAGAAATTTCGAGCTCAGGAAGCGGTTTGGTTTTTTCCGGGTATCTTTTTTCTGGCATAGGTTCCTTTCAGTATAGCACATAAATGTCTTATTCAAGAGCTTTTTCCGTGATTTTCCGACTATTATCGTTATGAATGCGGGTTTTGACTTTTTCTCAGCCTTTTCCTATACTGCTTAATGAACCGTATCGCTGATATATTTAGGTATCGTCTGAAAACGTTATGTCGCTTGCTCTCTTTGACTCGCTGTTCGGATCGAAAACACGTGCCCGGCTCATCCGTTTCTTTCTTCTGAATCCCGGAATCGAATTCAGCGCCTCGACGGTTGCTGAAAAAACGCTGGTTCCGAAAACGGAGGCGGCACGTGAGATTATCCGTCTGGCAAAGATAAAACTCATCATCGAACACTCCCGTAAAGGCCGGAAGCATTTCAGCGTCAACGAAGAATTCCCGTTCTATACGGAACTGAAAAGCCTTGTTTCGAAGCTGAATGTTCACGCACAATCGCAAGTGTTCCGTAAACTGAAAACCGTCGGAGAAGTAAAACTCATACTCATCAGCGGACTTTTTCTGAATTATCCGAAAAGCAAGGTGGATATGATTCTCGTGGTGAACAACGTGAATCGCACGAAGTTGCGGCACGTCGTTACTTCTCTTGAAGCCGAAGTCGGCAAAGAGATCCGTTTCGTCTTGATGAACAATGAGGAGCTGCATTACCGACTGAATATGCTTGACAGATTCTTTATCGAATTCTTGGAAGGTCCGTATGAAGAAGTGACAAATAAAGTGCCGGAGCTCAAGCGATTTATCGCAGGACTCAAAAAATAACGTTTTTTCAAAAAAGAGGCACACCTGTATGTTTTTGTGGGTATCCATCGGAATTATCCTTGTCGCGGCTGGCCTTGCAGTATGGCTGGCTCTTTTTTTGCGCGGCCGCTTTGGGATGAAAACGGCGGATCAGGAAGAGTTGAAGCAGCAGATAGAATCGTTCGATCGGCGTTCTGAAGAGCGCTTGCATTTAGTCGTGAATGCGCTCAATCAGCAACTTTCCAGTTTTCAGCACACACTCGATCGACGTCTTGACGACACAGGAAAGCGACTGGATGAACGATTGGACGGCGCGGCGCGATCGTATGCGGATGTCCAAAAGAGCCTCGAGCAGATGAAACATTCAAGCGAAAAGATCCTTGAGGTCGGTCGCGAGGTCGCGTCGTTGCAGGAGATCTTGAAGGCTCCGAAGATCCGGGGAGGTTTTGGTGAATTGATGCTCAAAGACCTGCTTTCCCAAATGCTGCCGAAAGAGCATTTCGCTTTGCAACATCCGTTCAAGAGCGGCGAAGTCGTGGATGCGCTCGTGCTCTTGAAGGGGGGTTCGGTGAGTGTCGATTCGAAATTCCCACTGGAAAACTTTAAGCGGGTACTGGCGGCCGGAACGGATGATGATCGTCGTGTCGCACGCCGGCAGTTCTATGCGGATGTCCGAAAGCATGTCGATGCGATTGCGGCAAAATATATTGTTCCGGAAGAGGGAACGCTCGATTTCGCGCTGATGTATATTCCGGCCGAAAATGTATATTATGAAATCATCATTAAGGATGATGACGATCAGGGCCTGCTCGAGTATTTGGCGCGCAAACGCGTGATGCCGGTGTCGCCAAATTCGTTTTACGCGTATATGCGGACGATTCTGTTCGGTTTGCAGGGGCTTCAGATTGAACGTCGGGCCAAGGAAATTATGGGACAGCTTGAAAAACTGGCACGGGAACACGAGAAATTCGAGCAGGAATTCGAGACACTTGGTGGCCATATCGGAAACGCGAGGAAGAAGTATGAGGATGCCGAGAAGCGTTTACGTCGGGTGAACGATCAAATGGAACATACCCGGATCGGATCAGAAAAGGCGGCGGCTGCCCTGGAGGCGTCTTCAGGGGATCGGCAGGAAGGAAACGAATGAAGTGGAAACATATGGAACATTTTTCCCTCACAACGAATCAAACCGAATGGGAGAGTGATATCGCCGAATCCGGACAGGGGACCGGATTTTTTTGCAATACGATCGTTCGCACACTCTGCTTATTCGCGGCCGGGATGCTCATTTTAAGCGTGGCGCTCCTGGCTTTTTTCATTCGGCCAACGGAAGCCCTCCTGGTACTCCACTATAATGTCTATTTCGGAGTGGATCTATTGGGTGCGTGGTGGCAGGCATATATTTTGCCGATGCTCGGCGCAGGGTTTTTTAGTGGACACCTTCTATTAGCCAGTTCCTTCTATGGGAGATCCGAACGGATCGCGGCATATCTTTTATTACTCTCGGCCGGTTTGTTGAATTTTGGCATTCTTATTGCCTGCATCGGTACGGTATTTATCAATTATTAAAGCCATACGGATTTCTGCGGTATGTCCGAACTTTTCCTCCCTCCGTTCCTTATAGCATTCGCGCTTACGGCGGGATGTATTCTTCTTTTTTTGCTCGTGCCATTGTTCCGACGCACGCTTTGGCGTCTGGATGGCCGCCATAAGCCGAAACGCTCTCTATCCCGTCTAGGAGGCATAGCGATGCTTTCCGCTTTTCTCATAACGCTTTTTCTCGATCCGCACCTGGTATTGACACGGGAATTTCTCGGTCTTTCGGTCGGTATTATGCTTATCGCATTCTTCGGCTTATGGGACGATCTTTCAGAATTGAGTTGGAAAGTGCAGATTTTCTTTCAGGCGGCGCTTACAATCATCGTGTTTATTTTCGGCGTGAGGATTGTTTCTTTGACGAATCCATTCGGCGGGACGATCGTGTTTCCGGAAGATCATTTCGTTATCCCGGCGTTCCTCATCCTGTTCGTTTGGCTCCTCCTTGTGATGAATGCGATGAATTGGCTCGACGGGCTCGACGGATTGTGCGGCGGTGTCGCGCTGGTCACATTGGTCGCCATTTTCTTTCTCAGTCTCAAGCCGGAAGTGAATCAGCCGCCGATCGCCATCATCGCCCTTATTGGGGCAGGCGTCGTTTCGGGATTTCTTTTTTTTAATATCTATCCGGCACGCATTTTAGCCGGAACGTCCGGATCAATGTTTCTCGGTTTTTTGATCGCCGTTCTGGCGGTTATTGCCGGTACGAAGATTGCGACGGCGCTTTTGGTGCTCTCGCTTCCGATTGCGGATGCCTTCTTCGTGATGATGAGCCGTGTGCGCGCCGGCGTGTCGGTGTTTCAGGCGGACCAAAGACATCTGCATTATCGGCTAAAAGCGTTCGGCTGGTCCGAAAGACGGATTGCTTGGACATTTTTTTTCATAACCGTCGTTATTGCCATCCTCGCGTTGCTCACCGAAGGTATGATGAAATTCGTGGCGATTCTGATTATCCTCTCGGCGGTGTTCTACGTGCTGTCATTCGTGGAGCGTCGGACAAGAAAAATTTCTCTGTAAATATGTCTCCAAAGAACCTCATCGGCCTCGTGGTGGTCATTCTCGGATCGCTTTTGCTGCTCAGTGCTGTTTTTTTGGCACGGCAAGAAGAAGATACGGCATCTGTCTTTGTGGGCGGGAAGACCTATCGGCTCGAAGTTGCCGCGACGCCGCTTCTGCGTGAGCGGGGGCTTTCCGGTCGAGAGAGTTTGTGCTCAGCGTGCGGGATGCTATTTTTGTTTGAGCGTCCCGGAGCGTATGCTTTTTGGATGAAAGGAATGCGTTTTCCTCTGGATATCGTCTGGGTGACAAATGGGAGCATCTCGCATATAGAACGGCGCGTCCCGACTGACTCGAGAGAGGCGCTCGTACCCGATCAAGAAGCCGATTTCGTGCTTGAATTCAATGCTGGTGCGATGGATGGTGTGCAGATAGGGGATCATGTCGAATGGCATCGATAGGACGGATTCCGAGGAACCAAAAACCCCGCGTTGCGGGGTTTGGTATTTTTCAGAAAGAAAGAACGGAATACCTGTGTTTCTCTCCTATCGGTAGGCGCTGACGCGCGAGGAGTATTGCTTGAGATTCTCCAATTGCCGGCTGTTCAGAGTCTTTGATTTCTCGATACCTTGATTGATCAGGGTTTTCGAGAATTCGATGGACGTCTCGGTCGTTACGGTGCCGCCGGACCACTTCACGTTCTTGCGAAGATAATCCTCGATGTAGACTTTGTGTTCGGCCGTCAGCGAGGAATCGGCGTTCTTCTCGAGGTAATGGGCGAGCGCACGGCGGGCCAAATGAGTTGTCCCGTTTCCGCGTTCAGCCTGCTCGATGAAGGAGGCTTCGGTCTCGCGGCTGAGTTCCGGCGTCACGACGACACTCGGCTTCACTTCCGCTTGGACGTCTTCGAGAGCCGTGTCTGTTTCTGAGATGTCGGCGACGCCTGTCGAGCCTTTCGTTTCGAGTAACGAGCCGGTCTCATCGGAGGCGATCTGTGAGCGTTGGGAATACGAATAGATTCCGAATGCGATCGCGGCGACGATGAAGACACTGACAATGATGCGGAGATTTTCTTGGATCCACGCCTTTGCCTGATTGGCGGACGTGTCCTCGAACATCGGATCTTGCTGTTCTGTCATAGTATGCACCTCTCTTTCTAGATTAAGCTGAGATTTTTTAAAGTGCGCTTGCGTTGAAGCCGCTGGCCAGAAAACGCGTGTGCGTTTTCAGCCGTATCGACCCCCGTCTTTCCATAGTAGAGCGCACACTTTCCACTGTCAACTAGACAAAAATACCGTTTTTCAGCTTAATAAAAGGATTTTTTCCAGAGAAAAAGGAGTTTTTCCGAATGCGATAAGAAACGGCGATTTTTCATTCGTGCAAAACGGAGGCGCAGAAAATTTTTCTGTCTCGCACGGAGACGATCATCCGTTTTGTTGTACGACGCATCGGAAATATTTTTTGAGAAATTTTTTTCTATAATTTTTTTAGTCAAGAAAAAAAATTTTGCATTCATCACGCACAGACTCTTGACACGTATTCATTTTCTCTTTGCATTTCTGAAAAAAAGAGTATAATAAAAACATACGGAAGAATTTTTTCCGTATCGCGTACAGAAACACAAATGTCGCGTTAAAAAATAAAAAAGAAATTCCTCTTCCCGGATATTCTGATTCGCATAAACCTATGCGACAGAGAAGAAGGGAAGCGGTTCTGGAGGAGGTGACTATTATGGCAGCCAAGAAAAAAGTAGCGAAGAAGAAGACCGCGAAGAAGACGACCAAAAAGAAGGCCACCAAGAAGCGCAAGTAATGTTGCCTTCGGTTCTTTTGGTTCGACAAAACAAAAACCCCGAAATCGGGGCTTTTGTTTTTTTAAAGAAACGTTAGAGGACGATGACGGCGACGCGATCGCGACCGGAAAGGTCTGGGTATATGGCGATAGTAGCTTTTGGAAAATGTCCTGTGAGGATTTTTTTGAGAAGGGGCGTTTGTTCGGGGCTGATTTCAAGGAAAAGAGTGATCGGTTGCTTATGAGAAGTCTGGCTTTTTACGCGATTATGTAAAAAGTCAGTAGGGATGGATTTTGCTTGGTCGAGCAATCGGAAATAGTGATCCAATCCTTGTTGGGTGCTTACGAGGGCGGTTTTCGGTTCGAATTGTTTCACGTCATCTTCGGCGGACTGCCAGATTTCCTCGGAGAGGTAGGGGAGGTTGGCGGCGATGACGATCTCATCCGCTGTCGTGAGTTTTTCTCTTATCGGATCGAGAAGATTTCCTCCGTGAAACGATATGATGTTTTCAACGCCGTGTTGTTTGGCATTTTCTTGTGCGACGGCAAGTGCTTCTCTGGAGATATCGGTGGCATGGAATTCATAGGTCGGATTTCTTATCTCTTTCGCGAGGGTGACAATAATATTCCCGCTCCCCGTTCCGATATCAGCCAAAAATACAACCTGATTTGACGATTGCCGTTTCGTGTTACAGAGCGCTTTTTTTACAATGAGTTCAACGAGGAGTTCGGTCTCGGGGCGGGGAACGAGCGTCGCGGGAGTGACGAAGAAATCTCGGCCGTAGAATTCCTTGTTCCCGACGATGTAAGCGACCGGCTCGTGCTTCGAGCGGCGGGTGAAATATTCCCGCGCTTTCATTTCCGTTTCGGTATCAAGCGTATACTCCGGATGTGCGAGGAGGAACGTCTTGTCTTTGTCAGTCGCGTGCGCAAGCAATACGAAAAAATCCCAAGGCGCGATGACTGATTGGAATTCTTTATGCAATTCGGACAGGATCATAGAATGATTATTGTCCTTGTTTCTCCAGCTTGCGGCGGATGTCTTCCTGTTCGAGGGCGTCGAGGATCCGGTCAAGATTACCGTGGAGGATCTGCGGGATGCCGCTCCACGATTCCTTGATGCGGTGGTCGGTGATGCGGTCTTGGGGGAAATTGTAGGTGCGGATCTTCTCGCTCCGATCGCCGGTGCCGATCTGGCTTTTGCGTGCGTCACCGAGCTCTTTGGCACGACGTTCTTCTTCTGCCTGATAGAGCCGCGAGCGAAGCACCTTCATCGCTTTTTCCTTGTTCTTGATCTGCGACTTCTCGTCTTGGCAGGAAACAACCACGCCACTCGGGAGGTGCGTGATACGTACGGCGCTGTAGGTCGTATTGACCGATTGGCCGCCGGGTCCCGACGAGCAGAAAGTGTCGATGCGGAGGTCTTGGGGATTGATGACGATTTCCACGTCTTCGGCTTGCGGTAAGACGGCAACGGTCGCCGTCGAAGTATGGACGCGCCCCATCTTTTCTGTTTCGGGGACGCGCTGGACACGGTGCACGCCGGATTCGTATTTCATTTTGGAATAGACCGGCATTTCGCTTCCTCCGCGATTTATCTCGAAGACTACTTCTTTGAAGCCGCCTACCTCGGTCTGGTTGGAATGGAGCATCACGGTGCGCCAGCCGCGTGTTTCGGCGTAGTAAGAGTACATCCGGAAGAGTTCGGCTGCAAAAAGCGAGGACTCGTCGCCACCGGCGCCGGCGCGGATTTCGACGATGATGTCCTTGTTGTCGTTGGGATCTTTGGGAAGAAGGAGGCGTTTCAATTCTTCTTCGAGCGTGGTTTTTTCTTCGGCGAGCGAGAGGTTTTCTTCCATCGCGAGCGCACGGAGTTCCGGATCGTTTTCGTCGGATTGGGTGAGTTCGGCATTGTCGCGCATCGTTTTTTCTACAATCCGAAAACGCCCGATGCGCTCCATAATGACATCGAGTTCTGTCTTGCGCCGACCGAGAGCGGCGAGTGCTTTCGGATCGCGTACGATGTTCGGATCGCTGAGGCGTGCCGTAATATCCGCGTGTTCACGTTCGATTTCTGCGAGGAGGTCTTTCATAGTTTTTAGTTCTTAGCTTGGATTTCTTCTTGCCGGAGCCATACCCGCTCGGCCTTCAAGGCTTCTCTGAAAGATACCGGCTTTGAAAAAATTTGAGTTTTTTACAAAAAATCCCGTCTGAGGATGAGACGGGAGGCGCTTTCTTCGGGATGAGTGATTTCGGGTACAAGAAAAAAGCGCGAGAGAACGCTACGCAGCTTTTTTCACGGCTTTCTTTTCCTTTTTCGGAGCTTCTTTTTCGACTTTCACTTTCGGCACTTTCTTGCGGGCGGCCTGGGCGGCGGCGGATTTTTCGGCGAGCTTCTTGAAACGGTCGACGCGGCCGGTGGTGTCGATGAGCTTCTTTTTTCCGGTGTAGAGCGGATGGCACTGGGAACAGATTTCCGTGTGCATTGTTTCCGTGGTTGAGCCAGTCGTAAGCACCGCTCCGCAAGAGCAGGTGATAGTGGCTTTGGTGGAATACTTCGGATGGAGTCCTTTCTTCATAAGGGTCATTCACTCATTGATACCCACAGAGTCTATCATAAGCTTTACAAATTGGCAAGACAGGGCGCGACATTGGGGAAAATTGACAATCGGCGAGAAACTGATATACTGGCTCCTGTATTTCTCCGCATGTTTTTTGCGGAAAGTATCAGTCATATTTCCGTTGCGCCTTTTCCTGGCTCCGCGCTTGCGAGGCCCCAAGGCGATATACGGCGGGAATAGGTGGTCCTTCGGGACGATATAATTAATAAGGAAGAAAACGCATATGACAGAGACTCAAAACGTCGCTCCGGCACCGGTAGCGCCAGAGAAGGCCGTCAAAGAGGCGGACGGCGGGTATTTCGCCGATTTCGATTTCGGGAAATTTGTCATCGATCTCGAATCGCTTCTGAAAGCGGGTGTGCATTTCGGTCATTTGAAATCACGTCGCCATCCGAAGATGGACGAATACGTCTATACGACGCGCAAGAACATCAATATCATCGATTTGGAAAAGACTGTGGAGCGACTCGACGCAGCTGTGAAATTCCTCTCCTCGGTTGCCGCTTCTGGTAAGCCGATCCTGTTTGTGGGGATGAAGAAACAGACGCATGATACGGTACGGTCTTTGGCCGAGCGTCTAGAGCAGCACTTCGTGATTGATCGTTGGCTCGGTGGGACGCTGACGAATTTCAAGATGATCCGCGACCGAGCTCGCTATCTGAAAGATTCACAGGAAAAATTCGCGCAGGGCGAATTCAAGAAGTACACCAAATTTGAGCAGAGCAAGAAGCTCGAGGAGATCGAGAAACTGGAAAAGAAAGTCGGCGGTATCAAGCATATGGAGGTTCTGCCGGGCGCGATCGTGATTGCGGACGTGAAAGAGGCCGGTCTCGTGCTTCATGAGGCCCAGAAAATGAACGTGCCGGTGGTGGGAATCGTGGACACGAATACCGACCCGTCATCCGTCGACTATCCGATTCCGGGGAACGATGACGCACTGTCTTCCTTGCGGCTCATATTCAGCGAGCTTGGCAAGGCCGTTGTCGTCGGAAAGGCTTCAACCAAAGCCAAGGAGACGAAAAGCGCTTAAGAGAAAGTTCTTTTTGCGCTGAAAAAACTAACATTCGAACGACGTATTTTTATGAGTCAGATGGAACAAGTGAAAGCGCTCCGCGAGAAAACCGGTGCCGGTATCGTGGACGTAAAGAAAGCGCTCGACGAAGCGGGTGGCGATGAAGTGAAAGCGATCGAGGTCCTCCGCAAACGCGGCCAGGACAAGGCGCTCAAAAAGAGTGACCGTGAAACGTGCGAAGGTATTGTCGTGTCGTATGTCCATTCCAATAAGCGTGTCGGTACGCTCCTGAAGCTCTCCTGCGAGACAGATTTCGTAGCCCGCAACGAGGAATTCCAAGAACTCGGCCGCGATATAGCGATGCACATCACCGCTGCTGCACCGCGATACTTGAAGCCGGAAGATGTGCCGGCTGAGACGGTGGAAGCAGAAAAAAACATTTGGCGTGAACAGTTGGCGCAGGAAGGCAAACCAGCCGATCTGACCGAAAAGATCCTTGCTGGCAAGGAACAGAAGTTCCGGAACGAGGTTTCGCTTCTCACCCAGCCATTTGTGAAGGATCCGGAAAAGACCATCGGCGCCCTGTTGACCGAAAAAATCCATAAGATCGGGGAAAATATCCAAATCGGAGATTTTATCCGGTACGAAATGTAAGTGTTTTCTGCTAGAATAGAGACGAAGAACAGACAGTAACTGCTGACCGTGATGTGGTATCTCATTGTCCCACCGATTATCGTTGTCCTCTCGCTTTCCTTTTTGCTGTGGTATCTGTCGCGCAAAGGAAGCGATCCTGCCATTGCCGAACAGCTGTCTCATTCCGATGAAACCGCCGGAAAGAATGGAAAAATCTCCTTTCTTCGTACGAAGGGGTTTTTTCTCCGACATCTCGAAAAAGCAGCGCAGCATTCCAAGGTGATGTCTCTTCGGGCACATAACGCGCTCCATAGTTGGTCGCAGTCGATCAAGGCGCGTCGCCATACGGTAGAGCAAGCGAAGGAACAGGAGAAAGAGCCGACTGAAGAACTTTCACCGGTACTGGAAGAATCACGGATGGAGATTCGTACTGAAACCAAGGAATCACCGGTGCTTCCGCCTCTTCCGAATCGTCCGATGGTGAGCGAGACGGTGGCACGTCCGGAAATCCGTCGGAAACGCCATCACAATGCATTGCGGGAGGAAGCGCTGATCGCCCGCATCGCCGTCGACCCGAAAGACTTCACCGCGTACGAAGAACTGGGGGACTACTACCTTGAGACTGGTAACGTCAAGGATGCCAAGGAGTGTTATCGCCAGGTACTGAAGCTCTCTCCGATACAGCGGATGGTGAAGATCAAGATTCGCCGCCTTGAAAAGCTTCTTTCGGAACAAAAAGGTTGAAAAACAGGGGAGGCTCATATATGATAGACAGGCGCGTTTTGTGTCTATCGCCACCTTAGCTCAGAGGTAGAGCAGCGGTTTTGTAAACCGTTGGTCCTCGGTTCAAATCCGAGAGGTGGCTCCGAGTGTTGTAAAGAGAAGAGTATTTTGAAAAGGGTAGGTGGCGGAGTGGTCAATCGCAGCTGACTGTAAATCAGCCGACTTCGGTCTACGGGGGTTCGAATCCCTCCCTGCCCACGAGAATAAACTATAAAAGCACCATTACCGGGTGCTTTTATAGTTTTGTTTTGAGGGAGGGATTCGAACGGGCAGGAACGAGTAGCGAGCGAAGGCGAGCTAAACGAGTGTCGACGGATGCGCGTGAGCAAACATTCGTCGCTGCCCCGGGCAACGAAGTCGTCAGCAGACGACGAGGCGAAAATCCCTCCCTGCCCACAGAAAGTAAAAAGTACCCTGCGGGGTATTTTTTACTTTTGTTTGAGTTGGAGGGATGAAAAGGGCGATAGCTAGACTTTTTGTGAAAAAACGTTAGAATAAGAAAAGTCTCAACGAATAGTTGAGGCTCGTATTTTTGAAAATAAGCCGTTGTAGCTCAGCTGGTAGAGCACCACCATGGTAAGGTGGGGGTCACCGGTTCAATCCCGGTCAACGGCTCAGAAAGAACGGAAAATGAAGGTTCAATGTTGACGGAACGACGGTTTTCGCGTACAGTGAAAAAGCTTTGTAAATCGTTTGAAGGTTGGAGTTATGGGACAAATCAAGGATACGATGGTAAAACTCAAATGTTCTTCGTGCAGCCGCATCACGCACTACACCAAGCGGAACAAGAAAAAGGTCAAGGAAAAGCTTGAGCTCTCCAAGTATTGCAAGTTTTGCAAGAAGAACGTGATACACACCGAGAGCAAGTAGCTCTCGGTTTTTCAGATAATTTGTTACAATAGTCTTGAAAGGGAGTGTCGTATAGTGGCAGTACAACGGTCTCCAAAACCGTTAGCGGGGGTCCGATTCCCTCCACTCCTGCGGAGTAAAATAAAAAATTGAAGAATCAAAGATGGAAATTGATGTGTCTGCCAAAGGCGGAGAGGACGTTTTTTCATTTTGATATTTGATTTTTTATATTGTTACGGCCCTATCGTCTATCGGCTAGGACATCAGGTTCTCATCCTGGAAAGCGGGGTTCGATTCCCCGTAGGGCTACAGGTATCAATAAAAATCACCTTTCTTTTTGGAGGGTGATTTTTATTGATATTTCTATCTCAGGGGAATCCTTCTCTCTAGCAAGGCTACATTTTGAAAATCCTCGTAGAAGCAGGGATTTTTTGACAAACCTATTTTGATATCTTATCCTGCAAGACCGGTTTTGACCGGTCTTCTGTCCATTAACAACCGAAGAAAGAGAGGTGGAAAATGGCGACGTTCAATGAGAAGCTGCAAGCGAAGTGGAATGAGGGGAAATTCGTCTGTGTCGGGCTCGACAGCGAGCTCGGCAAGATTCCTAAATGTGTCAGAGTGCTGGATTCGAGGCACTTGGAACGTGACATAACCTTGTTCAATCAGGTTGTTGTAGATGCGACGCATGATCTTGCTTGTGCGTATAAGCCGAACCTTGCGTTCTATATCGCACATGGAGATCGTGGCCTTTGGGCTCTGCGTGATACGACGCAGCACATCCATACCATTGCCCCTGATGTTCCCGTGATTCTCGATGCCAAGAGTATGGACATCGGCAATACCAATGCCGGTTACGTGCAGATGGCGTTTGAGTATTGTGGTGCCGATGCAATTACAGTGAATCCCTATCTCGGTATGGAAGCGGCTCAGCCATTTCTCGACCAGAAGGACAAGGGCATCATCGTGCTCTGTCGTACGTCGAATAAGGGCGCAGGGGAATTCCAGGATTGCAAAGTCCAACTTCCAACCCTGTATCCTGGCGGTAAGCATGAAGAATTCTTGCAGTTTGAGAAGAGGATTGGCTATCAGTTGTCCGAAACCTGCGTTCCGCTCTATCAGTATGTCGCTTTCCACGTGGCCGAGCATTGGAACACGAATGGCAACTGTGCGCTCGTCGTCGGGGCGACGTGTCCGGAAGAGCTTACGCGGGTCCGTCGGATTGTCGGTGATATGCCGATTCTCATCCCAGGTATCGGTGCGCAGGGTGGCGACGTGGAGGCGACTGTGAAAGCGGGGATAGATAGCCGCGGGCAGGGGATGATCATCAATTCCTCGCGTGGCATCATCTTCGCCTCAGACGGCCCGGATTTTGCCGAAGCCGCTCGTCGCGAGACGGAAAAGCTTCATAATCTCATCAACCAGTACCGCAACTCATAAGGAGGAGGTATGAACGAAAGAAAACAGTTGCCGTCCGAGATCCTCGTTCGTTATGCGCTCAGTATCGGCGCTCTAGAGCTTTTGCCGGAAGGCCGAAAACTGAAGAGCGGACGAATATCGCCGTACTTCTTCAACTCCGGTTTGTTCAATACCGGTCCGTCCATCTCGGAATTGTCGGAGGCCTACGTCAGGGCGGCGCAGGAGTGGTGTTTTATATGGATTCCGGGATATATGTTGATTACGCCTTCAACCGCAAGGAAGCAAAGGATCACGGCGAAGGCGGAATCATTGTCGGCGCATCGCTCCAAGGGAAGAATGTCCTGATTGTCGATGACGTGATGACGACAGGGACGTCTTCCGGCGAGGCGGTCGAAATCATCCGAGCGAACGGTGGTACACCGATCGGCTGTGTGATTGCGTTCGATCGCCAAGAGCGCGGGAAAGAAAGCAATCTGTCGGCCGTGGAGGAGTTCCAAAAAAATTACGGGATTCCGGTAGGGGCCGCCGCAACGCTTGCCGATCTCATTTCGGTATTGAAGAGGACTCCGGCCGAGAGCAGTGACGACAACGTCGGCGAAATGCTCGAGAAAATTCTTGAGTACCGCCAACAGTACGGTATCAGTACCTAATCTATATGTTCCAAAGGGCGCCGAGCGCAACCGCGCCACGGGCCCTTTTTCTTTTGTGCCCGGTAGGAGAACTTCGACTTATGAATAAAAAGTCTCTGTCATAAAGCGGAGGTTCTGAGGAAATAAACAAGTTTAACTGAGGATTTCAAAGCTTTGAAAAGAACTGTCGAAGTTTCACTACCGGGTGTGCTAAAATAAAAAGGTTCATTGCCGATCGTTTATTGATGACTGTTTTATGCCTACTTTGATTTTCGATATCGAGACCGTCGGGGAGGATTTCGATTCTCTCGACGAGACGAGTCAGGATGTGCTCACGCGTTGGATCAAGAAGGAATCCGAAAGCGGGGAGAGCTATACGGCGGCCTTGGCTGATCTTAAGAACGGGATGGGCTTTTCGCCTTTGACCGGTCAGATCGTGGCGATCGGGATGTACGATGGCGAACGCGCGAAGGGAGCGGTGTATTTTCAGTCCTCGCCCAAGAAAGAAGAGAAAAGTTTTGAGGAAGACGTCTACAAGTTCGAAGTGATGACGGAAGAGGAAATGCTCCGGAAATTCTGGGACGTGGTGGAAAAGTATGATACGTTCGTCACCTTCAACGGCCGTCAGTTCGACGTACCGTTTCTGATGGTGCGTTCGGCGATTCACGGTATCCGTCCGACAAAAAACCTTCTCGCCAATCGTTATCTCAACCACCACCCGCAGAACGCGCGGCATATCGATCTGTACGATCAGCTCACGTTTTACGGGGCGATGCGAAAGAAGGGAAGTCTCCACCTTTGGTGCCGGGCGTTCGGCATTGAGAGTCCGAAAGCACAGGGTGTCGATGGCGACGATGTGAAGATGCTTTTTGACAAGGGTCGAAGTGCCGATATTGCGCGTTACAACTCCCGCGACCTCAAAGCGACGTACGAGCTGTATCGGAAATATGAGGAGTATCTTCAATTCTGATTTTTTGGCTTGTTTTTGGCGTTATTCCCTGTTATACTCCTACCTGTAATTTTCTCGGATTACGGAATGACATCCCTCTCCGTCGAAGAAGAACTGAAAGCGTTCAAAGCGCGCTTGGATCCCAAGATCAGCGCGTATTTTGATACGGTACTCAAGCATTCCGAAAAAGAAGATGATCTGGTAGCGGAGGCGCTTCGGCATACGCGCGAGATCGTACTTTCCGGCGGCAAGCGCCTACGGGCGGCGCTTATGTACTACGGCTATATCGGTGCCGGCGGGACGGAAGAAGAAAAAATTCTCGAAACATCGGTGGCGGTCGAGCTCATTCACGCGTTTCTTTTGGTACACGACGATATCATTGATCGCGACGAGCTGCGCCACGGCGTACCGACACTTCATCGTCGGTACGCGGATTTCGGCAAACGCTTTTTTCCGAATACGGATACAGAACATTTCGGCGCATCCATCGCTCTTATTATGGGCGATATGCTCTGCGCTTTCGGAAACGATATTATTTTCCGTTCCGGCTTTCCGCACGAGCGGGTCTTTGAAGCGCTTTCCAAACTGCAACACATCGTTTCTTTTACCGTAATCGGTCAGGCACGGGACGTGTATATGGAGTACAAACGTGAAGCGACCGAAGAAGAAATTATCCGGATGTATACCAATAAGACAGCCAAATACACTATCGAGGGGCCGCTTCATTTGGGTGCGGTACTTGCCGGCGCGCCGCAGGAACTCCTTGACGCGATTTCACGTTATGCGGTACCGTTAGGCATCGCGTTTCAGATACAGGATGATATTTTAGGAGTATTTGGTACGGAGAAGCGTCTCGGCAAACCGGTTGGATCGGATATCAAGGAAGGCAAGATAACGCTTTTGGTGTCGCGCGTTCTTCGTGATGGGACACCAAAGCAACGGAAGCGGATACAGGAGTTGCTTGCGATGGGCGAAGAACTTTCCGAAGCTGATACGGAGGAATTCCGCTCCGTCATACGGGCATCCGGTGCGCTCGATGGTGCAAAGCAGCTAGCGGCGGAATATGTGGAAAAAGGACGTCTTGCGCTCGAAGACACGAAGGAAATGTTCGAGCCTTGTGCGTACAATTTTCTCCATTCCATAGCGGAATATATGATCGCACGCGAATACTGATTTTTTAAAGAAATATGGACGAGAAAAGCATCAATCAGGAACATTTACCCCGGCACGTCGTAATCATTCCGGACGGGAACCGTCGTTTTGCGACGGAACGCGGATGGGAATCCTGGAAAGGGCACGAAGCCGGCGCCGAGAATACCGAGAAACTCATCCGTGAAGCGCGCCGCGCCGGTATCCGCGAGCTTTCACTGTGGGGATCGTCGCTTGAGAATCTCAAAAAGCGTCCAATCGAAGAAAGCCGGGCGCTCCTCGATATCTATGGGCGTTATTTCAAGCGCCTGCTTGAAAGCGAAGATATCCATAAGGATCGGGTGAAAATCCGCTGTATCGGGCATTGGGAAGAGCAGTTTCCATCTGAACTGAAGAAAATCCTCTCCGATTGTATTGAGGCGACAAAGGAATACGACGGATATTTCTTGAATTTTTTCCTCGCATACAGCGGTGATGACGAGATGCGTCTTGCAATAGGAAAGATAGCCGCTTCTCTCGGACAAGGTGAGCCAGTAACCGATGTTCTGATCAAGCGAAACCTGATGACTCGGGATTTACCGCCGGTCGACCTTCTTATCCGGACCGGCGGCGAACCGCACCTCTCGGCTGGATTTATGATGTGGGACATCGCCAATGCACAACTCTTCTTTTCAGAGAAGCTTTTTCCGGACTTTGATGAGACCGATTTCCGCTCGGCCATAGCCGAATATTCCTCTCGGGAACGACGGTACGGAAAGTAGTTCTTTTTCGGTTTATTCGGGATTTGACAAAAAACGCGTCCTCCTCTACAATACGGAGTACCTTTTGAAAAATTGCAGAGGACGCAAAGAAGAGAGGGTAATCAACAGCTGTATTTCAGGAACGAGGATTGATTGCTTACGACGGAAACTTCTCTGTTTTTTCGTTGTTTCGGCATTATTTCTCCTGATCACTGTCGAGTACCGGTGCACCATATGGCCAATAACAAGGAAATGATACGGGTTGAAGGCGAAGTCATCGAGGCTTTGCCAAGCACCACGTTCCGTGTCCGTCTCGATAACGGCCACGAGGTACTTGCCCATATTTCCGGTCGGATGCGGGTGCATTATATCCGTCTTTTGCCGGGGGATCGCGTGACGCTCGAAATGAGCCCGTATGATCTTTCTAAGGGCCGCATCGTCCTTCGCAACAAATAAGTTTTTTTTCGTGAGATCCTATCGGTATGAAAGTGAGAGCTTCAGTCAAGAAAATCTGTGTCCATTGCAAAATCGTGAAACGCAAAGGCGTGCTCTTTGTTATTTGCACGACTCCGAAGCATAAGCAGCGTCAAGGATAGCTAACCAGCAACCAACAATTCGCAACGGACGACAAATATCAGAGAAGTCCCGTTGGAAGTTGTGAATTTATAAAGTATGGTACGTATCGCCGGAATCAACATTCCAGACAACAAGAGAATCGAAATCGCTTTGACGTACGTGTACGGCATCGGATTGTCGACGAGTCAGAGAATCCTGAAAGAGCTCAAGATCGATGCCGAAACCCGGACGAAAGACCTTTCCGCCGATGAAGCGAATCGTCTGCGCGATATGATTGAGAAGAAATGTCGCGTCGAAGGCGAGCTCCGGCACGTCGTGAAACAGAATATCAAGCGTTTGAAAGAAATCAACTGTTACCGCGGTACTCGACACCAGAAAGGTCTGCCGGTACGTGGGCAGCGGACCAAAACGAACACTCGTACGGTGCGTGGCAATGTCCGTAAGACGATGGGTAGCGGTCGCAAGAAGGCATCGGAAAAGACCTAAAATAACCGGAAACTGAGAATCACTCTCTATGGAAGAGACAGTACAGACAACTGAGACGCCGACGGCTCCGTCGGAAGCACCGATCGAAGAATCAGCAAAAAAGCGCAAGAAATCTTCGAAACGTCAGATATTGAAGGGCCGTGCAAATATCCAGTGCACGTACAACAATACGATTATCACGATTTCCGATCTTTCCGGTGCCGTGTTGGGTTGGTCAAGCTCGGGACACCTGGGTTTCAAAGGTGCGAAGAAATCGACCCCGTATGCAGCGACACAGGTCGTAACTGATCTTTCTGAAAAGGTGAAGAAATACGGCGTCCAGGAGCTTGAAGTGTTCGTCAAGGGCGTCGGGAGTGGTCGTGAAGCTTCCATTCGCGCTTTGGCGAATAACGGCTTCAATCTTGTTGCGATCAAGGATATTACCCCTCTTCCGCACAACGGTTGCCGTCCGCGCCGTCCGCGCCGCATCTAATAGTAGTGATACCTATGGCTAAGAATCTCGATTCCAAATGTAAACTCTGCCGGCGTGCTGGCGAAAAGCTCTTTCTGAAGGGCGATCGTTGTTTGTCGCCGAAATGCGCGATGGTTCGCCGTCCGTATCTTCCGGGCATTCATGGGCATACGCCGAAGCGCGGTGGCAGCGAATTCGGTCGTCAGCTGGCGATGAAACAGAAGATCAAACGTCTCTATGGCGTGATGGAGCGCCAGTTCCGCCATCATTTCGAGGAAGCGCTCAAAGAAAAGGGTATCACTGGCAATCAGCTTCTTTCGCGTCTCGAACGCAGGCTCGATAATGTCGTGTACCGTTTGGGATTTGCCGCTTCTCGCACGCAGGCCCGTCAGTTAGTAAGCCACAAGATGTTTGCAGTGAATGGCACGCGACTGAACATCCCATCATCCGCCGTAAAGATTGGTGACGTGATCACTTTGAAGCCGAACAAGAAAGACAAGGGATATTTCAAGACACAAGGAGAGATTCTGAGAAATAAAAAGGATGTTCCACACTGGCTCGAGCTCGATGCGGAAAAACTCGAGGGCAAGGTCGTGGCGCTTCCGACACGCGACGATGTCGGAGTGAATGTCGATGTGCAGATGGTCGTCGAGTATTATTCCAAATAATCAATCGTAACCCATTAATACCTTATTTCGTTTCCGGCGTCCGATTATCGATCCAGGGGTCCAATCGTTCGTCCGAAACCACACAAACGGTATGCAGACAATCACTTCTCCGCAGAAGCCGCAGTATACATCTCTCGGCGAGAACCACGGGAAGTTCGAGGTCCTCGGATGCTTTCCTGGGTATGGTACGACGCTCGGCAACGCGCTCCGGCGTGTACTCCTGTCTTCTCTCGAGGGCGCCGCAGCCAAGTCGATCAAGATCAAAGGTGTTTCGCATGAATTTTCGACTCTTCCGGGTGTTATGGAAGACGTTGTTCAGATTATTCTGAATTTAAAGCAGGTCCGCTTCAAATTGCACGGTGATGAGCCGATCAAGGTGACATTGAAAAGCAAGGGTGAGGGTCCGGTGACGGCTGGTCAAATCAAGACACCGTCGAATGTGGAAATCGTCACTCCAAACCAGGTTATTGCGAACGTGACCGACAAGAAGACCGAATTGGAGATCGAGATCGAGATCGACAAGGGCCTGGGCTATGTGCCGGCCGAACAGCGAGAGCGCGAAGAGCGCGAAATCGGTGTTATCGCCATCGATGCCATTTATACGCCGGTGAAGCGCGTCAATTATGAGATCGAAAATATGCGCGTCGGCAAGCGGACCGATTACGACAAGATTACGCTCGAAATCGTGACTGATGGCAGCGTGTCGCCGGTCGAGGCGTTCGAAAAGGGAGTGCAGATCCTTATCGGCCAGTTCTCTTCTCTTGCTGGAACGGAAAAGGAAGAGGCGGAGGTAGTATCGGTTGAAACAAGTGAAGTGACCGAAGAAACGAAAGAGAAGAAGCCGCGGAAGAAGAAATCAGCGGAAACGGAAGCATAATAAGCATCTATCGAGCGGCAGGTATAGGCTATGAAACACAGGCATACAGGACGCGTTCTCTCTCGAGGGCGCAATCAGCGTAGAGCACTCATCAAGACCCTTCTCGGGAGCCTTGTTCTTCACGAGCGCATCACAACGACCGAAGCCAAAGCGAAAGAGGTTAAGCTCTTTATCGACCAGATCATCAAGAAGGCGAAAATAGCAAGAAACGATGAGAAGCGTCGTGTCGCGATGATTCGTGGACTTCAGAAGGATATTCCGGCGGTCGCAGTCAAGAAGCTCGTCGGCGATTTCGGAGCGAAATTCGATACTCGCCAAAGCGGATATACCCGCGTCGTGAAGCTTGATGCGAGGAAGAGTGATGGAGCGAAGATGGCTGTTATCGAGTTCGTCTAAGACAATTGCTATGGCACAGAAGAAGAAACAACCAATGATCGACAGAAAGTACCATCTCTTTGATGCTCAAGGGAAGATTTTGGGACGATTGGCGACCGATATTGCCAAAGTTCTGATCGGTAAGGACAAGGTGTCCTATGCGCCGCACCAAGACGGAGGAGATTTTGTTGTTGTTATCAATTCGAACGGCATCGAGGTGAGCGGAAACAAGCGTGAAGACAAGATTTATCATCGTTTCAGCGGATATCCCGGTGGTATCGCGGCCGTCTCGTTCAAAGAGCAATTGAAGCGGGATTCCCGCAAACTGATCACGCAGGCGGTGTATGGTATGTTGCCAAAGAATAAATTGCGCGATCGGATGACGAATCGGCTGCTTGTATACAAGAATGCCGAGCAGAAGCACACTATCCATGTGACCCACGAATAACTTATGGCAACAAAGGCAACCAAGGAAAAATCCACGGCGGCAAAGGCGGTGAAAACCGCTCCGAAGAAAAAAGCCGTTAAAGAGGAGCGATACGTCTACGCGGTCGGTCGTCGCAAAACGGCCATTGCGCAAGTGCGTCTTTTCGTTTCCGATAAGCCGAAAGAAGCCGTAGTGAACAATCGTCCGCTCCAGGAATATTTCGGAACGACAGCCCTTCGGACGACGGCGCTCTCGCCGCTCGTGTCGTGTGGTCTCGAAAATGCGTTCTTCGTATCCGTGCTTGTGCGTGGCGGTGGCCAAAACGGACAAGCCGATGCGGTAAAACTTGGTGTGGCTCGTGCACTTCTCGTACACGATGAAGCATTGCGTCCGACCCTGAAAGCTAAAGGTTTTCTGACCCGTGATGCCCGTGCCGTCGAACGAAAAAAGCCGGGCCTCAAAAAAGCCCGCCGCTCTCCACAGTGGGCGAAACGGTAAAACGTTTTTCAAGAATCCAAAACCCGGCCACTGGCCGGGTTTTTTGTTTTGGCTGGATGATTTGTCTATCGCAATCCGAAGAGAGCGGGTGGTTCCGGGAAGATAATGGTTTCGACGTTATCTTTTTCCGAAATGTCGGAATGGACAAAATAGATTTGATTCTCTTCGAAACGAGCGAGAATCTGGAGCAGGTTCGTCGGATACGAAATGATATCGGCGATGTTACGGCGGTCGCGATTATCGAGCTCGGCGATTTTTACGGTGCCGTTCAGGGAGAAGAGAATGTGCTCGTAATCCTCCGTCCATTGGACATTCTTTACCGGTGATGAAAATCGTGCCAGCTGGATCATCGTATCGAATTCGCGTACCGGTTGCACGTCCCAGTCATTGCAGAAATAGGTGAAGATTTCGTTTTCGGTGAAGAAGAGAAGCTTCTTCCCGTCGTCGGAGAATTGGACCCCGCGGATGTTTTGGCCGATTTCCCGAAACGGATTTTCCCGGATTTTCCGATTAAAGATGGTCAGTTTTCCCGCCGAGCGCTCCAAAAGTGTCAGACGGTCCTCGTCATAGATGACGAGTGAGTATTCCGCGTTTGTGGAGACCGGGAGAGGCATCGGGGTGATTTGTGTGGGTGCCTCGGAAGCTTTCGCGATCGGCAGGCGATAGATAACACCGTTGTCGCTGGAAAAATAGACGATGTTTTGGCCGGAAATGTCATACGCGGCAACGTTTTCGCGGATAACAACAGGAACGGCTTCCGGTGTTCCGGTATCGATGCGGTAGAGAATCGTACCATTCAGGAAAAAGAGAAAATTGCGCGCGGTCGGATCCCAGCGTGGTGCGCGGAGCGGTTCACCGAGAGCCGTCAAGGTATTGAGATCGGAGACGGTTCCAGTCTCTCGATCGACGACGGAATATACGCGAGCCCCACCGCTTTTTTGGAACAAGGGAATTATGAGCTTATGACTTTCCGGTGCCCACTCGATATTTTCAGTGTTTTCCGGATCGAAACGCATTTCAGTTGTCGCTAAAACCCGCCCGTTTTCTCCTGTTCTAGTGTCGAGCGTATCGATGATGTATTCGTCACCGATATTTTTGACAACAGCGAATAATCCGTCTTCCAGTGCGCGGAACAGTTTGACGGTATGGTCGGTATGGGGGACCGTTTGCGGTGCGGAGTCGATCTTCGGCAAAAAGACGTTCCAAAATTCCGTCGATCGCCCGCTTTGTACGACGACTTTTTTTGTCCAGGGAAGATGATTCAGCGCCGAAACCTCGATGAAATGCTCGCCAGGAGCGAGACCGGCGATATGGATGGACTTGTTGAGGATCCCGAGGCTTTTCTGCGGGATGAGCTCTCCGTCGATGCGAATGTCGACGGTTTCGGGAGTTGATTTGATGCTGATGGATCCGGTATAGATGAAAATGCCACGTTCAAAGCTGAACCGGTATCCGAACGTATGGAACAGAATGACGCTGGTTGTGACGAGAAATACTAGAACGAAAGTCCAAAAAAGAAGACGCCGGTAGCGGTGGATCATAGATGTCCGTGGAAAGACTTGGAAAATGTCAGTGCTATTGTATCCTGAAACGAGCATTATGTCTAGAAAAAAGCCTTTTTCAAGGCATTTTTTAAGAAAAAATTTTTGACAAGCCAGCCAGAGCGATGTACACTGACACCGTTGTAACAAAGACGATGATATGTCCCAATTGGCAGGATTTTTCTCGGATCTTTCCCTTCCGAAAACCATCGCCGGCGATCTCTCACTCTTTTTCCTCTTTGTCGGTCTGAGTCTCGCCTTCGGATTCGTGTTTGGTCGGTGGAAGCTAGTCAATATTCTCATTAACGTCTATATTTCGCTTGCGTTCATTGGCGTTCTGCCGGAAGCCTTGCTTGATTTTTCCGTGTACGGGAAAGCCATTGTTTTCATCATACTTCTCGTCGTTTTGACCACTATCGACGAACGACTGTTCGACCTCCATATTTCAAGCGCCGGGACGGACTTTTTTTGGCGGCTTTTCGTGATGAGTATCCTTGTGACCGGGATGGTATTAAGCGTTCTCCTTTCGTTTCTTCCAAAGTCGGTGGCACTCGAATTCATTTCCGTGACGGCGTATGGATATTTTGCGTCTCCGGGTGCTCTGATCTTCTGGATGGCTGTACCGCTTTTTTCGCTTCTTTTCATCAATAATAGGCTGAAATAATCCCCGAAATGCCCCTGTGAGACGCCAGGAGACCCGGGGTTGACAGGCTTTTTGGAACTGCTATACTAGGTAGGCAATCTGAAAGAAAACGGATTGCTTTTGTTTCTCTTTGTTTTTCTCTCGTCGCGTCGTTTGGTAACGGCCGTGATAAAAAACAGGGTGAGGCCGCGTCGCTTACGGGCAACGAGGCAAGCACCTTAACAAATGAGCTATAAAATGATCACAATTTTTTGTGGTTAGTCCTTCCATTCTGTTTTCGAAAGAAAGCGAAATGGAAAACGGAAACTCTAAGTCTATTGTTTTGAACCTGAAAATTTCTGCGGGTGAGATATACCGCCGGAAATCCGAGCAATCGGATGGTTCACATATCTTTATTGAGAGTTTGATCCTGGCTCAGGATGAACGCTGGCGGCGTGGATAAGGCATGCAAGTCGAGTGGGTTTAGACCCACGGCAAACGGGTTCGGAATACATAGGAATCTTCCCTGAAGTCGCGGATAATCCGGAGAAATTCGGAATAATACGCGATATGTTCTACGGAATAAAGATTTATCGCTTCAGGAGGAGCCTGTGTCCTATCAGCTTGTTGGTGAGGTAATGGCTCACCAAGGCTCTGACGGGTAGGGGGTATGAGAGTATGGCCCCCAACATTGGAACTGAGACACTGTCCAAACACCTACGGGTGGCTGCAGTCGAGAATATTCGTCAATGGGCGAAAGCCTGAACGAGCGACGCCGCGTGCGGGATGAAGGTCTTCGGATTGTAAACCGCTTTTCTCAGGGAAGAACTACGGTGACTGTACCTGAGGAATAAGAGGTTACTAACTCTGTGCCAGCAGTAGCGGTAATACAGAGACCTCAAGCGTTATCCGGATTTATTGGGCGTAAAGCGTAGGTAGGTGGGTATGTTAGTCGGATGTCAAAGACCGGGGCTTAACCCCGGAAAGGCATTCGAAACGGCATATCTCGAGGATGTGAGAGATCAGTGGAATTGATGGTGTAGTAGTGAAATGCGTTGATATCATCAAGAACACCCAAGGCGAAGGCAACTGATTGGCACATATCTGACACTGAGCTACGAAAGCGTGGGGAGCGAATAGGATTAGATACCCTAGTAGTCCACGCCCTAAACGATGCATACTAGGTGCAGGGAGAATCGACCCTTTCTGTGCCGCAGCTAACGCGTTAAGTATGCCGCCTGGGAAGTACGAGCGCAAGCTTAAAACTCAAAGGAATAGACGGGGATCCGCACAAGTGGTGGAGCATGTGGTTTAATTCGACGATAAGCGAGGAACCTCACCAAGGTTTGAAATCTAGCTGCAGAGCCCAGAAATGGGATGTCCTTCGAGGGTGCTAGACCAGGTGCTGCATGGTCGTCGTCAGCTCGTGTCGTAAGATGTTCCGTTCAGTCGGGAAACGAGCGCAACCCCTGTAAAGTGTTATATATGTCACTTTAGACTGCCCTCTCATTTGCGCACAATACAATACGTATTGTGAATAAGTGAGAGGGAGGAAGGCGGGGATGACGTCAGATCAGCATGGCCCTTTGACACCTTGGGCGACACACGTGCTACAATGGCCGGTAATAAAGGGTCGCCAACCAGCGATGGGGAGCCAATCCCAAAAACCCGGTCTCAGTTCGGATTGCAGGCTGCAACTCGCCTGCATGAAGCTGGAATCACTAGTAATCGTTGATCAGCCACGCAACGGTGAATGCGTTCTCGGATCTTGTACTCACCGCCCGTCACACCAAGAGAGCCGGCAATACCAGAAGGCCCTGTGTCAAATCGGGGACGACGGTAGGGTTGGTAATAAGGGTGAAGTCGTAACAAGGCATCCGTAGCGGAAGCTGTGGATGAATCACCTCCTTTCTAGGGAGTATCGGTGTACAATTTTGATCTATGATCAGAATCACAACCAGAAGGTCGCATGTCACATATTCGATATCTTTAGGCGCTTCGGCAAATAGAGATGTAGTGACAAGCATCAGAATGATCTTCGTACGTGTACTAACAACAATCAGGACTAACCGCAAAAGATTTTGATTTATTGGCATAAGCTCGCCCTGCTTGCAGGTAAACGAGCCTTGCTCTTAGGCCATCATCTTACACAACTCGACCTTAAATTAAAGGAATTTTTTTTGGTCTTGATGTAGGTCACAAAATCCGCTGTCAAAGGCGGATTTTGTGTTTTTAGTATTGACAAATAGCCTATTTTTGGCTATTTTTTATAGTTCATTAACATTTGAAAGAGGGGAAAGAACGTGACAAATAATCAGCTTTTGAAGATTGAGCGCCTGGATCAGGCTCTTCTCTTGTGGGAAGAGATGATGTGGAGCTTTGGCATTATTCAGCAAGCGTGTGTGGGAGTCAGGATCTCAGAAGGGGAATCGTGGCCGCCACTTGCAGGACCTGTGGTCCACTACAAGGAGTTCCGTCGGCATTTGCTTACCATGGATTCCTT
>JBPOIA010000033.1:0-11124 GCA_052034975.1 Candidatus Moraniibacteriota bacterium
GAACACCGCCGCGAAGGAGATCATTCCGATCTTCACGAGAAGATACGACGATCCGATCGCTTTCTCGAAAGCGTACGCCGCGAACAGAATCGCCGCGATCAATATCCAGCGGATGACCAAAAGGCGCTGCTTGAGAAAATCAAGCATCCGAAATTTTCCGATGATCGGCAACGCGAGGTGGTTGGCCGCCATCGTAGTGAGAGCGATACTCTCCACAATGATCATACTCATTCCGGCCGATAATCCTCCGAGAAACACGAGGATTGCCAAAAAACCATTTCCTTCCCGAAGAGCGAGAAGTGACATAAAATTATCAGCCAAAGCGACGTCATACCCTTTCAGGATTCCGCTCATCGCCACAGGAAACACGAAGAGAAGGATGAGGATGAAATACGCCGGCAGAAGCCACGAGGCGGTGCGGATATGCTTTTCGTTGGAATTCTCCACCACCGCGATATGGAATTGGCGCGGCAGAAAAAGAATCGCCGACATCGATAGCAGGATATGCGAGAGGAAGAGCGAGTACGACGGAATGTTCGATCGTTGCTTCGAGAGGAGGAACTCGTTTTGGCTGATTCGGTTGAAGATGTCCCCAAATCCGTCGAAAAGGAAATACGTGACAAATATCCCGAGCACGAGAAACGCGATCAGCTTCACCACCGACTGCACGACGACGGCGATCACGACACCCGGATGACGCTCGGACTGATTCAGAGTGCGAAAACCGAAAACGATCGTGAATATGATGATAGCGAAAAGCAGCATCAATTCCAGTCCGCCGCTCACTTGTCCGGCGATATCCCCGACCGTGATGAGCGCAAACGTGGAAAAGATAGCTTTCAGCTGAAGCGCGAGGTACGGCACGATGCCGATGACCGCAATGATCGTGACGATGGCCGCGACAAGCGAAGACTTATCGTACCGGAGAGACAGAAAGTCGGCTAGACCCGTGATGTTATAGGCCTTTCTTATCCGGATAATCTTCCGAAGCAGCGTCGCCCAAAAAATGAAGAAGATCGTCGGTCCGAGATAGACGCCGAGAAAAAGATAGCTGTTCGATACCGCCAGCCCGACGTTTCCATAATACGTCCACGTCGTACAGTATACGGCTAACGCGAGCGTATAGACGACGGCATTGTCGGTCAGATCCTTGCCGCGGGCGAAAAACCGCTCGACCAAGAACGCTACGCCGAACAAGAAGAGGAAGTACGCCGCCACGATCAAAGCGACGGTTACGGTGCTCATCATACGTTTGAATCATCCCCAAAACTATCCTCTTGTCCGCACGACAAGAAAGCGTTCACGGCTATCAGAATCGTTATTCCCGTCCATACCGAAAAATAATACCAGAACGGAAACGCGAGTGACCGCACGGAAACGTCCGAAAGGAACGGCCAGCTCAACAAGAAAAAACCGAGCGAGAGAAAAAACCCGCTCGATCCGCTGTCGTCAAAGAAACATCTTTTCTTTTTTTGAACAGATCCCTCTCCCTGATCTCCGTTCATAATTTTTCAAGAATTCGAGTGCCTTTATTATAACACACTTTTCTCCTGATTTCCCAAACAGCAAAAAACGGGATTCTCTCCCGTTTTTTTTTCAATATCATCGGATCACCTTGTCGACGATGCCGTATTTCAAGGATTCCTCGGCGGACAAAAAGTAGTCGCGTTCCGTATCCTTCTCGATCTTCGCGAGCTTCTGTCCGGTATGACTCGCGAGAATCTTATTCAGCCGGTCACGCGTTTTCAGGATATGGCGCGCGTGGATATCGATATCCGTCGCCTGCCCCTGCGCCCCGCCAAGCACTTGATGAATCATCACCTCGCCGTTCGGAAGGATCATCCGCTTCCCTTTTTCGCCAGCCGACAGGAGGAGTGCGGCCGCCGAAGCTGCCATTCCGATACAAATCGTCTGGACATCCGCCTTCACGTACTGCATCGTGTCGTAGATCGCAAGCGCCGCCGTCACCGATCCACCGGGAGAATTGATGTACATCTTGATATCATCCTTCTGGTTCTGCGATTCGAGGAAGAGGAGCTGGGCGATGACCGTGTTCGCCACCGCGTCGTCGATCGGCGACCCGATAAAAATGATTCGGTCTTTCAGGAGTCGCGAATAGATATCGTACGCGCGCTCGCCGAAACCACTCTTCTCCACCACCATCGGCACGAGATACTGGTTCTTCATATGAAAATGTTAAATTTAGATTTTCTCTAGAAAATCGAATGTCTTCTCGTTCCGAAGCTGCCCGCGTACGGCAGTGTAGAGGCGCTCCATATCGAGATGCTGCTCAGCATCTTTCACGTTCTTGTAGTATTGAAGAGCTTTGTTCATCTCGGCCTCGATTTCGGCTTGGTCGACATCGATCGACTGTTCCTCGGCCAAAGTTTCGAGCGCAAGATGTGCCGTGAGCCGCTTCTTCGCCTGTGGTTCCCACTCTTTGCGAAGCTCTTCTTCGGTCTTTTTCGTCTGCGCTAGGTATTCGGCAAGATTCGTCCCCATCCGCGCGATTTGCGCCTCGAACTCACGGATCATCCGCGACAACTCTTCATTAACGAGCACGGCCGGAAATTCGATCGTCGCACACTCCGAAAGCGCGTCAAGAATCGCCGAACGCGACTCTTCGCGACGTTTCATCTTCTTCTCCTCCGCGAGACCTTCTCGGATATTTTCTTTCACTTTCTCAAGCGATTCGAAATGTCCCAGGCTTTTTGCGAACGCATCGTCGATCGCGGGAAGCTCGCGCTCCTGCACGACCCGTACCTTCACCCGAAATTCTGCCGGCTTCCCAGCCAAATGTTTCGCGTGATACTCGTTCGGAAACATAAGCGTGAACGTTTTTTCGTCCCCTTCTTTCATTCCGACGATTTGTTCCTCAAAACCAGGGATGAAAACGCCCTTCCCGAGCACAAGCGGATGATTCTCGCTCTTTCCGCCCTCGATCATTGTACCGTCCTGTGTCACGGTAAAATCAATCAAAACACTGTCACCTGTCTTTGCCTCACGTGCGACCGTCACTAATTTCGCGCGCATCGACGCCAGCCGCTCAAGCTCCGCCTCGACATCCGTTTCTGCGATAACATTGTCTGTGCCGACAAATCGGGCATTCGCTTTCTTCACGGCCGATTTCCAATTCTTCAAAGACACTTCCGGCATCACGGCCGTCACGGCGGTATAGGTAAGCGGCTTGCCTTCCGCAAGCGCCCCGAGCTTGATTTCCGGATGGCCGAGAGCGTTGATATTTTCCTTCTGCAATGCCGCGGCATACGAACGCGATACGGCGTGCTCGGCCGCTTCGGCAACGAGTACTCCTCGACCGAAACGTTTCTCAATCACATCGCGCGGCGCCTTACCCGGACGAAATCCCGGGATCTTCGTCTCTTTCGCCAGGTGCTCCGCTGCATGCTCCAATTCTCCCTTCCATTCATCGAACGGCAACGATACGGATACCTCCATCAAAGACGCCGGAAGTTTTTTCACTGATATATCCATAACATTACTTCTTTCCGTACTTGGCAACGTACATTCTTAATCCCTTCTTAATGGCCGCGATGGCGGCAGATTTCTTCTTGAAGCCGTTCACGATGACCTTCTTCCCGTCAATCGTCTTGTACGTCTCGAAGAAATGCCTCATTTCCTTAAGCGTGTGCTTGTTGACATCATTGAGATCGGTGATTTCGTCGAACCGCGGGTCGCTCTTCGGCACGGCGATGATCTTATCGTCGCCCTCGCCGCAATCCGTCATATTCATAATGCCGATCGGCCGCGCTTCCACCAGGATACCCGGCGCGAGCGGATTGGTTGTCAGCAGTACGACATCAAGCGGATCGTTGTCTTCCCACAGGCTCTGCGGCACGAATCCGTAGTCGAACGGATAGTCCTGACTCGTCTTCATCGCCCGGTCAAGCTTGATGAGACCGGTTTCCTTGTCGATCTCGTACTTGTTCTTCGTACCCTTGGGACACTCGACAATGACATTCACGATATTCGGCACCTCGTCGCCCGCGGAAATTTCATGCCAGAGATTCATAATACTTCGTAAAATTAAAATTTAAAAATCAAAATGAAAAATACGAGAACTTCCGTAATTTTTACATTTTTCCTTGTCATTTTCATTTTTGATATTTCATCTTTTCATTACTCCTGGGCTTCAGTGGGAGTATTTTCAGAGACTGTTTCTGTCTCTTCGGCGGCCACGACTTCTTCCGATTCAGCAACCGCTTCCTCGGGAGCGCCTTCACTCGTCACGTCGATCTTCCAGCCGGTGAGCTTTGCCGCCAAGCGGACGTTTTGTCCGCGCTTTCCGATCGCAAGCGAGAGCTGGTCTTGCGGCACCGTCACAAGCGTGCGTTTTTCCTCGTCAAACAATTCCACTTTCAACACTTTGGCCGGTGAAAGCGCCGCCGAAATGAATTTCTCCGAATTCTCGTTCCACTGGATGATGTCGATCTTCTCGCCACCAAGCTCGTCGATCACCGCCTGGACACGCGTCCCCTTCTGTCCGACGCACGACCCGATCGGATCGACGCCTTCTTCGGCCGAGAACACGGCAATCTTGGTACGTGATCCCGCTTCGCGGGCGATCGCCTTGATTTCCACCGTCCCGGTAAAGATTTCCGGCACCTCAAGCGAGAAGAGATGTTTCACCATTTCCGGATGCGTACGAGACAAGAGGAGGCCCGGACCCTTGGTATCAGACTCGACACGCACGAGATACACTTTCAGATGCTGGCCGACACGGTAATTCTCACCCTCGATCTGTTCGGACGGAAAGAGGATACCAATCGATTTGCCGAGATCGACAAACACGTTGCGTCCTTCGACGCGCTGCACCTGACCGTTCACGACCTGGCCCTCCTTTTCCTTGTATTCCTCGAACATCGACTGGCGTTCGGCTTCGCGGATGCGCTGGATGATGACCTGCTTGGCGGTCTGCGCGGCCACCCGGCCAAACTCATCGTGCGATTCAAGCGGCAGTTCGATCACATCGCCCACTTTATGGCTCTTCTTGAGCTTCTTCGCCTCGTCGAGCAACATATCGCGCTCCGGATTATAACGCGGCAGACGGTCTTCTTCCGCTCTATCCGTATCCTCAGCTTCTCTCGCTTCGGGCTTCTGGGCCGAAGCGTCGGCCTCGGCGTTTTCCTCGTCCTCCTCGACAAATTCCCGGGTCGTTTCATCGACCACTTCCTTCACGAGGAAGAAGCTCGCGCTCTTTTTTACTTCGTCGAACTTGGCACGGATCACCTGACCCTTCTTGCCGTAATCCTTCTTGTATGCCGCCGCAAGTGCCGCCTCCACCACTTCGAGCACACGGTCGCGCGAGATACCCTTCTCATCGGCGATCTGCATCACGGCGCTGCCGAATTCTCCCAAGCGTCCTGAGAGGCTTCCCTCGCCGGCGCCGGTCTCTTCGGTATCCGCCACCACCACTTTCTTCTTTGGCATAAGCCTGGATTTATTACTTACCGTATTAAAAAATCTCCGAGATACCCCCTAAAAACGAGAAAAGCTCGCTGTCTCGCGAACTCTCATACCCCATCAGACTGTACATATATATACTAGCGTCTTTTTTTCTTCTTGTCAATAAAATATACCTCCTCAAATGAATATGTAGCGAACACTCTGTTCTTCTTGAATCTTCTTGAATCTTCTTGAACAAAAAAGATAAAAAATGGCTTGTTTTAGGTATTTTTTTCTTACTCTTTTTTGAGGTTCCGAGACTTGCAATTTTCGCGTTTTTATGCTATAATAGATAGTTGCAGAATTAGGCGGTGCCTGAAGACGCAACAGGATGGATTTGTCCCAAAAACGATCCGTCCAGGCACCTTGACAACTCACTTTTGAAAGGAGAAAAGCAATGAGCGAACTCTTAAAGTCCGCCGGTAAAATCGGGTCCACCTTTTCGAAAATCTCCGAAATCGTCGGGGAGGTCGGGGGGTGGATGAGCGTACTCGGCATACGGCATCGTGGTGGCGGCGAAAGCCATCAGGAGGCCGGCCTCAAGGCCAGTATGATGGGTATCGGGGAAAAAGACGAAGCGCTCTTCTGGAGCGCGGTCGCCCTGGCTCAACAGAAGGGCTGGATCAAAGAAGACGGTCTCAAGAATCTGAGCGCTGTTTTCTCCCGGCTCAACCACGCTGAGAGAGGCCGGTTGTACAAGATCATCGGACAGGATGAGCAAAGTGTCGTCATCGAGATGCACTCGAAGACGGATGCTGCAACTGCAAAATCCGAGCTGGCGAAACGGCGGCGAGGCAGCGAAGAGAAGAAGGACGGCGAGACGAAAGAGCCGATCGAAAAAACGACCGCGACCGGAAACGTTCGCGGTGCGATGACCGTCGCGCTTCTCGCCGATATGCCGCCCGACGAGGCCGTGACCTTCCTCAGGAATTCCGGCACGCTTTCGGGCCCGCTGGAAGACCTTGGGTACGCTCACGAGAAGCTCTGCGAATTCCTCGAGAAAACCGGCGGTGGCAAAACGCTCCGGAAACGGATGCGTGCGATTACGCTCGGCTATTTGGGCGCGAAAACGTTCAAGGAAGCCCGGGCGAACGTCGAGGTCAAGGAAGACGCTCTCCGGAAACGGCAAGCGCAATCCTGGATCAAACGCGATCTCACGAAGCGGCCGGTGTTTTCTTCCGCTCTCGTGATACTGGTCGTGTTCTCGGCCGTGTCATTCTGGTATGTATTTTCTCACTGAAAGCTGAAAGGAGATCAAGATGTTCAACGTTCTGCGCCGCGATATCGTCGCGGATCTGCTTCACGGTCGGATCACTGTCGAGGATTTCTACCGGAGGATGTACTTCCTCGCAGTAGCGATCACCGGCACGATCTTGGCTGTAAGCCTCGTAGCCGACGTAGCGGGAATGAACGGTCTCAACATCGTTCTCATTCCTCTGTGGGTGATCGTCGTGGGGTATTTCGGATTCCATCCGACGTACGTTCTCGCTGCGGCCACCATCGGGGCAGCTGCCTCACTCGGGCGAGATGCCGATCGGCAGCGTGTGATCGACGGGATGGGAGCCGCTCTCGCAAAGTGGAAGAAGTTTCTTCTTCACGGAGCAATGTTCGGCGGGGTGTTCTTTCTCACCCGATTCTTGGTACCGATCAAGATATATCCCTTCGCAGGGATGATCCTCCTCGGTGCGCTTGTGACACTCGGATTGTGGAACTGGCTCTACGAATCGGGGACGGTCTACAAGAAGTATGTCCTCAGCCTCGTACTCGTCTCGCTCGCTATCGGTCTCTACGGAGCTTTCTCTGGAAAACCGGCGAGTATCGGCAGCATGGCGGCGGGGAGCAGTGGATCACTCCGGGAAATGGTCACGGATATCCGCTACGGGAAAACAGTCGAGATTGAAGTGGAAACGCTTCAGCCGCAGCAGCTTTGCGGTATCCGACCGGGAGAACGGACGTTCTCTATCCCACAAAAGGTCTTCGTACTTATCAAAAAATCGGATAAGGAGATGATGTCGAATTACGAAGTTTCGGATTACGTCCGCGTCAACGGAACGCTCCCGAAAGAGTCATTCGTCATCGGAAACGATGGTTGCGCGAACATCACGTTCGCGTTTAGCAAAGACTTCCGGAAAAAAAGCATTCTTCCTCAAGTCATTCCTATCCGGTTCGAGTAACGCTCGCACCGACGGCAACGGCACCCGAAAGGAAATTTTCCTGGGTGCCGTTTTTCTTTTATCGATTTTCAAACACCGTAACGGTGACTATATGAAGAGGTCGGCGATTTGTCCGACGATAACAAGCGACGCCAGTGCCACCGCGATCCCGATGATGGACCATTTGACGATCTTTTTGGCTGTATCGGCCCGGTCCTCGTCGCCGGCAGCGGTAAGATACATAATACCACCCACCACAAGCATAATGAGTGCCAAGATGCCGACGATGGACAAGAGGAAATTGAGCACATTGGTCGCAATCTGAGACAAGGTAAGCGCGCTACTTGCCGGCGTGCTATTGACGCCCTGCCAGCCGAGCACTTCGCCGATTTCTTTGAGAAACGACGGAGCGGCGATACCGATGGCAAGTCCGATCATCGCGGCCGTGATGGCGCCCTTGGCTGTCTTCATCCGGCCCTCGTCGCCGGCCGAGGTGATGTAGAGCACAGCACCGATGACGATGAAGACGAGCGAGAGGACGACGATGATACCACGGAGCGTCCCGAGGATACTATCCACCACCTGCTCCACCGTGGAAAAATTCAACGGGTTGGAGAAATTTATGGACTGATTGTTCGTTGTGCCACCCCCGCCCGCCGGTTGGCAGCACGTTCCGCCGCCCGCGCAGGCGCCGCTTGAAGTTTCTCCGGTCTGGCACCCGGTTGAACGACACACGCCCGGGCTCGCACACGTCCCCGCTGACGCAGCCGGCGCACAACAAACGCTTCCCGTAGCGCATGTTCCGGAAGCCGACGACTGTCCGGACGGACAAGCGGTTCCTGATACGCAGGCATTCGGGCTTACGCACGTGGTCGTCGTCGAAGAACTCGTACGGCAGCAGGTCTGTGTTGCGCTCCCGCACGTTCCGGAAGCGAGGGTATTGGCACCGGAACAGTCACCTAAGCTCCTGCATACGCCAGAAGAGGACGCGCCAGTTGTCGGCACGGTTCCGGTACAGGGATCACCGATGGCGGCCAAAGCCTGATGAGAGAAAAAAGCTGTTCCGATAAGGAATGAAAGCAAAACCATTCCTCTTGCCATATGCGTATGCGCCATACGAAAATGAATTAAAAATACCAAAAGCTCCACCCGTTCAAGGCATTGTCGATCGCGTTTACGATGATCCAGCCCGACAGTCCGACCACGACACCGATGATGGAATACTTCATATTGCGCTTGGCGGTTTCGGCAGCGTCTTCATCGCCGGCCGAAAGCAGATACTGCAATCCGGAGATGACGAACGCGATGATGGCGATCATCCCGAAAATAGCCAGGAGCCAATTCATCACGCGCATAATAAGAAGTATGAGCGGCATATCGGAGAGCCCGGTCACCATCGGAAAGCACACGCCGGAGCGGATGACGCCGTTCGGGCAGTTGACCATAGAATAGCCCGAGGATCCGAACGCGCTACTCCCCGTGCCCGAACTGCCACTGGAACCGTATACGCTCGCAACGCAGGTGAGTACCCCGCTCATATCGCGACAGTCGCCCGAACCGCTCGGCCGGACACAGGGCGCGCCAACGTTCTTTCCAGAACAATACGCATCGCTGCTGGTAGTCGCACCGGTCCCCTGCGTACCGGTACCTGTCCCGGAACCGGTACCCGCATTCACGTTCGAGACACAAGTCAGTACGCCACTCATATTACGGCAATCGCCCGAACCGCTCGGCCGGACACAGGATGCACCAGCGCTTCTTCCCGTACAATATGAGTCGGTGCTCGTGATGGTACCCGAGCCCTGCGTATCGATCTGCGCCGACACGGGAGACGACAAAAAGACAACTATCGACAAACCAAGAATGAGCGCTGCGTACCGCATATTTTTATTTTTGATGAAAGAAAAGATCAGTGCTTCCATCATAGCGTTTCCGGAGTAAAAAAACAACGCCAGGAACGAAAAACCCGGGCGTCTCTGTGACATTCCCGGGTTTGCATATCGCGCGATATGACTAGAAATTCGTGCTTCCGGATGTGAGCCATCCTTCCACGGCGCGGATGATCACGAAGCCGATAAGTGCGACGACGATTCCGATGATGGAATACATCATAGCGTTTTTGGCCTTGCCGATCTGATCCTCGTCGCCGGCGGCGGTGAGATAGAGAATACCAGCGATCACGAATCCGATGATGCCGATAAATCCCAAAATGGCCAGAAGCCAGTTCATCGTGCGGCTAATAATGCCGTAAATGCTGTCAGACGGAAGCCCAGAAGCACCAGCATTGGATCTCCCGGCGGACCACTGAGCACTCGCGAGAGCCGGAGCGGTCGCCAAAGCGACTGCGAACGCCGCATAAAGAGCCTGTTTGATCTGTTTCATATTTCTCTCACCTCCTTTCCGTGTCGCCGCCTGATGGCGGACGTTTTTGTGTTTATGTTCCTTTCTGCTCGATTTCAAGAGAAGAATTCGGCGATCTGCGATATCAGTATGAACGCACCGAGCACCACTACGACACCAATGACTGAAAAAATGGCTGCTCGTTTCGCTGTCGCGATCTGCCGCAGATCACCCGCCGCCGTAAGATACAAGATGCCGGCGATCACTAATCCGATTATAGCAATCATTCCCGCGATTGACAACAGAAATTGCAGCACGCGCGTAAGGATTTCCGCGAGCGGTGTCGCGTTCGTGATGGATCCGGCATATGCCGTTGGGATTTCGAAAAAATGTCTCATATCGGTTCTGTTACTTGCACGCGCCCACGTTACAGGCGTAGTTCCGGATAGCGCACGCATTGAACTGCGCCGTCCCGGGATTGATGGGACAGGCCCATTTCGGGATGCTCGGCCAACCACCAGCTGATGTGCAATCGACGCTTGCCGCACTTTGGCCTGCACCAGCGTTATGGATCGCCGCCGCCAATTCTTCGACTGTCACCGTGCTTCCGTACTGTCCAGAAAGGCCGCGCGCCGAGGAAAACGCCGCTGCCAAAATGCGCGTTCCTTCCTTGATACCGGTTTCCGGATCTTTCAATTGGTCGCACGTATATGACGACGAGCCCGTATTGACCTGCATCAGCCCGCAGCTTTTGGTGCCGTTCGTCTCTTGTTTCTCTTTCGTCGGTACACAGCTCGATTCCCGTGCGATCAGCCCTCGAATGAATCCGGCCGGAATATTGTTCGCACTCGCATACGCATTGATGATTCCATCGAACGAAACCGTATTGCACGACGGGCAGCTACCGGTGTTGTTGCACGCCGTACCGCCACCGGCAAGACGCGCTTTCTCGGTATTCGGATCCTCGCACACTGCGCCGCCTGACTGCTGGCCCGTTGTCCCGGTACCGGCTGTCCCCTGTTGTCCGCTGGTGGATCCGCCCGTCCGCGCACTCGACGAAATATCGCAGGTGAAAGTGAAACCGGTAGCAGAGACCGTGAGTCCGGGGATAGTGGCGGTGAAGATACGAAGCGTGGTGTTGACGATGAGCCAGGCCCCGAGCATTACG
>JBPOIA010000005.1:0-4397 GCA_052034975.1 Candidatus Moraniibacteriota bacterium
TGCTCAAGGAAATTTTTGAACAGCCGAAAAGTTTTGCCGACGCATTGCGTGGGAGGCTCATCGTCGAAGAAGGGCGAGCGCGTCTCGGCGGATTGCGGGCAGTGGAAAAACGCTTGCGTGGAATCAATCGGATCGTTATCGTTTCTTGTGGCACGTCGTATCATTCGGGCCTCGTGGGGGAATATATGCTCGAAGAATATGCCGGTATTCCGACTGAAGTGGAAATGGCGTCGGAATTCCGTTATCGAAAACCGCTGCTGGATAAAAAAACCGTCGTTATCGCTATTTCTCAGTCGGGAGAAACGGCGGATACGCTCGCGGCGGTACGCGAAGCCAAAGAAAAAGGAGCGCTCACGTTGGGTATCGTAAATGTCGTCGGTTCGACCATCGCGCGCGAGACGGATGCGGGCGTGTATTGTCACGCGGGACCGGAGATTTCCGTGGCGTCGACCAAGGCGTTCACGTCGCAGCTGGCGATCCTGTCGCTTCTCACGCTCTATCTCGGTCGGCAGCGGGGAATGTCGCTCGTGACCGGCAAGCGGATCGCCAAGGAACTTTCGACGATTTCCAAACAGATGGAAAAAGTTCTCGCGCAGGCGAAGATCATCAGAAAACTCGCCAAGAAATACTCGAAACAAACGCATTATATGTACCTGGGGAGGAAATACAATTTTCCTAATGCGCTCGAAGGAGCGCTCAAAATAAAGGAAATTGCCTATGTACCGGCGCAAGGATACCCGACCGGCGAGATGAAACACGGACCGATCGCGCTCGTCGATCCGTCGGTACTTTCGGTGATGGTCGCTTTACGCGACAGTGTCTACGAAAAAAACGCGAGTGGAATGGAAGAAATTCTCGCGCGGGGCGGCAAGGTACTTGCGTTTGCGACCGAAGGCGACACATCGCTTGGCAAGAAGGCGACGGACATCTTTTTTCTTCCGAAGACACTCGAGATGCTCTCGCCGCTTCTTGCGGTGATCCCGCTCCAACTTTTCGCCTATTTTGTGGCAGTGGAACGCGGATACGATATCGACAAACCGCGGAATTTGGCAAAGAGCGTTACGGTTGAGTAGTGACAACCGGTTCGAAGTAATCTACAATAAATTGAGCAGTTCAATTTCTAATTCTCTAATTTCTAAAATTCAGTCATTGGGATTTTTATTAGAAATTAGAAATTGGGTATTAGAAATTTTCTTATGCGCTCATCCATTACCGACTATCTCAAACTTGACCGGCCGCTCATCATTTTTGATCTCGAAACGACCGGACTTTCGGCTGGTGAAGACAAGATCGTCGAGATCGCGTACGAAAAAATTCTTCCGTCCGGAGACATCGTTTCGTATTGCCAGCGCATCAATCCAGGCCGGCCGATTCCTCCGGAATCGAGCCGAATAAACGGTATTTACGACAAGGATGTGGTCGAGAGCCCGAGTTTTGCGACGCTGTGTTACGAGCTGTGGAATACGTTTGAAGGAGCTGATGTCGGCGGATTCAATGTCATCGGTTTCGATCTGCCGTTCCTGAAAGGGGAATTCGCAAGCGTGGGGAAAAACTTTGATTTTCTTTCTCGGCGCGTACTTGATGCGAAGATCTTGTATCATAAAGTCGCACCGCGTGATATGTTTGCGCCACGCAATTTGTCGGCGGCGTATAAGCTCTACTGTGGCAAGGAGCACACGACAGCGCATACGGGGGCGGGCGATGTGCGCGTGACCGTGGAAGTGCTTGAAAAGCAGCTGGAAAAGTATGCGGAATTCCGCGATTGGAAATATTTGGCGGAATTGCACGGCAACAAAGCGCTTCTCGAATCGGCAAAGACGGAGCATGCACCACTGGCTGACACCGGATTATTCGGAATGTTATTCTAACGTCGTATGGGTATTTTTGATGCGATTCTTTTGGGAATCGTCGAGGGGTTGACCGAATTTCTTCCGGTATCTTCGACCGGGCATCTTATCCTTTCGGCGAAGCTTCTCGGACTCCCGGAGACGGAATTTCTGAAAACGTTCGAGGTTTCCATCCAACTCGGAGCGATTTTGGCTATCGTGTGTCTGTACTGGCGGAAACTTTTGCTCGATCGGGAAATGATGAAACGTCTCGTGGTAGCACTCTTGCCGGCGATTGGGATCGGATTCCTGTTCTATGCTTCGATTCGCGAAATGCTTGGTTCTGAAACGGTGGTGATATGGTCGCTTCTGGTGGGCGGCGTACTCCTGATCGTTTTTGAACGGATGCACCGTGGAAAAGAAGGGGGAGAGGATGATCTTTCTTCACTTTCGTATAAAACAGCATTCTTCATCGGAGCGTTTCAGGCCCTCGCGGTTATTCCGGGCGTGTCTCGGGCGGGAGCGACGATCCTCGGCGGACTGTGGCTCGGGCTCAAACGGACCGCGATCGTGGAATTTTCTTTCCTTTTGGCTGTGCCGACGATGGTTGCTGCCACTGTGCTTGATATCGCGAAAAACGCGGAGACGTTTTCGCTGGAGGATGTCCATTTGCTCTTGGCCGGATTCTTTGCGGCGTTTATCGTGGCAATATTGGCGGTGAGATTTTTCCTCAGGTTTATCAAGGCGCATACGTTCATCCCGTTCGGCGTTTACCGTATCATCTTGGCGCTCGCGTTTCTCTTCCTGATCATCTAGCGGATCACGTATGGAACTTTTGTACGGAAAACCGATCGCGGAAAAAATTCTTGCGGACACGAAGCGGCGTATCGAGGAAGCAGGAATCGTTCCCGGACTCGCCGTTCTTTTGATCGGAGACGATGCGCCGTCGCATCTCTATGTCGGTCTGAAAGAGAGGGCTGCACAGAGTATCGGGATGCATTTTGAAAAGATACTTCTGCCGGAGAATACCCCGTTCCAATTTATTTTCCGGCGCATCGATGAATTGAACGATCGGAAAGATATTCATGGGATCATCGTGCAGCTGCCGCTTCCCGCGGGATTGCCGACAGACGAGATTATCGAACGTATCGATCCGAAAAAGGACGCGGACGGTTTTCATCCGGAAACGGTGCGGAAGTTTTTGCTCGGAGAACATTCGTCCTGTCCGGTATTTCCACGAGCGATTGTCGAGGTCCTGCGTGCGACAAAGCAATCTTTTAACGGAGAAAAAGGGCTTGTTATAGCCAATTCAGAACTTCTTGGAAAAGCGGTGGTGCAGGCGCTCCAATGCGAAGGATTGGATGCAAAATATGTGTTGCGTCCAAAAGCGAAAGAGGAAATTGCCATCGAAACGAGAGCATCCCGTGTAATTGTTACCGCGTGTGGCGTTTTGGATTCTGTGACAGGTGATATGATTTCTGAAAATGCCATCGTGATCGATGGTGGTATCTCGAATGTCGATGGAAAAGTTGTCGGTGATATCCATCAGTCGAGTGTCGGGGCGGTAGCGGCATTTGTTTCGCCCGTGCCGGGCGGCGTCGGACCGGTTACGATCGCCTGCCTTTTGCGAAGGACATTTTCCCTTTCGCAGAAATCCTTGTACACTGGAAAGAGCGAATAATTTTTTTGTTCTAACGTATGAAACGTGTCGTGGAAAGTTTTTTTACAGGAGCAGTGACGTTAGTCATTGCTCGTCAGGCGGAGGCTCACGGTCTGCACGAAGAATCTCTTTTAGGCATCGAGCATACGGGTATACATTTTCTGCAAAATCTGGTTACTGTTTCGGTGACACTGCTTTTCTTGAGTGTCGGGTATCTAGCATATCAGCACTGGATGAGCGAGCGAGATGAATAGGTCTTTCTAAAAAACGAAAACAGCGATTGAACCGCTGTTTTTTGGTGCCGGGAAAGGGGGTCGAACCCTTATGGTGTTGCCACCGCGGGATTTTGAGTCCCGTGCGTCTGCCAATTCCGCCATCCCGGCATATATTTTTCGACTTTGATACGGAAGTAGGATAGGGAATTGATGCGCGCTTGTCAATGGACTATAATAGGAAAAGAATATGGCTAAAATCATCGGTTTCGTGAATCAAAAAGGCGGCGTCGGAAAAACCACGTCGACGATCAACGTAGCGACCTATCTGGCGGAAGCCGGGAAAAAAGTGCTGCTCGTCGATCTTGATCCGCAGGGAAACGCATCGTCTGGTCTTGGCATCGACTCGCGCGCTCTGGAAAAGAATCTCTATCACGCGATGATTCTCGGGCTTCCGCCGCAGGAGATCATCCTTCGTACCGGAACGGAACGATTGCACATCATTCCGGCGGCGCAGGATCTGGCTGGCGCGGAGATTGAGATGGTGCATCTTGAAAGCCGGGAATTCCGCCTGCATCACGTTTTGCGACACGTCCGCCCGTACTATGATTATATCCTGATCGACAGCCCGCCCAGCTTGGGATTACTGACTATCAATGGTCTGGTAGCGTCCGACGAAGTGGTCATTCCGGTGCAAAC
>JBPOIA010000031.1:0-2194 GCA_052034975.1 Candidatus Moraniibacteriota bacterium
CCACGACCATTTCCCCTTCCTTTTGGAGCCCGAGTTTTTTCTTCGCTTCCTGTTCGCGGAAATCCTGCGAAGAGAAATACGCTATCTTTTCACCCAATGTCTCGTTCTCGCGACGAATCTTTTCCGCTTCCTGTTCGAGTGCGGCCACTTCCTGCTCGATACGACGATTCCGATCAAGCTGGCGCGATGAGACCACAAACACCCAAACAAGAAGCGGTACGGTAAATACGATGATAAACCTGATCCACAGTTTCCGTTTCGTCATACCCTATTATACCGGATTTTCGGCGTTCGGCCGAAAAATACTAATACAGGAAGAATGGTGCCAGCAAGAATCCGACCATCGAAATCATTACCAGGACGGAAATCACGACCCAGAATGCGTACGCCCGCTTGTGCCATTTTTTAAAACTCATACGATTTTCCGATTATTGTTCACGGATATATATGGTAGCAAACGCCGGCGTTTGCGGCAATCATCTCTCTTCTTTCGCTCCATCGATAAGCGCGCGCACTTCATTCAGATTCACCGCTGGCCGCTTTCGGATCATCTTGAATTTCTTCGGGCCGATATGCTGCGCTTGAGCGAGCGAGAGTGGCGTATCTTCCGGAACATAGGCTTTCACATTCCGCGCCGGTTTTCCACCGGAAACCGCTCGTGTTTTTTGGACCAACGGCGCGATATTTTTCTTTTGTTCCAGTTCAGTCCGTGCCTTGGCGGTCGCACGCTGGTAATCGCGCAAGCAGTCCTTACAGAACGTCGGCCGCTTACCGTCCGGCTCGAACGGCACCTGTATTTCTAGTCCGCACGTCGCACAGAACGCCGGGTATGTTTTCCGTTCTTTTTCCGGTTCCGAAATGGGTTGCTCGGGCAATTCGTGTACAATCGCCTCGGATCGAGAGATATTCGCTTTTGGCAAAACTGCCGGCGACTCCTCTTCTGTCGGCTCCGGTTTCAGGAACGGCACTTTCTTGGGGGCCATCGGCGGCTCGAAGAACGCATCCGCTGGTTTCATCGGTTGCGGATCAAGATCGACCGCTTTTTGTGAAAGACTCTTTTCCGGCGACAACGGTTTTTTTACCGGTATCCTTTCGCGTTTCGGTTTCGTTTCCATCGCTACAACAGGCGCTGGAACTGACGGCTTTTTCGTTACCAATGCCTGGCGCTCTTCGTTCGTAAGCATTCCGCTCCAACGACGGATCTTGTCCTCCACCTCGGATTTGTCCGACGCATACCGCTCACGGGAAATCCGGATGACTTTTTCTTCATTACCGGCGTCTTCGAGCGTGATCGGCGGAAGCGTCGTGGCAGAAAACGCGTCGCCCGCGATGCCGTCGATCATCAGCTTGAGATAAATATTGTACTTCGGCAGATTCACGAGATCGTTGGCGACAAAAACCGGTTCGAATTCTTTTTCCAAAAATTCCGCGTCCATCGCACCCACCCGGAACGAAATAATGCTTCCGGCATTGCCGAAAATCGCATCCCGCACCTTCTCGTCGATCTGCGTCACGTACTGATTGGCGAGAATGAGGTTTAAGTGATATTTACGCGCTTCGGAAAGAATGTTTGCGAACGATTCCGTCGCGAAATTTTGGAATTCATCGACGTAGAGATAAAAATCCGCCCGCGTCTCTTCGGGAATATCGACGCGCCCCATCGCCGCCAGCTGGATCTTGGTAATCATCATCGCGCCCAAAAGTGCGCTGTTATCCTCGCCGATGCGCCCCTTGGAAAGATTCATTATGAGGATTTTCCGGTCATCCATCACTTCGCGCACATCAAACGACGACACGGTCTGGCCGACGATGTTACGGATAAGCGCGCTCGAAAGAAACTGCCCGACCTTGTTCTGGATCGGCGAGATGACTTCCTGAAGCACGCGGTCGTTCCATTTGGAGAATTCATCCACCCAAAAGCTCCGCACCACCGGATCGGTCACTTTTTCCACGACCCGTTCGCGATAGGATTTGTCGACCAGGATTCTCGTCACGCCGAGGAGCGTCGAGCCCGGATATTCGAGAAGCGCCAGGATCGCGTTACGAAGGATGTATTCAAGTCGCGGTCCCCACGAATCCGCCCAAATTTTCTTGAACACACCGACCAAACCCGACGCCACAAGATGACGGTATTCGGGACCGACTTTCTCCATCACGTTGAACGCGATCGGAAATTCCTGATCGGCCGGATTGA
>JBPOIA010000009.1:0-25058 GCA_052034975.1 Candidatus Moraniibacteriota bacterium
GAAGTTAGTGAACCGACCATCACTCGTAGGAGTGTGGAAGATCATCAGATAAAAGTTACCCTGGGGATAACAGGCTGATCTTGCCCAAGAGTCCATATCGACGGCAAGGTTTGGCACCTCGATGTCGGCCCATCGCATCCTGGAGCTGGAGAAGGTTCCAAGGGTTTGGCTGTTCGCCAATTAAAGCGGTACGCGAGCTGGGTTCAAACCGTCGTGAGACAGGTTGGTTTCCTATCTGCTGTAGGCGTGTGTTGCTTGAGAGAACTCTCTCCTAGTACGAGAGGACCGGAGAGAACGAACCTCTGGTGTACGAGCTGTTCCGCCAGGAGCACTGCTCGGTAGCTAAGTTCGGGCAGGATAACCGCTGAAAGCATCTAAGCGGGAAGCCGAGCTCAAGATAAGGCAACGCCGCGGATTCGTCCGCGGAGGATTTCCTCGAAGATGACGAGGTTGATAGGCTGCAGGTGTACGTCCTGAGAGGGATTGAGCCAAGCAGTACTAATAGATCCATTCAACTTTCTTTTTTTCCGTAGCGGTTAGCAGTGAAGAGTGTTTGGACCAATACATTGTACAGACGAATATTTGGAGGGGAATGTTTCCGGTGCCTCTGGCGAAGTGGAAACACCCGATCCCATACCGAACTCGGCAGTTAAGCGCTTCAGCGCCGATGGTAGCCTCACGGCAAGAGTAGGTCGGTGCCGGGAACATTCTCCTTCAAACAGAAACGGCCTGCAAGGCTGTTTTTTTATTTTCCAGCGTTCGGCGAATGGTATATAATAAAAGAAACATCCGTATGCTCGCATCGTTTCGACAAACACGACAGATTATTATCGTTAGCGTCTATATCCTCATTTTCACGCTCCTTTCTGTCGGAGTATATTATGCGTTTCTGAAGTCGCCAGAAACTTGTTTTGACAACAAAAAAAACCAAGACGAACAAGGTATCGATTGCGGCGGAGTCTGCGCGCTCGCTTGCGAAGAGCATATAACCGGGGAGGCTTTGGAAGCCGTTGAGACGGCATTTGTTCCAAGCGGCAACGGGCGTTACGATGTGCTCGTAAAAGTACACAATCCGAACGATGAAATCGGCGCATCGGTATTCGAGTACGTGCTGGAACTCAAAGACAGTGCCGGGCAGATAATCGCGACTCGCACCGGCACAAGCTTCATCTTGCCGCAGGAAAACAAATATCTCCTTGAATTGAATATCGACGTGACGCGCGAACCGGTCGGAGTGAGCGTGAGACTCGATGTCTCCAAGTGGGAACGGTTTTCCGGGTACCGTGAAAAACCCGTCATCAACATCTATCAGCGTCGATACAGCGAGATTTCTTCCGGTTCGGGATTTAGCGAGGCGTATGGTCTCCTCTCAAACGAGAGTCCGTACGATTTCCGTTCGATCGTCGTGAAGGTTATCCTGCGCGATGGGAACGGCGGGGTGCTCGCATTCAATATGACTGAGATGCGTACGGTCATATCGCACGAAGAGCGCGATTTCCGTCTCGTCTGGCCGACTGGTTTCCCGGGAACGGTCGAACGGGTAGAGATGACGGTGGATGCCGACGTGTATCACTCGGACAATTTCATTCGTCAGTATCTGCCGGGCGGAAAATTCCAGGAATTCTCTTCGCCCTCGGCATACTGAAGCAGGCGGATACCCGTCTTCCCCATATGCTGAAAATTTTTCTTAGAATCGATTGGATGCTTCTTTTCGCCGCACTGCTTTTGCTTTGTGTGAGTTTGCTTACGCTTTACAGTCTTTCTTCGGGGGGTGGAACGGATTATTTTCTCAAACAATCCGTTTTCGCAGTCATCGGTCTCGGAATCATATTTTTCGTTTCGACACTTGATTATCGTCATATCGCCAAATACAGCACGGCACTGTATTTCATCACGCTTTTCGCTCTCCTCTCGGTTCTCTTATTCGGCGCGACGATACGCGGGACGGCCGGGTGGCTCTCGTTCGGTGTCTTCCAGGTACAGCCGGTTGAGATCGCCAAAGTGACGCTCATTATTTTTCTCGCAAGCTTCATTTCCAAGAAACGTTCGGAACTGGGGGAATGGACGCGACTCATCGCCTCACTCATCCTTTCGGCTGTCCTTATCCTGTTCGTACTGCGCCAGCCGGATCTCGGTTCGAGTCTCGTGCTCGCGGCTATTTGGGGGGGTATGATCCTCTGCTCCGGTCTCAGATGGAAGCACTTTCTCGTGCTTTCGTTATTGGGGACGATACTTATCGCGGGCGGCTGGTATACGCTTGCGCCGTACCAGAAAGACCGCATCAACACGTTCATCCATCCGGAATCGGATCGATTGGGAAGTGGGTACAATGTGCTTCAGGCGATCGTGGCGGTCGGTTCCGGAGGGGTGTTCGGTAAAGGAGTGGGGCACGGTTCGCAATCGCAACTCTCTTTCTTGCCGGAAAAGCACACGGATTTTATCTTCGCTGTTGTTGCCGAAGAACTCGGGCTCGTCGGGGCGTTCTTTGTCCTTTTGCTGTATGCCATCCTCCTGTATCGGATCAAATGTATCGGCGATGTTGCGAATGACAATTTCGGGTATCTCCTCGCTATCGGGATACTGGTGATGCTTTTTGTCCATATCGCCGTCAATATCGGAATGAATGTGGGGCTTTTGCCGGTGACCGGTCTGCCGGCACCGTTCCTTTCTTATGGGGGAAGCTCGCTTTTGTCGGTCTCGCTTGCGCTCGGACTCCTGCTCTCGGTCTATCGGCGGAAACGGGGGGCGGAGGATATGCGTATTTCACTCGAACGGAGCACAATTGACTAAAATTATAAAAAGTGGTATAATTAATGTAAGTCGTTGACGTTCCTGTAACCTTTTGCTATACTAAAAAGGCTTTAAAAAGCCTTTTTTCTTTTTTTAAATCTAGGAATTATGCCCGGTAGTAGAACTTCGACCGGCATTAAAGACGGGCTTTGAAAAGAGATTGAAGCGGAATATTAATTGAAAATCGACTTCAGCATTCTCCTCGAAGAGATTGTCGAAGTTTCACTACCGGGTATGCGTTCACTTCTCATCGCTCAGGCAGTTGTGGCAATACTTCTTACAACGACTATTCTTCTTCAGAATCGCGGATCGGGTCTCGGGAGCGCGTTCGGGGGGGATTTTGGCGGATACTATACGAAACGGGGATTGGAAAAATTCCTGTTTTACGGGACATGGGTACTGGCCGTTGCATTTTTTCTTCTCGCCGTCGCGAACGTCTTGTTCGTTTCGGAAGCGTAATTTTCTTATCCCAAGCCTATTCTTACTTCCCGGATCATTGGTATCATACGGAACGGTCAGGCATTACGCCTGTTTTCAGCGCTTCGCTTGCGTGATCGAATTTTAGTGTCATTGTTTCTTGCGCTTGGAATAGGGGCGCTTTTCTTTTGGTTTGGTGCCTTGTATTTGGCGGCGACAAAATCCATACCGAAACAGGGCGGCGAATATACCGAAGGCATTGTTGCTCAGCCGCGTTATATCAATCCGATTCTCGCGCAGACGAGCGAAGCGGATGCGAGTATCTCGCAGCTCGTATACGGCAGTTTGTTCGGATATGACGATAATGGCAGATTAACGAAGCGTTTGGCACGGGATTACAGCATGTCTGAGGATGGAAGAGTGTATACGGTGGAGCTTGTACAGGGCGCCAAATGGCACGATGGGGAAGAAGTCACCGCGGACGATGTTCTCTTTACCGTGCAGGCCATCCAGGATCCGGCGTACAAGAGTCCGCTCCGCACGAACTGGCTCTCTGTCGAAGTGGTGGCGATCGATCAGTTTACAGTGACATTCACGCTGAAGAAAGCATACTTTGGTTTTTTGGAAAGCCTAACCGTAGGTATCCTTCCAAAGCATATTTGGGAACATATCGCACCGGAGAATTTTCTCTTGGCGGATTATAATCTCGCGCCGATCGGATCGGGACCGTACAAGTTCTACGATTCGGAAAAGGATTCGAGTGGCAATATGCTCGCGTACGAATTGCGCGCGTTTCCGGATCATTTTTTTGGCGCGCCGTATATCAGCAAGGTCATCTTTCATTTTTATCCGGACGAGCTTTCTTTGATCGATGCGTACAATCGCAAAGAAGTACTCGGTATAAGCGGTGTGACGCCCGGCAATCTCCCGCAGCTTGAGGAGCGAAAGAGCACCAAGGTGTACGAGATGGAGATCCCGCGCGTTTTCAGCGTTTTCTTGAATATCACGAAGAACGCGGCGCTTGCTCACGACGAAGTGCGCCAGGCGCTCGTACTTGCGACGGATCGGCAAGCTATTGTCGATCGGGTGCTTTCCGGCAAGGGACAACCGGCTTTTACGGCGATTCTTCCTTTTATGAATGGATATGCCGCCGATCTCGGCTTCCCGTCGTTCGATACGACGAAAGCGAACGGGCTACTCGATGAGAACGGCTGGCAGCGCGGTGAAGATGGCGTGCGAGCGAAGAACGGTATCGTGTTTGAGATGGAACTCCTCGTGCCGGATTGGCCCGAATTGGCGGAGACAGCCGAGCAAATAAAGGAACAGTGGGGCGCAATTGGTGCGCGCATCACGGTATCGGTGCTTGGTGCCGCGGATCTCCAGCAGAATGTCATCCGTCCACGCGAATACGAAGCGCTTCTTTTCGGACAGGCAGCGATGATCGATTCGGACCCGTATTCATTCTGGCATTCGAGCCAAAAGCGTGATCCGGGACTCAATCTCGCCCTGTTTGATGACAAGGCCGCGGATGATACACTCTTGTCGATCCGTGAGGAAATGAGTGACGAGAGCCGTCTCGAGAAGTACCGCGCTTTTCAGGAGATCCTTTTGCGCGAGAATCCGGCGATATTCTTGTACAGCCCGAGCTATCTTTCCGTGGTGAACAGCGCGGTAAATGGTATCGGCGTGAAGAGCGTCGATGCGCCGGCATACCGTCTGAGCAATTTCAAGGACTGGTATATCAAGACGACACGCGTGCGGAAGTAATTTGTTACAATACGTTCATAAGTACAAACAGAAAAACTATGGATGAGAGGCACTCGCTTGATGTTTCGGATTTCCGGCAGATGATTCTCGATAGCCCGGCGCAATTCGCGGCCGGTATGGCACTCGCTTCGGGCGTTCATACTGACGGGACATTCGATAAGATTATGATTTCCGGAATGGGCGGATCGGCATTGCCGGGAAATCTCTTCCGAGTGTATCTCAATGACCTTTTTCGCCATAATGGCGCCCGTCCGCTTAGCGTGTTTCAGAATCGTTTCTACGGATTGCCGCCCGAGGCGTACGATGCGTGTCTCAATTTCATCTGTTCGTACTCCGGCAATACCGAGGAAACCGTCGCCTCATTTGAGGAAGCGATCGAACATCATTTGCCGTGCATCGGACTTTCGAGTGGTGGAAAAATCGAGGAATTGTGTTTAGCGAACGGTATTTCACATATCAAGCTTCCTATTCCCAGTCCGGATTTTCAGCCACGCGTCGGTACGGGGTATTTTTTCGGAGCGCTTTTCCAGGTACTTGTGAATCAGGGGCTCGCGCCGGACAGTTGTCAGGAGATTCTTGCTGCCGCCGAAGATTTGAAGGGCCGTTTGTCTACACTTGAAGAAGAGGGGAAGACATTAGCCAAAAAACTTTTAGGGAAAACGCCGATCATTTACGCATCGACCAAATATAAATCTGTCGCGATGGTTTGGAAGATCAAACTGAATGAGAATGCCAAGACGCCGGCATTTTGGAATTTTTTTCCGGAACTCAATCATAACGAGATGGTCGGGTTCACCAATCCGCAGGGAAAATTCATCATTCTGATGCTTCGCGACGGGAACGATCATCCGGGAAACCTGAAACGCTTCGAGGTGACGGCCAGACTCCTCCGCGACAAGGGTATCGAAGTTGAAATCATCGATATGGAAGGTGAGAGCGTCTTTTCGAAGATGTTCCTCTCGATCGCGCTTGGTGATTTTGCATCATACTATCTCGCACTCGAATACGGCCAGGATCCGACACCGGTCGCGATGGTAGAAGAACTCAAAAAATTGTTGGTCAGCTAACTGTATGTACGCGGTAATATTGTGTGGCGGATCAGGAACACGGCTGTGGCCTCTGTCGAGGCGTAATTACGCCAAGCAGTTTTTGCGTCTGTACAGCGAGCAGTCGCTCCTTCAGGAAACGTATTTGCGGGTGCGCAAATTGCTTCCGATGGAACGCGTTCTTTTTGTGACGAATGAAAGCGGATTTCCGTATGTCTTGGAACAGATACGAGAAAAAGATCCGGCATTTGATCCGGCTCGGATACTTATTGAACCAGCGAGTATCAACACCGCTCCGGCGATGGCGCTCGCGGTGAAGTATCTCCTTTCGCAGATGAACGCCGATCCGAATGAGCCGATCGCTTTTTTGCCGGCGGATCACTATATTCGCGACACCGAAGAATACGTGACACTGCTTAGGAAAGCGTTTGCAAGCGTGGGAGACCATATCGGCACGATCGGGATTCGGCCCACCAAACCGGAAACGGGATACGGATATATCCGCAAGGGCGAACGACGCGGAGAATGCTTTTCAGTTGCCGAATTCTGCGAGAAGCCGCCGCGTGAGAAAGCAGAAGCCTATCTCGCGTCCGGCGAGTATCTTTGGAACGCCGGAATGTATCTTTTCAGCGCGAAAACGTTTCTGCGTGAGGCGGAAATGTATGTCCCGGAAATTTCTTTTCTGATGGAGAAGGATTGGCAGGTGTTTCTTGACGGATTCTCGTCGCTTCCGACCGTATCGGTGGATTACGCTCTTTCGGAAAAATCGGATGCCGTCGTGACCTACGAAGGCGATTTCGGTTGGAGTGATATCGGATCGTTCGACAGCCTGGCCGAACTCGGAGAAACGCGGCTTCCAGCGCGCCATATCGGTATTGATTCGAAGAATGTGTTCGTGCACAGCAAACACGACAAACTCATCACGACGATCGGTATTGAGGACATAGCGATCATTGAGGCAGGGGACAGCATCCTCGTCTATCGGCGTGGTCGGGCCGAAGAAGTGAAGAAAATAGTGGAAACACTGAAAGAATCCGGTGGGAAAGAAATCGATCTGACAGAAAATGATTAAAACGTTTCATTCAAGCCATTTTTAGCCATTCCCTCTTGATTGATTTTGGAAAGCGTGCTATACTAATTCAAGCGTATTTCTTTCTTGCAGATGGTTTCTTCTTCTTTTGTTTTTTGTTTTTTCTGTTTTTCATGAGCCGAGGTGGCGGAATTGGTAGACGCACTGGTTTCAGGTACCAGCGGGAGCAATCCCATAGGAGTTCGACTCTCCTCTTCGGCACAACGTAGAAAATTTTCCGGGATCATCCTGGAGGGTTTATCTTTCGTCAAAAGCGATCCAGTAAGGATCTCTTCATAATCAGTTCTGTCAGCGCATAAAAAACAAGCGTTGGCAGAGAATAATCAATCTTGCGAATTTCTTCTATCCAAAGGCCGTATCGGCAGGGGACAGAAGCGGTTCGAAAAGTAAGCAGCATATGCAAACGAGTACTTCGTTTCAGAGAAGCCGCCGGCCAGACAATCGGCCCAAAGGCTCTTTTGGTACCCCGACCGGTGCCAATCAAAACAAATCCGGTCAAAAACATCCGCCGACAGGACACGATGTCCCTTTGAGTGGTAGGACCATAGGCGCGTTCGAGGGTATCGTCGCGCAGGCGCAGGCCCAGAAAATCGCAAAGAAGCACCCGTTTTCCGGGCAGTCGCGCACATCCTCCGCGCCAAAAGGCGCCCAAGAAGGAGAAGTGCGTGCGAAACAGGGAAATAACAAGCGTTCATCCGCTCATGGAGCATCCCGTCGCGGCGGACGTCGCGACAATCGCCGCTTTCCTCAGAATACCGGCCGTGTTTTTGAGACGCGGAAAAACGGAGAGGCCGTACCGCCGATCGGCGAGAAGCGTCTTCGGGTCATTCCGCTTGGCGGACAAGAAGAAGTCGGTCGCAATATGACCGCGTTTGAGTACGGCAACGACATCATTATTATCGATATGGGATTGCAGTTTCCGGAAGAGGATATGCCCGGTATCGATTATATCGTGCCGAACGTGAATTATCTGAAAGGCAAGGAAAAGAATATTCGTGGCGTAATCTTTACGCACGGTCACCTCGACCATATCGGGGCCGCGCCGATCCTTCTCAAACAGCTTGGTTACCCGACCGTCATCGCGCGCGATTTCACGTTGGCGCTCATCAAGCATAAGGTGGACGACCAGGAAAAAGGCGCCGCCAACCGGATCAAGATGATCCGTGTAAAGACGCTCGATGATAAGATTCGGCTCGGCGCATTTGAAGCGAGTTTCTTCGAAGTGGAGCATTCCATTATGGATGCCATCGGCATCGTGCTTCGGACACCGGTCGGTACCGTCATTCATATGGGTGACTGGACGATATCGAACGAGCCGATGGAAGAGCGCGAGATTTCGTATCGTCATTTAGCAGACTTGCCGCGACCAACGATTCTTATGCTCGAATCTTTGGGGGCGCTCAAAAAAGGTGTGCCGCCGTCCGAGCGCGAAGTGCACCAAAATCTCCAAAACCTGATCAAAGGTGTGCCGGGGCGGCTCATCATCGGTACATTCGCATCGCAGGTGAGGCGCATCAGCTACCTGATCGAATACGCTGAGCGGATGGGGAAGAAAGTGGCACTCGAGGGGTACAGTATGAAGATGAACATCGAGGTCGCGAAAGAGCTCGGGTACATCAAGGCGAAGAAAGACACGTTCATTACGGTGAACGACGTGCACAAGTATCCAGACAACCAGGTGGTGATCATCTGTACTGGCGCTCAGGGCGAGCTTAACGCCGCACTCTCACGAATCGTGACGGACAATCATCGCTTCATCAAATTGCAGAAGAACGACACGATCGTGTTCTCATCCTCGGTCATTCCGGGGAACGAGCGGTCCATTCAGCGGCTCAAAGACAATTTGTACCGCAAGTGCAACAATGTCATTCACAGTGACATTATGGAAATCCATATCGGTGGTCACTCGACGGCACAGGGGATGGAAGAGATGCTTCGACAGGTGAAGCCGACGTATTTCCTTCCGGTGTACGCGAATCATTACTTCCTGAAAGAGGCGGCCAAGATCGCGTACCGTATCGGATTTCCGGAGCAGAATGTGTTTGTGCTCGACAACGGCGGTGTGTTCGAGGTAGACGAGCACGGGATGGGAAAAACGCTTAAAGAAAAAGCCGATACGAGCTATGTCTTCATCGACGGACTTGGCGTAGGCGACATCGGTCACGTGGTGCTCCGCGATCGGCAGGTGTTGGCACAGGACGGTATGGTGGTCATCACGGTCATCATCGACGCCAAATCAAAAAACGTCGTGGGCAATATCCAGATCACCTCGCGCGGGTTTATTCACGTGAAGGAGAATTTCGATCTCGTGAACGAGGCCAAACGCAAGGTGCAAAAGGTCGTCAAAGACAACACGTCGAAAGGCGCGTCCATCGACTGGGATTTGGTACGCAACCAGATCCGCGAAGTGGTCGGACAGTTCCTCTTCCAGAAGACCGAACGCCGCCCGATGATCCTCCCGGTCGTGATCGAGGTGTAAGAGAGACTTCTTGACCGTTATTCTGCGACACTTTCCTTAGGCAGCAAAACAACCGTCAAAAATTCTTATGGTTGATAGGATATCTACGGACTTCTTGAGCGGGAGATTTTTTCTCCCGTTTTTGCTACAATGGAAGCACTAACCGATAGGGATATTTTAACTATGAAACAACGGCTGTTTTCTGCCATACAACCGTCGGGGAATCTGCATTTGGGAAATTATTTGGGGGCGATCAAGCAGTGGATCTTGCTTCAAGACGAGTATGAAGCGATATTTTGCGTGGTGGATTTGCACGCTATCACCGTGCCGCAGGACCCAGCGGAACTTCGCAGAAAGACCTTGGAAATCGCGAAGATGTATTTGGCGGCCGGTATCGATCCCGCCAAGGCCACGCTTTTCATCCAATCACACATCGCCGAGCACAGCGAGCTTGCGTGGATTTTGAATACGCTTGCTCGGATGGGGGATTTGGAAAAAATGACACAGTTTAAAGATAAAGCAAAAGAAGGAGCCGAAAGATCGGGGGTGGGGCTTTTTGATTATCCTGTGCTTATGGCGGCGGACATATTGCTTTACGATACAGCCGTGGTACCGGTGGGAGAGGATCAGCTCCAGCACGTAGAACTCGCACGGACGCTCGCACGGCGTTTCAATGATCATTTTCCTGGTCAGGCAGGGAGTGAGACGTTTGTCGTGCCGGAACCCGTTATCAAGAGAGAGGCGGCACGCATTATGGGACTCGACGATCCGACAAAGAAGATGTCCAAGTCGGCGGCGAGCTCGTACAATTACATCGCGCTCACCGATGATGCCGATACGGTGCGTAAGAAAATCAAAAAAGCCGTGACGGATTCCGGTAGTGAAATCATTTATTCGGATGAAAAGCCGGCGCTTCAAAATCTGATCAATATCTACGCGCTTCTTTCCGGGAAGGATCAGGAGGAGGTCGAAGAAAAATATCGCGGAAAAGGATATGGTGATTTCAAAAACGATTTGACGGAAGTCGTGATCGGATTTCTTGCGCCGTTTCAGGAGCGTCTCGCGGGTATTTCCGATGATGAAGTGCTTGCCATTCTCCGTTCTGGTGCCGACAAAGCGCGTGTATTGGCGCAGGCGAAAATGAAAATGGTGAAAGAAAAAGTCGGATTGGTTGTTTGATAGAGGAAAAGGATATGAAAGAGATTTCGGTGCAGGAGTTGAAAGAGGTTCTTGCGAAAAAAGAAAAGAACATGGCGGTGATCGATGTACGGAGTGTGGCGGAACATACGAACGCACGTATCGCGGACGTGGTCAATATGCCGCTTGATGAGATCGAAAAACACGCCGACAAACTTCGCCAATTTGATACGGTTTATATCCATTGCCAGAGCGGTAACCGGAGCGGCCAAGCGTGCCAGTATTTGGAAAAGCTCGGACTTACCAATACGGTGAACGTGCGCGGGGGTATTCTCGAATGGGAACGAGAAGGGTTCGAGGTCTGCCGCAATACGGGCTGCAAGATGCCGGTGATGCAGCAGGTGCTTCTTGCGGCCGGATCACTCATCCTTTCGGGATTTCTTCTTGCGGCGTTTGTTCATCCGTATTTTCTTCTCTTACCGCTCATAGCAGGTGCAGGACTCACGTTTGCCGGTGCGACAGGGAAGTGTTTTCTGATGATGTTACTTCTTCGTATGCCGTGGAACAAACAATAAATATCCACGGATTCCAAAAGAGAAAATGATGCCCGAAAGGGTATTTTTTCTTGCCAAAATCCGGAAACATGCTACCATAGCGCCCGAGGAAATTTTTCCTGTTTTCAGGAGGAGAAAGAAATGTTTTCGTTCATTGAAAAGATAAAAGGCCGTCTTTTGCCGCCCCGCGAGTTTTTAGATAACGGAGTGGTGTTTCGGCAATATGCGTTTTCGCGTCTGTGTCGCTATTCGTTTCAAATGACGTTCGGCGATCCAAACGGGTTTAGACGCTGGTATCAAGAGACAGAGCAGTATTTGAAGGTGCTCGGTTTCACGCTGAAAAACGGGGCATACGAAGGAGAGACCCTGGTAGCGGGATGCGAGTTTTGCGCGCTGTACCCGATGCGTATCGATACGGTACACGTCGCAACGACGACGATTCTTCCTTTGGCGCATTTGCTTGAAAATCCACGCAAACCCGTCGTCGAATTCGATATCCATACGTATGATATCACGATCGATATTCCGGAAAGCGCCGCTTATCCAAAACGTGATTGGAAGCGCGTGGTTCTGGATATCAGAAATATCGGTACACCGACGCTTTCTGCGGCATAATCCGAAAAAAAACAGCCTTCCGGCAACTGTCCGGAAGGCTTCTTTTTTTGTGCGGAAGAAAATTATCCGCGGATGACCGAGAGGAGCTCGGACTTTTTCTCTTCCATCAACTCTTTCGTTTCCGCTTCGAGATTGAGACGCAAGAGCGGCTCGGTGTTGGACGGACGGACGTTGAACCACCAATTTGGATAGTCGACTTTCAAACCGTCAAGCTCGTGCTGTTTGCCGTCCCGATATTTTTCTTTCAATGCGGCAAGAACAGCATCCTTATCGCTCACCTCGCTGTTGATCTCCCCGGAATGCGCGTACCGGCGGAGCTCGTCTACGAGAGTGGAAATCGGTTGCCCGGTCTCGGTTATCAGATTAAGGAGAAGGAGTGCTGGCAAGGTACCGGCTTCGGCATAGGAGTTTTCTTCGAAGTAATAATGGCCGGAAAGTTCACCGGCGAAAATCGCACCGTCTTCACGCATTTGGCGCTTGATATTCGCGTGGCCAACTTTGCACTCGAGGGCGGTGCCACCATTTTCTTCGATGATTTCCTTGACCGCACGCGAGGAACGCAGGTCGTAGAGGATCGTCGTGCCGGGACGTTTCTTGAGGATGATTTTTCCGATGAGGCCAGTGACGAGGTCCATCGGGATAATTTCGCCGTGCTCGTCCACAAATCCGATGCGGTCCGCGTCGCCGTCATAGGCGATACCGAGATCGGCTTTTGTTTCCCGTACTTTGGCGCGGAGCTCGTCGAGTGTCTCGAGTTTGAGCGGATTGGCCTCGTGACACTGGAATGCATGATCGAGATCGTTGTAGAGATTGACGATGTCGAGGTTTTCACGGAACTGTTCGTAGATGGGGAGCTCAAGCACGCCCATCGCATTCGCCGTGTCGATGACGACCTTGAAGCGTTTGTCTTTGAAATCGGCGAATGAAGCGAAATATCCGTAATAAGCCGGCTTGATATCTTCGGTTACCATCGAGCCCGTACGATCGCTTTGAGGCCAATTTTTTTGTAAGGCGATATCGCGAATTTCACGCAGTCCGGAATGTTCACCGACCGGCACGGCGCCACGGAGTGCGATCTTCATTCCGTTGTACTCCGGGGGATTATGCGAGGCAGTGATAGAGACGGCCGCGTCGACATCGAGGCGCGAAGCCGCGAAATACACCATCGGTGTCGTAATGATGCCCAAATCCAAGACATCGCATCCTTGGTCCATCACGCCTTGAGTAAAACGGTCGAAAAGTGCAGGAGAAGAGTTCCGGACATCCCGTCCGACGGCAAGACGTTTGGTTTCGAGGTGAATGACAACCGCTCGACCGATAGCATATGCATCATTTTCGTCGATTTCGGTCGGATAAATGCCGCGGATATCGTAGGCTTTGAAAATTCCCTGTTGCATAAAAATTTTGAAAATAATGTATTTTAAAAGTATATCACACTTTTTTCTCTGTGAAAAAACATAAAAATATGGCTTTATTAAAGCATTTTTTGTGAAAATTTGTTGTCGGGACTTGACAAAAAAATTGGGTATGCTATTGTGTCACGACTGCCCGAGAGGATGATTCCTTTGGTTTTGTCCGTATCTGGTGGTTCCATAAGTCCTTTGACAATTTTTGGTGCGTTGCCACAGGGCACGCCCCGTTTTGTCGATGGGCTCTTTTTCTCACTGTAAAGAAAGGAAAGTGCACCATGAAGAAACTGTCCGCTCTGTTCGTCTCGATGTTGTTCGCCTCCTCCGTCTTCGCCGGCGGTTTCGCCACTTCGGGCTCCAGCTCGTCTGGCGGCGCCAGCTCCGGCGCGATGTCGGTCGGCAACGGCCTGGCCATCAGCGGCTCGGCCAACCAGACCGCCAATCAGGCCGGCGGCATGGCAACGGTCAGCCACGGTCCGCACGGTGCCGTGGCCCAGACCCAGACCTACAACAACTCGCAGAGCAACACCGTCGCCGGCTCCATCCGCTTCGGCTCCGCTATCGGCGGCGCCTCGGCTGGTGGCGGCTCGCAAGGCGGCGCCTCGGCCGGCGCCTGGACGGGTTTCTGGCACTAAGCGGAAGCCCTCCGGCCTAAAAAGCTGGAAGTGTTTCAAAAACGGCTGACCGAGGGACAACGTCCTTCGGTCAGCCACATTTTTTTTCGAAGAAAGGAAGGTGCACAAAATGCGAAAGATTTCAACTCTCTCCACGCTCCTCGCCGCACTGCTTTGCGGAGCGGTCGCTCCGTCGTACGCCGATACGCTGACATCGACCAGTGGCTCTAGCTCGACTTCATCGTCGGGTTCCACAGCCATCGGTCTCGGTGGCAACAGTTCGAGCGGTGCGACGGCCATCAACGGTCCGACGGGTAGCGGCAACGCGACCTCGACGACCACGACGGTCAACAACAACTCGTCACCGATCCCGACACATACGTACCAGGAAGTGAGCGGGACGCAGACGTTGAAGAACACGCCGGCCGTCTCGGCACCGCCCCTTACCACGACCCTCACGGAAACGTGTATGGGGTCGACGTCGGGCGGCTTCTCGATCGCGGGCTTCGGCGCCACACTCGGTGGCACGTGGTCCGACGTCGAGTGCGTCAATCGCCTCAATGCGCGCGAATTGCGCTCAATGGGCGAGAATGCGGCAGCCAAAGAGGTTCTCTGTGAGAACCCCGTTGTGAGGGCCGCGTTCCAAAAGACCGGCAAGCCCTGCGTGGGTGATGCGTCAGCCAAGGTGAGTGCCGCGCCTGCCGAGTCATCGGTGGCGATCGCACAGCCTGCACCGCAGCCCTCTCAGCCCATCCAGTCTTCGGCCACCCCGGCCGAACCGCCCCAGCAAATCGCTCTCGCGACGGCTGGCGGCGATCCCCAGGTGAAATCCACCACTTTCGGCGGCCGGATCTGGGATTACAAGGACGGCAACTGGGTCCTCCGACCGGGCAGCAACCAGCAGTAAGAGCGTCAATGACGCATCGTAACGGGCTGATTTTTCTACGTATTCTCGAAAGAGAGCGCGTGGCAAAGATCAGTCCGTTTTTCTTTGTCTTGACAGAATGTTTGTTTCGGAAAAAGATGGATGAACAGTTCTTTGTCTTTGGCATCATCATTTTTTTCGGGAGGGAATAGTATGAAACGGATGCTTACGGTACTTTTTTATTTCCGGTCGGGGAAATATTTCAGGGAAATCCTTCTCGTTCGAGACAAAAATCTTTTTTCGCTTCCGAAAACGGAAATGCGACCGGACGACCGTATGGAGAGCGCTTTTTTGCGGCTGACAGAAGAATATTCTTTCGCTCGCTCGTTCGACGGATTTTCGGACCGTGTCGGAATTATCGTCGGTCCGTCGCTTCAGCAGTTTTCGGATGAACAGGGGACGTCAAGCATCATTGTATATCCGACGGACAAAAAATTTTTTTCGGTCTACGGGCACGGGCACAGGGAAGTCGTGTGGACGTCCCGGCCGAAGGAGCATTGGCTCGATCCATTCTCGGCGGCGGCGTTCGAGACGGATAGTATGGCGCCGTTCTTGCCGCTTGGCTCCGGCGGCTGAGAGGTGAACATTTCCGGCGGAACGATTCTGACGGTTGATCACGCGAATGCGCGACGGCCGTTTTTTATTTCCTAATGAAGTGAGTAAATTGACCGGAAAGGTTTTTTTTGAGATAATGAAGAATATTTTATTTGAAACGTATGTCTCTCAAAGTCGGAATCGTCGGGTTGCCGAATGTTGGGAAATCCACGCTTTTTAAAGCGCTCACTCGCAAACCGGTCGACATCAACAACTACCCGTTTTGTACCATCGAGCCGAATATCGGCATCGTGGAAGTTCCAGACGAGCGCCTGCGTAAGCTCGCGGCCTTGTCCCAAAGCAAGAAAATCATTCCTGCCGTGGTGGAATTCGTGGACATCGCCGGCCTTGTGAAGGGGGCGAGCGAGGGCGAGGGTTTGGGCAACAAATTTCTCGCCAATATTCGCGAGGTGGACGCGATTGTCGAAGTGGTGCGGGCGTTCGAGCATCAGGACATCATCCATGTACATAACCGCGTCGCGCCGAAAGACGATATCGAGATCATCAATACCGAGCTCATCCTGGCGGACTTAGAGACACTTGCCAAGCGGAAATTGAAAACGATCAAGGAGACGCGGGCCGGAAAAAAAGAAGCGCTCGCGGAGATGGTGGTGCTCGAAAAACTCGAGACCGCACTTCAGGCCGGACGGCTAGCATACGATCTTTCCGAAAGCTGCTCCGAGGAGGAATGGGACAGTATCCGTTCGCTCCAGCTTCTGACTGCGAAACCGTTTCTGTACGTGTATAACGTTTCGGATGTCGAGGCAGCTCTTGCTTTGGAATTGGAAGCGAAGCCTCACGTGAAGCTTGACATCAAGATCGAGGAAGAGCTAATAGAAATGTCACCCGAGGACGCGGCGGAGCTTGGGATAGTGTCGCGTCTCCCGGAGCTCATCCGGCAGGCCTATGCGCTTTTGGGTTTAATGACGTATTTCACTACCGGCCCCGAGGAGAGTCGTGCGTGGACGGTGAAACAGGGCTCGACCGCGCCCAAGGCCGGGGCCGCCATTCACGGGGATTTCGAGGAGAAATTCATTCGTGCTGAAGTGATCCATTGGACGAAACTTCTTGAAGCCGGATCATGGGCGGCCGCGCGCGAGCAGGGGACGCTCCGCCTCGAAGGTAAGGAATATGTCGTCGAGGACGGTGATGTCATTGTCTTTAAAATCTGAGAGATTTTGAAGACAAAATGTCAAAGCTCAAATGACAAAATATATTCTTTATAGTTTGGATTTAGGATTTGATTTGGCATTTGAATTTGGATTTTGAGATTGGCGGTGTCCTTGACAACGCCGCTTAGCAATCTATAATAGAGAGTGCTAATAAGCGATAACACTTTACAAAAGAGTATGGCGAAACAGGTTTCTTACGGTGCCGATGCACGCAAGAGCATCAAACAGGGTATCGATCGTGTCGCGGACGCGGTGAAAGTGACGCTCGGTCCGAAAGGTCGCAACGTCATTCTTGGTAAGGCGTACGGCGGTCCGTCGATTACCAATGACGGCGTGACGATCGCTAAGGATATCGAGCTGAAAGACAAGTTCGAGAATCTTGGTGCCGAACTCATTCGGCAGGTGGCCGAAAAAACGAACGATGTGGCGGGCGACGGCACGACCACTTCGACCGTCATCACCCAGGCCCTGGTACGCGAGGGATTGAAATTCGTTGAGACTGGCATTAACCCGATCGGTATCCGCCGCGGAATGGAAGCCGCCAAGCAGGAGGTGATCGAGGTGTTGAAGAAAAGTTCCAAGAAGATCTCTTCCGACGAGGAAGTGGCACAGGTTGCTACTATCTCCGCCGAATCCCGCGAGATGGGCGAGATGATCGCGGATGTGATGCGCACTGTCGGCAAGGACGGCGTGGTGACGACGGAACAATCACAGACGCTCGGATTGTCCAAGGAGATCGTCGAAGGGATGAATTTCGACAAAGGCTATGTTTCGCCGTATATGATGACCAACTCGGAACAGCAGACGGCGGAGCTCGCCAATCCGGCGATCCTCATCACCGACAAGAAAATTTCCGCCATCCAAGAGATCGTACCGCTCTTGAATGAATTGGCACAGACCGGTAAGAAAGACATTGTCATTATCGCGGAGGACGTGGACGGCGAAGCACTGGCGACACTGATCGTAAACAAGCTTCGTGGCGTATTAAACGTACTGGCGGTCAAAGCACCGGATTTTGGCGAGAATCGCAAAGCAGTGCTTCAGGATATCGCTCTTCTGACTGGCGGCAGCCTCGTCTCGCAGGACAAGGGAATGAAACTCGAGAGCACGACGCTTGCGATGCTCGGCACCGCGCAGAAAGTGATCGCGACGAAGGATGATACGACGATTGTCGGTGGCAAGGGGAAGAAGAAAGACATCGAGACCCGTGTCGCGGAGATCCGAAAATCGATCGAGGGTTGCGACAGCGAGTATGAGCGCGAGAAATTGAAGAAACGGATGGCGAAGCTCTCGGGCGGTGTGGCGGTAATCCGCGTGGGTGCGTCCACCGAGACCGAACTCAAATATATGAAGGACAAGATGGAGGATGCCGTGAACGCGACGAAAGCAGCGATCGAGGAAGGCATCGTGGCGGGCGGCGGCACCGCGCTTGCGAAAGCGGCCGCGATAGTGGCAATGAAAAGCAAAGGAATGACTTCCGATGATCACGAATGGAAAGCCGGTTATGAGACGCTCTTGAAGGCGCTTTCCGAACCGCTCCGCCAAATCGCTTCGAACGCGGGCGAGCAGGATGCGGCAGTCGTTCTGAACAAAGTAGTGGAAAGCAAGCATCCGAATTACGGATACAATGCCAAAGACGATGTGTTTGAGACGGATATGGTGAAGGCGGGTATCATCGATCCTTTGAAGGTGACGCGTACCGCGCTCGAGAATGCGGTTTCCGTTGCGGCGCTCCTGCTTACAACCGAAGCGGCCGTCGTCGATGAGGAGAAAGAGGAACCGGCAGTCGGCGCGAATCCGATGGCGGGAATGATGTAAGGATTTTGAGAAGACCGAAAGAAACGATCCGAAAGGGTCGTTTCTTTGTGTTATAATGAAAACAAACGAAAACAAAGTATGCGCATAGAATTTGATCAGTTGAGACAATTTCTCCTCGATTCCAATACCGTTCCCAAAGACAAGCTCGAAACGGCTGCGACCGAAGCCAAGAAAGCCGGTAAAGAACTGGGAGCGTATCTTTTGGAAAACAAGCTTATTGACGAAGTGACGCTCCAAAAGACGTACGCGTACGTTCTTGGTATTCCGTTCGTCGACCTGTCCAAAGAAACCATCCCGATCGATATCCTCCAGACCGTTCCCGAGCTCATTGCCAAGAAATACAATATCGTCTCATTCGAGAAGTCCGGTACGAACCTGAAAGTCGCGATGCTCAATCCGGAGGACTTGCAGACGATCGATTTCATCAAGAAAAAGACCGGTCTCAAGATCGTACCGTGCCTCACGAGTCGCGAGAGCATCCAGGCGGCGCTCCGCCAGTATGAAAAGAGTCTCAAAGCGGAATTCGGCGATATCCTTACTGTTGATGCCAAGCCGGAGAATAACGGCGAAGAAGGTCAGAACCTCGAACAGGTGGCCGCCGGCCTGCCGATTATCCGGATCGTCGATACGCTCCTCAAGCACGCCATTCTCGAATCCGCGAGTGATATCCACATCGAACCGGAAGAGAAGGAAGTGCATGTGCGATACCGTATCGACGGTGTGCTTCATGACGCGATGACGCTTCCGAAAGACGTGGCGGCCGGTTTGGTGGCGCGCATCAAGGTGCTTTCGAATCTCAAGCTCGACGAGCACCGTCTGCCGCAGGACGGTCGGTTCAAGATCCAGAATGACGAGTACAAGATCTCGTTCCGCGTTTCCATCCTGCCGGTGTTCGACGGCGAGAAGATCGTGATGCGTCTCCTCGACGAATCCTCCAAAGGGCTTACGCTCGAAAAGATGGGGTTGGCGCCGCAGGTGCTCGAAGTCATACAACGTGAAATCAACAAGCCGAACGGAATGATCCTTGTCACCGGCCCGACCGGATCGGGAAAGACGACGACACTCTATACGGTGATGGATATTTTGAATACGCCGGACGTGAATATCTCGACCGTCGAGGACCCGGTGGAATACCGGATGCCCCGCGTGAATCAGACGCAGATCAGTCCGAAGATCGGGATGACATTTGCCGCCGCACTCCGCGCACTCCTCCGCCAGGACCCGGATATCATAATGGTCGGCGAGATCCGTGACGAAGAAACACTCGAGATCGCGATGCACGCCGCGATGACGGGACACTTAGTGCTTTCGACGCTCCACACGAACTCGGCTGCCGCGACGTTGCCACGTATGCTCGATATGGGTGCGGAGCCGTTCTTGATCGCATCCACAGTGAACGTCATCATCGCGCAGCGCCTCGTACGGCGCTTGTGCGTCGAATGTCGTAAGCCGTACCAGCTCGACAAGAAAGAGATTGATTCGCTCGCGAAATCGTACGATATCGATGCTATCTTCAATTTCCTGAAAAAGGATCCATCTGGCGCGAAATTCACGGAAAAGGCGAAAGGCTGGGAAGACATAACGTTCTATAAACAGAGCGGGTGTGACCAATGCGGTGGCGAAGGATATCGCGGCCGTAACGGTGTCTATGAAGTGCTCGCGATGGATACGGATATTCGCAAGCTTGTCACGCAATCGGCGACCAGCGAGGAAATCGAGAAAAAAGCCCGTGAGAGCGGGATGGCGACGATGGTGGAAGACGGTTTCCTGAAAATCATCCAGGGAATCACATCACTCGAAGAAGTGATGCGCGCGACGAAAGAATGATTATTCCTTCGTCCGGAATTCGTCGTGGCGGAGTTCGCGTTTGATGTGGGATTTGGCGGTGGAAGTCTTCACGAAGCTGAGCCAGTCGCGGCTCGGCTTTTTCTTTTCTTTTACCGTGAGGATCTCGATCACCTGCGCATTTTGGATATGATAGTCGAGCGGCACCATCTTGCCGTCGGCTTTGGCACTCATTGCACGGTTGCCGATTTCGGAATGGATGGCGTAGGCGAAATCAACCGGTGTCGCTTCCTCTGGGAGCTCGATGATGTCGCCTTTCGGAGTGAAGGCGAAGATGTGGTTCTTGAAGAATTCGATGCGCAGCCCCTCGATGAACTCCTTATCGTCACGACCGATTTCCTTCTGCCACTCTTTGAGTTGGCGTATCCAGGCGAGCTCTTTGGGCATCGTGTGCGTGTGTGTCGTCCGGCGGAACAGGTTGCGCCAGCCGCTACGCTCTTTTTCGGTATACATCCAGTGGGCGGCGATGCCATACTCCGCTTCATCGTGCATTTTTTGCGTGCGGATCTGCACTTCGAGGATGCGGCCGTCGGGACCGAAGACGGTCGTATGGAGCGACTGGTAGCCGTTCGGCTTGGGAAGCGAGATATAATCCTTGATACGGCCGACCATCGGCCGGTATTCGCGGTGGATGATGCCGAGCGCCTCGTAGCAGTCGGCGATTTCCGGTACGATGATGCGAATGGCGACCAAATCGTAGATACGCGTGATGTCCATATCGTGGCGCCGGAGCTTCTGATAGAGGCGGTAGAGATGTTTGGTGCGGCCGGACAGTCCGAGAAAGGGGATTCTTTCCTTTCCAAGCGTTTCGCGGAAGAGTTTTACGATGCGTTCGAGGTATTCGTGGCCTTCGCGCAGATACGTCTTCTCGATCTTCTTCGTTTCCTGGTAGTGTTTCGGGTCGAGGTATTTGAAGCACAGGTCCTCGAGTTCGCCTTTGATCTCGCCGATACCGAGCCGATTGGCGATCGGTGCGAAGACATCCATCGTCTCGCGCGCGATACGTTCGCGCTTCTCCTCGGGCAGATGTTCGAGCGTGCGCATATTGTGCAGCCGGTCGGCGAGCTTGATGATGACGACGCGGATATCCTGTGCCATCGCGAGGAACATCTTTCGCAGATTCTCGAGGAAATATTCCTCTTTCGATCCGCGCAGCTTGATCTTGCCGAGCTTCGTGATGCCGTCGACGAGCAAGGCGACCTCCGTACCAAAAGCTTCTTCGATTTTTTGGAGCGTTATTTCCGTGTCTTCGGGAACATCGTGAAGGAGGCCAGCGGCGAGCGTTTTCTCGTCCATACCGATTTCCGCGAGGATTTTGGTGACGGCGAGGCAGTGGAGGATGTAGTCTTCGCCGGATTTCCGTTTCTGACCGCGATGAGCTGTTTCGGCGAAGCGGTAGACGTCGGTAAGGAATTTTTGATCATCGCCCGACAGGGGATGGATAGCGGCATTGAAGATGTCTTGGATCGTAAGGGGGGACATAAGGTATTGTCTCAATGAGAGGAAGGGAACCGATAGGAACAGTATAGTATATATCGGCGAAAAGAAAAATTCAATCACCCGGGCGTCGTTTCTGGCATCCGATTCCGCCCGATATTTCCATCGGCACGAGGGAGAAACATTCGTCGTTTTCCCTTCCCTCTTGACAAATGCAACTGAGTTGCATTATGATGAACGTATGAAACCTATCAGAACGGATATTTTGGAAATCCTGCAAACAAACGGTTTTCGATTGACGCGGACAAGAAGGGCTCTCGCGCACATTTTTTCTGTGCAGCACGTTCCCCTCTCGGCCACAGCGTTGATCCGGCTCCTCGCAGAGGCCGGCGTACGGGTGAATAAGACCACCGTGTACCGGGAACTCGATCGTCTTCTCGCACTCAGTATTATCGAAAGTGTACGACTCGGTGATCGTACGGAATATTACGAGCTCCGTTCCCGCAGCCATCATCACCATCTAGTCTGCGTCGGGTGTGAGAACGTGGAAGACGTCGATATCGATGAGCAGGGTCTCATCCGGCAGGAACGAAACATTGCCCGAGCGCGCCGATTTACAATTTTGAAGCACTCGCTTGAATTTTTTGGTCTGTGTCGGAAATGCCAGTCGGCACAGTGTTCATAAATAAGAACTCATTGTTATGAAGAACTTTCTTTTTATCGGATTCTTATCGGTAATTTCGTTTGTTGTTTTGTATACCGTCTGGCCTGCCGGAAACAAAGATGCGGCCGTGCCAAAAAAGAAACTTTCCGTCGTGGCGACATTCTATCCGCTCGAGGATTTCGCCCGGGCGGTCGGAGGGGATTTCGCGGACGTAGTGAGTATCGTTCCGGCCGGTGCGGAATCGCACGAATACGAGCCGACGCCACGGGATATTCTCGCCGCGTATCAGGCTGATGTTTTTCTCTTGAACGGTGCCGGATTCGACGCGTGGGCGGAGAAGATCCGTCCTGATCTCGAGGCGCGAGGCGTGCGCGTGGTAGATATGTCTCAACATATGGAATTATTGCCGGGCGGCGAAGAGCACGAAGAAGAGGAAGAAACGGAAGAATCAAAAAATGAACACGAAAACGAGTTTTTTGATCCGCATTTTTGGTTGGATCCGGTCTTAGCGGAACGCGAAGTATGGGTGATTGCGGAGGCGTTCGGGGAGCGCGATCCCGGGCATCGGGAGCGGTATATCGTTCAAGCCAGCGCGTATGTGGAAAAATTGCGCGCTCTTGATCGATCGTACTTGGATGGACTTCTCTCTTGTCGGCTGAATGCGGTGATCGCATCGCACAACGCGTTTTCGTATATGGCGAAGCGCTATGACTTCGAAGTGATCGCTATCGCCGGACTTTCGCCGGAAGCAGAGGCCCCGTCTCGGCGGCTCGCGGATCTCTCTCGGCTCGCGCGTGAAAAAGGCATCCAGCATATCTTTTTCGAGACGCTGGTGAGTCCAAAAGTCGCGGAGACGCTCGCGCGGGAAGTCGGGGCGGAGACACTGGTATTCAATCCGATCGAAGGGCTGACCGATCTCGAACGCATAGCCGGCAAGGAATATCTTGCTATAATGGAAGAGAATTTGGAAAATCTGAAAATCGCACGGCAATGTCGGAAATAATTGAATCCATCGTCGAGTGTGAACACGTGGATTTCCGTTATGGGGAAGATCGCGTGCTTTCCGATGTCTCGTTTGCGCTTCGGCGCGGGGAATACGCGGGACTGATCGGGGGAAACGGCAGTGGCAAGACGACACTTCTTAAGATCATTCTCGGACTTTTGGAACCGGAGAGCGGTACGGCGAAAGTGTTCGGCGTATCAATCGGTTCGTTTCGGGAGCGGGAAAAGATCGGCTATGTGCCGCAGTATGTGTTTCGCGGAGACCTCGGGTTTCCGGCGACGGTACGCGAGGTAATCGAAAGCGGGCATTTGAAAAGCGTGGATTTCTGGTGCCGGTTCGGATCGAAGCGCTGCGATGATGTCGAAGCCGCGGCAGAACGTGCCGGCGTCTCGCACTTGCTTGATCGGCGTATCGGCGAACTTTCCGGCGGTGAGCGACAGCGGGCGTTCGTGGCGCGCGCCCTTGTTTCTTGGCCAGAGCTTTTGGTACTCGATGAGCCGATGACCGGCATCGATGCCGAAACGGAAGAGAAATTCTATTCGTTCCTTGGCGAGTTGAACACGTCCGGTATGACGATCATTCTCGTGTCACATGACTTGGAGGCGGTAGCGAGACAAGTGAAGACAGTCATCTGTCTGAATCGGCGACTGGTATGTTTCGGTCGTCCGGAGAGTCTTGAAAGTGGAGAAACTCTCCGTGCCCTGTACGGTTCCGAAAAACAAAAAGTATATCATACGCATACGCACTGAGTATGGATTTTTTTTCGCTGTTTCAATTTGATTTTATCAGGAGGTCGTTTGAAGCCGGCGTGCTCCTGTCGATTGTCGCGCCGATCTTAGGGATGTTTTTGGTCGTCAGGCGGTATTCGCTCTTCGCGGACGCACTCGCTCATGTATCGCTTCTCGGCGTGGCGCTCGCCATCTTTTTCAAGATCCCGGTATTTTTCGGAGCACTGGCAACGTCGCTTCTCGCGGCGGTCGGTATCGAGCGATTGCGCGCGAGCGGTCGGGTGTTCGGCGAGGCGGTGATCGCGCTTTTTCTCTCGAGCAGCCTGGCGTTGTCGGTCGTGATCCTGAGTGCAACCAAGGGCCTCAATACCAATCTCTTCGGGTATCTGTTCGGCAGCCTGACGACGGTCGGAGAGAGCGACGTATACGTCTTTGCCGTTTTGGGGGCGGTGATGATTCTTTTTCTCCTTTTCTTTTATCGCGAGCTGTTCCTCTATGCGCTTGATGAGGATCTGGCACGCGTTTCCGGCGTACGCGTCAAGATGCTCAACGGTGTATTTATTATGTTGACAGCCGTTATGGTGACGGCAGCGATTCAGATGGTGGGTGTGCTCTTAATTGGAGCGCTGATGGTCGTGCCGGTGCTTGCGGCGATGCAGTTTGATCTCGGCTTTCGGAAGACACTTCTCCTTTCGGTGCTTTTCTCCCTCTGTTCGGTGCTTGTGGGATTTTTCGCGGCGTACTGGCTAGACCTTGCGAGCGGCGGCGCGATCGTCATTGTGGCGGTGATTCTCTTCTTTTTAGCCTATTTCTCGAACCGTTTGGCAGGGAAGCTCGTTGGAAGAAGGAGACAATCCGTGATATAATCACCTTGTGACAAAACCAATAAACACACAGAAAACACCTATGCGTACGTTCTTCCCTAAAAAAGGCTCCATCCTCGTCTTTTCCTTGATCGTTCTCGCCTTCCTCCTC
>JBPOIA010000023.1:0-6378 GCA_052034975.1 Candidatus Moraniibacteriota bacterium
GTATCGAAGATCGACAGCGTCACGCCGTAGGGGCCGCTCGGTGCCGTATGATGCCGCAAGTGGTCTTTCGGAAAAAGGAATACTTGATCGAAATATTTGACCGTAAGAGGGATACGATAGTGGGAAAGAGCACCCAAAACAACGAAAAGTGCGGTAGCTGTGATTGTCGCCGTACGGGAAACTTCGAATACCCAGGAAAAGAAAACGCAGTACACTATCGTAAAGAGACTCAAAATAAAAAGGTGTTCTTTTCGACTGTTCACCCAGTCCATATCGGTAGTGACGGTATGATGGACCATATGAGCTTTTGAAAGCATTGGTACGGTATATTTATGGGCAATCAAATGCACGAGATAAATCACCAGTTCGGCACAAAAATATAATATGACAACCTGCGAAAAAAATGAAAGATGAGTGATATCAATAGCGCCTTTTTTAACGCCAAAAACATAGAATAACACCGAAATAATAATAGCAAACGTCACCATAAAAAAACTGATTGAAATCTGATACCGGAAAAAATCTGGGATATTCTTTTTTATCCTGCTTTGTTCTCCCAAAAAAATCGGCAGTATCACTTCAAAAAGCACAAAAAGGACGAGGAGCACGATAAAAGCGTACCCGAGCTGAGAAAAATACAGCTGAGCGACAACTGCGATCCGGGTATCTGAAAAAAGATCAATCATATTGAAACGTCCATTACTCTTTTCTTAGAATACCACCAGAAAGCATCCGCTGTAAACCGATATGCTAAAATAGCGGAAACACTTCCATATGCCGTTCCAGCCTCTCTCTCGAAGAAAACTTCCCCTACTTCTTCTTTCGACGATCTTTTTCGTCTTGGCGATGAATTTCCCGCAAACACTGTGGTTCCTAATATTCGTCTTTCTTGTTCCCTTCCTTCGGTTCTGCGAGACCCTGTCCCAAGGCCTGTTTCGTCTGTTCTTGCAGACATTCTCCTTCGGATGGCTGGCAATATTTTTTTCGACGTTGTGGTTCGCGGCCACGTTCCCACTCGATTGGCTGAAAATCTCCGATCCGATACTTGGCATCATCATCATCGGTAGCCTATGGATCGGTTTCGCCTCAATCGCCGCCCTTCCAATAGGATTGTTCGGTCCTATCGTCCGTTCTTTTCGATCCGATTGGCTCTTTCTCAACGCCGTCATCGGAGCTTCGATATGGACACTGCTCGAATACGCGCGTTCCTGGCTCCTCGCCTTCGCGACTTACGGCGATGAAACGCTCTTCGGTCCGCACCACACCTATTACGCTCTCGGATACGTCCTCGCGCACGCGCCACTCCTTCGCGAAATCCTCCCCATAGGTGGCGTATGGCTCGGATCGTTCGTTATCATCCTCATAAACTACACACTCTTTTACGGCACCAGCGGAAAAATGACCTTTCTGCGATCGAAGGAATTCTTCTTCCTAGCGACCTTCATCCTCGCGATCATCGGCACAAGCATCGTCACAATGAGTATCCTGCGATCATCAGATGCCGGAAAACCGTCGGTGCCCGTCTCGATCGTACACTCCGACCTTCCTTCGGCGATCGATAAGGAAGCCTTGGACAAAAAAGGCCGGGCAGCCTATTCCCTGCTCGAACAGCTTTCCGAACAATCGAAAATAATCGTCTTTCCGGAAAACTTCAATATCCTTACACCACACTCCGAGGAAAAAAAGCGATTTCCAAATACACCTATCGTCATAAGCTCTTTTTCCGGACAAAACTCCTATAACCTCTTCTTTCTCGACACCGAAAACGACGAGATTGAATATTCCAAAAAACAGCTTCTGATGCCGATCGGGGAATACGGCGTCACGTGGCTCAGGAATCTTATCCGACTGACAGGCGACAAAAAATGGCTGACGATGTATGATGCACCGCGCTTTACCGCAAAAAAGGGTGCCGGAAAACATCTCTTTATGACTCCTTCACTTCCCAATGTCACAATCGGAGGAACACTCTGCTCCGAAAATATCGCTCCCGAAATCTATCGTGGTATGACGAAAAACGGTGCGACGCTCCTTGTTAATATCGCTTCTTTGGCGCCGTTCCACGGATCCGACCTTCTCGCAAGACAGACGCTTGCCATCAATACGGCGCGGGCGCTTGAAAACGGTCGGACATTCATAACAGCCTCAAATCGAAGTCCGAGTTTCGTTGTCGATGATCGGGGAAATACCAAAAATCCTATCCGAACAAGCCAAGAAAATATTTTTTCTGTCATCCATACCGATACACTGATAGCACAGTATACCACTCCATACGTCCAATTCGGTAGCCTTATCATTCCTCTATCAGCTATCATTGTTTCTATAGCGCTTATTTGGAAAAAACGGCTTAAATAAAGTAAAAAAATACGTTTTTTACAGAAACCATTGACTTTTCAAGTATTTTATACTATAATATCGTCACGAGAAGTTTTTTTACAACCTGAACACCTGGACAAAAAGGAGTTTGAAATGAAATCTATTCTTTTTATTGTTTTCGCTTTTTCCCTGGCGCTGTCCGGTTCGGCCATAGCGGCTGAACAGAAAGCGTCTCCGATCAACGAGACCGACAAGGTCTCCTATAACGGGACGGAAACCAAATTCCGAAAAAATGAGGCTGGGCAACACGTCTACGCCTCAACATTCGGCGGCGTACGAGTGTTTGATCCAAAGACGCACACGCTAAGTGTCCCGATGGACAACGAGCGTTACGTTCTGAAAGTCGACGCCGAAAAAACGGCTGCCGGATGGGAAAAGACCTACTACACCCGGCCAGTCATCGGCACCGGCTGTCCAGTGGATCTCTTTTGGAAAGTGAACCATACGACTTCCAAAGAAACGACCGAAGTTTCCATCGACGGGAAACAACTGCCGTTTGAAACCGAGACGTCCGTGCAAAAAGGCACATGGGCGTGCGGCCAATACGGCGGCGGCTGGATCAAGATGACAACCGTCTATTCGGCGGATCTCGACATCCTCGTCTCTTTCGCCGTAGAGATGGAATACAACGGAAAAGTCCATCCGTTCAACGTCAAGCTGACTCAGGTGCAGCGAGGGACCACACCTCCGGCCGAAACGAAAACGGCCAGCACGGGCGGCACAAGCAACTAATACCGCCCCGTCACAAGCAACTCACGCAGGATAAACGAATCGTTTATCCTGCTTTTTTTCTTCCTGTAGTTGATATATCGAAAAGACTTTTTGGGAAATCACAAATACACCGTACGTAATGAATGGTGCCGCAAAAACATCTATGGCGTAATGCTGATGCCCTAAAAGGACTTCCCCGCCCATAAACGCCGCTGCGAAAAGAAAGAAATATCTGATCGGTCGGATATCCCAAAAAACGAGTGCTGCGAGGAACGGCATCGCGACGTGTCCGGAAAAAAACAGGTCCCCTCCCTGAGTGAAGAACGACATCGTCGGCGTAGTGCCCGCCGGAATGCCGAGATGGGTAAGATTGATGAAAACCGACCGGGTAACGATGAGCAATGAAAGCGATTGCAGAAGGAAGAGCAGGTGCTGCGGCAGAAAAACCGCAAAGAGAAAAGCTGCGTACAAGAGATACATCGCCAGATAGTAATCGATCTGCCAAGTGTCCATCATCGGAATTATATCGAGTACGGCATCCGGCACCGAAGGACCGGCGTGCGTGGTAGCATATCGCACCGCGTAATAATTCACGATGATCGCAAACGCGAAGAAGCTGCCCGCTTTCAGAAAATTGAGGCCGAATACCGGATCCCGCCAGTACTTCCCCGCCGCCGCAACGATGTCAAAGGAATTTCTCATACGACAAAAGTATAGTCTCTCGGACGAAACGTGAGCGCTATGTGCATCAGCGTCCACCCGTAGAAAAACACTGGATCAAAGAAAAAATAAGCGATTCCGGAAAACGGCGCAAGCATATATTGCACGAAGGCAAGAAGAACGAACGCGTGCGCCCACACCACGGCATCCATATAGAAACCAAGCTCTTTCCCCTCGAAGCGCTCGAAATAATACAGATACCAGCGAAGATAATGGAAAAGCACGATGAAGCCGAGTATTTGGTTGATACTCGCCGCCGTCGGATGCAGAGCGAAAAAAATCGGGAGGCAGATATTGAGAAGAAAGAAAAAGAGGAAGAGCGGCCTCTTCCATAAAGCATCCCCATCGACGAAACGCTGAAAAAGGAATATCGCGGCAAATCCCGCTGCTATGGCCGCCGTCATCCAAACGAACCGTGAATCGAGAGAAAAGAGCTTTACCGAGAATATCGAAAAAAAAGAGCTCGCGACCGAAAGCGTGGCGAAAGCCTGATTGCGAAGGGTATCGAGACCAGACAATCTGAATTCGTCATTGAAATAATGCGCCGCAAAGACGACGGAGGTAATAAAGATGAGCCACGTGGAAAACTGGGGATTGCGATCGATGAAAAGACAAGCAATCCCGATAAGCGCCAACAAGCCGAAGAACCTTTTCAGGTACGCTGTGTCCATCTTGCCGCTTTTGTTGGAATAAAAATAGGAGAGCAGGAAATGCACCTGCCCGAAAGCGATGATCGAATACAGAATCGCCTTATTCGGGAAAAACAAGACACAGGACAATGCCAAAATGCCCGAAAGAAAGATATGAAACCATTGCTGTCGTATAAGGCTCATACGGCAATAATTTTATTATTCCTTTTCATTATACCGGCGAATCTCCTTTAATTCCACCCTTGCTCCGCGATACAATATTCCCTCATGATAGATAATACCCTCGAAAAAAACCAGTACACCGAGATCGGGAGAATAACGAAAATTGGAAAATCCCGTTCCATTGACCGTACAATGCGACCACGTACTTGATTGCTTCACAAGAACGGATTCCGCTGTATGTTTTTCTCCGTCAATAACCACGGGGATGACATATTTATCCTGCAAAAGATTCCTGTAATTGATGTATACGTTGTACTCGGCGCACGGACTCCCCTTTCTCGGAGACATTATGTATGATCCGCTCCAGGCTGTCCCGGCGACGAAACGTTCCGGCTTCCGCTGATTCTTCTCAAAAACATACACGAAAGGAGTGTCCTTCCAGATTTCAGCGCTCGTGAATGTCGAGGGATCGAATACGATGTTATTTTCAAGTTTTTCAATGTGATATATTTGTTTTTCGTCATCCGTCTTTTCAAGGCTTGTTTCATACGAGACCGCGGGTTCCCAGGAATATTCCGTCTTTCCGCTCGCATTCAAAGACAACTTTCCCACGGTATATTCGTATATTAGTACGTCTTGCGGCGAAACCGGCTTCATCTGTTCCGTTTCACGTACGGCTACCGTATTTTTAAATACATCAAGAACATTCACGCCTATCACGAACGCCGATAAGAAAAACAGGAAATACCGGTACTGTCGTTTTCCGTATTCATCGGCAACAAAAATCACAAACCCGAGGAGCAAAAATGCCACGGAACGAATCGGCAAAGAATCCGTCAAAAAAATGATGATAATCAGGCATCCGCCAAGGAGGATTTTCGTTACGCCCGTACCGAGTATGACCGGCAGCGTAAGGATACCGGCATCCCTGTCCCCCTTACGATCAGGTATATCCCAAAGGATCTCGAAGACGAAAACGAGCACTCCAAACAACCAAAGGAATGAAACAATCTGCCCCATCGAAAGAGAATCAGTGCTTGAAAAGATAAGTATTGCCAAAGAAAAGAACCAACAGAAAGCTGGAACGATATTCTTGACGAGAAAGATATTTTTCAGGCGATATCTTCTCGGAAACGAATACCAAACTCCCAAGAGAAACAGGAGAAAACCATACCAAAGAAGATTTTCTTTTTTCGGAATCGTATACAGCAAGAACGCTGCAATAAAGAAGATCGTTATGACGGAAAAAACCAACCTTTTCCTCATTTTTCCAACAACGCCGTTTGCCGAATCCTCCTCCTCATCCGTTATCTTATTCAGAAGATATACCCCGATCACCGCCAAGATATTCGCCCCTAAGATGATGCTAAGATATCCCCAGTCGACGCCAAATTCCGTAATCTTGTACAGATATACGGACGAAATCAGCGTATACATCAGAAAAACATCCGCGTTATAAAAAAAGAGCGGTTGCATCCAACGGTTTGTTTTTGCAAAAAAAGAAGATTTTTCCATACTCATTCGGCCGCCTTCGATCTTTTCAGAAATCTTCCGAAATACTCTCTCAGCGGATCCGTCTCCATCTTGATGAAGTTGTCCTGATGGTATCCCTTGATACCGGGAGTGAAGGAAGCGATTTCCGGGACGTAGGTGCCAAAAAGACGGTCCCAAATGCTGAATACGGCGCCGAAGTTGCTGCTTTGATTCCTTAATACCTGATCATGATGGATGCTGTGGTTGTGTGGGGTAACAAAAAGGA
>JBPOIA010000017.1:0-35521 GCA_052034975.1 Candidatus Moraniibacteriota bacterium
TCTCGTTCCTTCTCGTCGAGCAGTCGGATGAATTTGAGGAAGAATGCCTGGTGTCGGCGAACCTCATCGCGAGAGAATTCCTTTTCGAACGACAGTCCGGCCCGTTTGGCGACCCGGCTCGCTTCAAGGAGTTTTCTGGTGCCAGCGGCCGTGATGGAGAAGAGAATTTTCCTTTTGTCGCAGTCTTTTTTTGGGGAAGACCGTTGCACGAAGCGCTTCTCTTCGAGGATATGGAGGCGTTGGCTTAAGTTGGATTTGGTGATTTCAAGTTCGGCAATCATCTCGCTTGGGGTAGCGGCCTGTCCCCGGGCGAGGAAAGCGAGGATTTTGAATGTCGAAGAGCTCAATCCGACACAGCCGAAGATATGACGCCTGGCGAGAGATTCGAGCCGTGACCAGGCGCAGAAAATTGGAGATATGACGTCGGATTTTTCGAACGAGCATTTCATATCGGCGGGCAGCGACAAGGAATTATCGTAATGGTTTATGTATGAACAGTTTATCAATAAACCATTATGGTGTCAATCGGTGCACGGGAAAGGGGGAAATGCGCACGAAGAGGAAGGAAAGCGTGATACAATGAAACATATGTCTATGAAACAGAATCCCCCCAAGATCAAGGGAATCGCCCGTGTCGTAGGGTACGGCATTCTTCTTGTTTCTTTGGTTACGGTCCCTTCTTTGGTCCAGGCTCAAGGAACGGCGCTCCCGGAAGAGGCGCTCGCGAATTTGGTGAAGCCATCGATCGTTCGCATCGGAAATCATCTTTCCGGAACGGCAAAGATTCCGGAAATAGAAGTGGATATTCGCCGGCGCTTGGTAGCGGTTGTTCCGGGACGATTTACCGAGGTACCGATAGACGAATATCTGATTGGGAGCGGCTTCATCATCCATCCGGACGGATATATCGCAACCAACGCGCACGTGGTTTCACAGGAAACGGTGAAACAGATGCTTGCTTCCGAGAGCGCTTTGTCGGCCCTGTTTGAAAATGCGCTTTTTTTGAGTGATGGCGAGATGCAGGAATTTCTCGGTTCGGAGGATGGAGATCGGTTCGGGCGGAACGTGCTGAAATACGTGATCGAGCACAGTGTATTTGATATCCGAAGCGAAGTGCGAGTCTTCCGTCCGGATTCCGAGCGGGCGGAGATTCCCGATCTGATGACGGAGGGATTCGGAGCGGAAACGACGTTTGCGAACGACGCTTTTCTTGATGACGAGCGCGACATAGCGATCATCCGTATCGCGGAAACCGGTCTTCCGGCGCTCCGATTGGGAGATTCTTCGGAACTCGCTGTCGGTAAGCGGACGTATGTGTTCGGTTTTCCCGCGACGGCCGAAGTGGATGCCGGCAATCCGGCTGAAGCGACGTTCACTCAGGGAGTTGTAAGCGCTATCAAATGGTTTTCCGAAAAAGAATTTCGCGTGTTTCAGACGGATGCCAAGGTTTCCGAAGGCTCGAGCGGAGGACCGCTTTTCAATGAGCGAGGGGAAGCGGTCGGCATCGTGACATTTCAGACGGACGAATTGGAGCGTGTGGCGGGAGATAATTTCGCGTTTGCGTTGCCCATAGAACTGGTACGCGAAGCCGCGCTCGAGGCACGCATTCTTCCCGAGGAGGGTGTCTACGGCCGTTCGTTTCGTGATGGTTTTTCGGCTTTTTCTCTGAAACACTGCGATCAGGCGGCACACTTTTTTGCAACAGCCGTGTCGGTTACGACGCCATTTGTTTCGGAAACATATACGGAATCGTACCTCAAACGATGTCGGGAATTGCAGGCGGCCGGACTTTCGCTCGATACGCGCTTTGACGAATGGCGCGGTGAGGTACGCACGCTTGGCCAGCCATTCTTCTATTTACTTGGCGGTGGACTCATCCTTTTCGGCACGTTCGGAGCGGCGCTCTATTGGCTTTTGCGCCAGGTGCGGCGAGAAGAGCACGAGATTGACGCCCTAGAGCACCGGCTGCTGCACGACGAGATGCGGATCCGAGCATATAAATATAAGAACCAGGATATGCGCGAAAATACGCGGATGCATATCGGGATGAAACACGATTCGGACAGCGAGTGTTCGCGCGAGCGACGGAAAATAGTGTGATATTTATGATGACGCTTTCGGAAATTTTCAAGAGCCGTGAATTCCGCTTGCCATCCGCGCTCGCTTTTTTGATCGTGATCGGAGCGGTGTCGGGGATGCCGGTTTTTTACGGTGTCACGATGAGCGTTGGTTTTTTGTGTTTGATTGCAGAGTCCTGGGAGCGGATGAAGATGAAAAAATGGAATCTCGATTATTTGGCGTTCCTTGCGCTTCTGACAGCGGGTTTACTTGGCGAATGGCTGCCCGGAGCGGTCATTGCACTTATGGTGACCGTAAGCGCGGCGCTTGAATCGTACGGGTCGCATCGGGCGGAAAAGACGTTGCGCGGACTCTTTGAGAAGATTCCGAAGCGAGTGATGATGAAGCACGGAGAATCATCGGTGGAAGTGCCCTTGCAGACAGTGACAGAGGGAGATGTTCTTATTGTTCGGCGCAACGAACTTTTGGCGTTTGACGGATATCTGTTGTCCGATACGGCGCTTCTCAATGAAGCCAATCTGACCGGCGAGATGGAACCGGTCGCAGGACGACACCTGATGCTTCTGAAAAGCGGCAGCATCAATGTCGGTCCGACATTCGAGCTTCGTGTGAAAGGCGATTTCGAGCATTCGAGCTACCGGAAGATCCTGCGTCTCGTCGACGAAGGCAAACGCCATCCGTCGCCGCTCATTCGACTTTCGGAAAAGTATAATGTCTTTTTTACGTTTTTTTCGCTCGCAATCGCTACCTTCGCGTATTTTTGGTCGGGTGATATGCGCTTTTTTCTTGCAGTCGTGGTGATCGCGACGCCCTGCCCACTCCTTATCGCTGCACCATTATCTTTTCTTGGTGGGCTCAATAAGGCGGCTCGGAAGAATATCATCGTAAAGAGTCCGTACGCGCTTGAGTTGCTTGCCAAGACGAAAATGTTCTTTTTTGATAAGACGGGGACGCTTACCCTCGGGCAGCCGCGATTGAAAAAAATCCAACTTTTGGACGCGAGAGTAGACAAGGATGCGGCGCTCGCGCTCGCGGCAGCGCTCGAATGGCATTCGTTTCATCCGATCGCAAAAGCATTCGTGGAAGCGCACCATACGGAAAGCGAAGAGACGTTCGTCGCGGAAGATGTGGAGGAAATCATCGGAGAGGGGATATTTGGGACGATCGCGGGTGAACGCTATGGGATCGTGAAGTCTTCTGATGTCACCGATGACGGTATCGTTGTCGATCTTCTGTGGCGCGCGCGTCCATTAGCCCGGTTTTACTTTGATGATGAATTGAAACAGGATGTCGGAGAAGTGTTCCGGTATCTGCGCGAACGCGGCTATGTGCTCGGGATTCTGACAGGCGATCGCAAGAAGAATGCGGACCGGTTGTTTGGAGGATTCGGATTGCCGGTATATGCCGAATGTCGTCCGGAAAAGAAGACCGCTCTTGTCGCGCGGCATCAAAAAGAAGGGAGTCTTGTTGGGATGATCGGGGATGGGATGAATGATGCGCCGGCGCTTGCACTCGCCGATTTGGGAATCGTATTTTCCGGAACAGAGAACAGTGCATCTGTCGAAGCGGCCGATGTGGCGATTCTCGGGCGTGATGCGTGGTTGATCCGCGACGCGGTACATATCGGTCGTCGGTCATACACCGTGGCATGGCAGAGCATTCTTTTGGGTATCGGACTTTCTTCCGTCGGGATGGTTATTGCGGCATTCGGTTATATTCCACCGGTATACGGGGCAGCGCTTCAGGAAGCGATCGACATTATCGTCATCGTAAATGCCCTTCGATCGACGTACTAGATTATTTGTAGCGAAGCGCTTCAAGGGCATCAATGTGCGATGCTTTGCGAGCCGGGAAGATACCGGTCAGAAACCCGACAAATGCGCCGAACGCAATGACTATCATAATAAACCACAACGGGCTGTAAAAGAGACTGACAGCTTCGCCGCCGAAACGCGTGGCGATAGCATTGATGAGGATATTGAGCACTTGCCCTTCGAACATACCGAGGATGACGCCGCCCAAAGCTCCTAAGAAGCCCATCAGGGTCGATTCCATCACGAACATAAGTGAAATGCTCGTTCGCGATGCGCCGATGGATTTCATAATGCCGATTTCTTCGGTGCGCTCGAGGAGAGCGATGGTCATCGTGTTGAACATTCCGATAGCCGAGACGACAAGTGCGATCATACCGAAGATCATCAGGACGATTTGGACGGCGCGGAAGACTTTGTTGGCCTGATCGATTGTTTCGGAGATAGATGAGGCAATGAATCCGCGGCTCTCGATGGCTTCCCGTACACCGGCAAGGACGTCGGTGGAGGCGCACTTCACTTTGAGTTTTGAATAGCTCGCGAGCGGAAAGCCTTTCAGCGAATCAAGTGAGAGGTAGACGATGTTCTCGTCGCCTTCGGCGACACCGACGATCGTGTAGGTGTTTTGAGGAGAAAAGGCGTTCCGTCTTCCGGATGGGCCGGAAGTGTCATCTTGGAAAAGAAGGAGTGAAACGGTTGTTCCGAGCATCTCTTCGGGTGTGGTATTGAATACCTGTGCTACGGCCTTGGTGATGACGATGCCGCTCGTCTCATCTTTGGTGAAAAGCCGGCCGGAGTTGACCTTTAATCCCTCGGTTTTCAAGAGCGAAGCAGGAGAACTTACCGTATTGATGTCGAGCGTGATGTCGCCGAATTTTCCCTGTCCGGCAAGCTCGAGAACCGGAATGACGTCGGCGACGTTTTCGAGACTCTTGATTTCGTCGATGGCAGCGGCATTGAGAGCGTCCGGCCCGTCTTCTTTGCCGATGGTGACATCAAGGCTCACCAAAGCGTCGGATGTGGTGATTTTCTGCAGGAGCGTGCGCTGGAGTCCGTAGCCGAACGAGACGAGGAAGATGATGGCGGCGATACCGACCGACATACCGAGGATGGTAAGGAGCGTCCGCATCGTGCGGGCTTTGAACATACGGAGAGACAGTTTCAGGAGGTCGAAGAAACGCATAGGTTAACTGTATTTGAGGAGCATAATGATTTCCACTTCGCGGACGATTTTTTCGGCGGTGCGCTTGTGAAGGCCGACGCCGTTTTTGGCCACGGGCGTGTCCAGGCGTTTTTGAAGCTCGATCTGTCCGATGCGGCTTTCGAGACGGAGTCTGAGCGCGGCTTGCAAACGGAGAAGCTGCTCCTGGGAAGGCTTGAGATGAAACAAGGAAACAAGGTATTCGGCAAGAAAGACTGAGCCTTCTTCCGGGGAAGTCTTCAATTTTTGCGAGGTTGCCAAAACAGAGTCTACTCGATGAGCGAAGGAATCCGCGCGAAGCTTGTTCCAGCCGGCGCCGCCCTGATCGAGATCGAGATCGAGCCGGCTATTGAACGTCGGGGTATCGATATTTTTGAACAGGAGTTCCTTGAGGAATGCCTCAGCCATACTGACTTGTTCTTCGTGCATTTCTGAGAGGAGGTGAGAAAGAAGCTGTTTGGCCTTGAAAGGAACAAGAAGAACGTCGACTTGTTGCGGGAGCAGATTCTTAAACGACGTCATAAGCATCTTGAGCTCGCTCGATTCCTGGGATTCGATTTCTTCTTCGCGTTTTTTCTTGACGCTTTCGATCGGGCGTTTTTCTTTGTGTACTTCTTCCTTGATGATGCGTCCGTCTTTCATATGAACGACGCGATCGGCGTAAGGAAGGTGTTCCGGATTATGCGTCACCATTATGACGGTCTTCTTGTCGATCTCATTGAGTTCCTTGAGGATTTTGAGCACATTTTCCGCACTTTCGGAATCGAGGTTGCCGACTGGTTCGTCGGCGAGGATGATTTCCGGATTGTTGGCAAGGGCGCGCGCGATGGCGACACGCTGCTTTTGGCCGCCGGAAAGCTGGCTTGGAAACTTATCCGCCTGTTCGACGATGCCGAAACGGCGCAGAAGCTGGATGCCGACCTGCTTCCGTTCGCGAGGGTTTTCTCCGCGGAGGACTTTCGGGAGACAGACGTTGTTGAGGATATTGAGCGAGGAGATGAGATAGAACGCCTGAAACACCATCCCAATTTTGTTTTGGTGGAGCTCAAGCTCTTCGCGACGATTCATCTTGGCGATGGAAGTTCCCTGAATGAGCACATCGCCGTATGTCGGGGACTGCAGCCCCGAGATGGAATAGAGGAGCGTCGATTTGCCGCAGCCGGACGGACCATAAATGATCACGTACTCGTGCGGATAGATGGTGAGATTGGTCTCTTCGAGCGCGCGCGTCTCATTGGATTTGCCCTGATTGTAGATGACGCGCAACTTATCGATGACGATGATCGGATCGTTCATTGGAAAAAGGTTTGATTTGGCTCTATGATACCACATTTTTACGCCTGTTCCTATGGATTTTCCAATTGCTTCGAATCTTCCTTTGCGGTACAATGCTTTTTACGAAATGCTTATTCTTGTATCATATGAGATGGCGCTCAGTGTGGCTTCTTCTCGGTATAGTTCAGATCGTCATCCTGACGCTCCTGTGGCTTTTTTTCGATCGTTTTTATAAGTGATTCTGTATCGATGCGTTTTCCGTGACGGAAGGTCCGGAAATGCGGCCACGAGTATGTTTCATTCCCGGATAGATTCCATTTTTTTCCTGTTGTTCCGTACGAATGACAGTGTTGCCGGTTTTTTGGCGAAGCGTCTGTCTCGGATAAAGATGAGCCTGCTTCTTATCGCGCATCTTTCTCTTCTTGGATTCTTTTTTCCCGAGATGCGTCGTGAATTCGGTGAACTGTCCGCCAATCTGCTTATCATTATCCTTTTCATCGGTCCGCTTGCGAAGATTTTCCGAATACGACTTCTCGCTCTTCTCCTCGGTCTCCGGCGGGAACTCGGGATTCTGATGGGGTACTTGGCGACGGTGCACGGGCTCGGATACGTGCTTGATCCGCAATGGTTCTCGTTCGTTATCGCTTCGCATTGGTCGGATGATGTTTTTGGTATCAATCGGGCGATCCTGTTTGGAATGCTGGCATACGTCCTTATGTTGCCGCTCTTACTGACATCAAACACTTTGATGACGCGCCTGTTGGGGGGAGTTCGGTGGAAGCGATTGCATCGTCTCGTATACGCGCTTTTTTTTGCGGCCATCGCGCACCGATTTTTGATCAAGGGAGCGCGCGGAGACGTCCCCGAGGCTTTTTTTCAGGCTGGTGTGCTCGTTTTTGCTTATCTTTCCGTCCAACTGCTGGCGTGGAAGAACATCTTTCGGCCGCTTCGTGCTACAATTGGCTATGTCGAAGAAAGACATAAGCGGTATCTAATGACAAAGACGGTATGAAAAGAGGATTTATAAGACATTTTTGGTTTTCGTTTCTCGTCGTTCTCGCAGGTTTTTTTTCGTTTTTTTCGCCTGTTTCGGCGCATGAGACCAGCGAACCGCATGAGGAGACGGTGCTTGTGCAGGTTTTCGAACGTTTGGATTGCGCCCACTGCCAAGCGGAAAAGAGGTATCTGACCGAATTGGAACAAAGAGAGAGTGCCGTCGTTGTGCGATATATCGACATCGATACACCGGAAGGGAAAGCCTTGTTTGAGCAGTTCGCCGAATCGCAGAAGCTTTCCAAAGCGACGCCAGTGACGGTTATCGGTGCATCCGTGTTTCAGGGATTCGATTCTCCGAAGACGACTGGTAAGCGCATCGAGGACTTGATCGAGAGAAATCACGGGCGGCCGGTTATCGGCATTGCCGGTATCTTGGCGGGACAAAAAAGTAACGTGGAGGAATCCGTCGGCGCTCTCTGTGACAGCGAGACGGGTATCTGTACGATGCCGGCGGCCGAACCGCTTTTGGTGACGATTCCGTTTATCGGGAAAACGATCGATGCGGCCGAATACTCGCTCCCTATTCTTTCGGGTGTGCTTGGGTTTATCGACGGTTTCAATCCCTGCGCGATGTGGGTACTGGTGACGTTTCTCATCGTCTTGATCCAAATAAATTCGCGAGAAAGGGTGTGGGCCGTAGCCGGATTGTTCATTTTTGCGGAGACAGTGATGTATTATCTTATCTTGAATGTCTGGTTTACGGCATGGGATTTCGTCGGTTTGGATCGGATCGTAACACCGATCGTGGGAGCGGTGGCTGTCGGCGGCGGACTTTTTTTCTTGTATGAATGGTATACGTCCGACGGGACGTGTCAGGTGGTGGATATTAAGGGGCGAGCCAAGATTTCCGGTCGGATCAAGAAATTGGCGAGCGAACCGTTTACCTGGATGACGGCGGCCGGTGTCGTCGCACTCGCGTTTTCCGTGAACGTGATCGAATTTGCCTGTTCGATTGGTATTCCGCAGGCTTTCACCAAGATCATCGAGCTGAACGACCTCGGTTTCTGGCAGACACAAATGTATATGGCCGATTACATTTTCTTCTATATGGTGGACGATTTTCTCGTATTCGGACTCGCGCTTTGGGGATTCGAGAAGCTTCATCTGACGCAGAAATACTCCAAATGGTCCAATTTCATCGGTGGCATACTGATGCTTCTCCTCGGCTATCTCCTCGTTTTTCATCCGGAAATCTTGCGATTCGGATGAATTGAATCATTGGGACGAATTTGGTATACTAAAACGGTAACTTGTTAAAGATATCGAACGTATGGAAACGGGTACGCAGCCGATTGCACCAGAGAAGAAGTGTTGCCAAAATGACGGAAAAAAGCCAAATATCAACGCCCTGACCGTCGCCGGAGCGATTGTTTTAGGCAGTTTGATCGTCGCGAGCGCGATTTTGTTTGCCGCGAATCCGAAATCCGCGACGGCGCCGACAGGCGAAGATGATACTCTCCCTGTAGCTCAGGCTGATCCGGCCGATACGAATGCTACGACGTCACTCGATGACGACGCAGTACTCGGTGACAAGTCGAAAGCGAAAGTCGCGATCGTCGAATACAGCGACTACGAGTGTCCGTTTTGCAAACGTTTTCATCAAGAAACATTCGATAAGCTGGTGAAAGAATTTGTCGATACCGGCAAAGCAGTCATCTCGTTCCGCGATTTCCCGCTCTCGTTTCATGATCCGGTGGCCTCGAAAGAAGCAGCTCTCGCCGAATGTGTGCGCAAGGAAAAAGGCGATAAGGCGTACTTTTCTTTCGGACAAGCACTCTATGCCAATACTCAAACGAACGGAAAGGGAGTGCCTGCCGGGAAGCTGGATGAGCTGATCGGAAAAGCGGGGGCGAATCCGAAAACGGTGAATGCCTGCGCCGAGACCGATGCTATAAAGGAAGAGATCCAAAAAGACTTCGCAGATGGCCAAAAGGCCGGAATTTCCGGTACGCCGAGCTTTGTGATCGGAGTGCTTGGCGAGGACGGGAGCGTGAAGGGCGAAAAGATAGTAGGCGCCGTGCCTTTTGAAACCTTCAAAACGACTGTCGAGAAATATTCGAAATAAGGAAGCATTTCGAAAATAACGAAAAGAAGGGTAACGCACCGCGGAGCCCTTCTTTTTGGTATACTGAAAGAGTATGCCCGGTAGGAAAACTTCGATCGGGAATTTAGGAATACAACCCATAATAAAATAAGCCTCTTACTAGTTGAAGTTCGGCTTACTACAAGTCTCCATAAAAAAATTATCGAAGTTTCACTACCGGGTATGAAGAGAAGTATTACACAAGCGCTTCGGGAGTGGCGCGATCAACAGGCACGTATTGAGGGAGTGGAGACGTTCCGGGTATTGCCGAACGCCGTCTTGGAAGCGCTTGCAGGAGCATTGCCGAAGACGAAGGAGGAATTACTTCTCGTGAAAGGCATCAAGGAAGCGAAGTATCGGAAATACGGAACAGCGATTCTCAGCATCGTTTCCGGATATCACGGAATGGAAACGGGAGAGATTGTTCCTGATGTGGACGAAGGGTATTCGGGCGAAGGAGAAGGACGGGATATTCTAGCGATATCGGACGAACCATTGTCTGTTTCAAAATTTCTCGACGGACTGAATACCGAGCTTTCCGGAATGGCAGCAAGAGTGAAGGGTGAGGTGACCAGCGTAAGCGAACGCGAACGCTGGATCTACTTTTCGATCAAGGACGCGGAGGGAAGCACGCTCAATTGTCTAGTCTCGCGCTATCATTACGGGATTTCTGGCGTGAATCTTGCCGAAGGTGACGAAATCATCGTCGAGGGCAGCCCGGAAATATACAAGCCGATGGGTCGTTTGAGCCTCAAAGTAAGCGTGATCGAACTTTGTGGTGAAGGGGCTCTCAAAAAAGCGTATGATGCGCTCAAGAAAAAACTTGAAGAAGAAGGAATTTTCGCACCGGAGAAGAAACGCAAGCTGCCACTTTATCCGGAGCGTATCGCGCTCATCACTTCCCGAGACGGGGCGGCCATCGATGATTTTCGAATGAATCTTGGAGCGCAGGGATTTAGGATCGATTTCTATCCGACCTTGGTCGAGGGACAGCGGGCGGTCGCTGAAATTATCAGAGCGGTCCGCTTCTTCAATCGTGTGCCTGAGCGGTACGATATCCTCGTCATCGTGCGAGGGGGCGGGTCGCTCGAGAGTTTGCAGGCATTCAACAACGAAGCTTTGGTACGCGAAGTGTCCGGATCGGCCATCCCGACACTCCTTGGGGTGGGTCATGAGAAGGATGTGACGCTCGTCGCGCTTGCTGCCGATATGATGGTCTCGACACCGACCGCGACGGCCAAAGCGCTGCGCTATCATTTGGACGAAGCGCGCCAGTTGGTTTCGTATTTCGAGCGTCAGCTCCCACTCTTGTTTCGCGAACGGCTCTCCGATATACGGAACACGCTTTCGCTTGAGAGCGAGATATTTTTGGCACGATTCAGAGGTTTTCGGGAATATGTCGGAACATTGAGGCGGGATATCGCTGAACGCCTGATGACTACGGTTTCTGTGACGCGACAGAGGATTGCGGATCTTTCCGGAGCGGAGCAGCGGATGGTACGGGGATTTCTCTCTTTGTATGAAGATATCCAGACAAGCATTCTGCATGCCGAGGAACGTTTCCGGCAGTATGATCCGAAACGCGTCTTAAAGCTCGGATACGGCCTTGTCCGGCAGGGCGAGCGCATTATCCGGGATGTTTCCGAAACGGCGATCGGTGATATACTCGATATACAGCTTTCTCGAGGAGCGCTTCGGACGAAAGTGGAGAAGATTTTGGAATAATTTTTTCATATACGTATGCCAAAAACGAACCTGAGCGATTCGCTCAAGAAAATCCAGGACATCATCCGTTGGTTCGACAGCCAGGAAGAAGTAGATATCGAACAGAGTCTCGAGAAGATCAAGGAAGGTACGGCGCTCATCAAAGAGAGCCGCACCCGTCTCAAAGCGATCGAGAACGAGTTTGAGATCGTGAAGAAGGAGCTGGAGAAAGAATAGTCTCGATTTTAGATTTTCGATTGTAGATTAAAAATACTGATTTCCTTTAGAGGGAATCCGTATTTTTTTCGGTCATCTTTGACAGAGAGGGCTTCCTTTGTTAATCTAAGTCTGTTCTTTGATAATCAAGAAAGGAGTTCACCCCCAGTTTGATCTGAAGAAGTACTAGAAACACCTCACGGTTGTTTTTTTTGTTTTTCCTTCAAGGAGTCTCAAATGAAGAAGTTTGTGATGGCACTGACTTGCCTCTTGTCGTGGGGCGTCACATTCGCTGCTGGGCTTTTGCCTGGTGGTTATGACGTGACGAAGCTTCCGAAGCCGCTGCCGTATACATACGGTGACGTGACGTATCACCATGCCATCGCGTGGCCGCACACCGGAACAAATGATCATTGGGTGGCGTACTACAATACTGCCCTGACGCAGGATGAAAGCTACCTCATCCTTACGGAAAACAATGCTTGTTTCTACCAATTGGAACCGAATGGTCCGGTAAGCGGAAATCCGAATGCATGGTGTGGCGCGGTGAGCATTCTTTTGAACGAGTGCGCCAAGACGTATTTTTCGGATGTCGACATCGTGGCAACAAGCGGAGGCACTCTCTATAACACGGGCAGTTGCAACAGCATCAACTACTCGGCTAACGATACGTTGATTGGCGCCGCGACATTTCTGAGTTTCCCGATACCGTACGATCTGAACGGGGATCCATACACAGCTTATACGGCACCGGTGAGCTCGGTGTTCGATCATAGCGGAAATACGGCGTACAGTGACTCGGATCATCAGGTGGTCACGTTTGCCGGAGAAGCTAGCGATGTCCAGACACCATATTCTGGAACCACGTGCTATCCGAAAGCAGATAACTCCGTTTTTGGATCGGGATTCAATTATGTCGGCTATGGGCAAAACAAGCATTACCTCTGCTATAATGGCCATCCCGGGTATGATTATGCCATGAGTTCAGTCGATGTGTATTCGGCAGCATCGGGTACGGTACGGACAGCTGCTTTTGATTCATGTCTTGGAAATCATGTCGTAATTGATCATCCAGGTGGATATGCGACGAAATATTTTCATCTAGCTAGCATTAATACGACAAATGTTCAGGAAAATTATCCGATTGATGTTCGTATTAAGATTGGCGTGTCTGGAAATACCGGATCTTGTTCGAGCGGCGCACATCTTCACTTTCAGGTTGAAAAAAATGGTGTACCTGTCGATCCCTATGGCTGGACCGGAAGCGGAGCCGATCCCTATACCGCAGCGACCAACGACGTCCTGTGGAAGTAGCGGTGAAATGAAGTAACAAAACGGTATCTCGCAATGCGAGATACCGTTTTCTCTTTGGGATTCTTTTAGAATTCTAGAGTGGAAAGTATTTTTTGAAAGATCGTATCGTTTTCTGATAAAGATGCGGTATTTTTACGTGATGACATACCGAACGCTCGATTTTCTTTTTTGAGACAATATATATTTGAAAATCCGTAGCCGCCGCCCGGGTCCATGACAGCTTTTGTTATTATATGTACCCCGGATAGCTTGTCTATTGAGATGCTCTTTTTTGAGATTAGAGTAACTCTTTCAGGCATTGATTTGATGCTTTTTTCAGTACCCTCAGAACACTGCTCATTTTCTGAAAGAACAAAGACTCCTGGTAAGAATTCTGCTATTTTCTTATTTGAAGAATCGTAAAAGACACTTCTCCCTTCCAGGCGCCACTCGCTTGGATATTCGATAGAGAACGAATTATCAGCGGCTGTATACTTCTTCCATCCATTGATAATTGTGGCGTCGGTAATAGTTGGCTGGCTTTCCTGTATGACAGGTGGCTTGGAAGTCTTCGGGGTAGGCTGCAGTATCTGGACAGTAATCGGATATTGTCCTTTCTCATACACCCACACAAAAACTCCCGTCGTGATGGCGATGATAACGAGGATTGCGGTTCCGAGAAGTGTGGGGATGTTTTTGTTATTCATTTTTTTGCTTTCTTGATTATGCCTAAATTGTATCACACAATATCAGATGATTTTGTGATATACTATCCTTGATATCAATACAAAAATAGGAGGATTCACATGAAACGTTTTTCGGGAGATATTTCTTTGGTCTTGGGCGGTGCGGCTGGCCAGGGTGTGCAGACCGTCGAAGCGTTATTGGTACAGGTACTCAAGCGCGAAGGGTACAATGTTTTTGCCTGTAAAGAATATATGTCGCGCGTCCGCGGCGGCAGCAACTCGACCGAAATCCGCGTGACCGACAAGAAACGCGCGGCGTTCGTCAAGCGTATCGATATTTTGTTTGCGCTCGATAAGGCCGTTGTGCCGCACCTGGAGGATCGGATTACCGATGCCACCATTATTTTGGGTGAGCGTAACAAGATTCTTTCCGGTGCCGGACAACGAAAAATAATTGACGTACCGTTTACTCAGTTTGCCAATGAACTGGGGAACCCGATCTATACAAGTACCGTAGCGGTGGGCGTGATGCTTGGCATTCTTGGCGCGGATGAGGGCATATTCGAGGAATATCTTAAAAAACATTTTTCCCGTAAAGGCGAAGAGGTGGTCGAAAAAAACATCGAGGCGGCTTCCAAAGGGTATCTTTTCGGGAAGCATCTGGCCTACGACGCGGGAATAGAAATTCATATCGGAAGGGTCGCTTCACGAGCGGACGAATTGCTTGCCGACGGACATGAGGCACTGGGGATGGGAATGCTCGCAGCCGGATGCGACTACGTTTCGTCGTATCCGATGACGCCTGGCACGGGAGTGCTTACGTTTTTGGCAAAACATGGTCACGAGTACGGGGTGGTCGTCGATCAGGCCGAAGACGAAATCGCAGCCATCAACCATTCTTTGGGTGCGTGGTATGCCGGCGCGCGCTCTCTTGTTACGACATCCGGCGGCGGATTTGATCTGATGACCGAGGGTGTGAGTCTCTCGGGGATGATCGAGACGCCGATTGTTATCCATATCGCGGCGCGTCCGGGGCCGTCGACAGGACTGCCGACGCGTACCGAACAGGCCGACCTTAACCTCGCGCTCTATGCCGGGCATGGCGAGTTTCCTCGGGCCATTTTTGCGCCTGGCACGCCGGAACAAGCGTTTTTGTGTGCAGAGCAGGCGTTTCATATCGCGGACAAGTATCAAGTGCCTGTTTTTATCCTGACGGACCAGTATTTCCTTGACTCAGTACGCGGTTTTCGGAAAGAAAATCTTTCACGTATTGATACGAAAAACCATATCGTGCAAACGAACGAATCGTACAAGCGGTATGCCGATGCCAAAGACGGTATCTCGCCCCGCGGCGTGCCCGGGTACGGCACAGGGCTTGTACGAGTCGACAGCGACGAACACGACGAAGAAGGATACATTACGGAAAGCCACACGGTACGCGTTATGATGCACGAAAAGCGTTTGCGGAAAGGGGAAGGGATACGTTCCGAGGCGCTGGCACCGACGGAAATCGGCGATATCAAAAATGCGGAGACGGTCGTGGTAGTGTGGGGATCGAATAGGAGTGTTTTGGAAGAGGCTTTGGAAAACATCAACCGGGAAGATGTGGCAGGACTGCATTTTGCACAGGTGTATCCTTTGCCGGAGAACGCGAAAAAACTCTTGACGCGCAAAAAAGTGGTGGTGTTGGAAAACAACGCCAAAGGACAATTCGCGGAATTGCTGAAACAGGAATACGGCGTAAAAATTACAGAAAAGATTTTAAAATACGACGGCGCTCCTTTTTCCGTGGAAGAAGTCGTTGAGAAACTGAAAGTCCTCGTATGATCGACAAGAAACTCTATGATATGCCGCCGCATACGGACATCGCGTGGTGCCCGGCGTGCGGGAATTTCCCCATCCTGACCATTATGAAGCAGGCCTTAGCCGAGCTCGATATCGCACCGAAAGACGCCGTCATTTGTTCCGGTATCGGGCAGGCAGCAAAGACGCCGCAATATCTGCGCGTCAATTATTTCAACGGACTCCACGGGCGGGCACTCCCGCCGGCGATCGGGATAAAAAACGCTAATCCGAAACTTACCGTCATCGCGGAATCGGGTGATGGCGATACCTATGGCGAGGGGGGCAATCATTTCCTTCATACGATTCGGCGCAATCCCGACATCACGAACATCGTCCATAACAATATGATTTACGGACTGACGAAAGGACAAGCGTCGCCGACGTCTGAAAAAGGCTTGAAAAATCCGCTTCAGCCGGATGGTGTCGTCGTGGAACCGTTCAATCCGATAGCGGTAGCGCTCGCGGTCGGAGCGACATTTGTGGCGCGCGCATTTGCCGCGGATATCGCTCAGTCCAAAGAAATCGTTAAGGCGGCCATTTTACACAAGGGGTACGCGCTCGTCGATATTTTCCAGCCGTGCGTGGTATTCAACAAACAAAACACGTATCAGTGGTTCAAAGAACATACGTACTCTCTCGACGAAACGTATGACAAGACGGACAAGATGAAGGCGATGGAACTCGCCTTCGATCAGGAAAAGTTCGCCTTGGGCGTGATATATCAAGAAACCGGCCGCCCCACCTATGAAACACTTGTACGACAGGATACCGAGCCACTCTACATAAAACCGTTTCGGGACGAGGCAACACTTGAAACACTTTTCGAAAAATATCAGTAATTTTTTAAAAACCAGCCTGTAGAGGGTGGTTTTTAGTCGAGGCCGAGTTTGATGCGGGCTTCGGGGGATATTTTTTCCGGTGTCCACGGCGGATCGAACGTAAGCTCTATCTTTACGTCTTCGATACCATCGATCTCCATAATCTTATCCTCGATCTCCTTTTGGATCACGCCGAATAGCGGACAACCGATAGTCGTGAGGGTCATCGTGACGAGACAGACACCGTCTTTGGAGAGCGCGATATCGTACACAAGTCCCAAATCCCAAATGGAGATTCCGAGCTCGGGATCGAGGACTTGTCCGAGCTTTTCCTCGACGGCTTGTTTCAGTTTTTTATCGGATCTTTCAGACATATGAAAAAGTAGCAAGAAGGAATGAACAAGAAATAAGGAAACGATCCTTGCTGCATTCCGCTTGCTACTTACTACACGCTAGGCCGGGAAAATCACTTTTCCGGTTTCGTCCTTGATGATGATAGCGGCGACGGGGCAGGCGCGCGCGGCATTGAGAATGGTTTCCTGATCATCCTGATCGACAGAGGAAAGGATGTTGGCTTTGCCGGCATCGTTTAGGGCAAATGTATTCGGTGCCATAGCGGTACAAGGGGCCGCGCCGATACAGACATTTTCATCGACTTCCACGGTCCAGCCGTTTTTGAGGACAATCGGACCTGCCGGCTTGCTTTCATCTTTCCACGCCATATTTTTCTGCTTAATAATTGGTTATTTTTGAAGAAGTGTTTTCTTGAGCGTCTCGAGCGAGAGGAGGCCACATTTGAGCCGTGCCGGGGAGAGTGTCACGCCGAGGAGCTCAAACACGCTTTTCGGTTCAAGAGCGAGGGCTTCTTTTACGGATTTGCCTTTGATCGCTTCGGTGAGAAGCGAAGCACTGGCCTGTGAAATAGCGCACCCCGAACCGGAAAACTTCACGTTTAGAATAGTATCATTTTTTACGAGAATGTGCATCCCAAGCCGGTCGCCGCAGGTGGGATTATTCGCTTTCGCGCTATGCGTGGCGTGTTTCAATTCGCCACGATTGCGGGGATTGCGGTAGTGGTCGAGGATGAGATCGTGGTAGAGAGTCATAAGAGAAATATCAAAATCAAAATTTCAAATGTCAAATCAAATCTAAAATCCAAATGATGAAAAGACATTTTTATATTTTGAGCTTAGTCATTGGTTTGACACTTGTCATTTGAGCTTTGGATTTATTATCTTATGAATTTTTTTCAGATTTTCAATAAAGAGATCAATGTCTTCTTTTGAATTATAAACCGAGAACGAAAGCCGGGTCGTCGCGTCGAGATTAAGGGCGCGGTGAAGAGGAGCGGCGCAATGTTCGCCGGCGCGGACGCAAATGTTTGATTCGCCCAAAAGGTGCGCGATATCGTGCGGATGCATACCGTGAATAGCAAAAGCGATGATGCCACTACGCTTTTTCGCATCTTTCGGGCCAATGAGGCGGATCGTTTCACCGAAAGCTCCGCTCAGTTTTTCGAGAGCGTATTTCGTGAGGGTTTCTTCGTGTGCGCGGATATTTTCGATACCGATATTTTTCATAAAATCGATGGCTGCGCCCCAGGCGATGACACCTCCGATGTTCGGTGTGCCGGCTTCGAAACGAAAGGGGATTTCTCGGTATTTTGGTGTTTCCGCACAGCTCTCAAACACCATTCCACCGCCGAAAGAAACGGGAGGAAGCGTTTCAAGAAGCGCTTCTTTGCCGAAAAGTACGCCGACACCGGTCGGACCGAATGCTTTGTGTGCGGAAAAGGCGACGAAGTCGGCGTTCCACAAGGAAACATCGATTGGTTGGTGTCCGATCGCCTGTGCCGCATCGACGACGACGACAGCGTGTGGATTTTTCTCTTTGATGCGCTTCACGATCTCGGAAACCGGATTGATGCCGCCCGTGACATTTGAGACGGCGGAGAAAGCGACTATCCTTGTGTGTTCGTCCGTCATATCGACAAGGGTGTCTCTGTCGATGCATCCGTCCGTATCGATCGGCGCGACACGGAATTCGGCGCCCGTTCTTGTGGCGAGTTCTTTCCACGGAAGGAAATTGGAATGGTGCTCGAGCACGGTTGCAAGGATGTTGTCTTTCGGAGTGACGAGGGATTCGAGGAGTCTCGCGGCGAGGTTGAGCGAGGCAGTGGCACCATCCGTGAAGATCACCTCTTTTTCGTTTCGAGCGCCGATAAAGGCCGCTGTTTTTTGGCGTGTCATTTCGAACGTGTCCGTCGCTTTTTCGGCCAGGGGGTAGAGTCCGCGTCCGACATTCGTGGAATACCGTTCCAGATATTCCCGTTCGGCGTCGATTACCGTTTCCGGTTTGAGTGTCGTCGCGGCCGAATCGAGGTACGTCAAATCAGGATAGTGGCGGAAGATGGGAAAATGGTTTTTAAAAGTTTGCGAGTGAGTCATAATTTTTTACGTTATTTTCAGTTCTTCCATTTTTTCCAAAGTTTCATTGAAGAATCCGTCGACTAGAAGTTGTTGCGCTTGTTTTTTTGAAAGACCTCTCGACTGGGCGAAGAAGAGCTGTTTTGGATCGAAAGATGCGATAGCAGCGGCGTGGTGACATTTCACGTTATTCGTAAGAATTTCGAGCGTCGGCTTGGCGGATGCTTGGGCGAACGGCGAGAGAAGGAGCGCGCGACATTCGTATGAGGCGTCACTTCCCGCGGCCTTTTTTTCAATTTTTATCAATCCTTCCGAAGAAAACGTCGCCTTATCGAAGAGAGCCGTTTTTATGATCGCATGGGAGACGGTATTGGGCGCGGAATGTTTTTGGACGAGAGAAAGAGTTTTTTGTTCCGTATTTTTTCCCGTGAAAAGGGCGAAAATATGCGCCTCGGCGCCGATGTCTATGAGTTCGAACGTGATACTTCCAAAACGATTGAGAAGAAAGAAAACAGCCTTCTCATTCTTTTTGAGACGATAGGTGTTGTTTGTGTCGGTTGAAATATCAAGAAATCGCATAGAGAGGATGTTTATCCGATGGCATTTTCCATCTCGAGATTGATCAGGCGGTTGAGCTCGATGGAATACTCCAAAGGAATTTCTTTGACGATGGGGTCGATGAAGCCGTTCACGAGGAGTCCCGTAGCGTCTTCTTTTTTTATGCCGCGCGAGGCGAGATAGAAAAGTTTTTCTTCGTCGATTTTTTCGGCGGTGGCCTCGTGTTCGACGCGCGCGCTCGCGTTTTTTACGTTCATTGTTGGAAACGTATCGGAGCGGGAGCGTTCGTCAAGGATGAGCGCGTCGCAAACAACAGAAGACTTCGCGTTTTTCGCGCCTTTGGCGATGTGGACGAGACCGCGATAGGAAGAGCGGCCGCCGTCTTTGGAAATGGATTTGGAGATGACGCGCGAGCAGGTATCGGGTGCGAGATGGATCATCTTGGCACCGGTGTCTTGATGCTGGTGGCGCCCGGCGTAGGCGATAGAAAGTACTTCACCGCGTGCGCCTTTGCCCGCGAGGTAGACAGCCGGATATTTCATTGTGACACCGGACCCGATGTTGCAGTCCACCCATTCCATCACGGCGTTTTCTTCGGCCCGGGCGCGTTTGGTGACGAGGTTATAGATGTTTTTGCTCCAATTTTGAACGGTGGTGTAGCGGACGCGGGCATTTTTTTTGACGAAGATCTCCACGACGGCGGAATGGAGCGATGAGGTGCGATAGATGGGAGCGGTGCAGCCTTCGATGTAATGCACGTAGCTTCCTTCTTCCGCCACGATGAGCGTGCGTTCGAATTGACCGAAAGATTCGGCATTGATACGGAAGTAGGCCTGGAGAGGGAGGGTGACGTGGACACCTTTGGGGATGTAAACGAACGAGCCGCCCGACCAGACGGCGGAATTGAGCGCGGCGAATTTGTTGTCTTGGGGCGGGATAAGCGTGCCGAAGTATTCCCGAACGATGCTCGGATATTTTTTTACCGCCGTGTCCATATCGCAAAAGATGACACCTCTTTTTTCCAATTCTTTGTGGACGCTTTCGTAGACGACCTCCGATTCGTATTGCGCGCTGACACCCGCAAGAAAATTCTTTTCCGCTTCCGGTACGCCGATCCGGTCGTACGTTTCTTTGATTTCTCGGGGAAGATCTTCCCAGCTTTGCGATTGCCGGCCGGTCGCTTTGAGGTAATAGGTGATGGCATCAAAGTCGATCGTCGAAAGATTGGCACCCCACCTCGGGAGCAGCTTTTGTTTGAAGATCTCATAGGCACGCAGACGGAAATCGCGCATCCATTTCTCTTCGCCTTTGACGTGGGAGATTTCTGTGACGACATCTTTGTTCAGGCCGACACCCGTTTTATGAACAGCTTTTTCGGGCATCGCAAAACCATAGCGGTAATCGTCGAGGGAGGGATTTTTCTTCTGGTTTTTTGACATAATCCAATCGGGAGAAATTACCAGGATGCAAATCCTTGTTTTTCAATTTTTTTTGCGAGCATCTTGCCACCTTTTTTCACTAGACGGCCGTTTTTCATAACAAGCACTTCTTGCGGATCGACGGAACGGATGAGCTTTTCGGAATGGGTAATGAAGACGAGGGTGGATGTTTTGGGGAGGTGTTTTTTGAGGAAGCGAGTGATGGTTTTGAGCGCGTCGACATCGACGCCGGTATCGATCTCGTCGAAAAAAGCGAACGCTGGCTCAAGAAGTGCCGCCTGCAAGGCTTCGAATTTTTTCCTTTCGCCGCCGGAAAACCCGTCGTTCAGCGAACGCCGCAAAAGCTCGTCTTTTATATCGAGTTCTTTGGCATAGGCGTTTATTTTCTCGTGGAGAGCGAGCGGGTCGAGTTTTTTCTCGAGTGCGAGGCGGAGCAATTGGGAAACAGTCACTCCGGGAAGGGTGAGCGGCGTCTGAAACGAGAGAAAGAGGCCGAGACCGGCGCGCTTGTCGGGGGAAAGACGTTTGAGGTTTTTTTCCCGGAAAGTGATGATTGTGTCAGATGAGAGACACATATGCGGATGTCCCAGAACGGCACTCGCGAGCGTCGATTTGCCGGAGCCGTTGGGACCGAGGAGGGCGTACGTTTTCCCCGGCTTGAAATCGAAAGAAATATCTTGGAGAATTTTTTTTCCTTCGATGGAAACAGAGAGATTTTTGATGGAGAGCATAGGAAATTATATCAATGAAGAAAGCTTAATTCTCGAAAGGGAATGCTCGATTTCGTTTTCGAATTTTCTGAACACTTCGTTCGTCTGGCAGTGGCTGACATTGAGACAGGGGAGCGTTCCTTTGGTGGGAAGCGAGAATGTCTTGATCGGCCCGTCGAGCTCGCGGATGATATCCCAGACGGATATTTTGCTTGCCGGCCGGTTGAGGAGGTACCCGCCCTCGACGCCTTTCTTGGCTTCGGCGAGCCCGGCTCTTCGGAGCTTTTGGAGAATCTTTTCGAGGTAATCTTCCGGCAGATGTTCCTTTTTCGCGATGGTATGGATAGAGAGCGGTTTTTCGGCTTGTGCGAGGGTCAAAACAGCTCGCAAACCATAGTAGGCTTTTTTAGAAATTTTCATATAATTCGGACTTAATTTGTCCGATTTAGAATATCAGGAGGGTGAAGAATTGTCAACAAGAGTTTCTTTTTCCCGGGAATCGTGTACAATGCGCTTTTTGATGTATGCTGTGTTTATGAAGCCATACCTTGGATTTTGGGAACAATTGAAAAAACCGTTTTTTGTCTTGGCCCCGATGGCAAATGTCACGGATGCTCCTTTTCGGCGTATCATCGCGAAATACGGCCGACCGGACGTGACATGGACGGAATTCGTTTCAGCGGACGGACTGTGTCATCCAAAGGGTCGGCAGGCGCTTTTGCGTGATCTTTTGTATACGGAAGACGAACGACCGATCGTGACCCAGCTTTTTACCGCGCATCCGGAGAAGATGTTCGAGGCGGTGAAATTCGTGGCAAGCCTGGGATTTGATGGAATAGACATTAATATGGGCTGTCCGGACAAAAATGTGATGAAGCAGGGCGCTGGGGCGAGCCTGATGAAAGATCCGGCACTCGCGCAAGCGGTCATACGCGCGGCGATGGAAGGAGTGGAGGCTTCCGGAAAGCGTATTCCCGTGTCTGTGAAGACGCGTCTCGGTTTCAATGAGGATGTTTTGGATGAGTGGTTGCCGAAATTATTGGAAACGAAGCCGACGGTAATCACGGTGCATTGCCGGACGAAAAAAGAAATGTCCAAAGTACCAGCCAAATGGGAGCGTGTGAAGCGGGCGGTAGAAATCGCGCGCGGATCAGGCACGCTCATCGTCGGTAATGGTGATGTGCGCGATTGTGCCGACGCAGAAGAGAAAGTGCGCGAGACTGGCTGCGACGGAGTAATGCTCGGGCGGGCGGTATTTGGCAATCCGTGGCTGTTTGATCGAAAGAAACAGGGTGTGACGGTGCGGGAAAAATTGGAAGTGGCAATCGAACACACAAAACTTTTCGAAGAAACGTGGCATGATACAAAAAGTTTTGATTTAATGAAAAAACATTATCAGGCGTACATCAATCATTTTCCTTTGGCCAAAGAGTTGCGGGTGGAATTGATGATTTGTCGGAACGCCGAAGACGTGAAGAATGTCATCGAGAAATTTTTGAAAACGCGCGGCGACATCGCCGCGCAAGCTCTTGTATGAACATTGCAGTACTGGTATCAGGTGGGGTGGATAGTTCGGTAGCGCTCAGACTTTTGCAAGAAGAAGGGCAGACGCTTTCCGCTTTCTATCTCAAAATTTGGCTGGAAGACGAGTTGTCTTTCCTCGGGGAGTGTCCGTGGGAGGAGGATTTATCGTACGTGCGGGCGGTGTGCGAAGAGGCGGGTGTACCGCTTACCGTGGTACCGTTTCAAAAGGAGTATTGGGAGCGCGTGGTATCGTATGTGATTGATGAGGTGAAAGCGGGCCGAACGCCCAATCCGGATATACTCTGTAACGCGCGGATCAAGTTTGGTGCGTTCTATGACGCGTTCGGGCGTGATTTTGACAAAGTGGCGACGGGACATTACGCGCAGGTGGAGCGTGTCTGTATGGAGCGCGATTGTCCGGATATCCTTTCAGACGTACACGGTCGCCCCGGCGAGGCGTCCGCTCTTCTTTCTCTCCGCTCTTCCGGCGAAGCGTCGGAAACCGTGCCCGCTCCGAGAAAGAGCGGCGCTTCGAAAGGATACGCCGGACAATCGCTCTATCTTTGGAAATTGAAAATGTCCCCTGATTTGGTGAAGGATCAGACCTATTTTCTTTCGCAGCTTTCGCAGGAACAGGTGTCGAAAGCGCTGTTTCCGATCGGTGGATTCGAGAAAGGAGAGGTGCGGCGATTAGCAGAAAAATTTGAATTGCCCAATGCTAAGCGCAAAGACAGCCAAGGCATCTGTTTTCTCGGCAAGATTCCGTTCGACAAATTTCTCGAATACCATCTCGGCAAGCGGCCGGGCAAGCTGATCGAATATGAGACCGGGAAGGTTCTTGGCGAGCACGACGGCTTCTGGTATTTCACGGTGGGGCAGCGCCGCGGCATAAGACTCTCCGGTGGCCCGTGGTACGTGGTGGCAAAGAATTCTGAGACAAACGAAGTGTTTATTTCGCACGGCGAGCATCACGAGCTCATTGCGCGCGATACGTTTATGGTCGGTGGATTGAACTGGATTTCCGGTATGGCGCCGGAGAAACAAGAGTGTATGGTCAAGGTGCGCCACGGCGCAAAAATGTATTCGGCGAGCATCGAGTATATCGAGAACGACAAGTTGAAAGTGACGCTCAAAGAAAAAGATTCAGGGATTGCTGCGGGTCAGTTCGCCGTGTTCTACGACGGAGAGTATTGTCTCGGAGGAGGAACGATTTCAGAATAATTCATTCCAATGAAAATCAGGAAAGAAAAAATCATATGGTTCGAGAAAAGGATAGCTGATTTTTTCAAAAAGGTCGGACGGGAGCATCTGCCTTGGAGAAAAAAAAGAGTCTCGGCCTATGAGGTATGGGTGAGTGAGATTATGCTCCAGCAGACCCAGGTGTCGCGCGTCACCTTGTATTATGAGCGGTTTTTGAAAAAGTTTCCGACTATCAAAGCACTCTCGAAAGCGAGTTGGGAAGAGTTTCTTCCGTACTACGCGGGACTTGGCTACTATGCGCGTGGGCGCAATATGCTTGAAACCGCGAAAACGGTAATGAAAGAATATGGGGGAATTTTTCCGCGTGATCGGAAATTACTTGAGAAATTGCCCGGGATTGGCCCTTACACGGCGGCGGCCATTCTGAGTTTTGCCTATGATGGCGATCATTTGGCATGGGATACGAACCTCAGGCGTGTTATGGGCAGATTTTTCTTTGGTGGAAAACATCTTGTTTCTGATGAAACATTTTGGGAGAACAAATACGCGATGCCGAAAAAGGAAATGAACGCCGCGCTGATGGATTTTGGAAGTTCTCTGTGTGTCGCGCGTCCGAAATGCGAGGCGTGTTCGCTCAAAACGCGGTGTACGTATTATCGGGAAAAAGGAAAACGAGAAAAAATGACGCAGAAACGGAAGAAAGGGATCTCGACCAGTAATCAAAAGGATGTACGGGCGATCGTATATCTTCACGAGCGTCACAAGAAGTATTTCTCTTCCGTAAGGAAATCGTACAAACCGTTTTTTTTCCCGGTCGGGTACGCCACACGTGCCGGTATCAAGGAGTATTTCAAGAAAACATACGGGCTCGACGTCTCTGTTCGTCCGCCGCACCGAGAAGTCATCATTGACGGAAAGCCGACGATAGGTGTGAATGCGCAAATCCTTCTCGGTAAGCCAGAATTTACGGTGTTTCCGAAAAAAGCCGCTGAGGAGTATAATAAAAGTATACGTAAAAGATAAAGATCTATGCAGCTCCGATCTCTCAATGTCGCTTTCTTCTTCATCCTGCTGTTTGGCGTGGGAACGGTGGTGTTTTTCATCTTTCAGCCGTTTTTGACAGCCATCGTCGCAGCCGCGATCCTCGCCGCTTTGTTCAAGGGAACGTATCACGAGTTTGAGAAATGGTTTCATGGGCATCGGGGGTGGAGTGCGTTTCTTACGTGTCTTCTCGTGATCATCATCATCATTACGCCGGTATTCGTCGTCCTCTCGCTCGCTATCAACGAAGCGAATATTCTTTATCGTACGCTCGGTGAAGAATCCGCCCTTGAGAAAATTATCGACAGCAGCCTTTCGGCCGTGCGAGACATTCCGTATCTGAGCACCTTCTTCGATATGCAGACGTTGAATCAGGAAGAGATACTGAGTGATATCAAACAGTTCAGCCAAAACGCTCTCGGATTGTTGCAGGCAGCGTATCAGGGGATCACACATTTCGTCTTTTGGGTATTCGTGATGTTCTTTACTCTGTTTTATTTTCTTATCGATGGAAAGAGAGCCTTGCGGTATCTGATGCAACTCTCGCCGCTCCGGAACGAGCACGACGCGCTTCTGATCAAGAAATTCGTTTCCATCAGTCGGGCGACACTCAAAGGCACGCTCGTTGTGGGTGTCATCCAGGGATTGCTTGGAGGAATCACGTTTTGGATCGCCGGGATCCCTTCGCCAGCCATTTGGGGATTGATTATGGTGCTTTTTTCCATCATTCCGATGGTGGGTACCGGTATCGTGTGGTTGCCGGCCGGTATCATTATGTTGCTTCTTGGGCATTTTTGGCAGGGTATTTTTATCCTCTCGGTCGGTATGGGTATCATTTCTGTCATCGACAACATTCTCCGGCCGAAGCTCGTGGGTAAGGATACGCAGATGCACCCGCTTCTCGTGTTTTTCGCGACGCTCGGCGGCATCTCGTTTTTCGGCCTGCCGGGTTTCGTCATCGGTCCGATCATCATCTCGCTCTTTATGGCACTGGGTGAGATTTACAGCATCGAATTCAGGGAACAGCTGAAAGAATACAACCAGTAACGTATGGAGTGGTGGCAGCATATTCCCGAATATCTCGACCCGATCGCGTGTACGATCGGGTCTTTTTCCCTGTATTGGTACGCGGTATTTTTCTTTTTCGGATTTTTGGCGGCACTCCTATTCTCGCTTCGTTCGGCTCGACGGCGATTTATCGGTACATATGCCGATGCGGACATTTTTGATGCGTTCCTTTTTCTTTTTCTTGGGGCGTTTCTCGGCGGCCGGTTGGGATATGTTGTTTTCTATAATCTTCCGGTGTTTCTCGATGCCCCTCTCTTGATCTTCGTGCCGTATGATTTTGAAAGCGGAATCTGGACCGGACTTTCGGGAATGAGCTATCACGGAGGACTTCTTGGGGCGTCGCTCGCTCTCTTTTTATTTTCCCGATGGAAACGGAAGTCGTTTTGGGAATGGGCCGATCTCGTCGTGTTGTCCGCGCCGATCGCATCTTTCTTCGGTCGTCTCGGGAATTTTTTCAATGGAGAACTTCCCGGCCGTGTTACCGAGCGGGTTTGGGGGATGTATATGCCAGGAACGTTTCCGATCGACACGCTTCGACATCCGTCAACACTGTACCAAGCGTTTTTTGAGGGTGTCCTCGTGTTCCTTTTTCTTATTTTTTGGAAGCGACGGGTATCTTTTCGGGGAGAATTGGCGTGTGTCTATCTCGTTTCCTCCGCGATCGTACGTTTTGCGACCGAATATTTTCGCGAGCCCGATCGACAGATCGGTCTCCTTTTCGGAATTCTGTCGCTCGGACAGGTCTTTTCCATCGCCCTTCTCATTTTTGCGGTAGCGGCCTTTTTCTGGTTACGCCAAAGGGATGGTGGTATAATATCAATGAAGCGATTGAAAGAATAACATTTTGGTATTATGTTCGACAAAAAGTCTATTTTTGTGCTCGTTTCGGCCGTCCTGCTTATCGTCTTATTGATCGTGTGGGGACTTCAGGATGAACCGAGAATACAGGATGATTCGAGCGAAATCGTCTATTATTACGGTGAAGGGTGCCCACATTGCAAGGTGATTGACGAATTCCTTGAGGCCAACGCTATTGCTGAAAAAGTAAGTTTTTCGAAAAAAGAAGTCTGGAATGACAGAAAGAATGCGGCCGAACTCAGTCGCCGTGCCAAAACGTGCAATGTGGAGCCGAGCGGAATGGGCGTACCGTTCGTTTATGGCGGTGACGGTCGGTGTTATATCGGCGAACCGGATGTCAAGAAGTTTTTCAGTGAGAAAGCCGGCATTTCAGTAGCGGAAGAAAAATAACGTGGTCGAGAAACGGATCAGACAAAAATCAAATGCAACCGAAGAATTCCCCATCATTTGAAAGGACCGTCCGGAGCAGGAAGCCCGCTTTGGATATATCCTCTCCGCAAAAAACGCCGATGCAAGGTACGGCATACCGTCGGCTGACGAAGCCGATCGCGAATTTCAACACACCGTATCGCCGGAAAACCCTAGATGGTATCGGTAACGACAAGCGCTCGTTCGTCAGGCTGCTTCAGGAACAATCGGTATTCGACATAGCCAAGCGATGTCTGCGGAAATCAGAGATCGTGTTTAGGCGCACGAAGCGTCTTTTTATCCGTGCGCTTCCGGATATCGCTCCGCGCAAGATGCTGTACGGATCGCTCGTGGGCGGCGTGGCGTTCGGTATGGTTTCGATGGCATTCATCGAACATTTTTTTGGTCCCGGCGTACTTGCCCGTTCTCCTGAGACGGCGCAGCAGGAAACGGTCGTCGAACGTTTTTCTGAGGTGTCAAAGTCTTCCGATGGAGTGGAATATGACAGCGGAAACGATATTTTTTTCGAATATTTCGATGAGGCACAGGAAGCCGAATATCAGAAGAACATCCGCGAGATGGTGAAAGGTTATCCGATCGAGGAGATGCTCCCGCATATTTTCGAACAAGACCATCTCGTAGCCGCGTTTCTTGTCGGTATCGCGAAGAAGGAGAGTAACTGGGGGAAACGGGTTCCGGTACTCGACGGGCAGGATTGCTTCAATTATTGGGGGTATCGCGGAGTGCGTCGGATGATGGGAACCGGCGGACATACCTGCTTCAATAGCCGCAAAGATGCCGTAGAAACGGTAGCGAAGCGCCTCACGACCCTCATTCATTCCCAAAAGCTCAATACCCCGGAGAAACTGATCGTCTGGAAGTGCGGTTTCAGCTGCCAGGGGCATAGCCGTGAAAGTGTCAAAAAGTGGATTGCCGATGTGGATATGTATTTTGAGCAGGCAAACGGCGAATAGTACTTTCTCGTCAGAAAGTAGTCTATCCATCTTCCTGAGCGGTTGGTGGATTTTTGCTTTATATAAGGCAAATAATTAGAAAAAGAATCAAAAAACGTCGATTTTTCGTTGACGGATGACCGTAAATCTGGTACAGTAGACTTTGCGTTTTACAAGGAAAAGGACGCAGACAATCAAGATATACACCGTATGAAAAATGTGCCAGGGAGGGGCCCGAAAGGGCGCCTTTTGCGGTTTCAAAAGGCTTGTGGTCTGAAAAACGGAGGGAAGCGATGGCTTCTCGGATCTTTTGTATTTGGGGTGGGTTTTTTGGGAGCGATCTTATGGTTTCCTTTTGAGAGAGGATCTTTTGTCGCGGAAGCGGAAAACGGAAAACTGACCGTGGACGCGGAAGTCGAGCGTTGCCGTTGGCGGAAGGATGTGGAATTCTTTATCGTACTCGGGAATGACGGGAAATTGCCGACAAAAGAAGAATTCGTTTGCGAAACGCCTAAAATGGAGGATGTGAGTGCCGCCGGAAAGCCGGATTTCGGTGATGAGGAGCTAAAGACAGTTATCAAAGAACTTTCGGCCGGCTATCCTTTGGAAAAGATGGCGTCGGCTATCGCGAGATATGATCGCGAAGTCGCGGCGCTTATTGTCGGTATCGCGAAGAAGGAGAGTAACTGGGGGAAGCGCAGTCCGCGGGCCGAGGACGGATCGGATTGTTTCAATTATTGGGGATGGAAAGGTGCCGGTAGCCGAGGCATCGCGATGGGACACGGCTGTTTCGGCAATCCGGAAGAAGCCGTGCAAGCAGTCGGAGACCGGTTGACGGAACTGGTGAAACTGCGTGAAACGAGCGATCCGAAGAATCTTGTCGTTTGGAAATGCGGATCGAGCTGCGCGACACATAGTAAAGAGAGCGTCCGAAAATGGATAAGCGACGTCGATCTGTATTACAAAAAGATCGCGAAGAAATGATCAAGAAAAACTCTCCGATATCGGAGAGTTTTCGTTTTTCAGGTATAATAGAGACAGTCTTCGCAATAACACGCAATAGCGTATGACCTGGACGCTCGTGGCGCTTCTCGGATATTTTTTCGGGGCAGTGACCGCTCTTCTCGATAAAGTCCTCCTTTCTGACAATCATATCAAGGCGCCGGCGGTATACGCTTTTTTCGTTTCCCTCTTTAGTCTGTTCGCCGTCGTATTTGTACCGTTCGGATTCCAATTTTTCGGCTGGTACCATACGGGCGTGTTTCTGTTATCGGGTATCGCGTTCGTGTACGGATTGCTCGCACTCTATACGGCGGTACGCGGAAACGAGATTTCGCGCGTCAGTCCGCTTGCGGGAACAGTTGTTTCCGTCGTGGCATTCGGGATGGCACTTCTGCCGTTTTCGCCCGAACCGCTCGAATGGAGCAGTCGGATTATCTTGGCGCTCCTCCTTCTTATCGGTGGCGGATTTCTTGTTTCATTCGACCTGCCATTCCGAAAAGGAGAACATTTTTCGAAATTCGTCATCATTGCCGGCGTATTGATGGCGTTTTCTTTTCTTTTGTTGAAACACGGGTATGCGGATGCGAATTTCGTGAGCGGGCTCGTGTGGTCACGGCTTGGAATGTTTTTCGGGGGGTTGAGCCTGCTTCTCTTCCCTGTTTTTCGCGGACAGATTTTGGAAACGGGTTCCGGATCCTCTTTGCGATCGCGAATGTCGTTCAGTACCGGATCCATCTTTGTCATCAACAAAGTCTTGGCCGGCATCGGAAGCTTCCTTATTATTTACGCCATCAAGCTCGGTCCGGTCGCGCTTGTGCAGGCGTTTTCGGGAGTACAGTACGTGTTTCTTCTCGCGCTCGCGCTTCCGCTTTCGATCCGGTATCCACAGGTGTTTGGCGAAAGGCTTCTGTTTTGGGATTGGTTTCAGAAAATATGCGCCATCGTGCTCATCGGATTGGGACTCTGGCTTGCAGCGACCGGCGGTGTGAAGCTTTTTAATATCTGAGAATATGCGAAACGGCTGGAAACGTTTTTTGATGATTATCGGCGGAATCCTCCTGGGTGTCATTACGGTATTTGTTTTGGTTTTCGCGTATTTCAATCTTCCGGGGCCGACGCCGCGGGAAGATGTGATGTTCGGGATGACGTTCTCGTCGCGATATGCGGAAGCGCTCGGGCTTGATTGGCAAGAGACGTACCATGCACTTCTTGACGATATCGGTGTACGGAAGATGCGCATACCGGTGTATTGGGATCTTGTCGAGAAAAATCGTGGCGAATATGATTTTTCTGATATCGACTGGCAGCTGGCCGAAGCCGAAAAGCGCGATGCAGAGGTTGTTCTTGCTGTCGGACAGCGCGTGCCCCGATGGCCAGAATGCCATATTCCCGGTTGGGCGAAAGAAGACGAGCAGAAAAAGCGGGCCGCACTCCTCCGTTTCTTAGGAAAAACCATTGAGCGGTATAAAGGAAACCCGACCGTCAAGGTTTGGCAGGTGGAAAATGAGCCATTCCTCATATTTTTTGGCGAATGCCCGCCGTTCGATAAGGATTTTTTGGATCAGGAAGTGGCGTTTGTGAAGAGTCTCGACGCGTCGCGGCCGGTGCTCCTGACCGATAGCGGCGAATTGTCACTCTGGTACGGAGCAGCGAAACGCGGGGATATGTTCGGTACGACGATGTATCGGCATATTTGGAGCAAGAATGCGGGCGGGTATTTCACCTATCCGCTTGGACCGAATTTTTTTCTCGCCAAAGAATGGCTCGTCCGGACATTTACCGATCAAGAGCATCTGATTGTCATAGAATTGCAAGCGGAGCCATGGGCGAACGGTTGGATCGCTAATGTACCGCTTGCCGAGCAGTTTCGAACGATGGATGAGACGAAGCTGCGAGAAAATGTCGACTACGCGAGAAGAGTGGGATTTCCGGAGGTATACCTGTGGGGCGGGGAATGGTGGTATTGGATGAAGGAGAAGAAAGAGTACCCGGCGCTCTGGGAAGAGGGGAAGAAGATTTTTGTGCAGTGACGATCGGCAGCGTATGGAAACGAATCGAAGAAAAGAGTCACTCATATTGATCATTCATAATGTCAGGAGCGCGCACAATGTCGGCGCGATGTTTCGGACAGCCGACGGCGCGGGCGCAGACAGGATATTTCTTACCGGTTATACGCCACCGCCTCCGAAACAGGATGCCTCATATCTTACCGATGCGGAGAAATCATTCCGGAAAACCGCCTTGGGAGCCGAAGCGTTCATTCCGTGGAAGAAAAGCCGATCGTTTGCTAGGGTGTTTTTCTGGCTGCGAAAGGATGGATATCAGATCATTGCACTTGAACAGAGCGGGCAAAGTATCGGATATCGAAGGTATGTTCCAAAAGGCAAGGTGGCGCTCATAGTCGGAAACGAGGTGCACGGAATAAACAGGAAGATACTGAATCGGTGCGATGCGACCATCGAAATCCCGATGTATGGAACGAAAAATTCGCTGAATGTGTCCGTCGCGGCCGGTGTTGCTCTCTATCAAATACGCGCTACAATGAAAGAGCGAGCGAAACGTTCGAAAAGAGAAAAGAAACACCTATGAAAAAACAACAAAGCGTGATCCTTTTGGCTCTTATCGCGGCAGCGGTAGCAGGCGGTATGATGGCACGGATGCTTTTTGCGCAGACAACCTCGTCTTTCGGTGATAATGGGGGTCTATTCACTCCTCCGCCCGATACGTTTACCCAAAGCAGCTCCTCCTCGTCGGAAGAGAACGATAATGATGAAGGGGAGACCGCTAGCAGTTCGAGCAGCGGATCTACGAGTTCAAGCAGCAGCTCTTCCTCCGGTCCTGGCCTTACAAATACCGTGTTTCAGCCGGCACCGGTATACACGCCGCCTCCGAGCGGATATGTCCAGCCGACGATTACTGGTGAAACGATAAGCGTTACTGTCCCGTCCGGGAGCGCTCAGAGCGTGGAGTATTATACGCAGAATACGCAGACGGGAATGCAATCCTATCTTGGTACGGCCGGACAACCCGCACCTTCTGGGCAGTGGAACCTGGACGCGGATACAGTTAATCGCTTGCCGGACGGGCGGTATACCATCACGCCGAGAATCAGAATGAAGGATGGGTCGGTCGTACAGGGGTCGCCAACAGCGCTTTCTGTGGAGACGCCGAAAGAAGAGCTTTCGCTTACGGAAAAGGTGCGCTTTGAGAATTCCGATCTCGATACCGACGGTGACGGCATTCCCGATCGTGAGGAGATCCGGATAGGGATCAATCCGAAGTCAGCCGATACAGACAAGGACGGTTTCTTGGATGCTGATGAGATCAGGAACGGTTTTGATCCGAACAAGTTTTCTACGGGGGATAAGAGCGACAAGATCGCTTTTGAGTCGCCCAGGGACCTTGTTGGAAAGCCGGCGAGTGAGTTTGCCGACAGACGTATAAACGACAAGCGATTCACGGTGGACCGAATCGAGAGGAAAATACTTGGAAACGGACAGGTCGGCACTGGTTTTTCCGGTCGAGCTCTGCCAAACAGTTTCGTCACCCTCTATATTTACAGCGATCCGATCATTGTTACGGTACGGACAGATGCGGACGGGAACTGGACTTATGATCTTGATAAAGAGCTTCCCGACGGCGATCACGAGATCTATGTCGCTGTAACGGACAATGTTGGAAAAATTACCGCACAGAGCGAAGCGTTGCCATTCGTGAAGACGGTGGAAGCCGTCGCTATCAAGCCGGCGGCCGCGGCGACGGAAGCGAAAGAAAATATCTCGCCGCTTGAACGATCGAGAACAGAATTCATCCTGATGGCGATCATCATAACCGCAACGTTTCTTGGTATCGCATTCATCGTCATCGGCCGGCGCGCGGCTGCGGTGGACAACCATTAAGCCTATGTTGCGGGAGACACTGGAGAACGGCGTGCAGTTCACGAGACGGAATCCGGCGATCCTGTATTCCTTGTTTCTGATCATCGCTATTGCCGGAACCTTATTTTTCAACAGCTACTATTCTCTCCGGAAGTTCCAGGAGACATCCGATGCACTCCTCAAAAGCAAGGCTATTCTTGCCGAAAACACTTTCCGTGTTTTTGGAAGCGACGTGCTCAGCGATCCAGAAACATTGCAAGGGAAGATTGACCAGGTGCGTACCGAAAACGATGATGTGACGGCGATTGCAATCTATGTCCGGGAGACGGAAGACGGGCCGTTTACGGTGTTCGCCTCGACCGACCGCGCTTCGGTCGGAGAGACGATCGATGAGTCGATGCTGCCGTTCCTTATCGCGTGGCAGGATGCGAGGATTACGCCGACGTTCCTTTCTCACAACGACGGACAGCGCTCCTGGAATGTCATCAAAAAGATGACCGGTTCTTATGGCCAAAGAAGCGCACTTATCCTTTTCCAGCTGTCATTGCTCGAGCACGACCGTTTCGTGGAACAGACGATCCGGCAGGTATACGGCGTCGCGATCGTTTCTCTTCTCGGTGTTTTGCTCCTGCTTGGTAACCATATGCGATTTTTTCGATATGCGGTTCGGGTGACGAAGCTTGAAGAAGTTGATCGGATGAAGGATGACTTCATTTCTATGGCCAGCCATGAGCTCCGGACGCCGCTTACGGTACTGCGCGGATATATCGATCTCACGCGTGACACGCTTTCGAAAACCGGAAACGGGACATCCGGAGCGTCCGAAACCGGCGAATATCTCGAACGAATGGAACATTCGGTGACTCGTTTGAATGAGCTCGTCGAAGATATCCTCAATGTTTCCCGTTTGGAACAGAATCGTCTGCCGATCACACTGCAAGCGGTCGATCTTGCGCCCGTTTTGGGCGATATGGCGAAAGAGTTCTCACTTCTCGCCGGTAATAAGGGGCTGGTTTTCGAATATGATCCGAAAATGGCGTTTACGGTATCCGCTGATCCGGAACGCCTGAAACAGGTGCTTGTGAACCTGATCGGCAACGCGGTGAAGTATACGCCGAAAGGAAAGGTCGCGCTTTCCGTCCGGGAAGACGGGAAAGACATCGTGATTACGGTCGCCGATACCGGGCTGGGCATTTCCCCGGAAGCGATGAAGAGTCTTTTCTCGAAGTTCTACCGCGTGCAGACGGAAAAAACGCAGCAGATTTCCGGAAGCGGACTTGGACTCTGGATTTCCCGTGAGATCGCGCGTAAAATGGACGGAGATATCGTAGCGGAAAGCATCGAGGGAGTCGGGTCGCATTTCAGTCTGCGATTAAGGAAACATATTTCAGAAAAAAAATGAAAGGAAAAAACAAATCGCAACGGATAGCCATTTTCGATATCGACGGAACGATCTTTCGGAAGAATCTTCACTTCGAACTCATCAACGAGCTGTCGTGGATGAAGATCTTCCCGAACGAGGTCCGGGCGAAGCTGACGGAGATATATAGCAATTGGCTGGAACACGAGGGGACATACGAGGATTACCGCAAGGCGATCGTCGAGCTCTATGCGAAGCACATCAAGGGGTGTACGCAGAAGGACGTGTTCGAAGCGAGCAAGATCGTCATTCCGTTCCACGCCCGGCGGACATATATCTTCGCCGAACGGCTCATCAGGAAATTCCGCAAGGAAGGATTCCATCTCATCGCTGTGTCTGGCTCGCCTATCGAAGTGGTGGAAGAATACAACCGGCACTACCTGAAATTCGACAACGTTTTCGGGAGCGTATACACGGTCGATAAGGACGGAAAATATACGGGCGGTGTCACGTTCGAGCCGTCGAAAAACAAAGGGCATTTGGTTGAACAGTATGTTTATGAACACAAACTTTCCCTTGAAGGATCGTACGGTATTGGAGACACAGAATCAGACATTAGCTTTTTGAAGGTAGTGGAGCATCCGATTGCGTTCAATCCGAACAAGAACCTGAAAACGGCGGCGGAAAAAGAGGATTGGCGGATCATCGTAGAGAAGAAGGATGTGATCTATGAAGTGACCAAGAACTGTTTCTTTGAACCGAAGATATAGGATATGCGCTACTGGTCAATTGTCACTACACTTGTTTTTTCCATTGCAGTTATCACTGCATTTTCTTTTGCCTCTTCTCCCGTTTCCGCTGCAACGACGATACCGTACGGTACAATCATCACCGGCAACGAAACGTGGAGTGCCTCCGCTAGCCCATACATTGTCAGCAACGTCTTTGTTCCTCAGGGAGCATCGCTCCATATCGAGCCTGGAACGATCGTCAAGGGAGCGAACACTATCAGCGTACAAGGAACGCTCA
>JBPOIA010000016.1:0-51176 GCA_052034975.1 Candidatus Moraniibacteriota bacterium
CGTAATGCTCGGGGCCTGGCTCATCGTCAACACCACGCTTCGTATCTTCACCGCCACTATCCCCGGACTCACGGTCTCTGCTACCGGTTTCACTTTCACCTGCGATATTTCGTCGAGTGCGCGGACGACACAAAATAATGGGCAATCTTCCGGTCCGATAACAATGACGCTTCCGTCCGCGACACCGGCATCGGTCACGATGTCTTCCGGCAGCCAGCAGACAGTTCAGTTTCAGAACAGCGGCATCGATCTTTCGCAAGGAGCGGTTACCGCGACGATAAGCGGACCGGTAACGGATGCATCAAGACTTCTGTTCTTCATCGAGACGGCTTTTTCTGCCGAAGGAACTTTGTCGGTTTTTCCGACAACTCTCACGAGCGTCGCTGAACTGGAACAAGGCATTGTTTTGGCTGCGCCCGCCGGTATTTCCAAGAAATCGGAATATGTCGTGTTTTTAAAACAAAATGGTACGACCGTCGGAACGATCAAGGTGACTGTGGAACCGAAAGCAGATACGGAAACCGAGCCGGTACCGTACAGCGGACCGATCCCGTCGACACTTTTCGGTCGCTCGGTCGTCTATCGCGAAGCCGACAACGGGATGTGGCAGGCGAATTATGGCACCGGAGAAAACGCGCCGTGGTCCGTGAGAAGCAACGTGATGTACCTCGTGCGTTTCAAGACGGATAAGGACGGTGCGTATCAGCTGCCCATTCAGGCGGTCAAGAGCTATGGCCCGAGCATAACGGGTTTCGTTTCTCCGACGCCGGGGGATTATACGTGGGCGTATCAGAAGAAAATTTTCAATTCGATGGAGAGCACATTCGATATTCCCGTACTGACGTCTTCCCAAGCGAAGAATTTCTTCGGCAACGTCGGATCGTATGCGAGCTTTTACCCCGGCGTTATCAAGGAACAAAACGAGCGCTATCTCCTGCCGAACAAGTATTACTATCTCCACATAGTGAATGCCGTTACTGGTCAGGCGAAGACGAGCGAAGAGCTGACGAATACGCCGGATTCGTGTGCCGAATACAAGAACGGACAAAAGAGCTTCGGAGGAGGAACGGACAGTGACAAATGCGATTATCTGCTCGTGAAAATTTGGACGGCGTTCGACAAGAACAGATTTTTGGTCGACGCCTACGCTCCTGCTGGACCATCGTTTCTGCCGTTCCCGTGGACGATCGATGGAAAATCATACGCTTCACTCTCGGCGGTCAAGGAAAAATACGTTCCGCTGGCAAAAGGTATTTTTATAGACGAATATGGTATTCTGCCCGGGTGGGATCCTCTTTATGGCACTTCGGCCGGGAGCGGCGGATCGAGCAAGAGTTGCGGGACGTATTTCTTGGAGAACCAGCCGGCCGGCGCCTGCACCAATGCGAGTATGAGCCGCATCAAGCAGGAATGCTGCCCGAACGGAACAATCGCTTCTTGTACCGCGGGAACGCCGACTGCCGGCGGGCAAACTGTCAGTATCACCGGAAAAGATTGTGAAAAAACAGCCCCGCCCACAAATCCGGTGAAGGAATGCATCATCTTCACGAGCTCGTGGACCGCTGGAACGGCCTGTAATGAAACTGATCTCAGTCGTGCAAAGAGCAGCTGCTGTCCGAATGGAACAATACAGGCGGGATCCTGTACGATTACCAGCAAAGATCGTGTATCGTTTACCGGTATAGATTGTGACAAGACAGCTCCGCCCGCGCCGGTGAAGAAGCTAAGTGCTTCGTCGCTCGTTGGCCCGGCTTGGGTAGGGAATACGAGGGTTCATTCGAACAATCTCGGACAGGCCCTTCCGGCTGGCACCGACTGCGTTGCTCCAAACGAATATTACTCGGGCGGAAGCGGGAGCACGATCAAAGACGATCAGGCACGTGCCGCTTGCGGAGAGGATCTCTGCTATCAGCTCGATATGTACCGTCAAGCGTGCGAATGATTCCGGGAAGGATGTTTCCGTGAACACCGAGAAAGGGAGCTGAGGCTCCCTTTTTTATTTTTTCCAGCGTTTTTGATGCCTTGCCTTGCTTCCCCGGTCATTTTCCTTTACCGTAGGTTATATGTCATCGATACGTCAGGAACATATCAGAAATTTCTGCATCATCGCCCATATTGACCACGGGAAATCCACGTTGGCCGATCGGCTTTTGGAACTTACCAAAACAGTCGAGATGCGCAAGATGAAAGAGCAGCTTCTCGACCAAATGGATCTCGAACGTGAGCGCGGCATCACCATCAAACTTCAACCGGTGCAGATGCATTACAGGTATGATGGTACGGAATATATGCTCAATCTCATTGATACCCCGGGACACGTCGATTTTCATTACGAGGTATCGCGTTCGCTTGCGGCCGTCGAAGGCGCGATTCTCCTTGTCGACGCAACCAAGGGCGTGCAGGCACAAACGCTCGCCAATCTCTACTTAGCTATCGAGCAGGGGCTCGTGATCATCCCGGTCGTGAACAAGATCGACTTGCCGAATGCCCAGACCGAAAAGACGAAGAAAGAGATCGTGCATATCCTCGGATGCCGTGAAGAGGATATCCTTGAGGCTTCTGGCAAGACGGGGAAGGGTGTGCAGGCGGTCCTGGAACGCGTGATCGAACGAGTCTCGCCTCCTCGTGGCGATGAAGAGAAACCACTTCGAGCGCTCATTTTCGATTCCGTGTACAACACGTACAAAGGCGTCGTGGCGTATGTGAAAGTGGTGGACGGGACGGTCAGACGTGATGACACGCTCCATATGCTCGGAACCGGCGAAGACGGTATGACCGTCGAGGTCGGTATTTTCAAGCCGAACCTCGTCGTGACGGAAATTCTCCGGGCCGGTGATATCGGCTATATCGCGACGGGACTGAAGGAAGTGGCACATTGTCGGGTGGGAGATACCGTTACCAAGAAACAGGAAATCAAAAACAAGAAGCAAGGAGAGAATATGGAAACGGCGATTCCATTGCCGGGATACAAGGAGATCAGGCCAGCCGTTTATGCGAGCCTCTATCCGGTTGAGGGCGATGATTATACGCTGATGCGCGACGCGCTCGACAAGCTCAAGCTCAACGACGCGGCTTTCGTTTTCGAACCGGAAAGCAATCAGGCATTGGGACGAGGCTTTCGTTGCGGATTTTTAGGGTTGCTCCATTTGGAGATCATTCAGGCTCGGCTTGAACGTGAATTTAATTTGCATCCGACGATTACTACGCCGTCGGTTGTGTATGAACTCAAACTGCGTGGCGAGGAGAATCGTCTCTCGCTCTATTCGCCGGCTGATCTGCCCGATCCGGCCAGTATCGAGGCGACCTATGAGCCGTATGTCGCGCTCTCGATCGTGTGCCCGAGCGAATATCTTGGTAACGTGATGCAACTGGCACAGTCGATTCGTGCCGAGTACAGGAACACCGAATATATCGATGAGGAGCGAGTCCTCCTCTCGTTTGAGGCGCCACTGATGGATGTGATCGTCAATTTTCACGATGATCTGAAGAGCGCGTCGAGCGGGTACGCTTCGATGAATTATGAACCGATCGGATACCGAGAGAGCGATGTAGTGAGGCTGGATATTCTGGTCGCTGGTGATGTCGTGGACGCGTTCGCCCGGATGGTGCCGCGTCGGGATGCGCAGAGTGAGGGTAAGCGGGTTGTGGAAAAACTGAAAGAAGTGCTTCCGAGGCAGAATTTCACTGTAGCGATCCAGGCAGCCATCGGCGGAAAGGTTATCGCGCGCGAGACACTCTCGGCATATCGTAAGGATGTTACCGGGTACCTCTACGGCGGCGATTTTTCGCGCAAGAAGAAGCTTCTCGAGAAACAGAAACGCGGCAAGAAGAAAGCGATGGAAATGGGAAAGGGGAAAATGGCCATTCCAAGCCAAGTTTTCCTTGCGGTCTTGAAAAAATAGCGGAAGTATGCTATAATATACAATCGTTCTTTTGCAGTGGTTTTTTTGACGACAAGAGAAAGGAGTGGAAAATGGCGGATCGAGTGCGTGGAATGGTGAGTGCCGACGGATATCCCATTGACAGCATCGATGGGACGATGGCACAGCCGCGGGAAGCGATGGCTGAAACGCAGGCCGAAGCGGTGCAAAATCTTCACAGAACTCTCGACCACCAGATGGTCGAGATGGCAAAAATCGTAAAAAACGGAAAGCCGGCAACGTGAATGACGCCGGAAACATTCGAACGGTCAGCGCATACCGCGCCGGCCGTTTTTTCTTTTGCGCTCCTCGCCGTTTCCGGGTATAATGGAGGCATCCGTAATTTTTTTAACGCATCAATCCTATGGCGATGGAATTTACTGACGCAAACTTTGAACAGGAAGTATTGAAGAGTGACAAGCCGGTGTTTGTGGATTTTTGGGCGCCGTGGTGCGGTCCTTGTCAGATGATGGGACCGGTTGTGGATCAGTTAGCCGAAGAGGCAACAGCCGCCAAAGTCGGCAAGATAAACGTGGACGAGCATCCGGCGACGGCCCAGGCATACGGTATTATGTCGATTCCGGCGATGAAGATCTTTAAAGGTGGACAGGTCGTGAAGGAATTCGTCGGTGTGCAGTCGAAGGAAACGCTCAAGCAGGCGCTCGAGGCAGTCGCATAAACGTCTCTTCATAAACAAAAAGATAAAACTTATGAAAATCCATAAGGAGAAAATTGATCTCGAAAGCAAGACCCAGATCGAATTTATGGATATTACCGACCGAGTGCAGGAGATCGTGGATCGTTCCGGTATCCGCGAGGGTCAAGCGCTCATCTATGTGCCACATACCACAATGGGTGTCGCCATCAATCACAATGAATCGATGCTCTTGCAGGACTTTATGCGTATCCTCTACAAGATCGTGCCGGTGGACGACCAGTATTCGCATGATCTTTTCGAACTGCGGCGCGAAGCGAATTCCGACGGACGTTCGAACGGACACTCGCACTGCAAAGCGATTCTTCTTGGCAACAGTGAGACCATTCCCGTTGAGAAAGGCAAGCTTCTTTTGACGGATATCCAAAACATCTTTGCGGTTGAATTCGATGGATCACGGAAACGGGATGTCTTTGTGCAGGTGATCGGTCTGTAATTGCTCCGTGGCATACCGGCATTATGAGTAGCGGCTTAGTCGAGATCCTTATTCGCAACGGGTATCTGAAATCCCCGCATATCATCCGCGCATTCAATGAGATTACGCGAGCGGATTTCGTGCCCAGGGAATTCGAGCAGGAAGCAGAAGCGGATATTCCGCTTCCGATTGGGTATGGCCAGACGATTTCCCAGCCGACCACGGTCGCCATTATGTTCGAGTTGCTTGATATCCAGGTCGGGCAGCGCGTGCTCGATATCGGGAGCGGATCGGGCTACACGAGTGCTCTTCTCGCGAATATCGTTGGACCAGAGGGAAAAGTCGCCGCCATCGAATGTTTACCGGAGCTTCATGAGATGACGAAAATGAACGTGGAGAAGTTTGGCCTGATGAGTGCGGGAATCGTGGAATGCGTGCTCGGCGATGGGAATGACGGATACGCGCCACTTCAGCCGTATGACCGCATTCTGGTATCGGCCGCTCCGGATGATATCCCGAAAGCATTGAAAGAGCAGCTCGCGCCTGGCGGAAAGATGGTCATTCCGATTCATAACCATCTTTGCTATATCGAAAAGCGCGCCGAGAATGACTTTTATCGGGAAGAATTTCCGGGGTTCTCGTTTGTGCCGCTTATCCAAAAATCCTGAACGTTCCAATGAAAAAATTCATTTTCTTCGCTCTTGGTGTTTCGATTCTCTCTGGCGCGGCATTCCTCATAGTCGCGTACCAGGCGACGTATTCGCACGGCTCTTCGCAGGAAGAGCGGCGTTTCGAAGTGCGTCCGGGCGAAAATGCGCTTACCCTCGGCGAGCGATTGGAAAACGAGCGCATCATCTCGTCGCGTTACGCGTTCGTTTGGCATCTGCTCAGCAAGAACCGGTTGCATAGTCTTGTGGCCGGAGAATATCTCTTGAGCGGCCGATTCTCTCTACCGGAGATCGCCTTTTTCATCACGGAAGGGAAGACAGTGTCGCGTGATGTGAAAGTGACGTTTCCCGAAGGCTGGACGATCAAGAAAATGGCTGCCCGACTTTCCGCAAACAGCTTGCCTGGCGACAAATTCCTGTTTCTTGCTGAGCATCCGCTGCCAATATGGCGGGAGCAGTTCGATTTTTTGAAGGACTTGCCGAAAGACGCTTCGATGGAAGGATTCTTGTTTCCTGATACCTATCTGTTCAATCCGGAAGCCTCCGGACAAACCATCATAGAGACAATGCTCAAGAATTTCGACAGGAAAGTAAGCGCTGACCTCAGACAGTCGCTCAGCGCGCGTCATAAGAATCTTTTTTCCGCTGTGACGTTGGCAAGTATCGTCGAGAACGAAGTGCCGAGCGAGCGTGATCGGAGGCTTGTGAGTGATCTCTTCATCCGTCGCCTCGGCATCGGGCAGCCGCTCCAGAGCTGTGCGACGCTCCAGTATATCCTCGGTGTCGACAAGAAGCAGTATTCGTACGAAGAGACGCGTACTGTTTCGCCGTATAACACGTATCTTTCTTTGGGACTTCCGGCTGGACCAGTGGGTAATCCGGGCCTTGTTTCGCTCCGAGCGGCCGCGTCTCCGGAACCGAATCCGTATTTTTATTTCCTGTCCGATCCGAAAACGGGGGAAACGGTATTCTCGGAAACGTATGAAGAACATATAGCCAACAAGGCGGCGCACGGTTTATAGTATGAGATTCACGACACGGGAAATTCTCGGCATTTTTCTGGTACTTCTGACCGGGCTTTCTTCTTTCGGTGCATGGCGGGAATTTTTCATAACGGCATCCGGCGATGTCGATATCTTGCGGACACTCCTGTGGTTTTCTCTCGCTGCCGCGCTTTTTTTTGTCGGAGCCGTCGTATGGACGAATACTCTGTTCCAATGGCTTGGCGCCACGCTGCTTTTTCTTCCGGGACTGATGTTCGTTTCTTCATGGATGCATTTGCTGTTTTCCTTGATCGCCATCCTGTTCGCCTTTATGGCTGCTCGGTTCATCCAAGGAGAGACGGACGAACGCTTGCATTTCCATTTTTTCCGGAGCGCTCGGGCGGGGCAGTTTGCGCTCGTGTTCGGGCTTTCGCTTACGTTGTCGAGTAGCTTCTTTTATCTGATGAAGGACGCTTCGTGGGAGCGTCTCGCTCCGCGGTTTCAGTTGGGCGGACATTTCTCGACATTCGTTGTGAAGGGAACGGCGTATCTTTATCCCGAAGTGCGCAGCGCTTTGAACGAAGGAACGACGGTGGACCGGTTTCTTTCGAATATTCGTTCCGATCAGGGAGCGTTGGCGGAGCAGGGAGAGGCAATGAAAAAAACGGATACGGATTTTTTCGCATTGCCGAGTGTCGTGGAGTATCTGAAGAAGAACGGATATGATGAAACCCTCTTGCGAAGCGATGAAACGGCTGAAACGCTGTTTCTTGCTTCCGGTCGCAATCAGCTTTCGACTCTTGTCGGGCGACCTGTTTCGGGGGACGAGAGGATCGCTGATGTGTTTTCACTCGCCGTCGAACGGCGCATCGCCGCGCTTCTTCACGATGGAAAGAGTCTGGAACGTTTGCCGTCCGCAGCGCTTCCGTTTATCCTCTCGATCCTCTTGTTTCTTACGCTATTGCCGCTCGGATCGCTTCTCGGACCGTTGTGGATTCTTTTTGCAGCCGGTTTGTTTTCTTTGGCGGTAATGTGTCGGATCCTTCGCATCGTACGGAGACAGAAAGAACAAGAAACGCTTGAGAGCTGACCGGGCTGGCAGATGGAATTAGCACTCTATGAAAAGGATTGCTAATTTTTATTTTTTACGATAGTATGGATCGGTAGGGTTGATATGAGAAGCGTTGCGCGGAGCGTTTTTGGATTGAATGGCAACAGTTATGGCAAGAGATTATTATGAAATCTTAGGCGTGGGACGGAACGCATCGGAGGATGAGATCAAGAAAGCGTTCCGCAAGCTTGCGCACAAATACCATCCGGACAAGGGCGGTGGCGATGAGACGAAATTCAAGGAATTGAACGAGGCCTACCAGGCGCTTTCCGACAAAGAGAAGCGCGCCCAATATGATCGTTTTGGAAAGACGTTTCAGGGTCAGGGGGGCGGTTCGCAAGGATTTTCCGGATTCGATTTTGGGAATTTTTCGGCTAACGGCGGATTTGATTTCAACGGAGCAGGATTCGAAGAAGTGTTCGCCGATATTTTTGGCGGCGGACGCGGTACACGGAATCGTTCGCGCGCCGGACAGGATATCCAGGTGGATGTCGAAATTTCCTTTGAAGAGATGGTGCGGGGCGCGAAGCGTGATATTACGCTCCGCAAACCGGTGCGGTGCGAAACCTGTCGTGGCACGGGCGGCAAACCGGGATCCAAGGAGCATGAATGTGCACAGTGCGGTGGCCGCGGGCAAGTTCGGCGCACGGCCCAAAGCGTTTTCGGGATGTTCTCACAGGTGACGGAATGCGATCACTGTTTTGGTAAGGGGAAAACGTATGCCGAACGCTGCAACGAATGTCAGGGGGTAGGACGTACGGAAAAGCAGGAAACGTTTACCGTTGATATTCCCGCCGGTGTGGAGAACGGACAGCTTGTTTCGATACCGGGACGTGGCGCCGCCGGAGAGCGGGGCGCATCAGCCGGTGATCTTTTCATCGCCGTCCATATACGGCCGCACTCGTCTCTTAGGCGACAAGGAAACGATATCGTCTCTCAGGCGCGCGTGAGTTTTGCGCAGGCCGTGCTCGGGGATTCGCTCCCGATCCTTACTGTCGATGGCGAGGTGCGGATGAAAATTCCGGCTGGGACACAGCCAGGAGAAGTCTTCCGTATCAAAGGGAAAGGCATTCCGCATTTGGGGCGATTCGGACGAGGCGATCATTTGGTGCATATCGCTCTTGATGTGCCAAAAAAGCTTTCTGCCGAAGAAAAGAGGCTTATCGAGGCTTTGCGTCAGATGGAAAAGAAATAATGAGAGCCGACGTTTCCGGATGACACGGCGATTCCATTGTAAAGAAGCGTCTTTTTTCGTATAATGAAAGAAATCATCCTAACGTCCTAACGATTGAACAACTATGAGCAACAAGCGCATACGCATTCTTCTTATCGATGACGACGCCGATACCCGAAGTCTGTATTCGGAATTTTTGCGAGCGGCGGATTTCGAGCTGGAAGAGGCGGGAGACGGATTGGAAGGGCTGGAAAAAGCAAATCAGATTCGTCCGGACGTCATCATTACGGGTATCATTATGCCGCGGATGGACGGATTCGGCCTCGTTGATGCTCTGAAAAAAAATGTTGTGACTGCCAGTATCCCGGTCGTATTCATCTCTCATCTCGGTCGCGAGGAGGATCAGAAGCGGGCCAAGGAAATAGGCGTGCGTGATTTCATTGTGCGCGATATGACGCCGCCGTCCGAGGTCATCAGTCGCATCAAGGCACTGTTTACGGCAACTGAATATCTGATCGGAATCGATCCGTTCAATTACGATGCGGCGAAATTCGCGCGTGACTTCAATCTCAACCCGGATTTTCTGTGTTCGGAACGCGAGAACGGGAAGCTGGTGCTTCGACTCCATCTGCGTGATGCGGGTGACCGTCGCTTCGATGCCGAGTTGACATGTGTCTAGGCAGCGCGTCTGGAAATATGTGCGCGAAACGTTTCCAAAAAACGATGCCTCGGCATCGTTTCATCCGGTGACGGAAGCGCTTCTTGTCGATCGCGGATACGGAAACGCGAAAGAACGTGAATGTTTTCTGTTTCCGGATTTTGCTCGGGACCTTCATGACCCGTTCCTGTTCTCGCAAATGGAGCGCGTTGTCGCACGGATCGGCGTGGCCAAAGAGAACGGGGAGACGGTGGGCGTTTTCGGTGATTACGATGCTGACGGTGTGACGTCTTCTGTGATCATTCGTGAAGCGTTAAAGGCGCTCGGCATACCGGTTGTCGTTTATATTCCAGAAAAACTTTCCGAGGGCCACGGCTTTAATTATCAGGCCATAGATTTTTTTGAGGCGGCCGGTGCGCGACTGGTACTCACGCTTGATTGTGGAATGACGAATCATACCGAGATTGCCGAAGCAAAGCGGCGCGGTAGAGACATCATTATTGTCGACCATCATCACGTTCCCGAGATTTTGCCTGATGCGTTTGCGATCATCAATCCGAAAATTACCGATGAAACATACCCGTTTCGCGAACTCTGCGGTGCGGGAACGAGTTTCAAAGTGGCGCAGGCCCTCTATCGGACATATCTTCCGAAACAGGAAGAGCAGCTCAAATGGCTTCTTGACGTGGTGGCAATCGGCACGGTAGCGGATGTGATGCCGCTTGTTGGCGAGAATCGTGCCTTGGTGCGATATGGTCTTCTCGTTCTTGCGAAGACCCGGCGGATCGGATTCCAGGAGATGTTTTCCGTCGGAGGTATGCGTATCGACGAGCATTCGAAACCGGATGCGCGAATGATCGGTTTTCGGATTGCGCCACGGATCAATGCGGCGTCCCGAATGGCGCACGCGATATTGGCGCATAACCTTCTGATGGAAGAAGACCGGGTGCGAGCGCGTACACTGGCGCTCGAACTTGATGCTCATAATGTCGCCAGGCAGAAGATAAGCACGGCCACGACTGATGCCGTACGACGACTGGCGGAAGAGAAGTATCGGGATAAGAAATTTATCTTTGCTGTCGATGAGCATTACCCGTTCGGTATCGTGGGGTTGGTAGCCGGACGGATCGCGAATGAATTTCGCAAGCCGACGTGCGTGCTTACGAAGGGGATAGAAACGAGCCAAGGATCCTTTCGGAGTATTCCCGGCTTGAACATCATTGAGACATTGGAACGATGCGGTGATATGCTGGTGAAATTCGGTGGGCACTCACAAGCGGCCGGAATGACCATTCGAAACGACCGTTTGGAAGAATTTTACGAACGTTTTTCCGCACTCGTGGAAGCGGCTCTCACGGATAACGATATCGTACCGGAACTCTCTATCGATATGCCGCTTCTGCCGGAACATATTACCCAGAAGCTTCTGAGGGATCTTTCGCTGTTCGCTCCTTTTGGCGAAGGAAATCCGGAACCCGTGTTTGCGCTTCAGAATGTGCGGGTAGAGGAGGCGCGACTGGTCGGAAACGGTAAAAAACATCTCAAACTCCGTTTGGCACCGGTTCAGGGAGGAGTTTCTTTCGATGCGATTGGGTTTTCGTTTGGTGAGGATTGGAACGATCTCAAGTTAGGTGAAGCCCTTGACGTCGTGTTCCAATTGAGCGAGAATACTTGGAACGGTTTAACGTCCGTTCAGCTGAAACTTCTCGATATGAAGCGCCGATAAGCGTTCTTTGGCAGCAGAGAGAAAGGAGAAACCGATGCCTCCCGAACTGTCGTACAAGGAAGACCAAATTGTCTGCGTACTCATCCGGAGCGGTCGCTATAATATTCCCGACAAGTGGCATTTCGGGAGAATCGCCAAACTTCGTCCGGTAAAGCAGGGCACGAATGAAGAACCGATGGCGGAAGTGTTCCTCTACGGTTTTCCGGAAAATTTTTCTCCAGGGAAAGATGAAGTGCGATTCGAACATTTGTATCCGAGCGTCACGCTTTCCCGAGAAATGATCCTTCTTTCGCGCTTGCAGGCGAGGATGTTGCCGAAAAAGGAGGATCAGTACAGTGAGCGCGTCATCGTGCGCGTCAAGGACCTCTGCCCGGCAAAAGACAGTCATTTTTTGAAACGGCTCATCGGCCGTTGAGATTTCCGAAAGGAAGTCTCTTTTTTTTGTTTCCGAGCGCAGTGTCGGTAAAATCGGGTGAGTATTCGTTATGGATAAAAACCACCATATATGGTATCCTGCGGAGGAACATCAGTCATTTACTGGGAAGATTTGATATGGAACATATCGTGATGTATAGCGACGGTGGGTCACGGGGAAATCCGGGACCAGCGGCGCTTGGCGTTTTTATTGAGACGCTCGGCAAACGGTACGGAGAGGCTCTCGGAACGAAGACGAACAACGAGGCCGAATACGCCGCTATCGTTTCCGGTCTGAAAAAGATAAAATCCCTGATCGGAAAGGAACGCGCCAAAGGAGCCGTCATCGAATGTCGGATGGATAGCGAGTTGGCCTGTCGACAGCTCAACCATCAGTACAAGATTGAAAACGCGAAGCTTCAGCCGCTCTTTCTCGAAGTATGGAATTTAACGCTTGATTTTCGGGAAGTACAGTTCGTACACGTACCGCGCGAAAAGAATACCGTGGCCGATGCGGAAGCGAACGGTGCACTCGATCGTTCTGCCAGCCAAAAAACACTCTTATAATCCTTTGAGTATTTGAATTTCTATGTCGATGAAGAAGATTCTTCTTGTGGGAGGCATTGTGGCGGCAGCGGTCGGAGGATATGCCTGGTATGAGAGCGGTCAGGCGGATGTGACGGTCCCGATGGAAACCGTCTTGCGCGGGACGGTCGTCGAGACCGTTTCGGTGACCGGGGAGCTTTTGCCAGAGGAATATGCTGACCTCTCGTTCCAATCGATTGGACGGGTGGCGGAAGTGTTTGTCAAAGAAGGCGATACGGTTCGGAAAGGACAGATTCTCGCGACGCTTGATACTTCGGTGCTCGAATCACAGTTGCGTGAAGCGCGTATTGTACAGGCTATCGTCGAAGAAAACGAGAAGTTGGCTCGGCGCGGTTGGGATGATCTGAAACCGGAGGAACGGGCGGCGAAAAAGTTGGCTTCGGAACAGGCCCGTGAAGACGTTCGAACGCTCATCGCTACGATATGGGTGAGTTCCGTGGTTGCTCCGATGGACGGACTGCTTTCAAAGTTCGATCTTCGTGTCGGTGAGACTGTGACGACCGGAACTGCGATCGCTCGCATCACGAAGAGCGACCGTCTCATTGTCGAGGCGCGTATCCCGGAATCCGATATTACAAGTATCGCCTCTGGAATGGAAGCCGAAGCGACGTTCGATGCGCTGTCGCCGGATGATGTATTTGCCATCGAAATTACCGATATCGATCGTTCGGCAACCGTGGTGCAAGACGTTGTTTCGTACGCGGTGAAATTTCGTTTTCTTTCGGAGGATCCGCGTTTGCGCGATGGAATGACGGCGGATATCGATATCGTGACTGCTAAGCGGGAAAACGTTTTGATTGTACCGTTCCGCGCCCTGTCGAAAGAGGGAGGGAAGACGTATGCGGAAGTACGACGCGATGACGGCACATTCGGGAAAGTCGAAGTGAAAGTCGGTCTTGAGGGCGATGAAGGAACGGTAGAAATCCTTTCCGGCCTTGATGAGGGAGATATTGTATCTGTGAACGCAAAGAGCAAATGATTTTCTCGGTATTCTTTATGTGCCTGATCTATTAAACCGTCAGCGTTTGTGTCTCTCATTTCCGCCAACAATCTTTCAAAGGAATATGATAACGAAGGTGTGAAGACGCTTGCTTTGGATAGCGTGACGTTTTCGATCGAGAAGGGAGAATTTGTCTCGATTATGGGTCCATCTGGGTCGGGAAAATCCACCCTGATGCAAGTGCTCGGTCTTTTGGATCGATCGACAGCCGGCGAATATCTTCTTGACGGAAAGGATGTTTCTTTGTTTTCCGACGATGCATTGGCACGGTTCCGCAACAAGAAAATCGGTTTCGTGTTTCAGGCGTTCAATCTGTTGCCGAAGACGAGTGTATCCGATAATGTCGAACTCCCGCTTCTCTATGATGATTCCATTTTGGAGAAGAACGATAAGAAAGTGCAGGAAGCGTTGGCGGCGGTCGGACTGTCGCATCGGGCGGAGTACCTTTCCAGTCAGCTGTCCGGCGGCGAGAAACAGCGTGTCGCGATCGCTCGGGCACTCGTCAATGATCCGGAAATCGTTTTTGCCGACGAGCCGACAGGGAATCTCGATTCCAAATCCGGCCTGCAAGTGATGCGTATCTTGCAGGATTTGAACGATGCCGGTCGGACGGTCATCCTCGTGACGCACGAGACGTTCACGGCCGAGCACGCCAAGCGCATCCTGCGTATGAAAGACGGCCGGATCGTTTCGGATGAATCGGTCGCAAACCGGCGTTTCGCTGATGGGGAACACACGTTACTCAAATGAAACTCTCTGATCCTGTCAAAATCGTCTATCGGTCGCTCGCAGTCTCCAAACTGCGTTTTTTTCTTACCGTGCTCGGTGTCGTGATCGGCGTCGCTGCGGTGATTATGGTAATGAGCGTCGGTGCGAGCGCTCAGAGACTTGTCTTGTCTCAGGTGGAGAAAGTCGGATCGAATCTGATCGGCATCTTGCCTGGTGCGTCTGAAGAAGATGGTCCGCCGGCTGCGGCATTCGGCGTCATCACGACAACCCTCACGAACGATGACTTGAAAGCGCTTCGCGAACGGCGGAACGCGCCGCATCTTCTTGCGGTTTCCGGATACGTGACGGGTTCGGCGACAATCGAATCGCCGGCCGGATCGTTTGAGATGAGTTTTCAGGGCGTATCGCCGCAGATGATCGAGGTGGAAGATATCGATGTCGCTTCCGGACGATTCTTCTTTGCCGAAGAGGAAGGGGATTTGTCGCGAACGGTCGTGTTGGGAGCGGATCGAGCGCAAGATTTGTTTCCAAATCGGGATCCGGTCGGCGAAACGATAACGATCAAGAAGATGCCGTTCAAAGTGATCGGAGTGCTTGAGGCCCGCGGATCGGCGGCATTTTCCAATCCGGATACGCTGGTCTACGTGCCACTTGAAACCGCACAGAAGCTGCTTTTGGGTATCCGGTATCTCAATTTTGCGCGCGCCAAGGCGGATGCGTCGGAAAATGTCGACCGTTCGATAACGGATATCGATTTTCTCCTTCGGGATCGGCACGATATCGACGAGGGTGAGGAATCCGATTTCTCCGTTCGGAGCACGGTGGCGGCGCTCGGAGCGCTGTCGAGCGTGACGAATGTCCTCAAGTATTTCTTGTCGGCGATCGCGTCTATCTCACTTTTGGTCGGCGGGATCGGCATTATGAATTCGATGCTTATTTCTGTTTCGCAGCGGGTCCGCGAGATCGGGCTGCGCAAATCAGTCGGCGCCCGGCCAAAGCACATCATCGTGCAATTCCTCACGGAATCATCTATCATCACGCTCCTCGGCGGAGCCATCGGTGTCCTTTTGGGCGTATTCATCACTTTTTTAGCGGCAGTGATCATTCCGAAGCTCGGCTACGAATGGGAATTCATCGTACCGCCTTCGTCTGTCGTGCTCGGATTCACGGTGTCGATCATCATCGGTATCCTTTTCGGTCTGTACCCGGCACTTAAAGCCTCGCGAGTGAGTCCTATGGAAGCATTGCGATATGAATAATCGTTTTCGGAAAACTTTTACGGCCTTGTTTTTTGCCCTGAAAACCATCCGGACACACAAGGTTCGCACATTTCTTGCGCTCCTCGGTGTCGTGATCGGCGTTTTCGCGGTAGTAGTCGTGACGCTTCTCGGCGAAGGCGTGAAAGGATTCATTCGTGGTCAAGTGGAGAGTTTTGGAACGGATCTCATTCAGATCGAAGTGAAGGTTCCGAATACGGGAAAGATGTCGGGCGAGAATGCGTCCGGCCGGGCGATGGGGACACAGATCACGACGCTCACTATTGATGATAGTGACGCGGTGCGGCGATTGGCAAATGTCGCTGGCACGTATGCCGGTACGATTGGTCAAGAACGAGCCACGTATCGTTCGATTGGCAAGAGGATCCTTCTCTTTGGGGCAGGAGCGGAAGCGCCTCTCATCGATGAGAACATCAAGCTGGCCAGTGGACGGTTTTTTACGCAAGAAGAGGACGATAATTTGTCACGCGTCGTCGTTTTGGGATCGGAAATAAAAGAGACGTTCTTCGGCGATGAGAATGCGCTCGGTCAATCGATTACGATCAAGGGCGAACGATATCGAGTTATCGGTGTCTTTGCGCCGCGTGGGACGGCCGGATTCATCAATATGGACACGTTCACATACGTTCCGGTGCAGACACTTCAGAAAAAAATACTTGGCGTGGAGTATGTTCAGATGATCTCAGTCAAGATGGAGGATCCGGCGCGCGAACAGGAGACGACAGCGGATATCATTACGCTCCTGCGGAAGCGGCACGATATCGACGATCCGGACAAGGACGATTTTTCTGTGACCTCCATCAAGGAAGCACAGGAGACGCTCGATGATGTCTTGGGTGCGATGACGATCCTCCTTTTGGCACTTACCTCGATCTCGCTTATCGTCGGCGGCGTCGGTATTATGAACGTGATGTACGTGTCGGTGGCTGAGCGCACTTCTGAAATCGGTTTACGCAAGGCCGTGGGCGCAACATCGGCCGGTATCTTGCGACAATTCTTGTTTGAGGCGCTCATCATCACGTTTCTCGGCGGCGTCCTCGGCGTCCTTTTGGGCGTGCTCTTTTCATTCGGACTCGGATTTCTTTTTGACGTGCTCGGATTCGGACTGGAGCTTTCGCTTTCGGCGAATGCGCTTCTCCTTGGCGCGACATTTTCGATGGTGGTCGGGCTCCTATTCGGAATCGCACCAGCGTATCGCGCGGCAAAACTTTCACCGATGGAAGCGCTTCGCAAGGATTAGCGGCTATGGACGGAAAAAACGTTCTGTTACGGTTTCTGTAACCGGGAATTCCTCGATCACTTTCTTTTCCACCCGTGATTTTTTGAGTTTCTTCGCTTTTTCCTCGCTGATTTCCCGGCCGGTTTTTCGATCGATGAAGAGCGTTTTCGTTTCGGTTTGGCGTATCGGAAGATCCGATTTTACGGAGGCTGCTCTCTCATAGGGTGTAAAGCCCGTTTTCGGGAAGCGTTTGAGAGCAGCATCGAAGAATTGTCGCCAGATGGGTGCCGCGACGAAGATGCCATCCGCGCCCGGACGCATCGGACGATTATCATTGTTGCCGACCCAAACAGCGACAGCGACAAAGGGTGTGTACCCGACCGTCCATGCATCGCGGAAATTTTGCGTTGTACCGGTCTTCCCGGCGACGAGTATATCTGCTGGAAAAGCGAGTGGACTTTTTGGGCCGAAAATCGGCGTCCGAGCCACATTGTCGGAGAGAATGGAATTTATCTTTTGCGCTACATCCGCGTCGAGGGCGCGCTCACCGGTCAAGTTGTCTTTTTGGAAGAGCAGACTCCCGTCTTGTTTTTTGATTTCTTGGACGAAAGCCGGTTCGTATCGGATACCGTCTTGTCCGAAGACCGAGAAGGCAGCGGCCATTTCGAGTGGTTTCACTTCCGCTCCGCCTAAAACGAGCGCGAGACCATAGCGGGAAGGATCGGTAAGGGTCGTGATGCCGAGGCGCCGCGCGAGATCAACCGTCTTATTTATACCGGCGAGCGCGAGCACTTGTACGGCTGGAACATTGAGTGATTGGGCGAGCGCTTGTCGGAAAGTGAGAATGCCATGAAACCGACCGTCGTAATTGCGCGGGATATACTCCCGTCCCGATCCATCCGGACCGAAGTTTATCGGACGGTCGACAATGAGCGTTTCCGGCTGGAAGCCTTGCTCGAAGGCGGAAGCGTAGGCGAACGGTTTGAAGGCTGATCCCGGCTGTCGCGATCGGAGGGCGACGTTGACGTTGCCGTCGATGTCTTCGGCAAAATAATCTTTCGATCCGACGAGTGCGAGGACGTCGCCTTTCTTCGAATCGAGCGCGACGAGTGCGGCATTCTCGGCACCGTATCTGGCATTTCTTTCGGCGCCCATCCGGACAGCGGCCTCCGCTTCACGCTGCAAATCATAATCGAGCGTCGTGACGATGTGAACCCCGTCCGTTTCAAGACATTCCCGATTGCAGTATTTTTCGAGACGTTCGATGACCGAGAAGACGAAATGTGGTGCGATGATTGTCCGTTCCAGCGGCCGAATTTTTTTGAGCGTATCAGTGCCGAGCGCTATTTTGAAAGTCTGTTCGTCGATGAAACCAAATTCTTTCATCCGTCGCAGAATGAACCGTTGGCGTGCCAAAAGTTCGTTTTTGGCGTCGCCGTACGGCGAAAGTCGAGTCGGCGCATTTGGCAATACCGTAAGGAGAGCGCTTTCGTCGATAGAGAGATCGCGCGCTTTTTTGCCGAAATATGTTTCAGCCGCCGTTCCGACACCGTAGGCATTCGCGCCGTACGGAACGGTGTTGAGGTAGAGATCAAGGATGGCGTTCTTATCGAGGCGCTGTTCGATCTTGATGGCCAGGACGGCTTCTCGGATCTTGCGGTCGAGCGTCCGTTCCCGGTTGAGGAAAAGATTCCTGGCGAGCTGCTGAGTGATCGTGGAGCCGCCTTGTTCGAAAGCGTTTTCTGAAACGTTGATTTTGATCGCGCGCAGAATAGCGAAGGGATCGACACCGATATGGGAAAAGAAGCGAGCGTCTTCGCTGGCGATGGTGGCGAAGCGCATCGCGTCGGGAATGTCGTCGTGTGGAAGGACCGTGCGGTTCTCTTCGCCGAACAAGCGATAGAGTTCGTGTGTTCCGGTGCGGTCGTAGAGGATCGAAGCTTGATGAAGCGGATGTTCCGAGATGTGCGTGACGTCCGGCGTGCCAAAAAAATAAATCGCTCCGCATCCGAGCGCGATGCCGAATGCGAGAAGGAGAATGAACCAAGCTGTTTCCCGGAAGAGGAAGCGGCCGACGAGTTTTGATGCGAGGAAAAATGTCATATCCGGAAGATCGGGAAGGGTGTTTGGCGTCCGCTTCCTTTTAGTGTACCTTAAAAGAAGGAATTCGTACCAACTTCTTTCTTTCGTATGCGTTTGCCCGTCTTCAAACCGCTCTATTTTCTGCTCAAAGCGTTCGGCGCTCCCGTCGTATGGGAAGTTTCAGTCGGTGCTGTAGTCTTCCGTATGAAAGAAACAAAGCGCCTGTACCTTCTGCTCCATTATCCGAGCGGACACTTCGATTTTCCGAAAGGCCATGTCGAGGAGGGGGAAACGGAAGAGATGACGCTTCGGCGCGAGACAGAAGAGGAGACCGGTATCCGCGATGTCTCCGTCTTGCCGCATCGGGTGAGCATCCGGTATTTCTATATCGCCAAAGGGACGGAACGAGAAAAGCGACAGCGATCTGGCCGGGGGATATGGATCTTCAAACAAGTGCATTTTTTCCCCGCGCGGACGGAAATGCGCGATGTAGCCATCTCTCATGAACATACCGGTTTTCTTTGGTTGCCGTACGATGAAGCCTCCCGCCAAGTGACATTTGAGAATGCACGACGAGTGCTCCGGGAAACCGAAGCATTCCTCGAAAACCGGTGACTCGTTCCTGGTATTCTTGCGTATATTCATTTTCCGTGACATAATCGGAAATTGTCATTCTCCGTTTTTTTATATGCTGACGGTCAAGAATATCAGGAAAATATTTGGAACGCGCCGCGTGCTTGAACGCGTGTCTTTTTCGATTGGCGAAGGGCAAAAAGTCGCGCTTGTCGGCGAGAATGGCGTGGGAAAATCGACTCTCCTTCGGATCATTGGAGGGTTAGAAACGCCTGATAAGGGAGACATCCTCATTCCGAACCGGGCTCTCGTCGGATATCTACCGCAGGAAGCTCTGGCGGAGTCTGATGAGGTATTGGGGGCATATTTGCGGCGGATGGCCGGTATCGATGAGGTGGAACAGGAGATGAAGGGATTGGAAAACCGGATGGATGAAGAAGAGACACTGCATCGGTTCGAATCGTTACAGGACGAGTATCGCCGACTCGGAGGATATGATTTTAAGCGAAAAGCTCGCGCTTTTTTGGATGGTCTCTGCCTTTCTCGCATACCGCTCAATCGTCCGGTTGAAAAATTGTCCGGCGGAGAAAAGCGCAAGGCGGCATTGGCAGGCGTGCTCCTGCGTGGCGTGGACGTACTTCTCCTTGATGAGCCGACGAACAATCTGGATCTGCCGGCGCTTCTTTGGCTGGAACGATACCTTGGTCGTTCATCAGCCACATGCCTGATCGCGTCCCACGATCGGAATTTTCTCGACAACACGGTTTCCAAGGTGATCGAGCTTGACTGGCATCGGCGGGAAACGACAATGTATGCGGGTGGGTTTACGGATTTTTCCGAAATGAAAGCACATCGTTTCCGTAGGCAGAAGGAATTGTATCGCGCCCAGGAAGAAGAACGTGATCGTCTGCGGGCATCAATGGATGAGAAGAAGGAATGGGCAGACGTCGTATGGACTCGTCCCGCGCCGGATCGCGATAAGCTGACGGCCAACTATAAGCGTGAACGGGCGGCCAAGAAATTCGATAATTCCGCCAAAGCGCTCGAGAGCCGCGGAAAGCGTCTCGAGAAAAACGGTATTGAGAGGCCGCTCGAACGCGCACCGCTTATTATCACGCTCTCTCCGAAGGATCCGGAGGCCAAAGACACAATCGTTTTGAAGGATATGCGATTCGGATATCCGGGCGGATACGAGGGTGGCCCAATAAGCCGAGAAATTCCGTTCCAAAGCCGCGTCGCGATTCTTGGTGATAATGGGGCGGGAAAATCGACCTTGCTCAAAACTATTACCGGTGAGATTCCGCCGCTTTCCGGCAGTATCGTCGTCGGATCGATGCTCCGGTTTGGATATCTGATGCAGGAACACGAGCATCTGCCGCTCTCCCTTACGCCTTTGGAGTGGTTTCGGAAGCGGCTCGATATTACCGATCGCGATACGGTGCTCGGACATCTTTCGCAATTTCAGTTCGCTCCGGATGTGATCGATCGGAAGATTTCCTCGCTTAGTCCAGGCGAGCGCGTCCGTTTTATCCTGATGACGCTTTCGGCGGCGGGCGCAAACAGCATCGTCCTTGACGAGCCGACGAACCATCTCGATCTCGATGCCATCGAAGCGCTCGAAGAATCGCTCGAGGCGTATCCGGGAACGATCCTTCTTGTGACGCACGATCGTCAATTCTTAAAAAGGATGCGGATGACGGAGAGTTTTCTCCTCGAAGACGGAAAACTTGTCCCGGTTGGCGATTATGGCGCGTACGAAGCATCGGTCGCTCTGAAAGTCAGACGTCTCCTGAAGCGTCTCGAAGAGAAATTTTGACAGCCTCGGCGTATTCTGATACGTTGTCCACACGTCTTTTTTTTCGATGTTCTTACCCAATCAACAAGGAGGGCATTATGGTTGCGGAAATGGAGCCGGGGAGGTATCAGGTATTGGATCGGAAATTCTCGGACATTCAGGGGGCATATGAGGATGATCGGGATATCCCGCTTCTCCTTCAGGGAAAAGCCGATAACGTTAAGATACGCGTGACGGCAAATTTCCTTCTTGCTGATACGGAGCGCGGTGGATTGAAAGGAAGCGTTCTTTTCGCCGGCGAGCGCTACTCGGCCCGCTGCTTCAGGGTTGACGACGGAGCGGCTCTTGATATCTCCGAACGGAAATAAGGCAAAGGAAACACCCCTTGGGCAGGAACAACTGTCCAAGGGGGATTTTTTTTGGCTGAGAGTTGCCTCTTTTCGGGCTTTTGGGTATACTCAATAACGTATCTTTTCGAATGCGTGCCTATGAAACAGCAGGCGAAAATCCGTTTGCAATTCGCGGGAGTACTCTTCCTCGGGCTCGTATGTGGCCTCATCGCGTATCCACAGATGGCGAAATCCATTCCGCCGCTTTTTTCGTCGCTTGCGAAGCTCGCGGTGAATAAGGGTCTTGACCTCCAAGGAGGTATCCATTTGGAATATCAGGCTGATCTCTCACAGATTCCGAGTGAGAAACAAGCCGATGCGTTATCGGCCGCCGAAGCGGTCATCGAGCGCCGCGTCAACGCGTTCGGCGTCGGAGAGCCGCTCGTGCAGCGGTCGCGTTCCGGCACGGAAGAGCGTATCATCGTCGAATTGCCAGGTATCAAGGATATCGAACAGGCGAAAAAGATGATCAAGGAAACGCCGCTTCTCGAATTCCGTGAAGTGCTCGATACGGAGGCCGAGGAGCTTTTGGGGCGCGTACAGTCCGGCGAGGATTTTTCGTCGCTGGCGAAGGAATACAGCCAGGATCCCGGATCGGGCGCAAAGGGCGGAGACCTCGGATTCGCCAAGAAAGGGACATACGTCCCGTCGTTTGATACGGTTGTGTTTGATCCGGCGTTCAAAACGGGTGAGACATACCCGAGTCTCGTGGAGTCGCAATTCGGATTCCATATCATCAAAAAGCTCGAAGAGCGTGGCGAAGGCGACAATCGGGAAGTACGCGCTGCCCACATACTTGTTCCGACGTTCCGAGAAACCGGCTTGACGGGGAAAAATTTGAAACGGGCGGCGGTCGATTATCAGAGCCAGGGGCTTGGCCAGCCACAGGTGTCGCTTCTTTTCGATGATGAGGGCACAGGGCTCTTCGCGGACCTCACGCGGCGCAATATTGGCCGGCGCATCGCTATCTTGATTGATGGTGATGTAGTGACAGCGCCGACCGTCCAGGTCGAGATTCCGAACGGCCAAGCGGTGATCACGGGTAGCTATACAACAGAGGAAGCGAACGCGCTTGTGAAGCGTCTGAACGAAGGCGCGCTCCCGGTGCCGATCACGCTTATCTCGCAGCAGTCGGTCGATGCCTCACTCGGCGAAGAAGCGTTGCAAAAAAGTCTTTTGGCCGGTCTGGTGGGTTTAGGAGCAGTCGCGGTCTTTATGATGCTTTATTACCGTCTGCTCGGTGTGGTCGCGGTTTTCGCGCTCCTTCTTTATACGGCGATGCTTCTCACACTTTTCAAGCTTTCCGTTTTTACGCCGTTTTCGATCACGGTGACGCTCTCGGGTATCGCCGGTTTCATTCTTTCAATCGGTATCGCGGTTGACGCGAACGTGCTTATCTTCGAACGGACACGCGAAGAGCTCTCCTACGGTAAAGGTGTCATCAAATCCATTCGCGAAGGATTCCGGCGCGCCTGGCCGAGCATTCGCGACGGCCACGTCTCAACGCTTATCACCACGATCATCCTTATCGGTTTCGGTACGGGATTCGTGAAGGGTTTTGCGATTATCCTTTCGCTCGGTGTTCTCCTCTCTCTCTTTACCGCGGTCGTTCTCGTGCGTATCACGACGACGTTCCTCGCGGGAGACTGGATGGAACAGCATCCGAAATTGCTCGTATCGCCCAAGAAACCGCTTGAAGAATAAAATCTATGTTGCAGATCATCCAAAAAAGGGCGTACGCGTACTGGTTCTCCGGCATTTTGACAATCGGAAGTATCCTCCTCTTATTCTTCTGGGGGCTGAATTTGGGGATTGATTTTAAGGGCGGAACGCTTCTCGAAGTGCGCTTCTCCGAAGGTGTCGTTTTAGGCGTATCGTCGGTCGAGCAGAGCCTCGCGGAACTTTCATTGAAGAGTCTGACTGTCCAGCCGACCGATGGGAACGGGATGCTGCTCCGGTATCTTTCTTCGGATGAGGCGGCCAATGAACGGGTGCTGGCGAAACTTAAAAGCTTCGACGAAAACGTCATTCAGCTCCGCACGGATTTCATCGGAGGATCCGTGTCGCGGCAGATCAAGCAAAATGCATTCTCTGGTATCGTGATGTCTATCATCGGTATCGCGCTTTATATTGCGTGGGCGTTCCGACGGGTATCGGGTGTCGTTACGTCGTGGGAATACGGCCTGGGTGCTATCATCGCGCTTGCTCACGATGTGGTTATCGTCATCGGACTGTTTGTCGTATTGGGAAAATATTTTGGCGTCGAGATCGGCGTACCGTTCGTCGCGGCACTTCTCACAATCCTTGGATATTCGGTGAATGACACCATTGTTGTGTATGACCGGGTGCGTGAAAATTTGCTCCGTTCGCACAAGAAAGAACATTTCGAAACGATCGTCAACCGTTCGCTTAACGAGACGCTCGGACGTTCCATTAATACTTCGATGACAGTTATCATTACGCTTATCGCTATCGTGCTCTTTGGCGGCGAGAGTATCAAATGGTTCGGCGTCGCGCTTTTGGCTGGTGTCACGTTCGGAACATATTCCTCCATCTATATCGCTTCGGCGCTTTTGGTCACGCGATACGGGATGAAAATGAAAAAATGAAATATCAAATGAAAAAATTCAGAGTGGAATTCAAAAAGAAGAAAATCAAAAAATCAGAATCCGGAAATTCCTGACCTTTTCGCTATCATTTTTATTTTTTATATTTGATTTTCCAATGTATTTATGAAATGGAATCCGTTCAAAAAAGAAGATGATGCGAAGAAGGAAGTAGCCGATCTTCCAAGTGTCCCGGGGATGCCCGATCCGGAAAAGATGGGGTTTTTGCAGAAAATGGCATACAAGCGTTTCTTGAAGATGAGTCCTGCCGAGCGCGAAAAGGTGATGAAGAAGGCGCTCACGCCGAAGAATGTCGAGAAACATAAGGACGAGATCCTTTCGTCGCTCGAAGCGATGCGGAAAGCCGGGCAAATCTCCGATGACCAGTACCGTTTGGCAAAAGCGCGTTTCAGGTTACAATAAGGACGTATGTCAACGCGAGAACAGAAAATTGAGGAGCTCTTGACGCGCGGCGTGGCCGAAGTGATTGATCGTGAGCACTTGAAAGCCCGCCTTTTGAAAGGCGAGAAGCTGCGCGTGAAGCTCGGTATCGATCCGACGAGCAAGAACATTCATTTGGGACGTGCCGTTGTCTTGCTCAAACTTCGCGATTTTGAAGAGCTTGGCTGTCAGATTGTCTTCATCGTGGGGGATTTTACCGGCGTCATCGGCGATACGAGCGACAAGGAAAGCGAACGTCCGATGCTTGCGTCGGAAGCCATCGAGGAGAATATGAAGACGTACGTCGAGCAGGCCGGGAAGATCATCGACCTTTCCAAAGCTGAGGTGCATTACAATTCGACATGGCTCGGGAAGCTTGGGTACGAGGAAATCGGCACGCAGGCGAATACGTTCTCGCTCGCGGAGTTCATTGCGCGCGACAATATCAAGACGCGACTCGATGCCGGTAAGCGTGTTTCTCTCCGCGAAGTGCTCTATCCGCTGATGCAGGGCTTCGACTCGATCGCGGTCGATGCCGATGTGGAGCTTGGCGGCACGGATCAGCGCTTCAATCTTTTGGCTGGGCGGCGTTTGCAGGAAGCGCACGGGCAGTCCTCGCAGGATATCCTGATGACAAACCTTATACTGGGTACTGATGGCCGCAAGATGAGCTCGTCGTGGGGCAATACGATCAACCTTCTCGATGCGCCGAACGAGATGTTTGGCAAGATAATGAGCATTCCCGATGAACTTATTACCGAATATTTTGTGCATTGCACGCGCGTGCCAATGGAAGAAATCGCGAAAATGGCCGAAGATATCGTGACCGGTGGCAATCCGCGTGATGCGAAGATTAATTTGGCGAAAGAGATCGTAGCGCTCTATCACGGAGAGGATGAGGCAAAGCGCGCCGAGACGTATTTCATCGAAACGTTTTCCAAAGGGGTGATTCCGGAAAACATCCCGGAGATTTCCGTAACGACGGGGGAACGATTGATCGAGGTGATGGTACGCGCGAAAACAGCCGAAAGTAACGGTGATGCCCGAAGAAAGATAGAACAGGGCGGGGTGGAGCTTGGGGGCGAGCGTATCAGTGATCCGCAGATGACGTTTGTCTCGGAGCATTCCGGACAAGTGCTGAAAGTCGGCAAACGGGATTTTGTGAAGATTGTTTTTTAGAAGCAGAAAATTTTGCAGGACAAGCGGGCAGTCTGCTTGTCTTTTTTTATGGGCTGTGATACGGTACGGGCACTGTTTTTTAGCATACGGAGGGGACAATGCCTTTCGACTTTGACGAGTGGATGAAATTGTTTCGGGACCATCCCGAAGAAGCGGAGCGGCGTCGTGAGGAAGAGATCAAAAAAGTGATCTTATCTGCACCGAGAGAGCGACAGGAACGTCTGTGGCAGCTCCAGTGGCGCATCGATCAGGAACGCGAACGACACAAGCATTCTCCGCTCGGAAGCTGCATCGCTCTCAACCAAATGCTGATGGAAAAGGTGTATGGGAGAGGAGGGTTTTTGGAGAGCCTGCGAGCGCTTTCGGAGACGACATCTGGCCAGCCAACGCCACCTCGCGTGCCGTCATCGAAGTTGTGCAAACTCCTCCCGTTTTCCAAGCGATAAGAACCGTTTTTTGATCGTTCCTCAGGGAGCGATCTTTTTTTGACCGGAAGAGGACTTTTCGGTACAATACAGTCATTATGTAAACGAAATGTCGTATGATACAGGAGCGAATCGCCACTATCTTGGACGAGGGAAAACGATCGTTTGCAGTTGTGAAAAATGAAACCGAACTCGTTTTACTGGAAGTCAGATATCTTGGCCGAAAGAGCGAGTTGAATGACATCCTGAAAGGATTGAAAGATCTTTCTCCTGAAGAAAAACGTGTCATCGGTCCGCTTGCGAATCGGGCGAAACAGGAGCTTTCGGCGGCGCTCCTTTCGGCGCGTGGAGCGCTCCTTGAACAGGGAACCGATTGGGATGCGGTCGCGCTTGATGTGACGGCACCGGGGATACCCGCTTCCTGCGGGCATCTGCATCCGATTACTCGGATCGAACATGATGTGGAAGATATTTTCACATCGCTTGGATTCGATGTTGCCGATGGTCCGGAAGCGGAGGAGGAGTGGTACAACTTCGACGCGCTCAATGTTCCAGCCGATCATCCGGCGCGTGATATGCAGGATACGTTTTGGCTGAAAGCATCCAAGAAATCCAAAAACAACTATGTTCTGCGTACGCATACGTCCCCGGTGCAGATCCGGTATATGGAGACGCATACGCCGCCCTTTCGGGTGATTGTGCCGGGACGCGTGTTTCGGAATGAGGCGACTGACGCATCGCACGAACACACGTTTCACCAGTTCGAATGCTTGATGGTTGGTCGTGAGGGCGAAGTGAGTGTCGCCACGTTCAAGTATGTCGCGGAAACGTTCTTCGGGAAATTTTTCGGGAAAAAAGTGACGGTTCGTTTGCGGCCGAGTTACTTCCCGTTCGTTGAACCCGGATTTGAATTCGATATTAGTTGTCTTTCGTGCGACAAGAAGGGATGTCCGGTCTGCAAGCAGTCCGGCTGGCTCGAGATCGGCGGCGCGGGAATGGTGAATCAGAAAGTATTCGAGGCGGCCGGATATCCGCGCGGGAAATATCAAGGATTTGCGTGGGGGTTCGGGCTGACGCGGCTTGCGATGATGAAATACAAGATTCCCGATATCCGTCTGCTTCTCTCCGGTGATCTGCGCTTTATCCGCCAATTCTGAACCGTATGAAATACTCTTATCGTTGGTTGAAAGAATTAAGCGGCACGAAAAAATCGCCTGAACAGCTGGCGAAACTGTTGCTCACGCACGCGTTCGAAGTCGAGGGGATCGAGGCATTTCCGCACGGTTTGAATAACGTGATTATCGGAAAAGTGGCGAAGCTTGAAAAACATCCAAACGCAGATAAATTGCGTGTGGCGCGCGTCGAGTGTGGAAAAAAAGAAGTGTACACGATCGTATGTGGCGCGCCCAATGTTGCCGAAGGGCAGCGGGTAGTCGTGGCGCTTCCGGGAGCCAAACTTCCCGGCGGTATCGACATCAAAGAAACTGAAATTCGCGGGGTGCGTTCGGCAGGAATGATCTGTTCCGCTCGTGAGCTCGGACTGGGCGATGACCATCAGGGCATCCTCGTTCTTCCGGAAGACGTATCGATCGGAATCTTGTTCGCAGAGTATGCAGGACTGGAAGACAGTCTTATCGAAGTAAAAATCCTTCCGGATCGCGGTTCGGATGCGCTCAGTTGTCAGGGATTGGCGCGTGAGATCGCGGCACTCGACGGCCGCACGCCGCAGTTTGCCGAACCGAAGAAAAAATCACTCGTCCCGTTACGGAACCGAGCACCGAGAGCTGTCATCGCCGATAAGCGCGGCTGTTTCCGATATCTCGGGCTTTCGTTGAGGAATATCACGGTCACGGAATCGCCGTTGTGGCTCAAAGCTCGGCTTATTGTTTCTGGATTGCGACCGGTAAACAATATCGTCGACATCACCAATTATCTGATGCTCCTCACGGGGCAACCGATGCATGCGTTTGATGAGGACAAGATCTCCGGAGCGATTACGATCCGGCGCGCGAAGAAAAACGAGAAAATCACTCTTCTGAACGGAGAGAAGAAACGCCTGTCGCCGGAAGACCTCGTGATTGCGGACAACAAGAAAGCACTCGCGCTTGCCGGCGTAATGGGCGGTGCGGATTCGGCGATCGATCCGAAAACTAAAAACATCTTTCTCGAAATCGCCACGTTCGATGGCCCGACTATCCGCCGGACGAAAACTCGCCATACGCTCCCGACGGACGCGAGCTATCGTTTTGAACGCGGGCTCGACCCGAATCTTCCTGGTGAGACGGCGCGCGAAGCGGCGTCACTCATCACATCGTTCGCTTCCGGAACGCTTGTCGGGATGCGGGATGCGTATCCGAAACCGATAAAGCCGTGGACGATCGCGCTTTCGATCGAGCGCGTGGAAAACGTGCTCGGAACAAAATTCCCGCTTTTTGAAGCGGTGCAACATTTGGCACTCCTTGGACTTCGCGTTCGGAAAGTGTCCGGGGAGAAATCGCTTTTAGTGACGGTGCCGACTCGTCGTCCGGATCTTCGTGACGAATGGAATCTAATTGAAGAAATCGGTCGGATGCGCGGATACGAAACGATCGTTCCTGTAGCACCGACGCTCTCGCTGGTCGCCGCGCTTCCTACACCGGAAAAACGTTTCCGACGTCTTGCGAAGGAGTATTTGGCCGCGACCGGTTTTGATGAATTGATAACGTATTCGTTCTACGGCGAGAAGGATTGCTCGGCTGCTCGCCTCCCGCGGGAAAACCATCTCGAACTGGCAAATCCGATGAATCCGGAACAGGCCCTACTTCGTCTCTCACTTCTACCGACACTTCTTCGGAAAGTCCGTGAAAATCTTCGTCATACGGATACGTTGGGAGCATTCGAGTGGGAAAACGTCTTTTTCCGAGATGCGAAAAAGGATATACCGAAGGAAGAAGAAAAGCTTGCTCTGGCATTTGTGGCACCGAAGAAGAATGTTGCCGAAGCGTTTTTTGTTCTGAAGGGGAAACTCGAAGCTTTGTTTGAGACGTTCCATATTGGTGATATTGCGTATGAACCACTTGCCAAAGCAGAAACATCCGGCATCGCGGCGACCCCGATGTTTCATCCGACACGGAGTACCATTGTCTCTGCTAAGGGGAGAACACTCGGTATTGTCGGGGAACTCCATCCGCTTCTTGCGCGCGCATTCGACTTTGACAATCGTGCCGTGTTTGCCGAATTCGATACGCGGGCACTTCTTGCTGCGCGGACGGAAACAGTCGTGTATGAAGCGCCGCAGCGGTTTCCGTATGTCTTGCGCGACATCTCGCTCTCGTTCCCTCACCGGATCAGTGTGGGTGACGTTGAGAAACTCCTTCGTGATGCCGGCGCACCACTTCTTCGTCGTTTCGAATTGTTCGACATTTACGAGCAAGGGGAAGGGAAAAGTCTCGCATTTCATCTGTATTTCGGTCTACCGGACCGCACGCTGTCAGGAGACGAGGCGGATCAGGCGTTTCAGAATATCGTAGAAAGTGCCAAAGAGCGTTTTTCGGCTCGGTTAAAGGATTAATCGTCGCCTTCTCTCGACAAAAACGCTTTTTTGTGCTATAATGAATAGGTTTCTTGTTCTTTTCCAGGACAGATCGGATCATCGCGCGACCCGGCGCTTATGCGTTGGGAGCGAGGAAAGTCCGGACACTCGCCGATTTTGTCTGCCGATTATCGAAACAGTTCGGTTTTCAGTAGACAAAGTCGGCAGCAGGTAGCGGGTAACGCCCGCACGCCGCGAGGCGCGAGGTGCGAACAGTGACGCCGAAGCCGAAAGGCCGAGGGCTCCTTCGGGAGTAATTCCGTCGGAAGGCGGAAGTGAAACGGCTAAATCCTTACTTGGGTGCAAGGTCGTATCCGTCATATCGAACAAAGTAGATGTGGCGGGGGAACCGCAAGGATTCCGGCGGCAACGCCGGAGCAAGAGAAATGATGGTCGTCCCGCGCCGGAAGGCACGGGAAACAGAATCCGGCTTACAGATCTGTCCAGGAAAAGTATCGGAAGGTTCCAAAAGAACAGCCTATGAAACGTTCGGAAATCTATTTCAGCGCCGTACAGGTCCCGATTGACTTCGTGATGATCGTGCTTGCGGCTGTCTCGGCATATTATCTGCGCGGATTGCCGATGTTCGAAGGGTATGTGTCGCGTGTTTTTGCCATCGCTTTTGAGGATTATTTCGATTTCGCCCTCATCGTTTCCCCGTTCTTTCTCGCCGTTCTCGCCGTGGAAGGGCTGTACCGGATGCGTGTGACACGGAGCTTTTGGCAGGAAGTCTATGGTGTCGGCCGGGCGGTCAGCCTGGGGCTCATCATCCTTATCATCGCGGTCTTTCTGAATCGCGAATGGTTCTCATCGCGGTTCGTCATCCTGTTCGGTTGGGCGTTGGCAGTACTCTACGTCATTCTCGCGCGTTTTTTGGTACGTCGTGCCCAAACATGGTTTCTCGTCAACCGGGGTATCGGTGTGCATCGCGTGCTTTTGATCGGGTACAACGATAAGATGCGGGCATTGCGCCGGCTCATCGAGCGCGATAAGACGCTCGGGTATCGCGTCGTGGACCAAATCGAAGACGCGAGTGTCACTCATATCAAGACAATCCAAAAAGCGAAGGGTATCGACGAGATCATTATCGGCGATCCGACGCTTACCGACGACGAGCAAGGAAAACTGTTTGATTTTTGTCAGATCAACAATATCGCGTACCGTTACTTTCCGACGACGCTCCAGACGCAGCGGTTCACGATGCAGATGTGGAACGGTGAACCAATTATCGAATTCGAACATACGCCGCTCGATGGCTGGGGCAAGGTGCTCAAGCGCGCGTACGACCTTGTGGCCGGAACAGTTCTGACGATTCTCTTTCTTCCGCTGATGTTCCTGATAGCGATCCTTATCAAGCTTGAGGATCGGGGTGGGCCGATCATCTATAAGAATGAGCGCATCGGTGAGAATGGGCGGAAATTTTTCGTTTACAAGTTCCGCTATATGCAGTGGAAATACTGCATTACGAAAGAGAACCCGCAGATGAAAGAAGCCATCGAATTCGAGAAAAAGCTTATCGCTGAGCGCAACACGCGGCCAGGTGGAGTGCTTTATAAGATCAAAGATGATCCACGCCGGATGAAAATCGGAGCATTTATTGAACGGTATTCGCTCGATGAGTTACCACAGTTTTGGAACGTCCTAAAAGGCGATATGAGCCTAGTGGGGCCTCGGCCGCATCAGGAGCGCGAAGTCGAACGGTATTCCGAGTATCATCGCCGCCTGCTTACCATCAAGCCGGGCGTGACCGGGATGGCACAAGTATCCGGTCGGTCCGACTTGGCGTTCGAGGATGAATACCGCCTAGATGTGTTCTATATCGAAAACTGGTCGCTTTGGCTTGATGTCCTGATCTGTCTCAAGACCGCCGCCGCGCTTCTTCGTCGGAGAAAAAATCACAGAAAATAACGAAGAGCCGACTTGCAGCCTGGGAAACCGGGTTTTTGTAACGAATGAATTTTCGGGTATACTGAAAACGTAAGTTTCTAATAAATTGGTATGCTTCTCTTCAAATGGGTGGTTTCGGCGCTGGCATTTCTCGCGTTGCCGCATATCATTCCGGGTATTTCAGTCAAAGGATTCGGAACGGCGCTTCTCCTCGCGTTTCTGTGGGGCGTAGTTGGGATCACGATCCGACCGATCCTGATGCTACTCGCTCTGCCGCTCAATCTGCTCACGTTCGGTATTTTCACGTTCGTCGTGAACGGGTTTCTCCTGTGGCTCTTGGGCGGGATGATCAAAGGATTCGAGGTCGGGGGATTTTGGGTGGCGGTCTTGGGCGCGCTCGTGCTTTCGGTCATCCACGCGATCATGCACTTCGCGATGCATAAGAGCAGGGAATAAGACGGACAGAACCTATCTTTTTGAAAACAACCCGTCGTATGACGGGTTTTTTCTTTTATACAAGCCTTTTTAAATCGTTTCTCGTGTGATAGAATAAAGTATCTGTTTTGTTAATTTTTTGTATTGCTATGCGCCGGGTGTTTCTTCTCTTCCAAGAAAATGTCTTTGTCCGGAACAGTGCTATTCTGTTTTCCGGAACGATGGCGGTGAATATTCTGAATTATGTTTTTCATTTGATGCTTGGCCGATCGGTCGATGCGAGTGTTTATGGTGCAGCGGAATCGATCATTTCGCTTTTTGCTATCGTGTCCGTGCCGGCGGCTGCACTGACGATGGTCGCTACCAGATATGCTGCCGGAATGAAAGAGCGGCAGGGTAAAAATGGCATTCGAAAGTTATTCCGGTATCTGAACCGGAGGATATTCCTCTATGGTATGCCGGTTTTTGTCGGTATGTTTCTTCTGACGCCGGTAGTGAAAGGGTTTCTCCGTATCGAAGACAGCTTGCCGATTATGCTTTTGTGGATAGCGATGTTTCTTGCTTTTCTGAGCGCGGTTTCGGTCGGACTTCTGACGGGATGGCAGAAATTCGGCGCGGTGAATGCGACAAATATCCTCTTCACGATGCTGAAATTCTTCGGTACGTTCCTGTTTGTGAAGCTTGGGTATGGCGTGAATGGAATGGTAGGCAGTTTCGTGCTCGCGGGATTTTTGGCGTATTGGCTGTCGCGTTTTTTTGTCGGAAAAATGACGACCGTGACGGAAAGTGAGGATCAAGGGAACGATGAAGAGATCGCCGCTTCACTCGCGACGATCAAGCGATATGTTTTTCCGGCTTTGTATGGTGCATTATCGATGGCTATCCTCGGTAATGCCGATATGGTGTTCGCGAAACATCACTTGGATCCGGCGCTCTCGGGAGAATACGGCGCTCTCTTCGTGGCTTCCAAGACGATTTTTTTCGTTACCAGCGTGCTCACGACGGTGATGTTCGCAATGTCATCTGCCGATGCGGAGCGTCCGGAAAACGCCCGGCAGACTTTTCGTATGGCTGCGCTTCTGACGTTTTTGACGGCCACCGGATCGGTCTTATTCTTCTTTTTCTTTCCCGAGTTCGTGATGGGGATATTCTTCGGCGACCGGTATCTGGCAGTGAGTCCGCTTCTTGGCTGGTTTGCCGTGGCAGCAGGACTCTATTCCTTCGGTAATCTCTTTTTGCAGTATCTTTTGTCGCTCCAAAGGACCAGGTCGGCCGCGTATTTTTTGGCTCTCTCGGCGTTTGAGATTCCGCTCCTCTTTTTCTTCGGGGAGGGCCTCTATGTTATAATCGGCATAACGATCGCTTTTCAGGCTTTGATCGCTTTTTTGGGGATGTTTTTTATATTGAAACAGCGTTATGTCTAAAGTCATTTCCATCGTTATTCCGGTTTATAACGAAGAAAAAAACATCCCTATCATCGCTGACGAGATTGGGAAAGTCTTCGCATCGCTCCCGTACGAATACGAGATCATTTTTGTCAACGACGGCAGTCGAGACAACAGCTTTTTGGCTATCCGATCGCTCGCGCAGCAGAATGCCAATATCCGCGGACTCGATTTCTCACGGAATTTCGGAAAAGAACCGGCGACGTCGGCCGGCTGTCACTGTGCGAGTGGAGACGCGATAATCACGATGGATGCCGATTTGCAGCATCCGCCGATACTGATACCTGAGCTGATCCGACACTGGGAGGACGGCGCGGAAGTCGTCTATACCGTGCGCAAAAAAAACGAAGGTGCAAGCTTGTTCAAAAAATTCACCTCACACTTGTATTACTGGATTTTTAATCGGGTGGCGGAAGTGCAGACAGAGCCGCGTTCGACGGATTTTCGTCTGATGGACAGAAAGGTTATCGAAGTATTCCGAAATTTTCCGGAGCGCGAACGGATGTTCCGCGGAATGATCGATTGGATGGGATATCGTCGCGTAAAAGTCGAGTTCACGGCCGCCCTGCGTCGATACGGGCAAGTGGGGTATTCGTACGCGAAACTCTTCCGTTTAGCGATGAACAGCTTTACGTCCTTTTCGCTTCTGCCACTGCGTTTTGCCGGCTATTTTGGCGTTTTCATTACCGTACTGAGCGGGCTTCTCTTGCTCACGATGCTCATCACGCGCTGGTTTTTCGATCCGACGATTTTTACGCCGATCGCCATACTGGCGACCGGAAACACGTTTCTCATCGGTATTGTGCTCGTTTCGCTCGGTTTCATCGCTCTCTATATTGCCCGTATCCACAATGAAGTCATCAACCGCCCGCTCTATATCGTGCGGGAAGAAATTAACAGTGTTGGGAAAAAGGAATGAAAGTTCTGTGGATGACATGGAAAGACCGTTCACACCCAGGGGCCGGCGGTGCAGAAGTGGTCAACGAGGAACTCGCCAAAAGACTCGCGCGCGACGGCCACGAGGTCATTTTTTTGGTGGCGGGATTCGGTAAAACAGCTTATGAAGAACAAAGAGATGGATTCAGAATTGTTCGTTTGGGAAATCACTATACGGTGTACTGGTACGCCTATCGGTATTATAAGAAGCATTTGGCGGGCTGGGCGGATATCGTTATCGACGAACTCAATACGGTACCGTTTTTCTGCCGGTTCTATGCCAAGGAAAGAACCATATTCTTCCCTCATCAACTGTGCCGGGAGATTTGGTTCTATCAGATGCCGTTCCCTATAAGTCTGATTGGATATCTGCTGGAACCGCTGTATCTGTGGATGCTGCGCAGGTATGATGTCGTTACGATTTCGCAGAGTACCAAACGGGATATGGTTCGGTACGGCTTTGATCCGAAGAAAATACATATTATTCCGGAAGGGATCGAGATCGAACCGGTCGCTGATTTATCTTCCGTGAAGAAAAGCGAATTTCCGACCGTGTTGTCGCTGGGGACGTTGCGCGGTATGAAGCGGACGAAGCATCAGATTCGGGCGTTCGAGATCGCGAAGCGTACGATACCGGAGCTCCGTATGAAGATCGCGGGCGATGCGAGCTATCGGTACGGCAAGGAAACGCTCGAATATATCGAGAAGAGCTCGTACAGGAAGGATATCGAATATCTCGGGAAAGTCTCGAAGGAACAGAAAGTCGAATTGATGCGTATGAGTCATCTGATTCTTGTAACGTCCGTCAAGGAGGGCTGGGGCCTGATCGTGACGGAGGCCAACAGTCAGGGGACACCGGCTGTGGCTTACGATGTGGATGGGTTGCGGGATAGTATTCGAACTGGCGAAACCGGATTTTTGACCGAGAAGAATACTCCGCAAAGCCTTTCTTGTGAGATGGTTTCTCTTTTGAGTGACCAAGAAAATTATGCTAGAATAAGGCTTAATGCGTGGCAATGGAGCAAAGAATTTGATTTTGAAAAGAGCTACCAAAATTTTTTACAGGTACTGCAACGCTCTGCATAGTCGTATGAATCAAAGATACCCGCTTGTTACTGTAACCGTTTCTACATATCGATCGCTTCCGTTTATCGAAAAATGTTTGCAATCGATCAAAGCACAGACATACCCGAACATCGAGATTATTGTTGTAGATGCTCTGAAATACGATGCAGAAGAACAAAAAAAATGCAAAGAAATCATAGAAAAATATGCAATATATATTCAGGACGGTCCAGAGCGATGTATTCAGAGGAATAGGGGAATGAAGGAGGCAAAAGGCGAGTATATCTATTTTCTCGATCAGGATATGTATCTGTGCCCGGATGTCGTGATGGATTGTTATGAACGTATGAAGGAAAGGAAATTCATAGGTCTTGTGATTCCGGAAATATCTGTCGGGGAAGGGTTTTGGACGAAATGCGTCGCTTTGGACCGATATGTGAGTAATTTTCTTGAGGAAAGCATGAATTCTTGCGCGCGTTTTTTTCGTACCGATGACGCCCGGAACATCGGCGGGTACGATCCTACTATTGTCGGTGCGGAAGACGCAGATTTTCATTATCGAATGACGAAAAAAGGAAGGATCGGGAAAACAAAGGCATTTGTGCATCATGATGAGCGACGAACCGAATTTTGGAGTCGCGTGAAAAAGAAATATTATTACAGTCGCGCATTTCGCGGATATTTAAAGAAACAGCCGATGACCGCGATGGGCGTATATTTTCCTCTGAAACCGGCGTATTTCAAGCACCCACTCGTTCTTCTCAAGCAGCCGATCGTCACTCTAGGGATGATTATTCTTCGGACGGCGGAGATCGGCGCGGGGACGTTCGGTGTTTTATTCAACAGGAAATGATATGAAGAATGATTTTTGGAAAAAACGGAAAGTGTTGATTACCGGCGCCACCGGATTCATAGGGAGTAATCTTGTCAGAGAACTCATCAAGCATGGGGCAATCGTTTTCGCATTGACGCATTCTTCTAAGGAGAAAAACGGTTTTTTCTCTTCGGTTGAGAAAAAGAAAATTCGTTTTGTACAGGCGGATGTGCGGGATTACGAAGCGTTGTCAAAAATTTTCACGAAAAATAAGATTGACACCTGTTTTCATTTGGCGGCTCAACCGATCGTGATGGCGGCATTCGAGAGTCCGCTTCCCACATTTGACATAAATATTCGTGGAACGATCAATATTTTGGAAGTAGCCCGGTGTTCACGTTTTTTGAAAAGACTGGTTATCGCTTCTACGACACACGTGTATGGTAATAACAGGGAACTGCCGTATATTGAGAGTTTTTCCGCTAAGCCAAGCCGTCCGTATGAGACCTCGAAAGCGTGCGTGGATATGCTGGCACAGACGTACTATTATACGTATGGATTGCCGGTGGCGATGACACGGATGACCAATACGTACGGACCGGGAGATTTTAATTTTTCGCGTGTTATTCCGAAGGTTATCAAGGCTATTATTGATGACAAGAATCCGGAAATCATCGGTGGAACGGCAGTACGGGATTATTTATATGTCAAAGATGCAGTCAACGGATACCTGGCTTTGGCTGAGAATGTTCATCGGCAGGAAATCCGTGGAGAAGCGTTCAATTTCGGTAGCGGGCAGATTTTTTCAGTTTTGGAAGTGGTGCAGAAGATTCTCAAGGTGAGTGGAAAAAGGAATCTGAAACTCAAAGTACATGCCGAGATAGAACTGAAAAAAGAAATCGACAAACAGTACGTTTCCACAGAAAAATCAAAATCGCTGCTCGGCTGGAAACCAAAATATTCCCTTGAGCGAGGATTGATGGAGACGTACAGGTGGTATGAAAAGAATGTAACCAATTAAAGTGGCTGAATTATATGGAAAAGACATTGAAGATAAGTGGGTCAAGAATTCTTATAACGGGAGGAACCGGATCGTGGGGACATGAATTGGTCCGACAGTTGCTCGAAAAATATCCTTCAGTGAAAGAAATACGCATTTATTCTCGCGGAGAACATAAGCAGGTGGAAATGAAGAGAGAATTCGGGTTTCATCCGAAGTTGCGTTTTATCATCGGCGACATTAGAGATAAGAATATTTTGAGTTACGCGATGAAAAATATCGACATTGTTTTTCATTTGGCGGCGTTGAAACATGTTCCGGTATGCGAGGAAAACACGTGGGAAGCCGTACTCACGAACATAAATGGGACACAGAATGTTATCGAAGCCGCCATTAATAATGGTGTTAGGAGAGTCGTTGACGTTTCTACGGACAAGGCTGTTGATCCGTTCAATCTGTATGGCGTGACGAAGGCTTGTGGCGAAAAACTTATTATTAACGCCAACTTCAATTATTCGTACAATGGGGTCGGTAAGAATGACAGAACGACCCTTATGTGTATACGTGGAGGAAATGTGATCGGAACCAACGGAAGCGTCATACCGCTTTTCAAAAAGCAACTTTTGGAAAATAACGAAGTGACGGTGACAGATCCTCAGATGACGCGTTTCTTGATGAGTACACGTGAAGCGATAAGTCTTATTTTTACTGCCGTTGAAAATTCTGTAGGAGGGGAGTTGTTCGTGATGAAGATGCCGGCGGCGACGGTGGAAACGATCACAGATGTTATGATAAAGTTGTTCGGGAATAAGAAAAGCAAGATAAAGATCATTGGTACCCGCCCCGGAGAAAAAAAGCATGAGGTTTTGGTTTCAAAAAATGAATCTCCGTCCGCATATATTTTTTCCAATCAGCACTTTGTTGTTCTTCCGCAAATTCAGGATTCTCAGCTTATGAAAAGATATGGCAAGAAACAGCATCTGGAGGCTGATGAATTCAATTCGGAAAATACGTATCGTTTGAATGCATCGGAATTGGAGAAGATCCTTAGGGCGGAGAAATGGTTAATGGAATAAATTGATACGTATGTTGGTAGGGATAACTGGTGGAAGCGGGTTTATAGGGCAGGCACTTGGAAATCGTCTCAAGGAGCTAGATGTCGCTTACAAATATTTCGAAGGTGATATTCTTGATATGGATATGCTTGCGACATTTGTATCTGATTGTGATCAAGTAGTTCATCTTGCTGGAATTTTTTCGGATGATTTCAAAAAACTTGTGGAAGTAAACATGTATGGGACGAGAAATGTTGTTGATGCATGCGTATCTTCATTAAACGTCAAAAAAATCATCTTTTCTTCCACCGGAGGCGTGTATGGTGAACCGCAGAACGGAGGTATTTCGCTTGAGACGGATGAGCCGTTTCCTAATACCCTCTATGGTTTGTCAAAATGGTATGCTGAAGAATATCTTCGGTTTTCAGGTGTTCCGAGTGTTGTTTTGAGATTCTCAAATGTGTATGGTCCGGGGAATAGAAAAGGCGTAATTTACAACTTTATCCGTGATATACGAGAAAAAGGAACAGTTTCGGTTTTTGGCACTGGCGAGCAAAAACGGAATTTTTTGTTTATTGATGACGCTGTTGAGGCTATTGTTTCGGCGATACGATATCCGGGATGCGCGGTGATCAATGTTGCTGACAGTGAGGTGTATAGCTTGAAAGACATCATGCGTTTTCTTAAAAAAGATTGTCATCTCGAATTTCAGGAAGAATATCATTCGGCAGACGTGTCCAATAAATTGCAAGTTTTATCAGAAGACACGGGTAAGGCAAGAGAGTTGCTGGGATGGAGTCCAAAAACGGATATTGTGACCGGTCTAAAAAAAGTAATCAATGAGTACAACAACAAATAATCTTATCATCATCAGTCATGCTCATCGAGAGGGTAAGTTTCGGGGACCGACGGATGTGATGATTGAAAATCTTCTGGAGTTGAAAGTCTCATTTTTTTTAATCGAGCATGATTTGTGTCTTCGTGGAGATACGTTGCTGGTGAAGTATGAAGAAGACGGTACTCGAAAAATAGTAAAAACTGTGCAGAGAAAAGAAACGAGTATCTTCAGAAGGTATTATGAGGACTGTCGATTAAGTTTTTTGTTATCTCGGGATATATATTTTTCATCCGGTACGGCGCAGCTTCTTGTCGCGGTCAATCCGCTGAACGCTTTGGCTGGACTTTTTATTCGAAAAAAAGGTTTTTGCGAAAAACTCCTTTTTATTTCAGCGGATTATACCAAAAAACGTTTCGGGAATTTTCTTTTGGATTGGGTATACTGTTTCCTTGACAAATATGTTTCGTTGCATGCAGATATGACGGGAAGTGTATCGACACGTATACAAAAAATACGGAAGGATTTTGGTTTGTCAGACAAGAAAAATTATTTTTTTCCAAACACACCGCCCAAGAGTGTTTTTCAGAAGAAATGCACTCAAGATGGAAAAAGCAGCGAAAAAAAGCTCATTCTTATAAGCGTGGGGTCGCTTTCCCAGCAATTATCCTATTATACGATGTTTGATGCCATAAAAGAGCTCAGGAAAGATTATCCTGATATCGTATTGAAAATTATTGGCGGAGGGGAAAAGGAAGATGAATATAAAAAATATGTTGCTAAAAATTTTTTGCAAGACAACGTTGTCTTTTTAGGGAGATTGCCGCATTCGACAGTGATGGAAAATATGTCTGATGCTTCAATAGGTTTGGCCCTCTATAGTGGCAAATGGAATTTTAATTATTTCGGAGATTCGATGAAAGTTCGCGAATATGTGGGATTCGGGCTTCCGGTTATCACGACAGACACCCACTCGACAGTGGATGATATCAGATTTTTTAAGGCAGGGATAATCGTTGAAGATACTACGGAAAGTCTTATAAGGGCTATCAAACATATTCTTTTTTCCGGAGAATATGCATCCTATTCGGAGAGAGCTATGAGAATGTTCCGTGAATACGAGACTGTATATAAGGATTTTTTTGAAAAAAATATCCGTCTATCAAATATGAAATAGTATGATTCGCTTTCTGATCAGTCTGATTGTCAATTCTCCGGTATATCCGCATTGGCTTGAGTTTCTCAAGGCTCGTATCGGAACGGATAAAATTTTGCATGGAATAAACGGCACGGTGCTTGAAGTTGGAGCGGGTGATGGAAGTAGGAAAATAGAGCTTTTATCAAAGTACCCATCTATTAAAAAATATGTTTCAACGGATTATTCGAGTTGGGATAAAGAATTTGATGAAATAGATACGCGGGTTTCGAAAAGTGTTTTTTTGGAAGAATTTTTTCGCGGACGAAAAAAGCGGAATCCTCTTGATGAAGTATGTAGCGCGACGAAACTTCCTTTTGAAGATAACACTTTTGATTACCATATCAGTTTTGAGGTCTTGGAACATATAGATGATCCGTTTAAATATTTCAGTGAGGCAGCGAGAGTGCTCAAGCCGGGCGGGAGAGCTATTGTCGTTGTCCCATTTCTCTATAGAATGCACGGCGGAGAGGATGTCGATCATCGCAAGGATTATTTTCGTTATGCTAAAGGATTCTTTTATGCGCTTTCCGAACATAGTTCTTTTGAAGTTGTCGAGATATTCAACAACACAGGATTTGGGACGACGTTCGCTTCCCTTTTGAATCAGTATCTCGCGAGAAATATAATGGAAGGGAATATTTTTTTGGGAAGTATTCTTCTTTGCATTTCACCGATCATATTCATTTTTTCGAACACCATAGGTTTTCTCGTGGATATTTTTCCTGATCAGCGGTTTGCTACGCGCTTTCATGTCATTTTGCAAAAAAAGCGATGAGTACCGGATGATTTTTAGCACGGCTAGACAGTAATTGAATTTTGCTAGTATAGGTAACGTATGAAAATGAAACTCAGTAACACCGTCTATTTCTATATCAACTACTTTCTTTCCAAAGTGGTATTTATGTGGTGGGAAGTGAAAACTTCCACCGCCAGACTCTTTCTTTGTGAGCTCATTTATTCTTTCGGTAAAATTTTCCGTTATTACACTGATTTCTCATCATCCATATTCGGTGTAGATTTTTATGGAACAAGATTTGGGAAATTCAACATACGAAGAAATACGATGGATGTGGTGTCGGCATCACCAGCTTTTGAACGTCCAGACATTCTGTATATGCAGAAGCTTTTGAAAAAGCAGATGGATGCGGGAAGACATATTACGTTTGTTGATGTCGGGGCTGATTTCGGTTCGTATACGGTGATGACGGGAAATTTTTTTAAAAGGAATCGCTACAAGAATGCGGATATTTATTCATTTGAACCGACACGCTCCAGTTATGATTTATTGCTCAAGAATATCCGTTCAAACAATTTGCAGGATTTTTCCATAAAAACTTTCAATTGCGGGCTCTCCTTTGAAAATAATGATTCTATCCCGATTCTCTTCAATGAAGAAGATCCGGGGTCGACATCGATAAAGGATATCAAGAGAGACAGTCGGATAATCCATCGTCAGCGGAAAGAAATTATTTCGGTAAAAGCTCTCGATACGATGAATATCGGAGGAGATTTTCACGTGTCTCCAGGGGTTCTTTTTATGAAAATAGACGTGGAAGGATATGAAACTCACGTTCTTGAAGGTGGATTGAATACGGTTAAGGATGGCCGATACAGCGACGTGTATGTTATGGTCGAGGACTCGATTGACGATTCTGTGGCACAGTTTCTTCGTCAGCAAGGATTTCATTGTTTGGGGAAATATACGCCGTATAACAGTTGGTGGTCATATCATTCGTCACTACCGCAGATTTCGGAAGAAAAGCAACCATTAGTATCAGTTATAATTGTCAATTGGAATGGGAAAAAGTGGCTCAAGCAATGTTTTGACTCATTGTATAACCAAACAATGACCGATTTTGAAATTATTTTCGTAGATAACGCATCTTCGGATGACAGCGTCAGTTATGTGAGTACACAGTATCCAAAAGCACGTATCGTTCAGAGCGGGGGAAATATAGGATTTTCTGGCGGTAACAATCTCGGCGTACGTTATGCTCGTGGAAAATATGTAGTATTTCTCAATAATGATACGTGGGTTGATCAAAATTATTTGGAGAAGTTTATCGTGGCTTTCGATGAAATTCCGAATCTTGGATCGGCACAATCGAAAATCGTTTTAATGAACGATGAAAACAAACTTGATGCCTGTGGAGCCTATTGGTCTCACTCTTCCTTTTTGTATCATTATGGATATGCAAAGGATCAATCGAATGAAAAATACAATGTTAGTAAAGAAATTTTTTCCAATAAGGGTGCATCAATGATTGTTCGTCGAGACCTTATAGAAAAAATCGGTCTGTTTGATGAAGAATTTTGGTGTTATTATGAGGAAACTGATTTCTGTCATCGCGTATGGCTTTCTGGGTATGAATGCTGGTATTATCCAAAAGCAACAATCCACCATGCTATCGGAGGGACATCAACATATTTTGAAAATAGCCATATCCAATTTCACAATTTGAAAAATAAATTACGAAGCTATTTGAAAAATCTTCAATTAAGAACCCTTTTTATTATTTTACCGATATTTTTTCTCTTGAATTTTGGCCTGGGGCTTTTTCTACTTCTCAGGGGTAAAAGTGGCCAATGCACTGTTCTTTTCAAAGCACTGAGCTGGAATATACGGAACTTCAGAGAAACAATAGTGGAAAGAAAAAAGATTCAGGCTCAGCGCGTCAGAACGGATAAACAGATATTTACTCTTGTTCGTAGAGAGCCAAGTCTGACATATTATTATCATCTCTTATTTGGTCTTGAAAAGTATGAAGATAGGATATAATCATTATTTTAGACATCATTACGGAAGTTCATTCTCTAGAAATGACGTTATAAATTATCGGAAATGGTTTGACGTACAGTTTAATTTTTTCTGTAAAAAGATAAACCTTGACGATCATACGGGTTTAGTTTTGGAGTTAGGATCTGGCATAGGAGGATTTTATAGTTTTTTAAGTCAAGAAATGAAAAAAAACTATACCGGGCTTGAAATTGACATTGAGGCCGTGCAGTTTTCAAACAAATTTTTTCATACTGACAGTTTTATACAATCAAGCATTGAACAATTCCAAACAAATGACGTATTCAGAAAAATTTTTGCTTTTGAAGTCTTGGAACATTTAGAAAACCCACTGTATGTTATAGATAAAATTTATACATTGCTTGATACTGATGGCGTATTTGTTGGCACATCGCCATTTCCTTTTCGGAAAAATATTTTTGCCGATGAGACACATCTTTTTGTTTTACACCCAGAAAATTGGCGAAAACTTTTTTTAAATTGTGGTTTCAATCAAGTGGATATTTTTCCGATGAGTTTTTTCCCCTATTTGTGGCGTTTGCAAAAAAATCTTAATGTAAGGATTCCGCTGTATATATCATGGCCAGAATGTATAAGTACGGCGTTGATTATTGCCAAAAAATAATATGTGGAAACGTCTAATTATTTTTTTCTGTTTTTTTATTTTATTTTCTATCCCGTTCCTTTTTTGGGGTGATTTGTACATGGTTGGCGGAGACGATTCCAAGTTATATTACTTGTTTCCCCATGAATATCTCAATAATTTTACCAGTAAAATTATTTCTGACAACGGATTGGGAATTATGGGTATGTATTTTCCTCAGCTTATGATTTTTGGTTTTGCCCTGTGTATTGATGTTGCAAAAATATTATTTTCCCATCTGAATATGCAGTTATTTTTTTTCGGGTGTAATTTGGCATCAAGTTTTCTTGCTTTTTATATTTTTCTCGGATTATGGATAAAAGAGGAATCACGAGGTGATTTTTTGGCAAAATTGGCAGCGAGTATTTTTTATGTATTTTCGAATTTTATCGTGTATTCACTTTGGCAGACACAGCTTTTCCCTCTGTACCTTACGGCAATTTTCCCGTTAGTTCTGTATCTTTTTATTCGTGGCGTCAGAGAAAAAAAGCCGGAGTTTTCTGTATGGAACGCTATGTTGCTTTCCGTTTTCAGTATCACTTTTCTTTCTTTTCCTTGGTTTGCGGCGCTTCTTATCGGTGTCATTCCAATACTTTTACAGACGTTTGTTATTCATAAAAAGAGCTTTATAATTCATAGTTTTCTTCTTTTCGGCATATTGACAGCCTTGAATATCTATTGGATTCCGCATGTTATTTATTCTTCGATGGGTTCTGCCGACCGATCAGGATTGATCTCAAGCGTGATTTCAGAAGATTTTCGAAAACAGAATAGAACAGTCATTCGTGGAGTTTCCGAACACAACTCGGTACTATATCCGATGTTCGATTTGTACCACAGGAGGATTCAAGAGGATTATGTGTGGCACACACTCCCGGTATACAAAAAATTCAGTCTTCCGGTTTTGCCGCTTAATCTACTTTTCATTTTTTGCGTTCTTCTTGGATTTTTGTTTCACAAGAAAGCGGACACATCAACAAAGAAAATATTCATCGCATCTTTTATTGGTTGGCTGGTGACGCTTTATTTTTTCACCGTTCAAATTGGAAGCTGGGGGACAAATCTTTTTCTTTTCATGAATGAAACGATTCCCGGTTTTACGATGTTCAGAAATATGTTTGACAAATTTGGTGTAGCACTTGGATTCAGCTATGCTTTTTTGTTGGCGATGAGTCTAAAAATCTTGTTTGATTACGTAGGAAAAACAGCACGAAGAATATGTTTTATCGCGATATCGGCACTTATCTTTTTGAATGCGTACCCGTTCATAACCGGGGTGTTCTCCCAAGAAAGGCCACTTTGGACGACGCATGCTATTTTTACCGCGATGACGGATTTCAATCCCGATTTTTACGAGCTGATTGAGTATTTGAAAAAAATGAAAGAACCCTCGCGCTTTGTCTGGATTCCATGGCAGAATACGAATTATATAGAAATACAGGATAAGACATTTGAAAATTATTACTATATTGGTGTTTCGCCACTGGTTTTTCTAGCAGAAGTCTCGGATTTTACTGGAAGATTGGGATTGCCGACAATGATTGGAGATAATATCGTTAAGGGACTCTATGCCAATGACTATGTTGCAGTGGCGGAAAAATTTCGCCAATTGAATGCGGAATATTTTATAGTGAAAAATGAGATACCGCAAGAAATTGCAAAAAGTTATCTTTACGGTGGTGAAAAAGGAAGTCTTTTCGATAAACAAGGACCGGATTTTCAAAAAATTCTTTTGGGTGAAAAATTAAAGGATTTTGGAACCCGGTATTCTTTGTACGAGATTAATGATCGTTTCAAAAATGAAAAAATATATCTTACGGATGACATCCGGTATTTTCCTAATGATTTTTTATCGCTTTCCTACGAAAAGAAAAAGAGTTATGAATATACCATTCATATCAAAGATTTTGACGAAAAGAAGCATCTTGTTTTTCTTGATCCGTACTACAAAGATTGGGATATTTTGTTTTCTGACAGAAAACCGCTTTTACGCGGAGAACAAGATATAGTTTTCGATTATGCGAACGGATGGGAAGTTGATCCGACTTTCATAAAAACAAGATATCCGTCAGGAACATATACGATAAATGATGATGGAAGCATCGATCTTGATCTTGTTCTTTATTTTCAACCGCAAAAATATCTCAATATTGGACTTGTGATTTCCGGATCCGCTTTCGTCGGTTGTATACTGTATCTGATTTCCGTTTTTTACCGGTCTCTTCGTCGACCATTTAAGAAATAGCTTTTATGAATGATTTTTTATTGATCAACAAGGGAAAAATTTTTGGAGGGTTGATCATTCTTTTTGTTGTTCTCGTTAATATTTTTCCCGAAGGATATACTATTTTAGGCGGAGATGTTTTTCAATATCTCAACATCAAAGATTATTTTTCTTTCTATCATTACGAGTTTTTTGGGAGAGTTTCTTTGTTTTATATGCTTTTTTACGTGCTTGACGCGCTTGGAGTGAGTGATACCGGTCAGCTTTCTTGGTATCTCGGTACATTTCTTTTCGGGGCATACATCTCTTTCTTGGTGTTTTGCCGACTATTGTTTCCGCGTATGTCGGAATGGGTCTCTGTCGCAGTGGCCCTTTTTTATGCAACAAATCCATATACCCTATATGTCTTTACTTCAGTCTGGGGTTTTACACACTATCAAATAGTATACATATTCGTACCTATTCTTACGGGATTGTATATTCGTACCCTACGAGACAAATCTTTTTTGTATTCTCTTTGGTTTCTGTTCGTAGTTTTTTTTGCTTCGATGAGTTTTGGTAATCCGGCATTTGCTTTGTCTTTTGGTATATATTTTCTTTTTTTGACTGTGTTCTTGTTACTTTCTAGAATAGTAAGTTTTGATAAAGATACATTAAAAACCATATTGATTCTTGTGTTCTGTTCGGTTCTCCTTAACATGTATTGGATTCTTCCGCTTTCTTTTCAATTGCGAAGTGGGGTAGCAGAAGTGTATTCTTCAGAATTTATTAATTTGAAAGAAAGGCTTCAGGAAACATCGAATGCGGTATTTGATTCAGTACGCCTTTTGCCTACAAGCGAACAGAATAAATACTACCCATACAATTTTCCGTACTCAATAATAAAATGGGCAAAACGTTGGATTGTCGTCCTGACCTTTATTCCGTTTTTTATTGTTTTGATAGGTTTGTTTCGTAAAAAAACAACGGAAGAAAATCGCCTATCCTTAGTATTTTTTAGTCTGTTTATTGTATTTATTGCTCTTGTGGCACGAGTACGTTTTCCATTTGACTCATTTAATAGCGTTCTTTTTCAGTTGCCTGGACTTAATGTTTTACGTGGATGGGATAAGCTTGCCATCTATACGCCGTTTATTCTTAGTGCGCTTCTTTTATGCGTGTTTATGATTGAGAAAAAAAAGCGAGATTATTTTCGATGGGTGTTTCTTGTTTTTTGTCTTATCGTACCGATATTGGCGTTGCCGTTTTATGTTGGTGGCATACAAACAAAAATGAGTTATTATATTTTTAAAAATCACAAGAATTATAAGAATGCGGATTACAGCGCTCTCGTAAAAATTCCAGATGAATATTTTAAAATAAAATCAACAATAGAAGATGATAAATCTGATGGAAAAATAACCGTATTGCCGTTTTCTCCGGGGTCAAGTGTCGGTCGTATCAGTCTTCCAAAATGGAAAGTGAATTCAGTGCATTTTTCTCCGGCTTTATATAATAAACAATATGTCGAATTGAATGATAATTATATCCCAGAGTGGATGTTTGCGAAGGAATTCAAAAACAATTCTCATGATCCGGAATGGATTATCGATTTATATGGATTGCTCGGTATAAAATATGTCTTGTATCACAAGGATGCGAATCCGGATGCCCTAGCATCTTTCGAAGAAAACAGAAAAGTATTGGAAGAGAGAAAATTTCTTAGGAAAATTGAGGATAACGACTATTTTATCTTATATACAGTAACAGCAAATAAATTTTTTCCTCATATATATTTGACGGAGGATCCGATATCGCTTAGTTTCACAGCTGATGGATTATCGGAAAAAATCAAGACTCAGAAAAGTGAAATTTCTGAGATGAGATATCTGGAAAAAAACAGGAAACATTTTGTTATTCCTCTATCTGATGAGATAAAACAGAAACAGGAAATTGTACTCAATGATCGTTATGATTCGCTATGGAAGGCCGTGTATATATCAGATAAGGGAAAAGAAAAGATATTAAAAAGAAGCGCTAATATTCGTTATGCGAATGTTTGGAAAATGGGAAAAGATGTTAAATCAGGGAGGATAGAGATATATCACGCATCGGTATCGTTTATGAAGATAGCAACGATTATCAGCGGAATAAGTTTTCTATGTGTAGTTATTGTTTTAATTATTTCTATAAGAAAAAAACACTATGTTTAAAAAATTCTTGAAAAATTTCGACATTCTTTATTTTGGAAAATTGGTAGACCTTTTTCTTCATTGGAAATTAGAAGTGATACTTTTTATCGGGTTTTTATTTGGTGCTTTTCTTGATTGGCCAGCTGTTGAGATAACGATATTTCTTATTTTTCTTTGGGCTATTTTGAAATCATTGAGAAGTGAAATTTTTATTGTTGCCGCATTTTTCTTATTTACCGTTATTCCGGTTTTTCTGTTTTTTAAGAAACCGGAAAGGGCCGAGGAGTTTTCCGTGTATGCGTATTATTTTCTAGTTATAGCGGTGATTCGGGCGATTATCGAAGTGCGTAATGAAAAAAGCGAGGGAGAAATAGAAAAAAAACCTTGATTTGCGGGTTTAGGTGGGGTGGGTTAAAATAAAAGCGTGAACAAATAACGCTTTATTATGACTGAAAACCAGCCGTATTTGTCGGTCGTTGTTCCGCTGTATAACGAAGAGGGGAATGTCAAAGAGCTTCACCGGAGGATACGCGAAGCGCTCCAAAACATCGGCAAATCCTTCGAGATTATTTTCGTCGATGACGGATCGAAAGATAAGACGGTAGAAGAAACCGTCGGATTGTCGCCGCTCACGCTTATTTCATTCCGCAAGAATTTCGGCCAGACGGCGGCGTTTGACGCCGGGATCAAGGCAGCGACCGGAGAGATCATCATCACGCTCGACGGCGATCTGCAGAATGATCCGGCCGATATCCCGCTGCTTCTTGCCAAGATCGATGAGGGGTATGATGTCGTCTCCGGCTGGCGTTTTCAGCGGAACGATCCTCTGATGAAACGCTTCTTCTCCCGTGGTGCAAACCTCCTTCGAAAGATCCTCGTGAAAGACGGTATCCACGATTCCGGCTGCAGCCTGAAAGCCTACCGCCGGGAATGCTTTCAGGATGTCGATCTCTTCGGTGAGATGCACCGTTTTATGCCGGCCCTGCTTGCACTCGACGGTTTTCGGGTGTCGGAAGTCAAAGTATCGCACCACCGTCGGGTGCATGGTGTCACGAAATACAACTGGAAGCGTGCTATCAAGGGTTTCGTCGATATGATCGCTATTTGGTTCTGGCGCAAGTATTCCTATCGCCCGATTCATCTCTTCGGCGGAGTGGGAATGCTTCTCTCCATCGTCGGTAGCGGTATTTTGCTTTGGATGCTTATCGAGAAGCTTATCTTCGGTGCATCACTCGCCGAACGCTTGTGGCCGCTAGTCGGGATATTTTTCGTGCTCGTGGGCGTACAGCTTTTCGTCTTTGGACTTTTGGCAGATATCGTGGTGCGGAATTATTACCATTCTCGCGGTCGAATGAACTACTCCGTCCGTGAAGTGAGAAATCAGTAATCATTCAGTAATGGGAGCAACGCTATGAGATTGACGTTCATCGGGACGGGATATGTGGGATTGGTGACGGGCGCCTGTATGGCGGAATTGGGGCACACAGTGGTCTGTGCTGATGTCGATAAGAAGAAGATCGCAAAACTCAAAAAAGGCGTGATGCCGATTTACGAGCTCGGTCTCGAAGAACTGGTAGAGAAAAACGTAAAGGAAAAACGGCTGTCGTTCACGACATCGATCGGTAAAGCGATCAAGGAAGCCGAGGTTGTCTTCAACGCCGTAGGTACTCCCGAAGACAAGAAAACCGGCAAGGCCGATATGCGCTATGTGCACACGGTCGCCGAGACGTTCGGAAAGAATCTGAACGGATACAAGATCCTCGTCAACAAATCGACCGTGCCGGTAGGAACGGCGGATAAGTGTCGCGATATCATTCTCCATACAAGCAAAGGAAAACACGAATTCGACGTCGTTTCTAATCCGGAGTTCCTCCGCGAAGGAGCGGCTATCAAGGACTTTCTCAATCCCGATCGCGTCGTCGTGGGTGTCTCATCCGAACGCGCCAAAGAAGTGATGGAAAAAATCTATCGTCCGATCGCCCGTGCCGGCCGGCCGGTGATGGTGACCGATATCCGGAGCGCGGAGCTCATCAAATACGCGTCGAATGCGTTTCTCGCGACCAAGATCGCGTTCATCAACGAGATTGCGAATTTTTGCGAGAAAGCCGGTGCGAACGTGAAGGAAGTGGCCAGAGGAATGGGTGCGGACAGTCGCATCGGATCACGGTTTCTCTATGCTGGCATCGGGTATGGCGGATCGTGTTTTCCGAAGGATGTGCAGGCGCTCATCGAGACGGGCAAGGAACACGACCACTGTTTCAGTATCATCGAGTCGGCGGACGCGATGAATGACGTGCAGAAACTGCGCCCGATGGAATTTTTACGGAAGCATTTCAAGACACTCAAAGGCAAGACGATCGCGGTGTGGGGACTATCGTTTAAGCCGCGTACCGACGACGTGCGCGAGGCCCCGGCGCTCTATGTCATTGCGGCGCTTCTCAAGGCGGGTGCCAAAGTGCAGGTATTTGACCCAGTGGCGATGGAAAATTTCAAAATTGCGCTTTCGGACCGGCGGATACGGTACGCCGCGCACGCGTACGAGGCGCTCGATGGTGCTGATGCGCTCGTCGTGATGACAGAGTGGGACGAATTTCGCACAGCCGAATATCCCGAACTCGCGTCGCGTATGAATAAGCGCGTGATCGTCGACGGTCGCAACATCTTCGAACGCCGCGAAGCCGAACAAGAAGGCTTCACCTATTTCGGCATCGGTGTGTGATCCGACGGTTTTTTATTATTTATCGTATGCAGAAACTGGTATATACCGTGGGGTTTTCCATTGCAGTTATCACTGCATTTTCTTTTGCCTCTTCTCCCGTTTCCGCTGCAACAACGATACCGTACGGTACAGTCATCACTGGCCACGAGACGTGGAGTGCCTCCGCTAGCCCATACATTGTCAGCAACGTCTTTGTTCCTCAGGGAGCATCGCTCCATATCGAGCCTGGAACGATCGTCAAGGGAGCGAACACTATCAGCGTACAAGGAACGCTCA
>JBPOIA010000032.1:0-3914 GCA_052034975.1 Candidatus Moraniibacteriota bacterium
CCTATCCTACTTCCGTATCAAAGTCGAAAAATATATGCCGGGATGGCGGAATTGGCAGACGCACGGGACTCAAAATCCCGCGGTGGCAACACCATAAGGGTTCGACCCCCTTTCCCGGCACTAAAAAACAGCGGCTCAATCGCTGTTTTCGTTTTTTTTAGAAAGATCTATTCGTCTCGCTCGCTCATCCAGTACTGGTATGCTAGATACCCGACACTCAAGAAAAGCAGCGTCACCGAAACAGCGACCAGATTTTGCAGAAAATGCATACCCGTATGTTCGATACCCAAAAGAGATTCTTTATGCAGACCGTGAGCCTCCGCCTGACGAGCAACGACTAACATCGCCGTTCCTGCAAAAAAGCTTTCCGCGACACGTTTCATACATTAGAACAAAAAAATTATTTGCTCTTTCCAGTGTACAGGGATTCCTGCGAAAGGGAAAATGTCCTTTGTAAAAGACAGGCGATCGTAACCGGTCCAACGCCGCCCGGTACCGGCGAAACAAATGCCGATTTGTTCTCAACGCTCGGCCGATGGATATCCCCGACAACTTTTCCATCGACGTTCGAGATGCCGCCATCGATCACAATAGCATTTTCGGAAATCATATCGGCCGTCACGGAATCCAAAACGCCACACGCGGTAACAATCACACGGGATGCTCTCGTTTCGACGGCAATCTCCTCTTTCGCCGCTCGACGCAACACGTATTTTGCATCCAATCCTTCGCATCGGAGCGCCTGCGCTACCACTTTTCCAAGAAGTTCTGAATTAGCTATAACAAGCCCTTTTTCTCCGTTAAAAGATTGTTTTGTCGCACGCAGGACCTCGACAATCGCCCGTGGAAATACCGGACAGGATGAATGCTCTCCGAGTAAAAACTTTCGCACCGTTTCCGGATGGAAACCGTCCGCGTCTTTTTTCGGATCGATGCGTTCGATAATCTCGTCCGTCGGCAATCCCGCGGGAAGCGGCAACTGCACGATGATCCCATGAATGTCTTTCCGATCGTTCAGCTCATCGATGCGCCGAAAAATAAATTGGAACGGGATATTCTCCGGCAGAAGTATCTTTTCAAAATGCATCCCGATACTCTGCGCAGCCCTCTCTTTCAGACCGACATAGAGATGCGACGGTGCATCGTCTCCGATCAAGAGAACGGCGAGTCCGGGAACAGTTCCTGTTTCCTCGATACGCCGCTTCGTGTCCGCAAGGATTTTTTCCGCGATCGGTTTTCCGTACAAAAGTTCCATACGTGATCCGCTAAACGATCAGGAAAAGAAACGCGAGCGCCAAGACGATACGGTAAACGCCGAACGGGATGAACGTATGTGCCTTGATAAACCGGAGGAAAAATCTCACCGCCAGTATCGCCACGATAAACGCCGCAAAGAATCCGGCCAAGAGCAAGTGAATATCCTCCAGCGAAAACGTCTCCGCGTTTTTCGCGATATCGAGCACGGTGGCAGCAATCATCGTCGGCACAGCCAAAAGAAAAGAAAATTCCACGATCGCTGTCCGTTTAAGTCCCAGCCACAGTCCGCCGAGAATTGTCGCTCCCGCCCGAGACACACCCGGAATGACCGCGAGAGCCTGAAACACTCCGATAGAAAATGCTGTTTTATACGGAAGCGAAGAAAGGTTGTCCTCCCCTCCTTCTTTTCCCCGGTGCATCCGTTCAAAAACGATCAGGAGTACGCCGCCGATCAGAAGCGACCAGACCACTACCGTTTCGGAACCGAGCATTTCGCGAATCGAAGCATAGAACAGGAATCCGATTCCGATCGCCGGCAAAAGCGCTACCACGAGGCGCTTCATCATTTCCCAATCAAGAAGAAGTTTCCGCCAATACAGGCAGACGACAGCTAAAATCGCTCCAAGCTGGATGGAAACCTCAAACGTTTTCAGAAATTCCGTCTCCGGGAGGCCGAGGAGCTTCGCCGAAAGGATAAGATGCCCGGTCGAAGATACAGGAAGAAATTCGGTCAATCCCTCGACGATTCCCAAAAGAATCGCATCAAAAATACCCATACGACGTTATAATAACATTCCGAATAATCCGGTGTCAGCAAGTGGTGCGTGCTCCGTCTTCGCCGATTCCAAAAGCGCTTTATTGCCGTGCAATTCCGCCAAATATTCCCAATCACGGAATTCCGCATACTTCTCCAGCTGCTTTTCGAGCACTTCCACAGTCACGCGCACATCGCCCGCCCCCGTATGCGCCGTCGTGTGCTCCTTGCCACAGTAGAGCTTATACGCCGCCGACAAATTGCGCGGCGCAAACATATCACGCGGTGCGACTTTATGATACAAGATCTTCGCATCAAGCACGCGCCGAGAAAGGAAATCGAAGTTTTTCCCCACGCTTGCGAATTCCCCTTTCAAAAACGGCAGATCGAAACCGATGACGTTGAATCCGCCGACATCGGCTCCCTCAAACGTATTCCACAGCTCGTAGCACAACGTCGCAAAACTCGGGCTCTCGGCCACATCCTTGTCGTAAATACCGTTTATTCGGCTCGACTCCGGAGGAATCGGCCGGCCTGGATTGATACGCTGGCAATACGAGACAATGTCTCCGGACGGAAGAATCTTTTCGTACGCGATCTCGACGATCTTGTCTTCACCAGCCGAAAGTCCGGTCGTTTCGAGATCAAAGATGATGAGCGGCCGGTCGAGCTTGAGATAATCCGGAATAATTGAACGCATGATGGAAAAATAAAAATTGAAAAATGAGAACGTTCCCTAAAATTGTACATTTTCCCTTGTCATTTTCATTTTTGATATTTACATTTTCAATTCGACAATGAAAACATCTTAGCAGAAAACAGACGTATCGTCATTCCACTGTCACCGACTTTGCCAAATTCCGCGGTTTGTCGATATCATATCCGCGTTCCACCGCCACAAAATAGGCAAAAAGTTGGAGCGGGATCACCGCAAGAAGCGGCGAGAGCATCTCGAGCGTCTTCGGAAGAAAAAAGATATCCGTCGCCTTTTTGCCAAGCGATGTGTCGCCTTCGGTCGCAAACGCAAGCACCTTGCCGCCCCGCGCGAGAATTTCTTCCATTCCACTCGCGTTTTTTTCGTAGACGCTGTCGCGCAAAGCGACCATCACCGAAAGCACCGATGGATCGACAAGTGCGATCGGTCCGTGTTTCATCTCGCCGGTCGGGTATCCTTGCGCTGGTACATAGGCAATTTCCTTTATTTTGAGCGCTCCTTCGAGCGCATTAGGAAAATTGTATTTCCTCCCCAGGTACATATAGTGCGTTTGTTTCGAGTATTTCTTGGCGAGTTTTCTGATGATCTTCGCCTGCGCGAGAACTTTTTCCATCTGTTTGGGAATCGTCGAGAGTTCCTTGGCGATCCGCTTGCCGGTCACAAGCGACATTCCCCGCTGCCGACCGAGATAAAGAGTCAACAGAGACAGGATCGCCAGCTGCGACGTGAACGCCTTGGTCGACGCCACGGAAATCTCCGGCCCCGCGTGACAATATATCCCAGCATCCGTCTCACGCGCGATCGTCGAACCGACGACATTCACGATACCCAGCGTGAGTGCTCCTTTTTCTTTGGCTTCGCGTACCGCCGCGAGCGTATCCGCTGTTTCTCCCGACTGGGAAATAGCGATAACGACGGTTTTTTTATCCAGCAACGGTTTTCGATAACGGAATTCCGACGCCATTTCCACTTCGGTCGGAATACCGGCATATTCTTCGAGCATATATTCCCCCACGAGGCCCGAATGATACGACGTGCCACAAGAAACGATGACGATCCGGTTGATTCCACGCAAGCGTTTTTCCACTGCCCGCAATCCGCCGAGACGCGCTCGCCCTTCTTCGACGATGAGCCTCCCACGCAATGCGTCGGCAAAACTTTTCGGCTGTTCAAAAATTTCCTTGAGCA
>JBPOIA010000006.1:0-32627 GCA_052034975.1 Candidatus Moraniibacteriota bacterium
GGAACACCAAGGCGGCGATAACAAACAAATTGAACGCTTTCGGCACGAGCACCCGTACAGCCCACTTGACGCCCTTCTTCAGCTTCTTCATAAAGCGAAACTCAAGGATAAAAAATCAATGAAAAAACATTGGTTTCCGTTGGAAGAGAGATCGCTTTCACCCATATCGGCAGAATCAGCATACATTGTACCTTGAAGTTTCACCCGAAAGATTTTATTTTTCCTTTCTGCAAAGGATAAAAAGAAAGTGAGTCATTTAGAGAATTTCACATTTTCAGACTATTCCTGTGTGCCTTTCCTGTCAAGGAGCTCCGGAGTTTTTTGTCAAGAAAAATCCTGCCATTTACGAAGACAACATAAAAAAACGAGGGGTTCCTCGTTTTTCAAAATTTTCTGGCTGGATTACTCGCTTTTACGCGTGCGATGGCTCTATGAAGCCTTTTTCTGATTCTTCATTCATTTTTTTTGCCTTCAAACCAAGCCGAATCAGTCGATACGACCGATAGAGGAACATCATCGGTCCGAAAAGAAGCGTTCCCAAGAGAAGAATGACCGCCGCCAGCCACGTTATATTGAACAATTTATCAGCCATTCCTAACGATTTTTGGCTTGTTTGAGAGATAATTGGCATTTTTACAGCCGGAACAGCCGCTTCCAGGAGATTCTCCGAAGGTGTCTGTACCTCTACACCCTTTATTTCCGGGATTTTCGCTTCTTTGGCGGCCGGCAATACAGCTGGCTTCGCCTGATCAGCCACCGCAGCCGTCGGCGTACCGAACACCTGCACCGTCACGAGCGAACGTTCCCCATCGATTTTCCCCTCCACTACCGCCACACCGATCTCCTGATATTTCGAATTCAGGATATTGGCTCGGTGCGTTTCACTCTTCATCCACGCGCTCTGCTGCTCTTTCGGGTCGGTAAAATTGATGGCCAAATTCTCTCCGGCGGCTTTGTACGCGTATCCGGCCTGTTTCAGCCAATGCCACGGATTGAGCCCCGATGGCGACGTGTGCGCGAAATAGTCGTTCTTGATCATATCTTCCGCCTTCATCTTGGCTGCCTGCGAAAGCTTTGGATTCTCGCGAAGTTCCGGCAGTCCCTTTTCCGTCCGGGCGCGATTCGTAAGATCGATGACCGCAGAAGGAGTGATGCCGCTTGCCCAGGCCGTATACACGACCGAGAACAGCGTGACAAATCCTACCGCAAGAAACGGCAGAATGATAAGGATCCGGTGGAGATTGTGTTTTTCTTTTTCCAACATATTTTGGCTTATAAGAGCCATAAAAAACAAAAAACGGGCGGCACCCGTTTCGCTTTTTTCGGCCGGTTTCCCGACCTTTCTTTTACTATTATAGCACCTTTTTTCGCTTTTGTAAAGCCAAAATCATTCCTTCACTTTCCGGTAATAGATCCCGACGTCGGCAATCCATTTTTTGACGCTTTTTGAGCTGTGACCATCGCAACTCCAGCCGCACTTCCACACGATAAGCTCGTCCGGCGTATCGAACTCGTATTCGTGAACGAACGTATCGATACGATTTCCGACCGTCGTCACCGCTTCCTCGGGACTGCCGAAACAGCCGTGTCCCATCGCAATCCCGCGACTGCCCGCGCCGCGATAGCCCCAATAATTGTAACAATCGTCTCCGTTGTCGTCGCGCGGCACACGCTTGCCCCAATTACTCTCCTTCTTTGCGATGCCCACCAAAAATGCAGCCGTTGTCTTATTATACTTCGCGATATACGGTGTCATTTTTTCGATCGGATGTTTGGCCACGATACCATTCATCTTCTTTTCGAAAATTTCCTGACGATTCGGAATGGAGACCGTTGCGACCGGCGATGCCGCGACACGCAGACTGGACGCGTACAGAAGTCCTGTCAGAAACAGGCTGAGCGAAAGAAAAATACCGTATACCACTCGCTGTGAGAGGTCGGGAAGTCCGGTATTTTTAATTTCAGAATCCGGTACAGCTTTCTTGTTTTTTGGGGCCTGTTTTTGTTTCATAAATGGCTTGTAAAAAAGAAAAAACGGATACCCGTCCGAGCACCCATTTCTTCAGTTCTGCATCTATTATAGCACTTTTTGAACCTTTTGTCTATCGCGCCGACACCGAATGACAAAAAACCAAGCGTAGAGGACTATGAGCAGAATGACATCCGGCAAGAGAATAGCTGGATGACTCCACGCGATGCCGTTCACGGTATATTCCGAGATCGGCCACAGAAACGGCGTCGGGAAAAAATCCTGCGAGTGCGTGGGGATATCGACCAGGATATGGAGTCCCCACGCGGCCAACGGAAGAAACGGCGCCTTGCGTATTATAGAGACCAGCAAGAATACACAGAAGAAAATGATCAAGCTGTGCGTGTAATCGTACATCATATGGACGAAAAGAGGGATTTGCGAGGGATCGGGATGCTGACCAGAACGCCAGTCAGGGTGATCGAAAAATCCGGTCCACGCGCCGAGCGTAAAAAGACCAAAAGACAAAAGGTCCGGCACGATACCAAATAGAAACGCCAGCCAAAAATCACGCCGATTCCGCCGTCCGAACGCAAGCGATCCCCACAACCCATGCGAAACGATATCCATACGGGATACTATGCTCAATTATTCCACAATGAGCGTTCCTTGCATCTCACCGTGCCCCTCACCACAATAGACCGCGCAGAAAGACCTAAACGTCCCTTTCTTACTCGCAACAAATTCCACGACAGCTCCTTCAGGAGGAATATCTTCATTAATGCCAAGATCCGGAATGACAATACCATGCTTCACGTCAGCATTGTGAATCACAAGACGGACAAGCTCACCCTGCTTCACGCGTAAAACAGCGGGGTCCCAGGCATACTGCCGCACTCCCATATGAATGGTGCGTTCAATCCGATTGTTCACTTCTTCCACACTTATCCGCGGATAAGTCCCGGTGCCCTGAGAATCCTCGAGACCGGTATTTTCGGTAACGAGTGGCACTTCTTCCGCCCCCTTTGTTTCTTTCGACATTATTTGCGATTCCGCAACAATCCGCTCTGTCGCCTGATCCTCATCCGTAGACGAACCGCTTGTGGGTTTGTCCTGCACAGTCCGATACATCCACCACGAAATCCCCTCCATAAAGACAAATAAAACGATGGCAAATACAATGATTTTTTTCATGCCGCTTTTTTTCTACAACATCTATCTAAGGCGTTCCTCCGGCTTTGGACGACCAAAAGCTGATGCCATTTGGTTGTTTGCCGACCGTAATGCGAGCAATCTCTCGATCTTCCCTCGTGTCAACCACGGAGACATCCCCGCCCAAAAGATTCGTCACATATACGAATCGTCCATCCGGAGAAACAACGATTCCATGTGCTGCCTCTCCCACCGGAATGGTTTGTACAACTTCTTTTCCAACGATATCAATCTTATAAAGCGTTTCCCCTACCGGCTGGTCAAAATAATATCCCTGATCCGCCACATAGAGAAAGCGGCTGTCCGGCGTAGGATAAAGCTGTACCGGTCCCCTCGCTTCTTTTGAAAGAGAAATCTCCTGGATCTTCTGCGTATCTCGCTCCATCAGAATGATACTTTTTCTATCATAGAGAGAGGCGGCTGCCCATTTTCCATCCGGCGTCACTGCTGCCTGAACGCCTTTGCCCTCGCTCACAACTTTTTGGATTGTGCCACTGACAATGTCGAGCGACCAAAAACCGCCTCCGATAAAAGCAATATAGGCTGTTTGATCATCGATTGAAAGTCGCAAACCGTGCGGGCTGCTTCCTTTCGGCAACGTGATCTCACGCAAAACCTTGAAACTCTTCGCGTCTATCTCATAGACCAAATCGGATGCTTGGGCCGTGACATATGCCCGCTCTCCGGAACGGCTCATCACGACATGAGCGAGATGCGATTCTGACGCCAAAGAAATACGTTTCATCACCGTATCTGTTTTCGGATCAATAACGATAACTTGATCTTTTTCACTCATTTCTCCTTTCATGGTATCCGCACGCGCTACAGAAATGATACGACGGAAAATACTCATCTTCTCATCTTTCATAGCGACATTGGCGGTCACCCACACGCTTTGCCCGTCCGGAGCGACTTGGATATTATGGGCAGAAAACGGAATTTCTTCATTTCCCATCCGGCGCGTCAAATCGATTTCTCGAATCATTTTTTTCGTTTCTGGATCAAGCACGACTACCGTACTTTCTCCTTCAAGCGCCACGTACACTTTGTTCTCTATCTGTCCAATATATGAAGCCACGTCCTGTGTATTTTCGTCATTCATAGCCATACTGCTCCATCTTGCGAATTGAAAAAACAACAACGAGAAAATGACTACCAGAATCATCGGCGTCATAAGAGACAACCAGTTTTTCTTTCCCGGGCGAAAAAAACGAAGAAACAAAGAATTCGTCACGACCGATACCGACGAAAGCGCCATGGCAAAACCGGCGAGTTCCGGCTTCAACACGAGACCGGCATCAGCGAACAATCGTGCGGCAATCGGAATTCCCATCACGTTGTAGAAGAGCGCAAAAAACATATTCTGCTTAATCTTCGTCATCGTTTCCTTCGAGAGCTCGAGGGCCGTGACGACGTCTCGGAGGTCGTTCTTTATGAGAACGATATCGCCGGTCTCCATCGCTATATCCGTACCGGATCCCATCGCGATGCCGAGATCAGCCTGTGCCAAAGCCGGCGCGTCGTTGATGCCGTCACCGACCATCGCTACCTTCTTGCCGGCTACCTGAAGCTTCTTCACTTCCGTCGCCTTGTCTTCCGGCAACACTTCCGTCAGCACGTTCTCGATGCCGACCTGTGCCGCGATGGCCCGGGCCGTCCGCGCGTTATCGCCGGTGATCATATAGATGCCGATATCCATCTTTCGAAGTTTGGCCACCGCTTCATAAGACGTTTCTTTGACTGTATCCGCTACCGCGATCATACCGACGACCGTCCCCTTGGTCGCAAGGATCATCACCGTTTTGCTCTGCTCTTCCAATCGGATGATCTCCGCCTCGACGGATCCTAAATCGAGTGCGATATCCCTCATAAGTTTGCGGTTGCCGAAGAAATATTCCTTTCCATCGATTTTCCCCCGGACACCATATCCCGGAATGGCCTGAAAATCTTTTACTTCCCTCATCGGCAATCCTTGCTCCGTCGCGCGCGTATAGATCGCTTCGGCGAGCGGATGCTCAGAGAGCTTCTCGAGACTTGCCGCTACGAAAAGCACGCCGTCTTCATCTCTGTCATTGAACGAAATGACGTCCGTCACTTCTGGCCTGCCTTTGGTGAGCGTGCCCGTCTTGTCGAAAACAACCGTGTCGATGCCACAGGCCGCCTCGAGCGCCTCACCACCCTTGATAAGAATGCCGTGCTCCGCGCCTTTGCCTGTCCCCACCATAAGCGAGGTCGGGGTCGCAAGACCAAGCGCGCACGGACACGCGATCACGATGACCGCCATAAAGGCCATAAGCGCGAAGGCGAGGCTTGCCCCAAGGAAGACATACCAAACGACGAATGTAAGTATCGCGATCCCGATGACCGCCGGTACAAACCACGCCGAAATCCGGTCAGCGAAATTCTGGATAGGTGCCTTAGACCCTTGCGCTTCCTCGATGAGCCGGATGATCTGGGCGAGCGCTGTCTCGCTTCCCACACGCATCGCCTCAAACTCAAAGCTTCCCGTCTTGTTGGCCGTTCCGCCGATGACCGTATCACCCGCGCTCTTCTCGATCGGCAGACTCTCGCCCGTGATCATCGATTCGTCCACCGCGGAAGTTCCTTTCACGATTGTACCGTCCACTGGAATCTTCTCCCCGGGACGCACAATCACGATGTCACCGTGTACAACTTCTTCGACCGGAATATCGGTAGTTTGCCCGCCGCGCACCACGCGCGCCGTCTTAGCTTGAAGCCCCATCAGCTTCTTTATGGCGTCCGATGTTTTTCCCTTGGTCTGCGCCTCAAGCCACTTGCCAAGGATCACGAACGTGATGAGGAGTGCCGCCGTCTCGAAGTAGAGCTCGGGGATCTTTTGTCCGTTAAGACCGATAAACGAACTGTTTCGCACGGCATAGAGAACGAAATTCACGAGACTGTAGAAGAACGCCGTCGACGTACCGATCGCGATAAGACTGTCCATATTAAACGTCTTCATCCTTAGTGACGACCACATCCCACGGTAGAACCCAGCACCAATAACGAACTGCACTGGCAACGTAAAGACGAGCGAAAACACACCGATGTACGGCAGAAGCGCCGCCTTCCCCGGTAGCGTGAAGAAATCAAACAGCATAAAATAGAGCATCGGCGCGGAAAGAAGAAAGCTCCAGAAAAATTTCGTTCGAAACAAAGAGATCTCTTTCTCACGCTTCTTTCGCTCATACTCCACATCCTTGGCATCAATTTCTTCCGCCTTGTATCCTGCTTTCGCCACGGCATCGATGAGCATCTCTGTCTGCGTCACAGCCTCATCAAACATAATTGATGCCTTTTCCGCTACGAAATTGACGCTCGCCTGACTTACGCCCGGCACCTTCTTGAGTGCCCGCTCGATCAGGCCGGCACACGATGAACAGTGCATTCCGGAGATGCTCAATTGTTTTTTAGTTGTCATATGCTTGTACGTTATTCCACCCTGAAGACACCGCGATACATCCCCATACTGCAGCTGAACGGGATACTGCCGCTTTTCTTGGGAGTAAATTCGATGATATTTTCACCCGGTTTCAATTGTTTGCGGATCCCGAACTGCGGAATAACAAAACTGGTCGCACAGGTGTAACTTTCCGTGGAATCGACAATGAGGCGGACCGGAACGCCGGCCTCGAGTGTCGGAAATGTGCTCGGATGGTATCCCGTCGCGTCCTGCGTCATACGGATCACACGTACACCAGTTTTCCCGACATCAGAACGTTCCGTTCTGAGAGTATCCGCGTTTTCTTTAAAAACCAACGTATTGACGCCAAAAAGCTGCAATCCGCCAGTGACGTTCCAAAATCCGAAGATGACGAGGACGACGGAGATGAGTGCGAAAAAAAGATTTCTCGCGGTGCCCTTCACTGCCGATCCTAGTCCGCCAAGCGCCAAAAGTCCCGGCATCGTGCCAAGCGCGAACACAGACATCGCGATTGCGCCAGGAACCGGACTGCCGAGTGCGATGACGGAAAGCTGGACGGCCTGCGTAAATCCGCACGGCAGGAAAAACGTGAGTGTTCCGAGGATGAACGCTCCTCTGTGACTGTACTCGGCATTCGTGTGTTTCTGTATTCCAAGGATTCGGCCTAATCCCTTGGGTAGTGTGAAACTTATCGCTCGAAGACGCGGAAAAACTTGCGACAGTTGTAATCCGAGGAAAACCATTACCAATCCGACGACGAGTGTCAGAAGTGCCGTGAAGCCAATTGATGTTTGGAAGAAGTTTCCCAAAACACCGAGAAGGGCACCGAAAATACCGAAACCGATCACGCGTCCCGCGTTGAACCAAAGATGCGGGATGAATTTTCGCCGGAGAGAAAGCTCTGGATGAAGCACGCTATAGCGCGCCGAAACGCCGAGAACCAATCCGCCGACCAATGCCGCACAAGTGGAAATGCCGGCCGTAAGACCGACGAGGAACACTAGCCCAATCCGCGACACGTCAAGGTTGCCAGTGCCGAGCGAGATATTGAGGAGTCCGAGACGGTTTGCGAGCATATACAATACGAACGCGGCACCGAGCGCGAAAAGGATATGTACATACGTTTCAATGTCCCGAGAAAATATGGGTGAGTGTGTTTTTCCGTCGGAAAGGTTATATCCTGCGGCACGTACGGCATTGAGAAGCATATCGTCATCCGGCGCCTTTCCGTCATAAGAGACAGTCGCTGTTCCGTGCTTATGACTAACGTGCACGCGCGAAACGCCTGGAACACGCCCGATCTCTTCTTCAAGAAGCACTTCGCAAGAGCGGCAGTGCATTCCGGCAATATAGAGATTTTTCTTGTTCATAATTTCTTTATCAATGGTTTACAAGAGGATCTGTTTTTAAAACGGACAGAAAAAGACACCAAGATGTGCGGACAAGGGCCCGCCATTCCTGGCGTCAAAGAAGAATTATTCCTTTTTGGCTACGGAAAGCAGGCTATCGGTCGTTGGAGGGCTTCCAGGACTTGTGCCGAAAACATCCGCTTCGCTGGATGCTGAAAAATCAAGGTCTTCGGCGGAAAAAATCCCGTTTGGAACGTTGATACTCTCTTTTGTTTTTTTCGTGATAGCTGCTTCAGGAAGGAGGTTCCCACACGAAAACGGACACGCATTCCACGTATGCGATGCTGCGGTGCTTATCGCCTCTTCGTCCATCCCCTGTTCTGTCGACGAGATAGGCGCTTCCATATCCGACATCGCTAAACCATCCGTTCCCATCGACGCAGCAGAGACAGGCATCATACAAAACCCGCTCGCGACGAGTGCGAGAAAACCAACAAGATTCGCTCTCAATATTTTATAGAGAAGCTTCATATCCGGCATTAAACCATACTCTCCGTGAAGAAACAAGAAATATCAACGAACATCGCTTTGACACGCGCTTTCTCTCTTATTATTTCTCGGCAAAAAGATTCTTTTCCAAACCAATACTTTCCAGAAAACCTTGTCTCGATTTGCCGCTGAGCGTGCGCGACGCTCCGGGCTTGAGCGCCTCCAAATGGACGTCCATAATGCGGGTGCGGACAAGTCTTTCGACCGTCAGGGAAACTTCGGATAACATTCGACGGATCTGATGCTTCTTCCCTTCGGTAAGGACGATGGTGAGCGTATGAGGACCCGTTATCGTGACACGCTGAGCGACCAGCTTCTCGCCGCTGTTCCGAACTCCTTTTTCGAGTATCCATTTCACATCAGGCAGGATTTTTTCACGCGCCGTAACGACATATTCCTTTTCGTGGACAAAGCGCGGATGGAGCAAGCGTTCCGTCACGCGTCCGTCGTTCGTCAGGATGATCAGCCCTTCGGATGCTTTGTCGAGACGGCCGACCGGAAAAAGATCGGTGAAACCGGAGACGTCCGCTATCGAACGCTCGCCTTGCTGCGGCGAATGCGTGATGACTCCCGCCGGCTTGTAATACGCGATATAGGCGTGCTCTTTTTCAGGACGATCGGATGGAAGAATTTCCACCGTATCCAAAGCGCTTTCTACACGGCTTCCCAGCTCGGCCCTCTTGCCGTTCAGGCGCACCAAACCATCCCGGATCAGCTGATCGGCGGCACGGCGGGTCACCAGGCCTTTTAAGGCGAGGTAGCGGTTGATACGTACGGGAAAAGGTATTTCTTGCATATCCCTACCGTAGCACGGTTCCTGGAAAAGCCAAACAAAAAAGACGCTTCCGGCCGGAAACGTCTTTTGGGAAACGAGTTTATTCGGAGAGGTAGAGATAGACGCCTTCTTCTTCAACATACATCCGCACTTCGAGCTGATCGCGCATCACGGAGAATTTCGCGCCGAAATCCGGTGCCTGCCGGATTGCTTCTTCCGTCGAAAACTCCGCCAAAAATGCGCGGATGTCCTGGATGATTTTGTTCATCTCTCCCATTAATTTCTGGATCGCATCGGTTGAGAGATGTCGCGTTTCAAGCCAGTGCAATACTTCCGGATAGAAGACCTTGTCCTCCAAATGAAGATGTGCCGTCAAGAGCTCGTTATACTCCGTGAGCATCGTATGAAGATGCGCCGCATCCCGATCTTCCTCCGATGAGGCCTTTCCGATTGCTTCAAGGATACTTCGTAATCCCTGATGCTGTGTTTTGAGTGTCGCCACGATATCGGCAGACATAGGTGTGCAAAGTTAGTACCTGTTTTTTCCAGTATACCACGATTTATCGGCGCGTTTTCCGCTCACCGTCCAAACGGCGCACCAAATCGCGCATAAAATACATCCCGAGAAACAAGCTGATGGCGGTTAAGAGTTTCGTACCGTAGAGGTACAGCGTCCATTCCGCATTTTCGCGGACTTCTGGCAAAACACCGGCAATCTCCGCGATGGTCAGAAACAACACGGCGAAAGCCAAGAACTTATACGAGACGTCGAGTTCCATTTCCACACGCCAGACAATACCTACCGTATAAACGAGCGTCACGAGCAAGAACACGACCGTAAACGCGGAAAGGGCGAGCAGGGTCATATCTCCGTTCATTTCGACACCCCCTTTCTTTTTCCGATGAAACCGAAACGTTCCAAATGACGTTCGGTCACGTGCCTGATGTGATGCAGATACAGCCAATACTCCCGAACGAACAGAGCCAGCAAGAAAAAAAGGAGTGAGAGCAGGATGAAGAAAATCGTCCCGATAAAACTCGCCAGTTCCGGATAGGTGATCTCCGATCCGGTGCCGAAGCGGATGAGCGGCCACGCGCGGATGACAAGTGGCGCCTCGCGGCTTATGATCCGTTTCCCGACAAAGGCATCCACCCGCACGCGGTATTTTCCCGGGTCGAGCAGAAGCGGCACCGTTCGAAAAAGCGAGGCTTCGGTCTGTCCCTGTCGTTTAATAGTCGTCTCCGGCAAACGGAATATCTCTCGGCCGGAAGCATCTACGATAAACGCGCGGAAGACCGTGCCGACCGGAAAAGGGTCCTTGGTGCCATAGATCCCTACGGTCATCTCATCGCCTTGGAAGAGGAATTCGGCACCGTTATTTACCCGAACAAAGAAATCCAGGCTCCCTGCCGGTACCGCTTCAATGGTTTCTTCGCGCTCATCAGATCCTTCTTCGCCGCCATCGTTGAATGTTTTGAAAATGAAGCTGTCCGAAGCGGTGCGTGTCACATCGTTCGGATCGGTGACGGTAACCGAGAGAATGTGATTACCGCTATCGAGCCTGGCCGGTGGCACCCACGAAAAATACCCGTTCGCGTTGGCAGTCGTGGTTGCCTGCATACTCGGATTGGTGAGAGACAGTGTCACGAGGGCGTTTGCCACATTGGTTGTACCGGTGACCTGCGGGCGGCGGCGCGACAGTTCGATACCTGTTCGATCCACCGATACATTCCGTCCGCCAAGCGTCTGGATGGTCACGGTCGCAGGCGGCAGGATGGCTGCACAGTCGAGCGCCGTAGCCGACACCGACGACGATGCCGCACTTCCCGGAAACATCGGGCCGTACGCCGTCACAACGTAGCTATAGGAGATATTTTCCGTTACCGCCGTATCGATGTACTGCGAAACAATCAGTCCCGTCACAAGCGGCAGACTGTCGCGTTCGATATCCCACGTATCGGTCGCTGCATCGTCCGCCCAATCAAGCGTGATCCGCGGCGCTCCCGAAACACACGACGGTGTAGCGGTCACAAGCGGTGTCGCCGGGCCGCCGAGCACCGTTGCGCTCACCACGATATCGTCCGCGAGCGTATGAAGTTTCGTGAGAAGATCTTTCTTGAAAAATCCCGGGCCGAGAGAAAAACCGAAAATAAGGTACGCGACGAACACAAAAAACGTCATCCAAAAATGGAGTCGTGCGATAATTTTCAGCCGTTTTCCCACCTTCGAACGCATACGATAGTTTTTCTCATTGTATCATCTCGCGGACAATGCCTCAAACAAGCGACAAACGCCGATGAAGCGGCGTTTGTCGTACGGATATCACTTGAAAAAAATATCAAAGGATTTTTCGTTCGTCGGAACGTTCCGGAATGATCGCAAAGAGGAATCCTGTCGTAAAGAGGATGAGCGCGGCGAAAAGAAGCACTCGGAATGCGAAAATGACGGAGGCCGGCACGGCAGAGGCGATCGCGGCGAAAATCTTCTTCTGTATCGGAGCATTCTCGACAATAATATTCGGATCCTCGACTTCGATCTGAATGGTGCCCGCGAAACGCATTTCTGGCGATTCGAGCGAGGAAATATCCCAGATATCCATCAGTGCCCGGCGAATGTCATCCGGCTGCACAGAGAGCGCGCTCACGGAAACATTATAGATTCCCGGGGGCGTTTTGGCGGCAATGAAATTGATTTCTCCCGGAGCCGATTCTGCCACGATTTCACCGTCAACGACCCATTCTCGTGTTATGAGCGGCGATGACCCGAGGAATTCCGGCAGAAAGTCCGCGCGGAGCGGAAATGTCCCGCCCGAAGACCCGCGGAAAATCGTATCGCTGTAATCGTTGCACAGACCATTCGGGCAGCCGGACGCGCTTCCGGTCAGATCGCGGTATTGTCCGAGAAGCTTCGGCCAGACGATCGATTGGTCGCGCGAAACGATCGAGACGCCCGGATCGACAACGTGGAACGTACGCGAAAGCGTGATCGTTTTACCTGTTTGAACATCATTCGCCGTCACGGACACGGAATACGTGTCGCCGGGATTCCCGGTTACCGGAAAAAAATTCACGTGATTCTGCTCACCGTCGTTGCAATCCGGCGAAACAGCCGCTTCGGTACAGGTGAGTGGCCGGCCATTGATGGTCCAGCGAAAATTATCGAGACCGGAAGGATCGATGCGCAATCCGATGACTTCGTTTTTCGTCACACGGCAGACGCTCCGTTCGAGCGCGTTCCCGTTGCAAATGATGCCACCCGATCCGGACAAGACGACCCGGGTAGCGCTCCCGACGCTTTGTGCCTGTGCGGCATACGCCGCGATGCGTCGCTGTGTCGAAACGAACTTCACGATGACATCACTCCGACCCTTGCGGGTGATTCCGCTCGCGAAATTCTCGGTCGCCCGAACGCTGAACCGCAGATAACCGGATTCGCCCGTCAGATAATTCGCGAGTGTCCGGCCGGCAAACGTCGCCGGAATATCGAGCTTCAATCGGAGCGTGTCGAGCGCGTTACCCTTCGTATTCCCTACGAGACCGAGTGATTGCAGATCGCCCGTGATATCTGCTGTCGAACCGACCGCGGAACTGAACTGTATATTGTCGCTGATCTCGACCGTCCATTCATAGAGCGTATCCGCTGCGCTGTGTCCGCTGTTACTGATGCTCGATTGTGCCACCACGATATCGCCACTCTTGTCGCCGGTCGCGTCGTTCAAGGGATTTTCCGGCGTAGCGACCACGGAAACATCCAGATTGGTTGCTTGTCCGCCCTCTGCCGGATCGATAAGGTTCCGTTCGAGACAACGGTTGAGATCGAGATCGGCCGTCGGAATATTCACGTTGTATCCCTTGATCTCCTTGGTATACGAACCGGTGCTGCTCGCGAGCGAGATGGGACAGTCGTTCTTCGAAAGCGCCCACATTATCATATACGAGGAATCGTCATGCTTCGTCTGGATCATCGACGTCCCTTCGACAATGACACCGACTTTGTCCCCCGGAACATAACTCCACATGAACGATGTCAGTCCCAGGCCGACAATATTCGCCTCGTCCTTGTTGCCATTGTCGGCCGTATCCGGATCGTGCGGATCAGTACCCCAAAAGGATTCTTCGGTCGCACCAAACGATCCGTCACCGCTCGTCCGTCCGTTGGCATTCGGAAAGAGATGACGGCAATACGGCGCGGCAGAGGATTCGGTGCTTGTGGAACACGCCGAGATGGCTGAGCCACAGGATGTCGTATTGGTCGGATCGGAAACGCAGCGCGGATTTCCCGTGTTACACATCGCCGAACCGGATGAACACGACGGGGTACCGGACACGGAGCAAGTGCCGCTCAGCGACGTATCAAAAAACGTGTTTCCGGTATTGTTCGTGCCGCTCGCCACATCTTCGTCCTCCACCATACAGACGGCCGTCGTGCCGGACGGGCACCCGAACGTCAGATCGCTCCCCGACCCAAACTCGTACATCGTGCCCTTATCATTGTCGTGGACATAGCAATGATTCGGCGTATTCACCTTGTTATCACCACCGAACCGCGCATGATACCCGTCGCTGTCGTCATCGCTCGAATAACTGGCACTTCCGTGATCGAATCCATTCTGAGCGGTAATCTGCGCCGCTTCGATCTTCCAGTCTTCCACGGAAATCCGGCCATTCCCGTCACGATCGCAGATCGCCCGCACTTGTGCGGAAGGCGAACCGGTCAAATCACACTCCGCGTGTTTCAGATACCACGTGTAATACATCGTCTCGTTGGTATTCGAAAAATACACCGGCAACGCCTTGGCGGAAATCTTCGCACCCGGCTTCGGATCGCTCGGACTGAAAAAAAGCGAGACTTCCGGTGCCGGCTTCTTGTTGTCGGAAACGTTGAAGTTCTGCCCTTGATTCTGTATGCTGCCGAGATTCAGGTTATACCGGCGTTCCAGCTGCGCGGCGATCGACGAAACGGACGGGACTTTGGCCGCGAATGCCGGAGCCGCAACGAAGAAGAACATTTCGACGACAAGGAACAGTCCCGTTATTGCCCGATATTGTTTGTATTGCTTGAGGTGACGCATATGTTTTAACGTTCAAGGAGCATCACTATATCGACGAGAAAAAAGAACAGCCAACTTCCTACTAATGAGTATCGAATCGATCGGGAAACGTATGCAATGATTCCCGCCAAAGGAGCAAAGAGGAGAAGCGGGGCGTTTTCCCATGAAAAACTGCCCGTAACAAGAAACAATCCCCATAAGAGCCCGGCCTGTGCGATCACGGCCCATATTCCGAAATCTTTCAGCCACAAAAACTGGATCAGTCCGCGGAAGAACACTTCGTACAAAAGCGCCATAAACGAAACGAGAACAATTTCATAGAGCGTGAACCACAGGAATTCCGATTCCACCAGCCCCGGCAAAATATGCTGTTCGCGAACCGGAAACGCCCGGGAGAGCAGGATAAGAAGCGTTAATCCGAGAAGAACACAGGCCACCAAAGTAATGCTTCCTGCGAGTGTCTCTCCTTTTCTCCAGCCAATGCTTTCAAGGGACTCTTTGAGTATTATTTTACTATACAGAACGGGAATAACCAAGAAAAAAATACTGCTCACGATAAACCCCTGAAACACCGGGTGGAGCTGATCGCTCTCCTTGAAAAACGCGATGAAACCGAGTGAAAAAAACGCCAATGCACCGGTAATAATAAAACGGCGATGGAGTGAAAGTATTGCAGACATAGGCACAAAAATTCTTGATTATCTTTGGGTCTGAGAGAGTTTTCTGAACGCTCCACGACGCTTCATCTCTTCATTCTTTCTCATAATTTCTCCGAGAAGTTCCTCATTCTTCTTGCGTATCTTTTCTTGTTCTCTCCTGCCGAGTGGCACTCTTACTGAATTCTTATTCTTTTCCTCCTGCGCTTTCTTCCACGCGCGCCGGGCCATCTGGTAGAGCAGAACGATGGTAAGCGTTTGGATGGGCAGAAAATTCAACCCGAATCCTATTCCCTCGACAATCGCAATCGCTATCAAGATGATGCTTCGAGTCATCTTGATGTTCTGCTGTCCGCCGGAGCGGTCGAAAGCCGTCAGGAGCAACCAGATGAGGATAGTGAAACACATCGTTATCACAGTACCGATTCCTGGCAACGATCCGATAAACGCGAGATCGAGCAGATCTTTCAGTAACGCGATGACCAGTACGCCGGAATAGAGAATGAACGATGGTTTCTCTCCGGTAAAATTCGTCTTGGCTTCCGCTTCCTTTTTCGCCAACCGAAACGCGGCTGTTTTGGACGGCATAACGTGATATTCTCGAACATTTACGCTCCGCTATCGAAATCCTTTTTCGCTTCTTCGATTTCCAAAAGTTGGCGCGGATCGGACGTGATGATCTGATCCTCGCTGTATGAAGCGATGACCTTGATCGCCGCGTGCTTCGTCCCCGCGAAGAAGATGCCCTCACCGACGTTCGATTCAAGAAGAAGGAATTTCTCGTGATCGGTGAGGTAGAATGTCTCGGCCACGAGATCGATCGACGACGGCGACTGGCGAAGGAGGAGCTGCAAAGACGAGTTCGTAATAATCGGCTTGCCGTAGCGTGAGCTCATAAAATCCCCGATGTCCTGCGTGATCGTTGTGAGACCGGTGTAGTATTTGCGGCAGCGCTTGGCGATACCGAAGAGAAACGACGCGGCGTCCTCGTGCTGCATCATCACCCACGCTTCGTCCACCACGACAAGCCGTTTTTTCATCTTGGCGCGCATTTCGTTCCAAATAAATTGAAGCACGATGTACATCGCGATCGGTCGGAGCTCCTCTTCCAGGTCGCGGATGTTGAAAACGACCAGCTGGCTATCCGTCTCCACATTGGTCTGCTTATTGAGGAAACCACCGAAAATACCCTCCGTATAGCGTTCCAGCCGCGCAGCAAGCGATTCCGCACCTTCCATATTTTGAAGCACGGCGTACAGATCCGACATCGTGGGAAACGATGACGCGGTAAGCTGCGAAAAATCCGTACGTTCGGTAATGTCCCGGATAGCGTACGTTTCGTGGATAGCACGGTCGAGGATGGAATCTTCTTCCGGTGTCACCGCACCGAGCATAATATGAAGGAGGCCGATCAAATTGGCGATCGCGTTTCGGAGCACGCCTGTGTTTTCCTCATCCTCGACTTTCTTCGGTAGATCAAACGGGTTGAGGTGCACATTCGAATTGAGCGAGATCTTCATAAAGCTCCCACCGACCGCCTCGCAGAGATGTTTGTATTCGTTTTCCGGATCGAGAATGATGACACTCGCACCAAACATCATCGAACGGAGGACTTCGAGTTTCACGGTGTAGCTCTTACCGGCACCGGATTTCGCGAACACCACCATATTGGCGTTCTCGAGCTTGAATCGGTCAAAGAGCACGAGCGAGTTGTTGTGCCGGTTGATGCCGTAGAGGATACCTTCGTTCGACGAAAGGTCGGATGAAACGAACGGGAATGTCGTCGAGAGCGGTTCGGTGTTCAGGTTGTTGGCGACATCGAGCGTATCGGTAGCGAGCGGACGAGTTGCGGAAAATCCCTGATCCATCCGAAGGACGGCCGGCTTGATGTAGACCAGTTGTGCCTCGAGGATGGCTTCGATCGACTGGCATTTCTCGTTCAAATCGCGGTCGTTCTCGCCGTAGATGGTGATATAGAGTCCGAACCGGAAAAATTTCTCTGTCCCCTGCATCAGTCGATCACGCAAACTCTCGATGTCTTCGAGTGCCGTTTCGAGCTGCGGGTTGCGAATCTTGCCTTCTTCCGCTTCGATATGGATTTGGGACTGCACCTGTGTCGCGGACTTGCGCAGGTTTTTCAAGATTTCCGCCGTATCGATCGGGTGAACGAAGAATGCGATATCCATCGAGAAGTCGATGTTGATGATCGGCGAAAACCAGTTTGTCGAGAGATACCGCGGGTACGCGATCACGAAATACGTACGAGCAAGCAAGGGGCCGATCTGCATCGAGTTCGGCAAAAGCTTGATCGCCGGCGGAGCGATGAGGTCACGGATAGTGGCGATGCCTTTCTGATAGAGCTCTTCGCTCTCGGAACGGACGGCCGCGCGAGGCTTTAGCCCGGGAAGGTTGGACAAAAGTCCGGGAAGTCCGGTCACTTTCTTCTCTTTCTTTTCGCCTTCATCAATGATGATTTCTTTCGGCATAGACGTTTCAGGTTCGCGCCAATTCGATGGATTCCACATCCTTCACGGCCGTCGTGGTGAAAAGCGAAGGATTATAGCTGTTGTACAAAAGCTCGATCAATTCTTCGGTATTGAGCTGCGTTACACGTACGCCGGTACCTGAGAGTGCTGCTGTGACGTGTTCCACACGCTGGAGAAGCTGGCTCCGGTAGGTATTGAAGAGTTCACCGTGAAGACCGATGGTTTTTTTCGGCTGAAAAATACCGGAAAGTTTCGAGACGATTCCGCTTTGGTCGTCTTCAGACGACGCGAACGGCACCACGACATAGAAGAATTTCGACATTATGTTCGAAACTTCGGTCAGATTCCTGACAAAGTTCTTGTACTCGGAAATCTGGAAACGCAAAAGCTCGTTCTCCTGCTGTGTTTCCTGATCTTTGAGCAGATCAAGATACGGCTCGACATTAAAACGGCGTGACGACACGACGATCTGCACGGGAAAATCGAGCGAATTCAGAAAATTCTGATACTGGCCGATGATAGCATCCTGTTCCTGGCTCGATTTGAGGTCGAAATTGATGGATGAGACGAGGAGCACCGCGCGCATCGCACCATTCTTAAGGACGATGACGCTGTCGCGGATCTCTTCAACATCCACATATTTCTGCGTGCTTGATCCACCGCTCGTTTTGCTTTTCGGTTTCAAGAGTTCCATTTTGTTTTTTTCCGATTACTGCCTCAGTGTACCATTATTTTCCCCGGCTATCCAGAATACGCGCCAGTTCTTTGAGTCTCTCTTGCGTGATGCGCTTGTCGACCGGCCCAGAAGAAACGGTTTCGTCCGTTTTTGCCGGTTCTTTCACTGTCGGCATCCGACGCACGGGCCGCTCCCACACGGAAACTTTCGGACGGAAAACGAAAAGTATGGCGTGGAAGATATAGATGATGAGCGGAATACCGTTCGGCCGGTAGAACGCCAGCCCGACGAAAAGAAGCACTGTCGGCACCGCAATGATAAAAAAGAGCGAGGAATCGAACAAGTTGAAGAAGGTGAGGAGCGTCGCGCCCATCCCGATCATCCACAGGAGCTGCCGCCACGTGAGCGGACCGGCGATCTTGTCTTCGACATCGATGAATTGTGGGACATTGAACATCATAGGATTATTCTTCAACTTTGGTACGAGGAGCTTCCTTTTCCATCTTCAACGACGACACGGGACGGATGCGGAACGGGTTCATCTGAGACACGGGCGCCTGCGGGCGCGGTGTGGGCACGGCGGGCGGAACATTGCCAACCGATGGCGATACAGGCGCCGATTCCGGTCGTTTTTCCGATGATGGCGCCGGCGGGGCGGCATTTTTTTCTGCGGGAAAGATGTGCTTGGAAGAAAAACTCATATTCCCTTTGGAAGCCGGTGCGGTGACCGGAACGCCCCGAATTCCTCCGGTTTGCACGTGCTGCTCGATGCCGAACCCGCCTTCGAGGTGCGGGCTCCACGCTTTTTCATAACTCTCCGGTTTCGTAGGAGCGATGTTGCCAGAAAACATCTTTTCTTTGACGGGAGCCGGAGCGGCCGTAATGGTGAACGGTTCAGAATTGCGAGCCGGGGAAGGCGATTCTTGCGGAATACTCTGCCCTTTGGACGATTGCGGAGCGCTTTTCGGTGCCGGTGTCGCGAAATCGGGAAAGATGATTTCCTTCTTATCAATATCGATTGGCAATGGATAATTCTCCTCGACCGAACGGAGGATAAGATTCACACGCTCGCGCTCCTCGACCGACAGGCGTTTGCCATTCTCCGAACGGAAGAGAAAGTTGCCGCGCTGCACACTGTCGTGCTGTCCCACGCCGAGCTCATCACGATAATACTTGATCCAGTACACGAGTGACGGCCGCACCGGCTCGGATTGCGATTTGATCTTGATACGTTCCTGCGTAATAAGCTGATTCCCCAGTTGTTCGTATTTCGACAAGGCTTGGAGAAGCGGCAGGCTCACCGTCGCCACCGATGATTTTTCCTCCCTTGCTGCCCCCTCTTCCGGCTGCGGTTTGATCGTCAAAATATCGGTTCGTATGTATTCGATGATCGTATGCGCCTGGGTGGGGTCACCGCCAGCCGTTACCAGTATCGATCCGATTTTCGCCTCTGCCTGCTCGGGCGACAGTTCATCGAAAAAAATCTTCCGAACGATGAGGCTTATATGTCCGATAGCCTGATCATTCAAGCGGAAACTCTCCTGGAGTTTCTTCAGAACGAATGGTAGTTCCCGGGCCGTCAAGATATCCTGGCGTTCCTGCGGCAACGAATGGAATTTCTCCCAAAGAGAGGCGACTGCTTCCGGAGACGTCTTTTCCGCGGTCCCGTTTTCGGAAACGAGCATCGGGAAATATATCAGATTCGTGATTTTTTGGGAGAACATATGTCCTTGCTCGCCTAAATGAGTTTGCTTATTTCGCCTGTCGCCCTCTTCTTTATCTCCTGATACCGTTGAGGATCGGATGTCATAAGGCTTCCGATTTCAATTCTTGTGTCAGTACCGTATGCGGAATGCTTGATGAGGTCGGCCTGTTTGGAGATCTCTTCGGCCGTCATCTTGTCGATGGTGTCGCGGATCACGTCACCTTGTTTTTCTCCGCCCTTCTTCACGCGATAATCGACGACGACATCCACTCGGCCCTCTTTTTTCATTTTCGAAGTGACCGCTTTGTATGCTTTGTCATTCACGATGACATTGCCGGAATCGTCTTTCTTTATCATTCCTTTCTCGTCGCGCTCCGCTATCGCCTCTTGCATCTGATCGGCAGACATCCCCATCGCCTTGCCGTCAGCGGATTGCAATACTTTCGCATAACGGTCCATATCGTCCGTCACGGCGGCAAGCGCGAGCCTGAGACGTTCCGGCGACGTGATATCTTTCGAATCCGCAAGGGCGAGCGCGGCGGCCTTACGCTCCACGATGTCTCCGGACTGCAAGTTTTTCTCCAAAGCGGAAGCGCTCGTCTTGTTCTTCTTGTGTTCTTCGATTTTTTCGTTGACGAGCTTCTCCTGATGCTTCGACTGCGCGGCGGCGGCTCCACCCTTCCATCCTTTGCCTGTCACGGCACCTTTGGCACCGGCTTCAAACCAGCTCGGCGACTTCGTCCATTTCGCAAAACGGGTATCGTTATACCGCTCCTTTGCGCCCTGGCCGGCACCGCGTACGGTATTGGAAAGAGGATTGTGCAGTGCTGCCCATTTCGCTCCACCCCAAGTTTTTCCACCCGCCCACTTAGCAAATTTCTGCCCCTGACCAACAACCATCCCCGACCCAGCAACAGACATAGAATTAGCCAAGCCAATCGTAATCCAAAGCATTACAATTGGAATAGAGAACATCGCCATTGAACTTATAAAATAAACGTACCCACTCATAGTATTCACACCCGCAACACCCGCAACGCTTTGAAATGTCGCATCTTGAGAAATCTCGCCAAAAAATCTTACTGAGATAAGCAGCAAGAGCATTGCTGCCGGACCATAAAGTGCATAATTCCAAAAGTTCGTCCACCATTTTTTACCAAGTGACTCCATTCCTGGAACAATCATCCCCGCAAATCCTGCAGAAGAAAATATTACCAATATAACAAGCATTACCAGTCGTATCAAAAGCATCAGCGCCAACACCAACAATGTTATGGAAAAAAGAAACATAAAGACAATGGCCGCAATAAGTTGAGAGACTTGATATTTTTCGGTTTCAATTGGTGGCAATAAAATCCCGCTAATTTTTGAAACCTTAAGCACCGTTCCAAGGGACTCTCCAGGATTGTTTGAATCAACCAACATTTGATTTACAAAGAAATACATCGGGACATTCGTCGCATCGATAAGAAATCGAGAAATAGGAAAGCTGAAATTCACCAAAAGCGCCATAATCACCAGATTCAGGATGGCCTTCTTGTAGTCCTTGGTGACCTGAAACACGATTGTGAACGCGATATACAAAAGTACGAGAATAAAAAAGAGATTGAAGAAGTCTCGTACAAACTTCCACATATCGTACACGGCTTTCTTATCCAACAACCCGCCACCACCGATAAAAACAGGGTTTATTATCCAACCAAAAATTGTAACTGCAAGCGAAGCAATCCAGCCAAAAAAAACGAAGATGCCATATAAAACGTATTTGAGTGCGAGTAAAAATTGATCAGCTATCCATCCACTAATACTCGGGGTCGATTCTTTGATAGCTTTAGAGCCCTCTACTGATCCCCCAAAAAATCTCCATCCCGATTCATAAGCATCTAAAATTCCGGCGTGCGCAAAATAAACGTCACCAAAAAGAAAGGCACCTATTAGGAAAACAAAAAAGAGAGGAACAAAAATAACGGATGATTTGTATTTTTTTATATTTTCTTCTGCTCGTAACATACCAAAAACTTATGAGCAATCAAAAATGCCTTGAAAGGAAAGCTTTTTGTTAAGTATATCACAAATAAAGCGCAAAAATAAAGAAGAGGAGCATTCTTGCGCCTCTTCGAAGCCGTACAAAGCATACGGGGTGTCATTCAAAAATCTTTCTTGCATCAATCACTCGTATCGTTCCTTTTTTTCTGTCTTGTTCTATCTTTTCTGCAACTTTTTTGCACATTTCTGCATCTTTCCTGAGATGTGCATTATGAAAAAAAGTTGCGCCGCGAGCTTTCCAGCACCGCTCGTTATTAGGAAGAAACTCTTCTTCTGCGGCTGTTAAAAGCGGTGTATGCGTTTTGATCCTACCTGCCTGTGCCGGCATTGCGAACACAAGCGCCGCGAAGATCACTGCAAAAAATCCGAAAATCTTTTTCATAATACCCTCCTTGGCCGATGGCCAAAAAATTTTTCAGGAACTGCTCTTGTTTCCTTTATACCATATTTTTTGATTTCTGTCCAGCCCAAACACGCTATTTTTAGCTAAGACAAAGCAAAAACAGGCTCTTCCAAACGGTGGAAAAAGCTTGTTTTCAACAAAAGCAATGTTTGGTGTCTGTTAGATCCCGTACGAATCAAATTTCTTCAAAAGACAGGCTGCTCACGGTCTTCAGAAGCTTCAGCGTAGCCTGGACGGAAACATTGCCGGTATTCTTGAAAAACAATCTCCCGGCATATCTCGCGGAAAGAGGCGTAAGGAATTCATCGCCCCAAGACGGAGAAAAGGTGATGACGCCGTCGAAATCGACTATCACGTCCTCTTCATCCGATACCGACTCCAAGACGGGCTGGAAAGCGGCGAGAGCCTCCTTGCCGGCCTGACGCGATACGAGCGTTGTTCCGAATTTCTTGAGTTCTATGAACATAGCGCATATTCTCTAAAAATTAATTTTCGCGATGCATCCGCGGATAGATCCGCCCTCTTTCCTGACGACAAGCGACTGGTCGCCCTTCTTGAGACCCAAAGAGGCGGCACCACTTTGGAAAAACAATCGCATATCGCTTTCCGTGACGATGCTTCTCACGTATTTCAATCCGTTCCCTCTCGCTTCAGGAGCGCGGCCGGAAAGCACCTCCGAGAATGCCGTCTGAAGCGCGTCTTCGTCCGATACCAGCTCTTTTTTCACCCTTTTGAGCGTCTTAAAGATTCCTTGGCCGCGATCAGCGAGCACGATCTCCTTTTTTTGGACATCGTATCCAAAAAATATTCCTGGCATGTCAGGCCAGTTGCCGAGATTGTGATCGAAAGAATTGTTGCCTATCTCTCCGACAACGGAAGTTATGAACGGAAACGACTCTTCCCATCCTACGACAACACCAAGCTCGTTTTCCAGCTTCTTCAATCGGTACTGGAAAACGATGCTGTTCTGACAGTAGAAGAGTTTGTCCGGTTCTGCCACCTTATCGTCCGATGCCCATTTCTTCGCTGCCGCGAAAAGATCGGTTGCCGCCACACCAAGCTTCGCCAGATACTCTTCGATATCGCTCTGCCTATAGAACCGCTTTCCACTCTTTCTGACAGCCGGAAACCGGCCACTTTTGTCCCAGCGTCTCAGAGTATCTATGGAGAGATGCAGCTTTTCCGCAGCTTTTCCAATAGGAATCAATTCGATATCCATCATAATGATTTCTTTACAGTCATACTAACATAAAATTTATACCTATGCAAACATATGCATATTTTAATAAAAACAAAACAGACCACTCGGGCCCGTTTTTCACGTCTTGCTAAAAGCTGAAAGCTAGTAGATGAATCCTCTGATGGCGCGGGAGGAAATATGTGGAGTATATAGCTAATCGTCACTTGCCACGCTTAGCATTTTCAATTCCGTCCGGATGCAATCGTCATCGATTTCAAATCCGGAACGGAAGGATACCGATTCCGAATAGTCAATATCCTCGAAGTACGCCAGTGCGGCACGAAAGATTTTCTCGTTGAATTCGTTGCCAAACATCGCTTCAGCTTTTTTTACCACCTCTTTCAAGGAATGATACTTAGAGAGGATAACATAGAGATCAACATAGTCTTTCCATTTCGATCGCCGACCGAGCGCGTACGCCTTCATCGCCGATAGGGTCAGAAGATCAGGAATTTGAACAACCTCGTCCAACCAAATTACCCCCTTGAACGGGAACGGGTATCGAAGAAAAGTGATTTTTACTCCTTTTACGATCACGGTATATTCATCTTCATTTTTCACGATAACGGAAAAATACTTATCAGCTCCGGAAAGTTTCTTGCGGAGAACATCGATATTCAGCTCGTCGGAAGTAAACAAATCAAAATCGATAGATTCCCGATGTCCGATGTGGAGAGCAATCGCCGTACCGCCACAGAGCGAAAACTTTGGACCAAACTCTTTGATCAGGGTAAGAAGTCCCTGCTGAGCCGGAGAAAGAATTTCTTTATGTAGCATGACGGTCGAAATAAAGCTGGAAAAAATTCTTGATTTCCGGACGATAATTCGTACGTGGCAAGTCGGCGCGCCGATGAAAATCTTGTGCAATCCGTTCTATACCAAGGATATGGACAAGCTCACAAAAATCTTCCCAATTGCCATAGTTGAGCGTATGCTCAACGATCGAATCTTCTGAAAGATATTTTAGATCTTTTACATACCACACGAGGTATGGACGTGATTGTATAAACTGATGAATTGTATCGGAATGGGCCATATTTTTCCCAAATGTACTCTCAGTATAGCAGAAATATAGCCTTTTTACAAGCAAAAAACAGGTTTTTGCAAACTTGTTCTTTACCCCGAACACCATGCGGGATCCGATTGAACACTAATAAATGAATCCTCTGATGGCGCGGGAGGAAGTAGAAAGGGTGCGGCGATTGACTTTGCCCCACTTCACATAGTTCATCTCGCTCACGGTGATCGTGTCCCCGCTCACCTTCTCGACAAGTGCCACGTGTCCGTAACGACGATCTTCCGTTGTGACCATAATGGAGCCAGCAACCGGTTTCCGCCCAGTCTTATAGCCGAGCGATTTGGCTTTATACAACCAAGTGCCGGCATTACCGCTCCACGGCACATAACGTTTCTGCGACACATACCACGTGCACCAACCGAACGGAAACCGGTGTCCTGTACCGGCCTTGCCATCCAATTTCTTGTATCCAGAAACATCTGTGGCCGTACCGCCGGTCGACGTGGCATATTGCCGCCGTTCGATGCCCCCCGACGGAACCTGGCGGACCGGAATTTCCTTTTGGCCGTCCGGAATCATAATGCTGTCTCCTGCGCGAAGCTCTCCGTTCGCCGGCAAGCTATTGAAAGAGATGATTTTCTCCTTGTCTGCTTTGTATTTGGCTGCGATAGCATCGATAGTGTCTCCCGCGGCCACCGTATGCGAAAGACCGGCTACCGGCAGGATGAATATCTGGTCATCCGGCTTGATCTGATCCACATTGTCGATATCGTTCGCCCACAGGATTGTGTTAACTGTGATACCGAACTTCGCGGCGATACCAGAAACCGTGTCGCCAGATGCGACGGTGTAAATTTTCACGTCATCACCCTCTTCCGATTCCTTCGGGTAGCTTCCGGACCAGGAGGACAACAAAAGCGAATCACTCAGAGAGCCTCCTTGAACGTCGAACAGCGAAGTTTCATCGCGCGCTTCCGGATCGACGGCGCTCGGCGCGCTGGCGAGCGGCACAAGGGAAAGATTCTCTTTTTTCGTCACTTGAGCAGCGATACGACGCTTAGCTGAGGCATTTTCTTCGCCGGCAACTGCGCCGTTCACATAGCCGAACAAGACACTATCCGTGTCCTGGCCTTGGGTAAGATTGCTCGCTGACACCAAAAGGGCGCTCGACGCCACAATGGAGAAAGCGGAATAATTGCGGAACACCCGAACGACGCGGTATCCGGATGCCTCCTTGATACAGTGAAGAAATCTCGATTGGAGATGGTGGGTACGGGTATGAAGATCCCGCAACCAGCCGGTTTTGAAAATCCTTGAAAAAATGGGGGGCCGAGTACTGATAAGACTCTCGCCTTTCGATCAACAAAGAGTCTAAAGATGCTTCGGGCTTTCGAAAGTCCCGTAAAGCACCATCGACTTTTTGTCCTAATTTTTACAAAAGTCAGTATAGCGCCATTCCGAGTTTCCGTCAACGAAAAAATACCTGATTTTCTAATTTTATGGCTTATTTAAGGTATTTTTAGTGTGGATAACCGTTCCGTGTGATACAATCATAAATGTCTTCTTATCTTTTCTATGCTTCCGTTCGAAAAACCAAAAAATGAGGCGGAACGACTCGCCAAACGCTTCCGCGAACACCTAGAAATCGAGCTTAACCGTTCCCCTCGCACCCTCGAAAGCTATTCGAAGGCTCTCGAAAGCTTCTTCGACTGGGGAACTATCCACAATCCCAAAGACATCACCGCCGAAAAGGTCCGCGAGTACCGTTTGCACCTCAACCGCAAGCAAACCCGCTTTGGTACGACGCTCAAGAAAAACTCTCAGTCCTATCATGCCATCGTCATTCGAACATTCCTCAAATATCTCGCCAAACAGGATATCCAAACACTCGCCGCTGAAAAGGTCGAGGTAGGAAAAACTCCCGACCGGCAAGTGGACTTTCTCGAATACGACGAGGTAGAGCGGCTCATTGATGCTGCCGAAGGAAATCATCCGCGCGCACTCCGCGACCGGGCCATCCTCGAACTTCTCTTCTCATCGGGTTTACGCGTCTCGGAACTCACCTCGCTCGATCGCAATCATATCAATCTCGACAAGGAAGAATTCAGCGTGCGCGGCAAAGGATCAAAGCTCCGCATCGTCTTCATCTCTCCCACCGCCAAGCAGGCGCTCCGAAAATATCTCGACGCTCGCGGAGATATCGATCCGGCGCTCTTCGTATCGTTCCCCAAAAAAGGATTGGTCAACAAGAAAAACGCCCAAAGGGAAAGCCTGCGCCTCACCACCCGAAGCGTGGCTCGCATCGTGAAGCACTACGCCAAAAAAGCCGGTATCGTGAAAGATGTCCATCCGCACACGCTCCGCCACTCGTTCGCGACCGATCTCCTCGTGAACGGTGCCGATATCCGTTCCGTCCAGTCGATGCTTGGCCACTCTTCCATCACTACCACCCAAATCTACACCCACATCACCAATGAACGCCTGAAAGAGATCCATCGGACGTTCCACGGAAAGAAAAAAAATAAGCGATAGCTCTTGATCACGTCTTCTTCAATGGGGCGGCTCCGAGCATCATCTTTTTCACGCCAAAACGCTTAAAGGCGATCGTCGCAAGCGTGCCGGAAACAGAGACGATGAGTCCCGATCCGAACTGCGGATGTTCCACCATATCGCCGGGACGCACATCGTCCGGACCTAAGATCTTTTGCCCCGAAGAAGTTTCCTTTTCTTCGACATTATTCATCCGGATCGGATTTTTCGGCGCCGAAGGAAAACGATGGAATGACTTTCGAAAGTACCTCTGCCCAAGCATTCCGGAACTGACACGATCCTTTTCTTCCGTAAGATGCGCCGGGATTTCGTGTAGGAAGCGCGATGGCGGATTGACCTGCGTCGAACCAAAAATGGTGCGCTGTTCGGTGTAGAGAAGATAGACTTTTTCCTTGGCGCGCGTGAGACCGACATACATCAATCGACGCTCTTCCTCAAGCTCCGCGGCCGAAAGCTGGCTCCGTGAGTGAGGAAAGATCCCTTCTTCCAGCCCGATGATGAACACCACCGGAAATTCCAGTCCCTTGGCGCTATGGAGCGTCATCACATGCACGGCGTCCTGTTCGCGGCTGATGTCATCTGTATCCGACGCAAGCGCCACTTCTTCAAGAAACAGATGGAGCGCTTCGGTAAGCGGTCGATCGTCATACTTCTGCGCCACGGAAAAAAGTTCACGGACGTTCTCCTGCCGAGTCTCTCCTTCGGCTGTTCCATCGTTGAGTGCGGCCAGGTATCCGCTCATACGCGCCAATTTATCGAGAAATTCCGGCAAGCGAAGTTCCGGCCGCGCAAGAGTTTCCGAACGCAACTTCAGGAAAATGTCCGAAAAATCACGAATAGCTTTGATCTTCCCTTCACGAAGATCGCTTGTTTCGGGTGCCATCCGATAGGCCGCCTCAAAAAAATCCAAATCGTTCGTGCGAGCAAACCCTGTCCAACGTGAAAGCGTCGCGTCACCTAATCCACGTTTTGGCTCGTTGATGATACGTTCAAGCGCCAGTCGGTCGCGCGAATTCTCGAAAAGCCTCGCATAGGCAATGATATCTTTCACTTCCTTTCGCTGGTAAAATTTGAGTCCGCCCACGATACGGTACTCTATAGAATGACGAAGGAACATTTCTTCGATCATCCGGGACTGAGCGTTCGTCCGGTAGAGCACCGCGCAATCACGAAAACGGCGATTCCCTTTTTGTTCGCGCGTGATGGTTTCCGCCACGAACCGCGCCTCAGCTTCCTCGTCTTCGGCCGGCACAAGCGCGATCAATTCGCCACCGGAAAATTCGGTCCAAAGTTTCTTGTGCCTTTGGTGCTTGTTCCGCTCGATGATGCCGTGCGCCGCATCGAGGATCGTCTGTGTTGAGCGGTAATTCTGATCAAGAGTAATAACGGTCGCCTCGGGATAATCTTTCTCGAAATCGAGGATATTCCTGATGTCGGCCTGACGCCAACCATAGATCGACTGGTAGTCGTCGCCGATAACAAAAAGATTCTTATGCTGCTTGGCCAAAAGCGAGACGAGCGCATATTGAAGCGGATTGGTGTCCTGATATTCGTCTACCAGGATATACCGGAACTGATCCTGATACCGTGCCAGCACGTCTTTATGCTCATAGAACAGCCGCACAGCAAGAAGGATGAGATCGTCGAAATCGAGCGTATTCGCCGTCCGAAGCTCTTTCTCGTACCGGGCGTATACCTTGGCGACAATCTCCTCGTAATAACTGCCGGTCGATATCGCATATCTATCCGCGTCGATTTGGGCATTCTTCGCGCGCGAGATCGCCTCTAAAATAGAACGCGGCTTTATTTGGTCGGGATTGATTTCGAGCTCCTTCATCGCCCGTTTCACGATTGATTGCTGGTCCTGATCGTCGATGATGTTGAAGTTTCTTCCGTAGCCGAGCGCTTCAATATCACGACGCAGAATTTTCGCGCAGATATTGTGGAATGTGCCGATATGCGGAGGCAGCACGACAGCGCCATATTCGGCCGCGGTGCTTTTCGCAAGCAGATGCGAGACACGCTCGCGCATCTCTTCCGCCGCCTTATTGGTGAACGTCACTGCAAGGACACTCTCCGGGGAAATTTTCTTTTCGTCGACAAGATAGGCGATGCGGTGCGTGAGCGTCTTCGTCTTCCCCGATCCCGCTCCGGCCAAGATAAGCACCGGTCCTTCCGTCTGAAGCACCGCTTTTTTCTGTTCCGGATTGAGTCCTTCTTCCCAAAATTTCATTTCTTCTTTTAATTAGAAAAATAGTACAACCCAGTCATTCTATCATATCCGACCATATAAAAGAGTATCACCATAAAAAATAAAAAACCCGAAACGTACATTGACGTTCGGGTAAACGGCGAGACTTTTTATTCAGATCTGCTTCGGAACCTACTCCGTGTTAGGCCTCGGGGTTGTGCGTCTCGTACCTCGTTCCGTTGAGGAAGAACGTGGTGCCGGGCTTGATTATCGCTATGGGATAGCCGTCCTCAAAAGCGACGGGTGCGTCAATGACTTCGAAGGTCGATCCCACACGAAAATTTACTTCGACTTCTTCCCACACCCAGACGAACGCGAAACCAAGTTTCGTCTTCACCTTGAAGGTAGCAAGCCTCTCACCGAGAACTTCAACAATTGCTCCCGAAACATTCATCGTCGGTTGCTCTTTTCTCATCTTCGTCTCCTTGTGATTGATTTTGAAAGAACAAATCTCTAAAAATTTCTGAACGATTCAGAAACTTTATAAAGATGGCGAGGGGGTGAATTCACCTGAGCTCGCCACACCACTTTCACGGAAGGGTCGCCGGGTAGTCTGAGCGTATCTACCAATGAAGCTCTGACAGGGGTTTCGGTCTTTTATGCCCCACCGTGCTCGTACTTATGTTCGCTACGAGCGCCCCATTCATTTATTACACGCAGTCAGCTGGTGCGCCTGGTATACAGGGTGGGGGTGGTGATATTTTGCCATCATCTCTGTACACCAAATGAGATTTTTTTGAAAAGAACTACTCTCTAAAATCTCCAAACAATTCAGAAACTCTATAATGGTGACGTAGAAATATGTTTATATTATTCAATGATTATTTGTGGTCGTGGTTCCTTGAATCAAACATGTCAGCAAGCGCTACAACCGTTGGGAATACTTCCAGTGCCTGCAAGTTCTCTTTGTTCACGAATTTTATATTGACACATTCGTCTGATGGCGTGAAATTGAAATTCTCAAGTTTTGTTTCATAAAGAATATTTGCTACCCAAATGGTTTTGTCATGGTTTTGGCAGGTTGCAAAATATGACGGGTTACTTGCAACCCACGTCGTTTCTAAACCCATTTCCTCACGTATTTCTCGTGGGAGATCTTCTTGGGGTGTGGTTCCCCAGTCCAAGCCACCGCCCGGAAGTTCCCAGACCCCATTTTCTTTCTGACAAATAAGAAACTTGTTTCCACTTTCGTTCAAAATCAGTGCTTTCACACTTATGCGGTAAAAACAATTTCGTTGTTCATTCATAGGATGATGATAACACAATGCACCTCCAACAATTCCCGAAAATTCAGAAACTGTATAAAGATGGCGAGGAGGTGTGAACACTCAACTCGCCAATAATTTCGGTCTCGCTCTAATTTATAGATGGGTATTACACCACCATTTCCTCAGAGTCCCCGATCTATGGCACGCACTACTTCACAGGCAGTGAACCGATGTGAGGTTTCCTATCTGACTTTTTAAGCCAAACGAAATTGCCTCCAAAATTCCTCGGTTTCTGTATGAAGTGCTCATCCTTGCCAGGCGGCAAGGTGGTGACGACGTTAATTCCGCCACCTCCTGAACTCCATCCACTGCTGGTTCTTTTGAGCCAGTGGCGGCGTGCAATCTGCCGTGAACGACGGTCTCCAGTTTCCTGTGCATAGGCCTGGAAATTCCCGTCACGGTCGCGCCACCCTCTCGAATCGTTCCCACAATATGTAGTGGTATCGATTGCGCCTTTACGGCGAACGAGAGTTATTTCGTTCAAATGACTTGTTCCCATTTCTCTCTCCCACACCTATCTCGCTTGCAATACGCAGCAGTCAGATGATGCACCTGGCATACAGGGTGGAGGGGGTGATACGTTACCCTCAACTCTATATGCCAGATGAGATTTATTTTAAAAGAACTGCTCTCTAAAAATTTCCGAAAATTCAGAAACTTTATAAAGATCCCGAGAGGAGGTTGTGTGTCCTCTCGGGAGGTGACTGGAGTGCCAGCCTCACATGTTCTGCAACGCAGACCACGCCATTCTTCATATGTTGACTGGGCTAATATAGCCGATCCGGGATATGAAGGTGGAAGGATTACATAGACTCAATCGCCTTGGCGCTTTAGCGCATAAGAATGTTGCACTCATTCTTATCAAGGTCATTTGGATTGGAACATTGTCGTGTACACGACAATGTATCTCTGCTACTCCAAATGATTTTTACGATTACTGGGCTATCACCATTGCTGGCGATGGCTTGGTCTATGCTTTCGAGGACCTTTCGGAACCCCGCCCGGGAGACGTGTACTGAGAGGAGGTCTCGGACCTGTATCCATAGGGACACAAATCCGCCTCCTGTTCCTCAGATACGCACCTCAGCCAAATTTCAAAGAACGTGTCTCAACAGACCCACCACCGTGTGATGAACCTGATAAAGATGGTGAGTGTGCGAATACGCAAACACTCACCAATTTCTGTGACATTTGTCTCGGTGTCAGACCGGAGGGTTCTGCTCCCCTTGGGCTCCACGAATAACGACGTGGACAAACAGGAGGGTTCTGTTGCTACGTAACACACCCCCAACGCCTACTGCATACCCCGCTAATGTGGGGGCTTGATAGCTACGTACCCGGTTGACCAGGAGTAGTAGTACCAACGGCCGTTTTTTTGTACGAGCATGGTGGCTCCTCCCCTCAATACCCGAGGTCCGGTGTGGTGGGATGCCACAAATCTATTTTTTTTCTCGTGTACACGCGCACGAGGACGCGGAGTGGTTTTGAGTCGACCTCGCGACAGGCTAGACGGGCTCGATTTCCCCATTCATGACCGCAGTTTTTAACCACTGCGCAATTTCTTCGCCGTTCCAATTACTTGGAACATCTACGGCGTAGATGTCGGGGTCATGTTCCACTACCCCGTCATGAAAGAGCTCATGCTTCTGCGGAAATTTAATCTTCTCGCAGAAATGCTCAGCATGCCGGAGGTTGCAAAACGACAACCTTTCAGCACGGTATCCAAGCCATGGCCCACAAACGGAGCCGGCGTCCTCCGACCAGTACTCAACGTGCTGGCCGGTCACGATGAAGAATTTTTCCATGATCGTCTCCTTACCCCTGTACCCGAGGCGCGGTTGCGAAAATTTCGCAGGTCGATTTAAAGAGCTTGTCAGGCTGATATTCCCTTTCGGTTCTTCAGCTTGACGTTGTAGTATACCTAAAAAATTACTAAATGTCAATAATATAGTCTAAATATATGTCAATAAATACTTCTTAT
>JBPOIA010000001.1:0-63571 GCA_052034975.1 Candidatus Moraniibacteriota bacterium
AAAAGTAAAAACGACACCATATTGGATGTCGTTTTTTACTTTTCTGACCGGACGGGATTCGAACCCGCGACCTCTCGCGTGACAGGCGAGCTCTCTAACCAACAGAGATCCCGGTCGATGTTTTGTATTCTCCTACATTATCCCGTTACACCCGTGTAGCAGGGGGCAGGATCGAACTGCCGACCTCAGCGTTATGAGTGCTGCGCTCTAACCATCTGAGCTACCCTGCCATATGACAAGGGTGTAACGGGACAAGTCTGAGCTGCCTTATCCTCTCTCTTTTTACGTGTACGATGGCGAAGTTCAGTACCTGTCACCAACTGAAAAAGATTGTTGCGGGGGGTGGATTCGAACCACCGACCTTCTGGTTATGAGCCAGACGAGCTGCCAGACTGCTCTACCCCGCTATAATGCATTATATACTATTTGGTGGGTGATCCATCAAAGTTCTTTGTCTGCCGACAGGGAACTTGGAAACCCATGTGGGTGATCGTGGACTCGAACCACGGACCTCGACATTATCAGTGTCGCGCTCTAACCACCTGAGCTAATCACCCGAAAACCATCTTTCGTGACGGAAAATAGCACTCCGAATGGTAACACAAAAAGAAAAAGAATTCAAGGGCTGGTGGACCCTATCGGATTCGAACCGATGACCTCCGCATTGCAAATGCGGCGCTCTACCAACTAAGCTAAGGGCCCATTTCCGAACTTGCCCAGTATAGCGGAGAATGACTCGGATGTCCACCCCATATTGTGTGATATTTGGAAAAAAAGAAAGGCTCGTGTATACTGTGAAGTGTTCTGATTTTTATGTGCCAAACGTGGCTTGAAACAGCCAGAGTTGACACATAAAAAGACAAAATATACAATATGTAGTATAGTATTATTGGTTTGTAGCACTGGTTGTTTTTTCAGTACTTTCAGAGAAGGAGGGGAAGAATGGGAGGAGAGGGGCTCCAGGTCGGGCGCTTTTTTCTTTCTCCCGAAAACGCGGGAGCGTATAAAAAGTAATACACCAAAAAAGAGGATATGCCGGTATACAAGATTCAGAAGCGCAACGGAAGCATCGTCGATTTCGATCTGAAGAAGATCGAGAATGCCATCGTGAAAGCCACCGAAGCGACCGGTAAGAAGGACGAAATCAAGACGGAAATGCTTGTCAAAGAGGTCCATTCCCAGCTTGATGAGAAATTCGAGGACCGTATCCCGACCGTGGAAGAGGTGCAGGATTTAGTGGAAGACGCACTCATTCAGTACGGTTATTCCGATATCGCCAAGGCGTATATCCTCTACCGCGAGAAGCGTCGCGAGATGCGCGAAGAAAAGAACGTCGTCGTGCAGGTGGAGAAGGCCATCACCGAATATTTGGAGAAGCTCGACTGGCGCGTGAACGCCAACTCGAACCAGGGATATTCCTTGGGCGGGATGATCTTGAATACCGCCGGGAGTGTCATTGCCAATTATTGGCTCTCGCACATTTATCCGAAGAACGTAGGCGACGCACATCGGAACGGCGATTACCATATCCACGATCTCGATATGTTTTCGGGCTACTGCGCAGGATGGAGTCTTCGGGCGCTCCTCGAAGAGGGTTTCAACGGAGTGTCGAACAAGATCGAATCCGCTCCGCCGAAGCACTTGTCTTCCGCCGTGTCGCAGATGGTCAACTTTCTCGGTACGCTTCAGAACGAGTGGGCTGGCGCGCAGGCATTTTCGAGCTTCGATACCTATCTCGCGCCGTTCGTGAAAAAATACGAGACGGAACTTTCCGCCGATGTCAAGAAATACGATATACGGTTTGCGTCCGACGAGGCGCGTCAGAAATATATCGACGATCAGACCTACGCGTACGTGTATCAGAATATCCAGTCGTTCGTCTTCAACCTGAACATCCCGTCGCGCTGGGGGACCCAGACACCGTTCACCAATATCACGCTTGATTGGGACTGTCCGGAGGATATGAGGGAAAAGCGCCTGCTTTTGGGCGGCGAACCGTTCGCTTACACGTTCGGTGAATTGCAGAAGGAAATGGATGTCATCAACCGAGCGTTCATCGCAGTGATGTCGAAAGGCGACGCCCGCGGCCGCACGTTTACGTTCCCGATCCCGACATACAACATCACGAAAAACTTCGAGTGGGAAGATCCGAAAAATTTGCCGCTTTTCGAGATGACCGCCAAATACGGCACGCCGTATTTCCAGAATTTCGTGAACTCCGATTTGAATCCCGGCGATGTACGCTCGATGTGCTGTAGGCTCCAGCTCGATCTGCGCGAGCTGAGGAAGCGCGGGGGCGGTCTCTTCGGTTCGGCTGAAATGACCGGATCGATCGGTGTGGTGACGATCAATGCCGCCCGCATCGGATATCTCTCGCGGGGCGACAAGGAAAAATTCCTGAAGCGTATCGAACATCTGATGGAACTGGCCAAGGTATCGCTCGAAATCAAACGCAAGGAGATACAGAAGTGGATCGATCGCGGTCTCTTCCCGTACACCAAGCGTTACCTCGGATATCTCAAGAATCATTTCTCGACGATCGGTATAAACGGTATCAACGAAGCGATCCGGAACTTCACCGACGATAAAGAGAACATCGCCACGCCGGAAGGACAGAAGTTCGCCGAAGAGTTGCTCGATTTTATGCGGGCGAAGATCAGTGATTTTCAGGAAGAGACCAAGAATTTCTACAATTTGGAAGCGACGCCGGCCGAAGGCACGACCTACCGTTTCGCCAAGGAAGATCGCAAGCGTTTTCCGGACATCCTGCAGGCCGGCACTGCCGAAGCGCCGTACTATACCAATTCCTCGCAGGTGCCGGTGGGATACACGGACGACGTGTTTGAAGTGCTCAAACTTCAAGACAAGCTCCAAACCAAATATACCGGCGGAACGGTACTCCATTGCTATATGAATGAGCGTGTGAGTTCCGGCGAAGCCTGCCGCAAGCTTGTGCGGAGCATTCTTTCGAACTTTCGTCTGCCGTATATCACCATCACACCCACGTTCTCCATCTGTCCCACGCATGGCTATCTGGAAGGCGAGCACGATTTCTGTCCGAAATGCGATCAGGAGCTCGGTATCGGCGGTGAAAGGCACGATCAGGAGCTTCGGAAGAAGTATCAGAGCATAGCGGCGGAAAAATGATCCATTGTGATATAATTATGACTAATCAGCCTAAACAAAAACATATGTCGCAAGACGTGATGCAAGAGGGGGATATCAATGAGAAACGCACTCGGTGCGAAGTGTGGACCCGCGTGATGGGATACCACCGGCCGGTGTCGCACTTCAATATCGGCAAGAAGGCCGAGCATTATTCCCGCAAGCATTTTACGGAAACGGTCGCGGCGAACCATGAATTCTGCCAGAAGTACGAATTTGTAGCGTGCTGAGGGCTGAAAGGGTTTTTGAAAAAATTCTAACCGCCTGCCGCAAACGATTTTCCGAGGAGACGCTCGTTTTTTCCGGCGAAAAACTCGCTCCGCGAAAACCTCATCGCCCGTCCGTACGGACGGGACCGAGCCGATTTGGTTTTCGAGCCTCCCCGGAAAATCTTTACGGCAGGTGTTTTGCTATCCTGATATTTCTTTGAAGTATGATCATAAGCGGCATCCAGAAATTCACACTTCTTGATTTTCCGGGGAAAATCGCTTGCATTCTCTTTACCGGTGGATGCAATTTTCGCTGCGGTTTCTGTCATAATCCGGAATTCGTGCTGCCGGAAGAGCTTGCTAAGATAAGCAAGAGTTTTATTCCCGAACAGGCGGCGCTCAATTTTCTGAGACAGCGTGTCGGAATGCTTGACGGCGTCGTTGTGACGGGCGGCGAGCCGACCATTCTGCCTGACTTGGAAGCGTTCATCGTGAAGGTCCGGAATCTCGGATTTTCGGTGAAGCTTGATACCAATGGCAACAAACCGGATGTTCTCTGTACGCTCGTTGAAAAGGGACTGGTCGAGTATGTCGCGATGGATGTGAAAACGAGTCTTTCGGAATATCAAGCGCTTGTTGGACAGTGGGCGGATCAGAAGAAAATCGAAGAAAGTATTGAATTCCTCAAGCGAGGGATGGTCGAGTACGAATTCCGGACAACACTTGTCCGCGAAGTCCATACGAAGGAAATCCTCGAAGCGATGCGAGAGACACTGCGGGGCGCCAAACGTCTCTCTCTCCAGTCGTTCCGAAGCGACATCACGCTTGATCCTTTGTTTCGGCAATACCACCCGTTTTCGCCGGAAGAGATGCAAGACATCGCTCGGATGTTTTCGGAAAGCGTGGAAACGGTCGTTCTCCGTGAAACGTGAAATACCGGCAGAGACCATTGTCCGATATCGTATGAGAGGACGGAAATATCTTCTTGTAGCTGGATGTGCCTCCTTGTTTCTTGTGGCCGGCTTCATTTGGCGGTCTTCGATAAAAGTTCCGCTGGTTTTGCAGGAACAACCAAAAGAACGGAATGTTCCAAAAGAGAGGGCGCTTCCGGAAGAAAAGAGAAATCTTCCCGAAGAATCAGCGCCTTCGGATATTTTGGAGACCACACCTCGACCGACAACTCTTTCTGGTGTGCCGTTTACGCCACAGGCGCCGTTCGGGGAATGGAACGACCCGATATTCCAAAACGGTTGCGAAGAAGCATCGCTTCTTATGGCAAGGTTTTGGCTTACGGGGGAGACGCTTGTCAAAGAAACGGCCAAGAAAGAAATTGCCGCCCTTTCGGGTTTTGAAGAAAAGACGTTCGGTCAGTCAGTCGATACGTCGATTGCCGATACGGAAAAGCTTTTTCGTGAATACTTTGGTTATAATGCAACTAAGTTGCATTATGGGATAACCGTAAAGGATATCGAGGAAGCGCTTGCCCAGGGAAGATTAGTCATCGTTCCCGCCAATGGGCAGAAGCTCGGTAATCCGAATTTTCGGCATCCCGGCCCCCTGACGCATATGCTTGTCATTACCGGGTACGATCCGGAGAAAAAAGAATTTATCACGAACGATCCGGGTACAAAAAATGGCCGCGGCTACCGGTATGACGAAGATGTCTTGTACGGGGCGATCCGCGATTATCCGACCGGAAACCATCTGCCGATCAAGGAAACCGTCAAAGCGATGCTCACGATAGGGAAATGAGCAATCAGAAGGACAAAGTGCTATACTGAAAGTATCATCTGTAGAAACTCAATTATGGGACTTTTTTCCACTTTTTCAAAAAAACCGTCGCTGTCCGGAACAACAGGAAAACCGGTCAGTTCGTTCGGGAATATTCGTGGAAAGATTTCCCGTTTGGAAATAAAGAACGTGCACCGTGATCTCGTCAGTCGGTTCGGGCGCACGAAAGGCGAACGCATCTATTCCGTGCTTCAGCCAAATATGGATCGCGAGCACGGTTTTGGGTCGTCGGGCATTACGACCAGGGAAATGAGCGACGCAATCGAGAATATGGAAAAGAATCCATATGATGGTATCGACAAGGGCGATACGAAAAAGCTTCGGGACGTTTTGGAAAAGCGTTTGTAACGGTGAGTCTTGGACGGCCGATGAAGCCTCCTCGACTTGACAAGATCGGTTTTTTCCGCTTTAATGAAAAATCTTATCTCTCGGCATCTGTTGCCGATATTCCTTTTTGAGCCTTATCTCTCATACGAAGGAGGGTAAGGCTTACTATTTTTTAATGACGCATATGTTCAAGAAAACTCACAAGCGGTTTTCGCATCGTCCCAAGCGCTCCTCCGGCGGACGGTTCACCAAACCGATGTCGAAGAAGGCGAAACTGGCCGTGAAAGAGATCGATTTCAGTCGTTTCGTAAAAAAGGCGATCGAGACCACCACGACGGAAACGTACAATCCAAAGCATCGTTTCGCTGATTTTGAGATGCACAGTCGGTTGAAGCAGAATGTCGCGGCACGTGGCTATGTGCACCCGACGCCGATTCAAGACGGCGCTATCCCGCATATCCTGAAAGGGCGCGATTTGATCGGTATCGCCAATACCGGAACCGGTAAGACGGCTGCATTCCTTCTTCCGCTCATCCACAAAACATTCAAACACCAATCGGAAAAGGTGCTTATCGTCGTGCCGACGCGCGAGCTCGCACTCCAGATCGAAGATGAGTTGCGCGTTTTCTCGCATGATTCGGGATTGCGATCCACGCTCTGTATCGGTGGCGCCCGTATTGATCAGCAGCTCCGCAGCCTCGCGCGCCATCCGAGCTTTGTCATCGGTACGCCCGGGCGATTGAAAGATTTGGTAGAACGCAAGAAGCTGCATCTTTCGGAATTCGGCACGATCGTACTCGACGAAGTGGACCGGATGCTCGATATGGGATTCATCCGCGATATCAAGTATCTTGTGGCGCTGATGAAGACGCCGCGGCAATCGCTCTTTTTTTCGGCGACGATGCCGAAGGAGATCGCTGAACTATCCAAGAAATTCCTTTCCGATCCGGTAAGTGTTTCCGTCAAATCCCGCGCAACATCCGAAAACGTCGAGCAAGACATCGTGCGTGTCGCATCCGGTGAATCGAAAATCGAAACCTTGCACAATCTCCTTCTTCAGCCGGAATTGCGCAAAGTGCTCATCTTCGGTCGCACCAAGCGCGGCGTGGAGAAGCTGGCGCACCAGCTCGTGGAGCGTGGTTTCCAGGCTGATTCCATCCACGGCGATCGCTCGCAGTCCCAAAGGCAGCGTGCGCTCCGCCAGTTCACCGCGGACGAGACGACGATACTCGTCGCGACGGACGTGGCCGCGCGCGGACTCGATATTCCGGACGTGACGCACGTCATCAACTACGAATTGCCGGAGAATTACGAGGATTATATCCACCGTATCGGTCGCACCGGTCGCGGCAGCAAGAAAGGACACGCACTCACGTTCGTTGATTAAAGCCTTTTTCCGTAGTACAGTGTATCTGCGCTTCTTTGATGAGTGCCTCTTTTCATCTTTTAGCGGATTTCGCGGATGCATTTTGTACGGATCATCGAACAATGGGTGAGAGAATACGCCGTTTCGGTTCCGCTCGAATGGTTTGTTTTTCTCGGGTCGTTTGCGGAAGAAGTGATTAGTCCTATTCCCTCGGCGCTCATTATGGGGACGGCCGGATCGCTTGCGTTGATTCAGGGAAAGGCGTTTTGGTATGTCATTTGGCTTGCTGTCATCGGTAACGTAGGGAAGACTTTGGGTGCGTGGCTGTATTATGTTCTCGGTGACAAGCTCGAAGACTTACTCATCCGTCCGATCAATCGGCTGCTTGGCATCCGGCACGAGGAAATAGAGAATATCGGCAAGCGTTTTGTCGGCCATCATTGGAAAGACGGTGGCGTCTTGTTTTTCTTGCGACTCATCCCATTTTTTCCGGCGACACCGGTATCGCTCGCCTGCGGTATCATCAAGATGGATATCCGGGTGTATCTTCTTGCGACGTATGCGGGAAACTTTTTCAAGGATCTGTTCTATATTTACGTCGGGTATGCCGGTTTGGCCGCGTTTCACACGCTTGCTCGGAAATTGGATCACGTGAAATTCGGCATCGATGTCTTGGTCGGCATCGTGATCATAGCATTCCTCTTCTCGCTGTATATCCATCGCGGCCGCGGAAAAGAATGGTTTGAAAAAATATTTTCCATCGGTAAAAAAACCGATTCCTGACGGTATTCCCTATGTCCGTTTTTACTCTCAGATCAGAATATCAGCCGGCCGGTGATCAGCCGCAAGCGATCACTTCGCTTCTCTGCGGACTGAAAGGGGATCAGCGTTTCCAGACACTTCTCGGTGTGACGGGAAGCGGCAAAACCTTTACGATGGCGAACGTCATTGCATCCTATGGGAAGCCGGCGCTCATTATCGCGCACAATAAGACGCTCGCGGCGCAGCTCGCGCAGGAATACCAAGAATTCTTTCCTGATCACGCGGTGCATTATTTCGTTTCCTATTACGATTATTATCAGCCGGAAGCGTATCTGCCGGTGACGGATACGTATATCGAAAAGGACGCGCAGATCAACGAGGAAATCGATCGGCTGCGGCACGCATCGACCCAGTCGCTCCTCACGCGGCGCGATACGATCATTGTGGCATCGGTTTCGTGCATCTACGGCCTCGGCAGTCCCGAGGAATACGAAAAGGAGAATCTCCATCTGGAAATCGGGATGCCAATATCGAGGACGGAACTTTTGCACCATCTCGTGTCTATCTTCTTCGAGCGGACGAACGCCGATCTTCGCCCCGGAACGTTCCGGAGTCTTGGCAGTCGCGTCGAGATTATGCCGGTATCGGAAAAAGCGACCTATCTCATCGAGCTTTCCGGCGGCACGATCGGGAATATCACGAGAATCGATCCGGTATCGCAGCGAGTGACGGGGACACTCCGGCACTTCTTTTTGTTTCCGGCGAAGCATTTCATCACCGACAAAGAACAAAAAGAAGAGGCGATGCGTTCGATCCGATCGGAGTTGGACGGGCAATTGAGGAAATTCGAAACGGAAGGAAAACTACTCGAAGCGGAACGGCTGAAGCGCCGGACGAAGTACGATATCGCGATGATGGAAGAGATCGGTTATTGCAACGGTATCGAGAATTATTCCCGCCATCTGTCGGGGAAGCGTCCCGGCGAGCCGCCGGAAACGCTCTTGTCGTATTTTCCGCGCGATACGGAAGGTCGTCCCGATTTTCTGACCATTATCGATGAATCACACGTGACTTTGCCGCAGCTGCGCGGGATGTACGCCGGTGACCAGTCGCGGAAGTCGACCTTGGTGGAATATGGTTTTCGCCTCCCAAGTGCGCTCGATAACCGGCCGCTCCGTTACGAAGAATTCCTTGAACGGGTAGGAGCGGTGCTGTTTACATCGGCGACGCCGGGGGAATATGAGCGCGAGGAAAGTAGCAATATCGTCGAGCAAGTGATTCGGCCGACCGGACTGGTCGATCCGGAAGTATCCATCCGCCCGATCCAAGAAGAAGGCACATACCCGGGGCAAATACAGGATTTCATCCGTGAAGCGGAAAGGGAGCTCGGAAGAGGGGGGCGTGTTATCGCGACGACACTCACGAAGAAAATGGCCGAGGATCTCTCCGTATACCTGAAAGAAAAAGGTGTGAAGGCGGAGTACCTTCACAGCGACGTGAAAACGATCGACCGCATCAAGATCCTGACATCGTTCCGAAAAGGAACATTCGATTGTTTGGTTGGCGTGAACCTGTTGCGCGAAGGACTCGATCTTCCCGAGGTGTCGTTTATCGGGATTCTTGATGCGGATAAGGAAGGCTTCCTTCGTTCCGAGACATCGCTCATCCAAACGATCGGTCGCGCCGCTCGAAACGTTTCGGGCAGAGTCATTCTTTATGCTGATCATCTGACCGGATCGATCGATCGTGCTGTCAGCGAGACGAACCGCCGTCGCGTGCTTCAAACAGCGTACAATGAGACACACGGCATTACGCCAAAGACCATTCAGAAGAATATCCGCGATATTACTGAGCAGATGGAAAGCGAGCACGACAAAGCGGTGCGTGCCAATGTCGCGCTCGATCGTGAAGTCTTTATCAAGGATCCGCGGAAACTCATCCGCTTGAAAGAGAAAGAGATGCAGGAAGCGGTCAAGACGCTTGATTTTGAAACAGCGGCGATACTCCGGGACGAAATCCGGGCGCTGGAAGCGTCGTTTGGTGGAAAGCACGGGAAGGAAAGAAAGAGTCGTTAAAAAAAATCCGGACGAGAGGTTTCTCGGCCGGATTTCGGTATGGGCGTCAGAAAAATTTTTTCTTGCCTGCTTTTTGGGTACCGGCCGCGCGATGCCAAATGCGTTCAAGCTCGCAGTCGACGATGGTCCGATTCCGCAGAAACCGTTCTTGCGAGCGCACGAACGGAGAATGTTTCCAGGCTTCCGCGAATGCGTGGACGTAGATCGGCTGGAGATCGATATAGAGGCTCTCCGGCAGACGGAACGACAGGCGCGGCAAACATTTCGCCGCGGAATTAGTGCCGTTTCTCGTGTAGTTGGAGATATTTTCCCAGAATTGTCGAATTGCCCGTTCGCAAGCCTCGTTTTTTTCTTCCGCGTCGATAAAATCGTGGAAAAATATGACTTTTTGCTGCGGCGAAAAAAGGAGTGGCGACCATTCCGAAGCGTTGCTTTTCTGATAGGTGTAGATGGTGGCCAAAAAACCGACGATGTTTCGAATACCTGTTTTTGATGCCAACATAGCACACCCCCCTGATGGTGATTGGTAAAGGACCGAAAAAGAACGAAGTGTTTTTGATAGTTCGAGCGTACTCCTTCGGGAAAAAGTTGTCAAAACGGGATTTTCCGATGTGGTATACTGTAAAAAAGCGGAAGATGGTCGTTTTCCGCGATTGTATTGGTAATCAATAAAACAGTATGACGCAGAAACAAATTTTCGGCGCAATCGCGCTTTTGGCATTTGCCGCCCTAGTGTTCGTTTTGGTGTACCGGCAAATGGTGCCACTTTCTGATGTTTCCAAACAAGCGCAGAAGACTACGGTCTCCACGGAGAAACAGGGGACAGATACGGCGGCGAAGACAGAGGCTCCGATCCCGTCGAACATCGACGATATCGCCCGGGACATACAGGGTGAAGTATCGGTGGATACGTCCGCGCTCGATGACGAAGAGAGCGGCGAATTGCAGGGTATCGAAGAAGATAGCCAAAGCGTAAATAATTTAGAAGACGCGTATGATGAGGATCAATTATAAAAAACATTTCAGGGCGTTTCTGTCGATGCTGTCTTTGGCGGCGGTGACACTGCCGTCGTTTGCGTGGGCGAATACCGGCTGGGAGGAACGCCAGGCGGAGCGTGAGGAAAAACGCGAAGAGCGTGCCGCCGAGATGAAGGAAAAACGCGAAGAGCGATTGACGGAGATGAAGGAGAAGCGCCAAGAAGCTTTCTGCAATGGATTCGTGGAGCGAGCAGAGAATATTTCCGAAAAGCTCGCGGATCGTTATGGAAAATTCCAGGAGCGCAAAGAAAACCGTCTGGATAAGATGGAAGAACGGCGTGATGACCGCGAATCGAAGCTGGATGAGCATCGCTCGAAGGCTGATGAACGGCGGAACGAGATGTATGCGAAGCTTGAAGGGCGTGCCAAAACCGACGAACAGAAAGCTGCGGTAGCGAAGTTCAAGGAAACGGTGGAAGCAGCCGTGGATACGCGGCGCGAAGCGGTGGATGCGGCGATTGTGGCGTTCCGTTCCGGCGTAGACAGCGCCATCGCCGGCCGCAAGGAGACAATGGAAGACGCAGCCGAGAAATTCAAGAATGCCGTCGAAGCAGCTCTTGCCAAGGCGAAGTCGGATTGCGAAGCCGGTACCGATCCGGAAACCGTCCGCTCGGCATTTCAATCGAGTATGGAATCCGCCCGTGAAGCATTGAAGAGCGATCGATCAGCGGCCGAGAAGGTCGGCGAACAGGTGAAAAAGTTGGCGGAGACGCGCCGTGCGGCGGTGAAGAGTGCCTTCGATGTATTCAAGAAGACTGTCGAGGATGCTCGTGCCGAATTGAAAGAAGTGTTCGGTGATGAAGATGACGGATCCGGCGAGTAAGCTTTACCGATGACTTTTCCGGGAAAGAAAGAAGCCTCTGCCCTAAGAAGGACAGAGGCTTTGCTTTTTCCGCGATGGGAAATAAGAAGGAATTTTCAGTGATAGACGGCCGGATGGCCTGATTGGAAAACGTATTGTTCCATCAGCTCTTGGACCGGAACGTGTCGGCAGCGGAGCGCGTAGCCAAGCCGGAGCGCGTACTTCATAGGCATCTGGCGGTCGAAGCGCTCAAGGAAGGATCGGGTCGCACCGTCTTGCGTTTTGCCGGTACCGCTCCATACGCCGAATTTTTCGTCGACGAAAGGAAAGCCGATCCGCTGAACGAAAATCCAGCCGCCGATGAGATAGAAGCCTTCCTCGTTCTCCCTATGGCTTCCGAAAGCGTCGAGATAGCGTTCGATATCCTGTGAGATGGGAGTGATTGAAAAGGCGTGATCTTCGTATCCTCGGTCTGGACAGAGGATGGTATCCATCAAGTGACTGACGTTTTCTTCGGCCCGCCGGTCGTTTTCGGCGATGATGAGTTGAGTCTGCGTCAGGGACAATTCGTACACGCGTCTGCGCAACTCCTCCGTTTCGAAGTGTTGTTCGAGTGTCGCCGGATTGAAGGTATCGATACCTTCGTGGTTTCTGGCGGCCATAACGGCGGCGTATGCCTGTCGGATCATCTTGTTCTCCTGAATGGCGGGTTGTGAAAGGACGGAAACTTTTTAAGACACATCAAGGAACCGGAGGTATAATAGCAAAGCCGGTAAGAAAAGCAAGAAGATCCCTATGCGACAAATGCGAGACAAGAAATGGCGGAAAAGTGATTTTGCCGAACGGGTACGAGCGGTCGTTCGCCGTATTCCGCGCGGAAAGACAGCATCGTACGGCGAGGTGGCGGTTCGGGCGGGATATCCCGGGGCGGCCCGTGCCGTCGGAACGGTGCTCAGAGGAAATTTCGATCCGGACATCCCGTGCCACCGGGTGGTGTGTGCCGACGGGCGGCCGGGAGAATATAATCGTGGGGCGGCGAGAAAAATCAGGATACTACGACAGGAAGGTGTCGTATTTATCGGGAAGCGCATCTTTTTCGACAAGAGGAAGTCCAGGCTTGCCGGAAAACCTCTTTTTTGCGAGAATATGTCTATGTGCTGATTGGTTTTCTTACGGGGAATGACGAGCGATATCCGGACACATTTCATCGTGACGGCGGACGATTACGGCATCCGGCAGACGGCGGAGCCGATTTTGCGTTTGGCGCGTGAGGGAAAGATCGACCGGGTTTCGGTGCTTATCCACTATGTCTCGCGCGAACAGGCAGAACATTTGAAAGCGCTCAGTCATATCAAGATTGATCTCCATCTCGAATTGATCGCGCTATTAAAAAGCGGAGAAAAAGTGCGTGAAAACGTTTTTATCCGCGGCGTCAATTTCGTGCGGAGATACTTCTTGGGATCGGTGACGACACGGCAGGTGGAGGACGAATGGCGCTATCAGATCGAGCGTTTTCGAGAGCTCTTCGGTCGTTTGCCGGACGGACTCAATTCGCACGAGTATGTGCATCATTTCCCGGCGTTTTTCAAGCCGTTTCTCCGATTGGCGGAAGAATACGGTATCGGGTATGTGCGTTTTGGGAAGAAAGGAATGCTCTTGGGGATGCACAGCGCGCTCGTGGGGAGAATCCTCTCTTTTCTTTGGCGGCAGACGTCGCGGCGGTATGCCAAGGCGCCTATTCCGACATCTGATTATCTTGTCAGTTTGGATTGGCTCGCTGATTTCAAGGCATTTACCGGACAATTGCCCGGCGGTACCATCGAGCTAGTCGTTCATCCGGAGCGCGAAGAGGAATATCGCACGCTTCTTGATTATCTCTAATATTCCCGTATCCGAAATATCGGAGAGTTGATAGCGCGGCGTATCCGTGGTAGACTTCTTTTTTCTATAGGAAAGTTTTTATGTCGAAGTCAAAGCACTCTCTTGTTTCGGGACCTTCGGAACGTATCATCGTCCGAGGCGCCCGGACGCACAATCTGAAGAACATCACCGTCGAGATGCCCAGGAATGCGATGGTGGTGTTTACCGGGTTGTCCGGTTCCGGCAAATCGTCGCTCGCGTTCGATACGATTTTCGCCGAAGGACAGCGCCGTTACGTGGAATCGCTCTCCGCATACGCGCGACAATTTTTGAACACGATGCAGAAGCCCGATGTGGACGAGATCGTGGGATTGTCGCCGGCGATTTCCATCGATCAGAAATCCGCAAGCCGCAATCCTCGTTCGACCGTTGCGACCATCACCGAGATCTACGATTACCTGCGCGTGCTGTATGCCCGCCTTGGCCGTCCGCACTGTCTTGTCTGCGACCGCGAGATCGAGAAGCTTTCGACGGAAGAAATGTTTCGTGTCGTGTCGGAGCGGGTGCATCAGGCTTCCGCCGGATCGAAAAAATCGAAGCGGTCCCTCATCATCGCTTCGCCAGTGGTGCGCGGACGAAAAGGCGAATACTATCAGTTGCTCTACACTCTTCTTAGCAAGGGCTTTGCGGAAGTATTGCTCGACGGAAAACGGAAAAGCCTGCGCGAGCAGATTATCCTGTCTAAGAATAAGAAGCACGACATCGATGCGCTTGTCGACGAGCTTTCGCTCGATGAATTCGCAAAGTTCCCGCAGACGTCGAACGAACGACTGTCCGAAGCGGTAGAACGCGCTTTGGAAGAGAGCGACGGACTAGTGAAAATTATCCTCGATGACGAAACATTCGTGTTATCGGCAAAATTCGCCTGTCCGTACGACGGTTTCTCGTATCCGGAAGTCGAGCCGCGGCTCTTCTCGTTCAATTCGCCGTACGGAGCCTGCGAGGCGTGCAACGGTCTCGGTACCAAGCATTTTTTCGGCGATGAACCCTGCGATAAGTGTCATGGGTCGCGTCTGCGGCAGGAAGCGCTCCACGTGAAAGTGGGCGGAAAAAATATCGTTGAGGTTACCGGACTTACGACGGGTGAGGCTAAAAAATTTTTTGATACACTGAAACTTACCAAGCGGGAGCAAGAAATCGCCCCTGTCGTTCTGCGTGAGATCGCCGGCCGGTTGCAGTTTTTGCTCGATGTGGGACTGGATTATCTCTCGCTCGACCGTCGTGCAAACACGCTTTCGGGAGGAGAAGCACAGCGCATCCGGCTTGCGTCGCAGCTTGGCTCGCAATTAGTGGGCGCGCTCTATGTGCTTGACGAGCCGACTATCGGGCTTCATAGTCGTGACAATGAACGTCTGATCCGCACGCTTCAATCGCTTCGCAACCTCGGGAACACCATCATCGTGGTCGAACACGACGAAGACACGATTTTTGCCTCCGATTATATCGTGGATATCGGTCCCGGTGCGGGCGTGCACGGTGGGGAAGTAGTGGTTTCCGGATATCTCGACGAGCTATTGACGGCGAAGAAGAACGCTTCCGGTTCGCTTACGCTCGCGTATCTGCGAGGCGAGGAATCCGTCGCTATTCCAGAAACACGCCGCAGCAAGGAAAAAGGTATGCTCAAGATCCGCGGCGGTGCGCTGTATAACATAAAAAATATGAACGTCGATATCCCGCTTGGGCGGTTCAATGTCGTTACCGGCGTATCTGGTTCGGGCAAATCGACGCTTCTCTACGAGATCATTCACAAGAATCTCGAAGCCCGTTTCGAGCGACGGTATAAGTCCGGTAAGACACTTCACTGCGAATCGTTCACCGGAACCGAATATCTTTCGCGCGTCGTCCTTATCGACCAAAGCCCGATCGGACGGACACCGCGCTCCAATCCGGCCACGTATACCGGCGCTTTCACGCATATCCGCGATCTGTTCGCTGCGACGGAAGAGGCGCGCGTCCGCGGGTATCAGGCCGGCCGATTCTCGTTCAATCGTCCCGGCGGACGATGCGAGACTTGCGAAGGCAACGGTTTTCTCGCGGTCGAGATGCATTTTTTGCCGACAGTGTACGTGCAGTGCGATGTGTGCAGTGGCAAGCGCTTTACGAAAGAGACACTTGAAGTGAAATACCGGCACAAAAACATTCACGATGTGCTCGAGATGACGATCGAAGAAGCGTACGCATTTTTCCGTGACATTCCGGCCATCGCCGACCGATTGAAAACATTGAACGAAGTTGGTCTCGGATACCTGAAACTCGGCCAGTCTGCGACGACACTCTCCGGCGGTGAGGCACAGCGCGTGAAGATCTCGAGCGAGCTCTATCGTCAGCACGTTGAACGTACCATCTATCTTCTCGATGAGCCGACCATCGGGCTTCATTATGCCGACGTGAAAAAACTGATAGAGATTCTTGATCGTCTCGTAGTGAAGGGAAATACCGTGATGGTCATCGAACACAATATAGACCTCATCAAGTCCGCCGACTACGTGATCGATATCGGTCCGGAAGGTGGGGCTCTTGGCGGAAAGATCGTCGCTTGCGGTACGCCGGAAGAAGTGGCTCTCAAAAAAGGTTCTTACACCGGCGAATATTTGCGGAAAGCATTAAAAGGAAAGATATAAGCGTTACTTTTCCTTAATGGTCTTGATTTCCCGCAACAATTCTTCGAGCGTATTTTGGATGTGGTGTATTTTTTCCTGATTGCTTTGGTGCTTCGCGGTGTCTTCGGCGTCGTCCTTATCAATTTCCTCGCCGAGCTCTTCCATATCCTCGGAAATATCCTCGACGTTTTCCTGGATGTCGTCGATATCTTTCGAGATTTCCTCCACATCCTCGGAAATATCCTCGATATCTTTCGAGATTTCCTCCACATCCTCGGAAATATCCTCGACGTCCTCGCTTACTTCCTCGATCTGTCGGGCCTGATGATTAACGGTCATCTGAATGAAGATGGAGAGATAAATCGCTTCAAGCGATACGACGGTCGTCAGGATAAGGAGGATCTGATCGAATCCGAATCCGAAAAATTGCAGCGTAAAAATACCCACGAAAAATATCGAGTGGAGAATGAGCGAAAGCGGTGAACCGATATAGCGCGGCGCGCCGAGAGCGATGCGTTCGATGATCGGCCTCGGGCGGTGTTCCGGCGATTGCGGCGTGTGATGCTGCATACATTTTTTCTTACGACTGTTTCAGGGTAGTTTCTTTTCGACGTATTGAAAAGGCCCGGGCTTGGTGGTAGGGTAAAGAAAAGATAGAAACGGCTCTATGGGCACTTTCCGGCGTCCTGAGATCGTATTTTGGCCTATGACAGTCGTAAGATCTGAGAATTTATGAAAACCGTCAAACCGACTGTAACCATCCTCGACAGGGAATACGAGCCGCCACGATACCGGAGTGTCATTTTCCGTTTCTTTGACCGTTTGTTCCCGCGGCTTTTCGACCTTGTCTCTCATTGGTACTGGTATCTCGCCGACCCACATTACCGGATGGTTATCGACCTCGACCGTATCTTCCGGGACAAGACCGACCGCATCGACCTTTTGCCGGAGCCATCGGGTCAACGCGGGTTCGTGCTTTCGATCGACCGGCAGACCGCGCTCTATTTTGTGCAGGACGGCGACAGATTCTTTTACGAAGGATGGAGCGCGAGCGGCTCCGACCGGTATGAAAAAGGGAGTCCACTCGCCTCCGACGCTCTGCGCGATTTCCACGAGAGACAAGAAAAAGAAGCCAAGAGTTGAAAATGAGCGGAGAATAAGGTAAAAAACTGACAAGAATCCGCTTTACAAGCGGGTTTTTTGGTGGGAAAATAGAGTTAAAGAACAAATGATATGCCGAAGTTTAACGATATCAAACTGAGTCAGTGGAAACAGCTGGATATTTGGACGGACAGTCTGTGGATTATTTCAGAACGAGACAATTCCGGAAAGCATAGCGGTTTTTATCATGGCAATTTTGTTCCACAGATTCCGCGGCAACTCATTTCTCGATATACCAAAAAGGGCGATATAGTGTTTGATCCGTTTTTAGGCAGTGGTACGACGGCGTATGAAGCGGAAAATTTGCAAAGACACTGTATCGGTGTTGATATTCAGAAAAAACTCGTGGATTTCGTGAGGAAACGTGTCGATCAAAAAGATTATTTTTCTGAGTTGATAACCGGGGATAGTACGAATAGTAAAACCTTTGAAGGAGTAAAGGAGATTTTAAGGATTCACAAAAAGAAAAATATTCAGTTGGCTATTCTTCATCCACCATACGCCGATATTATTAAGTTCAGTAATTTAAGAAATGATTTATCAAATACTAGATCGTTGAAAGATTTTTTAGGAAAATTTTCATTGGTACTGAAAAATACAAAAGAAATTCTTGAAGATGATCGATACATGGTGATTGTTATTGGGGATAAGTATGCTGCCGGAAAGTGGATACCGCTTGGATTTTATTGTATGTATGAAGCGCAAAAATTAGGACTTACGCTCAAAAGTGTTATTATTAAAAATATGGCCGGCAATAGGGCTAAACAAAACAAAGAAGCCATTTGGCGTTATCGAGCATTATCGAGTGATTATTATATTTTTAAGCACGAATACATTTTTCTTTTTAAAAAATAGAATTCAAAATAGAGAAAGAATATGGCGCTATTCAGTCTCAATGATGTCAATTTCATAAAACTAAAATCTCTCAAAAAGGAACATTTGATAGATTTTTGTTCACGGTATTCGATTTCGACATCGAATAATGTTTTGGAAATGATAAAAAACGTGTTTACGTCTGTAGAGAATAACCAAATTTTAACAAGTCAAATAAACGAGTATATCAAGAAACTTTACTCTGATATTCGCAAAGATGAAATTGAAAAAACAGGAGCAAATCATTTGTCCATAATAAATGAGCTGAATAAAGTTGATGCGCATATTTGGGGCATGGTGCAGGGGAAGGCAGATGCTTTTATCCAGTCTCATTATGTAAGAAAATATTTTAAATTTGATGACTTGATTGGTGCAGTTAAGAATTCTCTTCATGGCGCGATGGAAGCGTATACGTTGTGTACATGGTATAACCATTGGAGCACGGTTTTTTTGGAAGATCTTATTTGTCAGAACGCGAGGGTAGTGCCAATCATAAAAAAGACCAAGGGAGTGGATATTATATGGAATGAACAGCCAGTTGATATTAAGGCGACTAATTTGCCAAAAGAATGGTTTCGTGACAGTTACACAATTGACGATGCGATGAATAATCCGATAAAGGCGTGTGAATATCTCTATACGCATCAGGGAGCGGAGCGATTTGGGGATGAAAACAGACTTTTTGTTATTGTACATGATCGAACAAGTCCGTCTGAAAGTTGGAAGATAAAGAGGGATTACGCGTTTATAAAAAAATCAGTTGATGATTTTTTTAGTCAGGATGTATCACTTGATCCTGTAAATTTTACATTCGGAAAACAAAAAACTCCCCACAGGGCACATGCCAAGATGATGTTTGTTGTGAAGTAGTGTATGAATTATATCGGTAGTAAAATGTCGTTACTGGATTTTTTGGAGACGTCGATCGGTATTGTAACCGGGAATTGTCGTGGTGTTTTTTGTGATTTGTTTGCCGGAACGGGTGCTGTAGGGAGTCATTTCAAGAAAAAAGGATACAAGATTATTGCGAATGATAATCAGTATTACAGTTATGTGTTAAATAGACATTACATCGGCAATCATAAAGAACTGACTTTTTCAAGATTAGGTAAGGAAATTTCTGCTTTAAAAAATATAAAAAAAGAGAATCGAAAAGAAGCTGTTTGCAAATATTTATCAACTTTAAAAGGCACACGAGGTTTTATTTACAACAATTATTGCTTTGGCGGAACGAAAAATAAAAAAGAATCGAGGCAATACTTCTCTGATGAGAATGGAATGCGTTGCGATGCCGTAAGACAAAAGATCGAAATATGGAAAAGAAAGCGATTCATTACAATGAATGAATATTATTTTTTGGTAGCCAGTCTTCTTGAATCGATTGATAAATATGCCAATACAGCATCGGTATACGGTGCATTTTTAAAGAAACTGAAATCATCGGCGACACGTCCGTTTGTTTTACAGCCAGCTAAGCTTATTATAAATGATCAAAACCACAATGTTTTTAATAAAGATATCAATGTGTTGATTGAAAAAATATCTGGGGATATTTTGTATCTTGATCCGCCGTACAACCAACGTCAGTATGCAACAAACTATCACTTGTTAGAAACGATTGCGAAATACGATCACCCAAAAGTTTTTGGTAAGACGGGTTTGCGCGAATATGTTGCGCAGAAATCGAAGTTTTGTTCTCGAAAAGAAGTGAAGACTGCATTTCGAGATATTATATCCAAAGCAAAAACAAAATACATATTTTTGAGTTACAACAATGAAGGTTTGATGACACCGAATGATATTAAAGAGATTATGAGCATCCGAGGAAAGTATGGATATTTTACAAAAAGTCACACTCGTTTTAAGGCTGATGCGTCATCAAAAAGAAATTATAGAGCAGAAAAAACGGTGGAATATCTCCACTACGTGATTTGTGTGTAAAATTTGGTAATGTATTTGTTTTTATCAAAACAGAAATTTATGAATGAACCAGTGGAATATTTCAAGTGATATCTCGGGTTATGTCCACCAAGGTGTCGACTATCGAATATATCGAGGATCAGTTGGCGGAGGTGCCGGGTGTGCGGTCGCGCAAGATGTTCGGTGAGTACGCGCTCTATGTCGGCGACAAGGTGGTGGCGCTCGTTTGCGACGATACGCTCTATGTGAAGATTACTGAACCGGGAAAGGCGTTCGTCGGAGACCGATACAAGGAGGGGAACGCTTATCCGGGAGCGAAGCCGTCGATGGTGATCGACGAGGATATGCTCGAAGACCGCGGATGGCTCTCGGAATTGATCCGTCTTACCGAGGCCGCGCTTCCTGTGCCGAAACCGAAGAAAAGAAGATAACAAGATGAAATGAAAAAGGAAATTGCTTTGCAAGAGAAGAAGGTGGAATATACGCTGCGGCGGAGCGGCCAGACGCGAGTGATGCGACTTGCGGTGTATTGCGACGGATCGGTAGTCGTGACGGCGCCGGTGGGGTGGCAGGAGATGTTTATCGAGCGATTCCTAAGAGACAAAGCGGCATGGCTTCTCTCCAAACTCGAGCTTTTCGAGCGTTTCGGTTTTCGCCAATACCGGACCAAGCGGCAGGAGCAGCGGGAATATCTGAAGCATCGCGACACGGCGCGCACATTAGTCGGAGAGCGATTGACATATTTCAATACGGCGTACGGTTTCGCAGTCGGCAGGATCAGCATCCGCAACCAAAAGACGCGCTGGGGAAGCTGTTCGCGTCGCGGTAACCTGAGTTTCAACTACCGCATCGCGCTTCTCCCCGGGCGGCTGCGCGACTATATCGTCGTTCACGAACTCTGCCATCTCGGGGAATTCAGTCATTCGCACGAGTTTTGGCGGCTCGTCGAACGGACGATGCCGGATCATCGGGAAATCCGGCGAGAATTAAGAAACGTCAAATTCTTATGATTATGCAAAACAGATTTTTACTCGGACTCCTCTTCGGATATATGGTATTGTTTACGACGCTCGCGTTCAATCCGATCGATCGCGCGACGTGGTTTGTGGAGAATCTCACCGTGTGGATCATCATTGCGGTCATTCTTTTACTGTACCGTTTGGGTGTACGGTTCTCGAACACGGCCTACGCACTTCTGTTCGTACTCGTTTATCTTCATACGATCGGCGGGCATTTTACGTTCGCTTTGGTACCGTTCGATCTCGTGACGGACTTCTTCGGCTTTGAGCGCAATCATTACGATCGCATCGCGCATTTCTCCGTCGGATTCTATGCGTTCGCGGTGGCGGAATGGTTGTGGGCGCGGCGGTTGGTGGCAAATCGACTCCTTCTTTTCACGTATCCCGTTTTTGCTATTGCGGCCGTCGCGATGGGGTACGAACTTGTCGAATGGATCTTTGCTGTTTGTGCGGCGCCCGAAGCTGGTGCGGCGTATCTCGGCAGCCAGGGTGATATCTGGGATGCGCAGAAGGATATGCTGGCCGACACGTTGGGCGCGCTCGTCGCGACGGGAGCCTTTTTCCTGTCGAGGAGACCGAATTTCAAAGAAGACGGTTCCGGATCGGCTGTTCGCGAGAGGTAGGGTATAATAGAGGTATCGGAATAAGAGCAATTGTATGGAACGATTTTCTATTGAGAAGGAGCTTGAAAAAACCCGGGAACATCTCAAACGTATCGAGACCGGAACGAAGGCTTCCGATATGGATGAGGTGGGCAAGGAGCGCTACGCGCACGAGATCGCCGAGACGCTTGACCTTGGGCCCAACTGGCCGGCCGAGACGCGCGGTGTGGACGACGTGCGCAAATCGCGGATGGGCGATATCTCGCTCATCGTTGATTATATGACGCGCGGCGTTATTCCGTGCGAGGAAAAAACGCTCCGGCAGCTCTTAGTCGAGATCGATACGCTCCGTTCGATCGAGAATACCGAAGACGCGATGCTGCTCAAAGATATCGTGGAAGATTTTCTGAAACGGCTTCCGGAAAAGAAAACGGACATATGAAATCACTCTCGTCGTTCATCAAGAAATCCGGGCGACTGTTCGACATTTGGTCGGTGCCGCATTTTTTGTTCGGCATCGTGGTAGCGATGGTTGCGATCGTGTTTTCGCTGCCGTTCTCAGAGACGCTCGCCGCGCTTCTTCTCATCGCCTTTTTATGGGAATGCTTCGAGATGTGGCTCCGTATCTCGGAGTATTTCTGGAATATGTTGACGGATGTCCTTCTTCCGGTTCTCGCATATCTCATCGTCTTTCCAGTCATTGAGCAGACAGGCATCGATCACGAGCACCGGGTCGCGCTCCTCGTCATCTCGCTTCTGGTATACATATCCACGAACGCGTTCGCGTGGCGCGCGCGATTCTCCGGCGATCAGGATTTTTATAATTGAGACATACAAAAAGCCCTCAATGCGAGCAGGTGGTTCTGGGTCCCGGGATAATAGTGTCGGAAAAATATTTTTCCCTGTAATCCAAGTGGGTCCCAATCGGCCGCCGAGAAGGCGGTTCGCCTGCTGTTCTGAAGGCTTTCATTGGAAGCATAGCATAGAACGTTTTTCTGTGCGAACGAGGCTTGTGCTAGCCATTTTTTAGATGAAAATGTTCCTTATGCGTCACGATAAAAAAGACGAATAAAAAGAAGGCGTATGAACGATGAAATATGGAAAAAGAAAAAAGTTTGTGTCATCGACGATGACGATCATATCCGCGAAATCTATATCGTGAAGCTCAATCACGAGGGATTCGACGTGATGGCCGCGCAAAACGGCGAAGAAGGGCTCCGCGTCATTCGTGAACATCTGCCGGACATTATCCTTCTCGATCTGCAGATGCCGGTGAAAGATGGAATAGAAGTGCTCGCCGAACTCAGGAATGACGATACGCTTCGCCATATCCCGGTCATTGTGATGAGCAATATCGATAACGAGGATGCGTTTCGCGCGGTCGGAAAGTTCGATACGCGCTTCTATCTCATCAAGTCGCTCGTGACGCCGCAGAAAGTGGTCGATCACGTGCGGGAAGTCTTGCACTGAGGACGGCGCTTTTCGTAGCGGTCGGGAACTTGCCATTTTTCCAGCCAGGGGGTATAAGAAGAACGGGAGGAACCGCTATCGCGGTTCTTTTGTAGTTTCTTTTACAATCCGAAGACAAGGAGAAGCATCGTGAAAAAGCAGCTAGTGAAGAAACCCGCCGGAAAAAACGTCCGTCAGCAGCGGAAGGCGGCTCCATCGAAGCTTGTCCGGAAAATGATGGAGCAGATGAAGCCGAAGCTCTTCGTCCTCGACACCAACGTGCTTATGCACGATCCGACGAGCCTCTTCCGGTTCGAGGAGAACGACGTTTTCATTCCGATGATGACGCTCGAAGAACTCGACAATCACAAGAAGGGCCAGTCGGAAGTGTCGCGAAACGCGCGCCAGGCGAGTCGGACGCTCGATTCCGTTGTCGGCGAAGCCGAGCATCATATCGGTGACGGTATCTTGCTCAAAGATTCTTCTGACAATTTGGCGACGGGCAGCCTGTTCTTTCAGACCGATGCCATCAACGGGTCGTTGCCGGCGACACTTCCTGCCGGGAAGGCCGACAACCAGATCATCGGTGTGGTGATGCATCTGCGCGAAAAGTATCCTGACCGCCGGGTCGTTTTGGTGAGCAAGGACATCAATATGCGCATCAAGGCACGGGCGCTCGGCCTTATCGCGCAGGATTACCAGAACGACAAGGTGCTCGAAGATACCGATCTCCTGTACACTGGAACGCGCGAACTGCCGCAGGATTTTTGGACGACGCACGGCAAGGATATGGAATCGTGGAAGGAGGATGGGCATACGCTCTATCGTATCCGCGGTCCACTCTGTCCAGGACTTCTCGTCAATGAGTTCGTGTGGCAAGATGGCAGCCGGCCGTTCCAGGCAATCGTGCAGGAATGTGTCGGACGGACGGCAACGCTCCGAGTGCTTCGGGACTACAGCCATAACAAGAACGGCATCTGGGGCATTACGGCACGCAACCGCGAGCAGAACTTTGCCCTCAACCTGCTGATGAATCCCGATATCGACTTCGTGTCGCTGTCGGGACAGGCCGGAACGGGAAAGACGTTGCTCACGCTCGCGGCCGGCCTCGTGCAGACGATGGAGCAGGGCCGGTACACAGAAATCATCTTCACTCGTGTTACCGTACCCATCGGCGAAGATATCGGTTTTCTGCCGGGAACAGAAGAAGAAAAGATGATTCCGTGGATGGGTGCGCTCGAAGATAATCTCGACGTGCTGAATGGCGGCGCAGCTCAAACGAAGCACGATGACGTGAAATCGAGCATCAACGATGGATGGGGGAAGGCTGCGACGCGCGACTTGATGCGTTCGCGGCTGAAAGTGAAGTCGCTCAACTTTATGCGCGGCCGCACGTTCATCAAGAAATACCTCATCATCGACGAAGCGCAGAACCTGACGCCGAAACAGATGAAGACGCTCATCACACGCGCCGGTCCCGGCACAAAAGTCGTCTGCCTCGGCAATATCGCGCAGATCGACACGCCCTACCTGACCGAAGGGTCATCGGGATTGTCGTATGTGGTGGACCGTTTCAAGGGTTGGCGGCACGGCGGTCACGTGACGCTCTTACGCGGCGAACGTTCGCGGCTCGCCGATCACGCAGCCGAAATGCTCTGATCCTTGTTCTTCTTTCGATCCCACCGGAACCTCCGATGGGATCTTTTTTTGTCCGTATCAGTTTGACGGAAGGCCGTTCTTATGGTATGGTTTTATGTCGTTTCTTTAACAACCGGAGAAAGAGAGGGAAAGTCATGGAAACGCTCATTACGGAAAAAGTGCGGCAAGTGCTTCGGCATCTTGGACCGGACGACGACGATCGCCGGCTGGCCATCGTTCTTCCTGACGTGCCGCCGGATATTCATTATCCCCAAAAAGACAAGGCACTTCGAACGCTCGTGGCATCGCGTATCCGCGCGATGTTCGAGGAAGAAGAGGTCAGTCTCGCGGTACGGAAGATTTTCTCGTACGCTAAGCATCCGCTTCTTGCCGGACAGACGGAAGAGAAGGGGAAACTGAAAAAGTACGGCATTTCCGAGCACGGTCCGCAGGAAAGCGCGTATTGGAAGCATCCACACCACCAGGCCCGATGGATGTTTCGTTCGGTGCGGGTCATTAGTCCGGAGGAGCTCCTGGTCCATACCGCGCATCCGCAGGAGTTTTACGATAACCTGTTGCGGTTTCTCGACACGTTCGCATCCAAGATTTTGGAAGGGAAATCCGAGAGTGTCGATCGGCGACCGAGGAGAGGAAGATGAGTGGCCGTTTCTCGGGGAAGGTCGTTCCGCTGTTCGGAAAAATAAACGCCGTCGCGCCACCGCGTACCAATTCACTCTACGAATTCTTCGTCGCGGCGCACACACCGCAGGCGGACGAATTCCTCAGGGAGCGCTTCTCGATCCGCCTACGGACCGAGTTGTATGACAACCACGGCGTTTTGCGCAAGGTGTGGCCGATCGCGTTCGAAACGCTCGTCCGGCTGCACGAGATCGAGCAGGGGAACAAGGCGTTCGGATTCAATTTCTATCAGCGATTGGCAGGTTTGGGACGGACACTTGCGCGACATATCTTTTCCGATCAGATGGCTTCACCGCTTCCGGATCATCGAGGCGATCGAGGCAGAAATGGAAAAAAACAGAAGCCAAAGAAATGATACCCGCCGACATTCAGAGGAGAGACATCGATCGTCTCTCCTTTTCTTTTTGCAGAAAAAAAGCGCCAGCGCGTAAAGAGGTACGCTGGCGCAAAGGTCCGGCTCCGTAGGGAGGTGAGCCCGCAGGGGACGCGGGCGGGAGCCGGAAATCTGTTCAATCGTCGTCGCGGTCGTTCCCTGCGAGACGCTTGAAATCCGTTTTCTGGAGAGGAGGGGGTGCCGGTTTTTTCCGACAGGCTTGACTAACCGCTTCCCGGCCGATCTTCTTTTTGACTTTCTCCATCACTGCCTGGAAGTGGTAATTATATTGGTAGGCATTCTGGTGGTGCCAGATGCCTCTCCGGTGAGCAACATCCTTGAAAGCCGTCCGAAAATCCAGTCCGCGATCTCGGATGAGGATTGCGACCTCATCGGCCATCTGACGGAGATGACCGGTATCGGTGGTGGCAGTAGCCATTCTTTCTCCTCCTTCTCAAAAAATTGTGAAATAACCTTATTAACTTATATTATACACCTAAATAGCAAAAAAGTCAATATTGCCGGGCGGAGAACCGCGTGCTTGAATGGGGATGTTATGGCGAAACTGTGGGGAAAAACCGTCGCGCTTGCGGATCTGAAAAAGCTGCCGGAAACACCGGGAGTGTACTTTTTCTTGGGTGCTCGGAAAAAGATTCTCTATATTGGCAAAGCCACTGTGCTCCGCGACCGGGTGCGGAGTTATTTCGCGCGCGATATCGCTGAAACGCGCGGCCCGAAAATCGTGCGGATGCTCGAACAAGCGCGCCGTATCGGATATCAGTCGACCGAGTCGGTGCTCGAAGCGCTTATTCTGGAAACCAATCTCATCAAGGCGCACCAACCGCCGTACAATACCGATGCCAAAGATGACAAGAGTTACAATTATGTGATGATAACGCACGAGCGATACCCGAGAGTACTGATGGCGAGGGGACGCGATCTTTTTTCAGAAAATCCGAAGTCAGAAATCAGAAATCCAAAATCAAAATACGTGTTCGGGCCGTTTCCGCACGGGATGCAGCTCCGTGAAGCGATGAAGATTATCCGGAAGCTCTTCCCGTATCGTGACAAGTGTGCGCCGGGAGAGAGCGAACAAAAAGCGGCGAACAGTCAACAAAAAGGAAAAATTCTTTCCGGAGCGTGTTTCAATAGACAGATAGGACTTTGTCCCGGAGTGTGCACGGGAGAGATTTCGGTGCGCGAGTATGCGCGGACCATCAACCACATACGTCTTTTTTTCGAAGGCAAAAAGGGAATACTCATACGGCGCCTCGAACGGGAGATGAATATGGCGGCGCGTGCGTTTGAATTCGAGCGGGCGGGAGAGATAAAGAAAACATTGTTTGGACTCCGTCATATCCAGGATATAGCGCTCATCAAGGACGAGGTGCGGACGGCGGCCGGAAATCGGCAGTCGCTCCGGATCGAGGCGTACGATGTGGCGCATCTGTCCGGACAGGCGGATGTTGGCGTGATGACAGTTGTTACGAACGGCCGGGCGGACAAGGATGCGTACCGGATGTTCCGCTTGCGCGGGAAGCACGGCGGCAACGACCTTTCTGCTTTGGAAGAAATATTAAAGCGACGTTTGCATCATTCAGAATGGGGCGTGCCCGATATCGTGGTAACTGACGGAGCGCTGCTTCAGCTCGGTGTAGCGGAAAAAATGTTTTCTGATGTTGAGGTGAAACCGCTCTTGGTCGGCGTGGTGAAGGACGCGCGACACCGGCCGAAAGATATCCTCAATCTGCCGGTCGGATTCGCGGGTATACGGAACGATATTCTTCTTGCGAACGCCGAAGCGCATCGTTTCGCTTTGGAGTACCATAAGCGGCGCCGGAAGAAGGAGTTTCTGGGGTGAGCGTGGACTGGTAAGAGGGGGGGATGTCGGGATTTTGAGGCGACGCTTTACACCGTGCGGAAAACCGAGTATACTGGAAGACGATTGTATCTTTTTTCCGGATATGCCAGGAAAGAAACCGGTGATCGAAGTGCGCGGCGCGCGCGTCAATAATCTGAAAGACGTGGATGTCGATATTCCACGCGATGCGCTCGTGGTAGTGACTGGCCTGTCTGGATCGGGCAAATCCTCCTTGGCGTTCGATACTCTTTTTGCGGAAGCGAATCGGCGGTATGTCGAATCGCTTTCTTCGTATGCGCGCAATTTTCTTGATGGATTCGAGAAGCCGGACGTCGACGCGATCCATAATCTCTCTCCGGCCATCTCGATCGATCAAAAGAGCGTGTCGCGGAGCCCACGGTCGACCGTGGGGACGATGACGGAAGTGTACGATTATCTGCGCGTCCTCTATGCCAAAGAAGGTATTCCGCATTGTCCGTCGTGCGGCCAAAAGCTCTCGCGTAAGAGTGTGCGGGAAATCCTCGACGAAATCCTCCTCTTGCCGAATGAGACGCCGCTTATGTTCTTGGCCGAAAGTCCCTCGTTTGCCGGAAAGACCGAACAGGAAATTCTCGCTCTCGTGAATGCGTGGGGATATGCAAGGGTCTTTTTCCGGGGCGGTATCGTGCCGATCACGGAAGCGTCGACGCAGGCATCGACTACGGATCATTCCGATATCGCGGTCGTGGTCGATCGGCTGGTCTTGAATACTGAACGGCCGGATAAGGAACGTGTCCTCGATTCGCTCCAGACGGCGTTTCGTGTGGGTCAGGGAAAGCTTCGGTTGCGTATAAACGGCAGCGGTGAAGAGCGCTCGTACAACGAGGAGTATCAGTGTGAGACGTGCGGAGTGCATTTACCGGAATTCTCACCAAGTCATTTTTCTTTCAATAATCCCGATGGCGCGTGTGAGAAATGCTCGGGTCTTGGTGTGACACTCGAATTCGATCCGGATCTCGTGGTGCCGAACAAGAGCCTTTCCATCACCGAAGGCGCCATTCGTCCGTGGAGCAAGATGAACAGTGACCGGAGCGTGGGTCAGGGACCGATGCAGATGCTGCGCGATGCGGCCAAGCGACTGAGATTTTCGCTCGATGTCCCGATCAAAAAACTTTCCGCCAAACATCTCGATATGCTCCTGTTTGGAGAATCATCAGACGGAGAGAATGCGTTTCCCGGTGTTATCCGGCTTCTTGAGCACAAATATCACGAAACGCGTTCGGAACATCTGCGCGCCGAGATCGAAGCTTATATGCTTACAAAGCTCTGCCCTTTATGTACGGGAAAGCGTCTCCGACCGGCCTCGCTTTCGGTGCTTGTGGACGGCCGATCGATCGACGATATGGTCCGTTTGTCCGTGGAAAAATTTTTGGAGGCTCTCCAACCACTTCGTGAGAAACTCCTTAGAACGAGCGAGAAAGAACTCATCGACCCGCTTTTTCAGGAAATGGAAATGCGTCTTTCGTCGGTGGAAAAAGTCGGACTTGGATATTTGGAACTCTCGCGAAGTGCCGATACGCTTTCTGGCGGCGAGGCGCAGCGTGTGCGACTGTCGGTCCAGATGAAATCAGGGTTATCCGGAATCATCTACGTGCTCGACGAGCCGTCGGTAGGGCTCCACAGCCGCGACACGGAACGGCTGATTCGGGCGCTCGAAGAATTGCGTGGCGCGAACAACTCGCTCGTCGTCGTAGAGCACGATGTTGCCATTATGCGGCGGGCGGACTACATCATCGATATGGGTCCGGGCGCCGGAAGCGAGGGCGGTGAAGTGATCTTCGCCGGTACGCCGGAAAAGTTGATGCGTTCGAAGCTTCTGACCGGTCAATACCTCTTTGGTAAGCGGTGTGTGTCCGAAAAGAAGAATGCTCGCAAAGTAAGTGGGGAAACATTGACCATTTTCGGAGCGTCCGAGCACAATCTGAAGAATATCGATGTCAAGATTCCGCTCGGGATGCTGGTATCCGTGTCCGGTGTCTCCGGTTCTGGCAAGTCAAGCCTTGTGCGCGATATTTTGGCGCGAGCGCTTTCCAAATATTTCTTCCACGCCAAGACCGAGCCGGGAAAACACAAGAAGATCGAAGGATTGTCGAACATCGACAAGGTGATCTCGGTCAATCAGGATCCGATCGGACGTACGCCGCGCTCGAATGCCGCGACGTACACGGGTGTGTTCAGCTTGATCCGCGATCTCTTTGCGGAGACACCCGGTGCGGAGCGTGAGAAATATTCCGCGAGCCATTTCAGCTTCAATATGCGCGGCGGTCGGTGCGAGGCCTGCCAGGGAGGCGGTCTTAAGAAGATCGAGATGTACCTTTTGCCGGATGTCTATGTGCCGTGCGAGATTTGTCACGGGACACGGTATAACAGCAAGACACTTTCCATCGATTACCGCGGAATGAATATTGCAGATATCCTCCGGATGACGGTGACGGAGGCACGCCGGTTTTTTCTCGACCAGCCGATGATCGAGGAGAAATTACGCGTTTTGGAAGAGGTTGGACTCGGATATCTGGTGCTCGGGCAGAGCGCGACCAATCTTTCTGGCGGCGAAGCACAGCGTATCAAACTGGCGACTGAATTGGCCCGGAAGTCGACCGGAAAGACTCTCTATATCCTGGATGAGCCGACGATTGGACTCCATTTCGAAGATGTCAGGCGGCTTCTCGAAGTGCTCGAAGCTTTGGTCGATAAAGGCAATACCGTCTTGGTCGTGGAGCACAATATCGATGTCATCGCGGCTTCGGATTTTGTGATCGAACTCGGACCGGACGGCGGTGAGAGGGGTGGCGAGCTGGTGTTTGCGGGTCCGCCGAGCAAGCTGAAAACGTGCAAGAAAAGCTTTACGGCGAAATATCTTTGAAAGATGAAAAATCAAAAATAAAAAGATGAAAAATTTTTTGATATTTCATTTTTAATATATCGCATGTCCTACCAGCTTTCCAAGAACATTCTTGCTACCATCACATACTACGACGTGCTGCGAATGCCGCTCACGGCGTTTGAGGTGTGGCGACATCTGATTGTTCCGGACGGCGAAGAGGGTGTTTCGCCGGCGAAATTTGGCGACGTGCGACGCGCACTCTGTTCGGATACGCTCACCCAAAAGATCAGGACCAAAGACGGAATGTATTTCCTGTCTGGCCAAGAAGCACTTCTTGCCGAACGTATCAATGCGGAAAAGAGATCGGCCCGGAAACTTCGTCGTCTCAGACGGTTGGCGTATGTCCTTTCCGCTGTGCCCTATGTACGGATGATTGGTGCGACGGGGAGCTTGTCGATGAAGCACAGTTCGGCGAAAAGTGATTGGGATGTGTTCGTTATCCTGCGGTCGGGAAAGATTTGGATCGGACGAACGCTTTTGACCGGATTCCTGCACCTTCTTGGCAAACGGCGCCACGGGAAGAAGATACGCGACCGCGTCTGTCTCAATTATTTTATCACCGACGATGCTTTGGAAATCGGTACGAAAGATCTGTTTTCCTCGCATGAATACCGTTTCTTGATCCCGCTTTTCAATTTTCGTCTGTTTCAGATATTCGAAATCAAGAACCGTTGGATGCGGCGATTCCGCCCGAATTTTTCGCTCACCACCATCCCGAGCTTGTGGACGGTTCCGGAGAGCGCTCCCGTACAGAATATCCGGCGAAGTATGGAACGAATTCTCGATTTTTTCCATTTGGAACGATGGCTCTCGTCGTGGCAGAAAGCGAAGATAGCGAGAAACGAGAAGACACATTTGAGCGGAAGCTTGATCGAAACGACCGACCGAACGCTTATTTTTCTGCCTGCGCCGCGTGGGCCGAAGATCTTTCAGAAATTCAAGGAACGCCTCGGCGTATAAGCTTCTTTTTCGAGGGGAATCTGTGGTATACTGACACCACAAACACAAACCCAAAAAAATCGGGGTATGTCGAAATTTTTGTATACTGCCAAAAATATCGCGAGCGGTGAAACGTCCGGTGGCGAGATAGAGGCCAAAGACGAAAAAGCGCTGGCACAGGAATTGCGGGCCCGCGGGCTTTTGTTGACGTCGGCCAAAGAAACGGAAGTGAGCACCGCGCTCCATATCAAGTTTTTCGATCGTTTCAAGACGGTGCCACTCAAGGAAAAGATGGTCTTTACGCGCAATCTGTCCGTGATGGTATCATCCGGACTCACCATATCGCGTGCCGTGCATAATTTGAGTGTCCAGACGCGCAATCAGACGTTCAAGACCATCCTCGAGAACGTCTTTGATGATTTGCAGGGCGGAAAGACGCTTTCCGAAGGCTTGGCGAAATATCCAAACGTGTTCAGCGAGCTCTTTACCAATATGGTATATGTCGGGGAAGTCTCTGGAAACCTCGAAGAGGTGCTCGACATCCTGGCACTTCAATTGGAAAAGGAGAATGACCTACTTTCCAAGGTTCGTGGCGCGCTCATTTATCCGGCGGTTATCGTTGTCGCGATGATTGCGATCGGTATCCTTATGCTCGTCTATATCTTGCCGAAGATCACGGGCGTTTTTCAGGATATGAACGTCGAGCTGCCGGCGACGACGCAGGCGATTATCGCGCTGAGCGATTTTCTCCGGGAACATGCGTTTTTGAGCGCTAGCGCTGTCATTGTTTCCGTGATTGGCATCAGGATGTTCGCCAAGACGGCGCCGGGCAAGCGATTTTTTGGTTTTCTGTTCGTGCGGATGCCGATTATTGGCAATATCGTCATCAAGGTGAATTGCGCGCGTTTCGCCCGTATTTACAGCTCGCTTTTGAAGAGCGGTATCACGGTCGTGAGCGGTCTTACGATCGTGAGCAAAACGCTCGGGAACGTCTATTATAAGGATGCGCTCAATGAGGCGATCGCCGAAATTCAGAAGGGTGTCGAGCTTTCGAAAATCATTTCCAAGTATCCAAGCATCTTCCCGATCTTGCTCACGCAGATCCTCGAGGTGGGCGAGGAAACCGGCAAGACTGAGACCGTGCTTCAGCGGTTGGCAGAATTCTACGAGGAGGAAGTCTCGCAGATCACGAAGAATATGTCTTCGATCATCGAGCCGATCCTGATGCTCCTTATCGGCGGTTCAGTAGGATTTTTTGCGGTGGCGATGTTACAGCCGATGTATAGCGTATTGGAAAACATAAAATGACGCGGTTTCGTATGGAGGGAACGAACAGAAAATCTTGTTTCAGGAAAGGGTTCACACTCATTGAGGCGATGGTCTTTCTCTTTCTGTTCGCCGTGGTTTCGGTCGTATTTTTGGAGACATATGCCGTCGGGACCCGAATGATCATCGAGTCGAAGAATCGCCTCGGCGCAACGGCGCTTGCCAACCAAAAGATGGAAATCATCCGGAGCATCGATTACGATGGCATCGGTACGACGACCGGTATCCCGTCCGGAGACATCATCGAAAATGAGACGATCAGTGTGAATACAGTACGGTACAACGTGCATACGTTCGTGCAGTACGTGGACGACGCGTACGACGGGACGTCGGGCGGCAGTCCGAACGATACGGTACCGAACGACTATAAGCGCGTGAAGTTGACGGTATCCTGGGGTGTCGGCGGGACGGACCAAACGGTGTCGCTTTTCAGTAACATCTCTCCGAACGGTGTGGAAACATCGGCTGGCGGTGGCGTGCTTTCGATCAACGTTTTGGATTCCACTGGAGCCGGCGTTCCGAGCGCGACGGTGCATATCGTGAATAGTGCGGAAGGAGTGGATATCACCGCGCAGACCGATGCCACCGGAAACATCCTTTTGCCGGGCGCGCCGGTCGGGACGCAGAATTACGAATTGACGGTTTCGAAGAGTGGATATTACGGTGTGCAGACGTATCCGCCGTATCCGACATCCGCGTACACCCCGACCAATGTGCACGCATCCGTGGCGCCCGGTGTCCTGAATCAGAAATCGATCGTGACAGACCAGTATGTGAATCTCGCCATCCGTTCCGAGGATCCGTTCGGCACCGATATTCCGAACGTCGATTTTTCTCTTTCCGGCGGATACGTACTCGGGACGGATGTCACACTTGGAACGCCGGTGTATTCGTATGTTCAGAGTCTAACGACCGACGCATCCGGTGAAGAGAGCGTCTCGGATCAAAGCTATGGTCAATACACGTTTTCGGAATCCGAAGCGGATTACGAATTATACAAGCTTGATCCCGAAGGAACGACAAGTGATATTCTCGATGCGGCGGCCGGACAGAGCATCACGGTGAAGATGATCCTGCTTGATAAGACGATCGGATCGGTCAAATTCGCGGTGACGAATAGCACGGATAGTAGTCCCGTATCCAGCGCGAGTGTACACCTGACGAATGTGACGCTCGGGTATGATGTGACACGCACGACGGACCAGTACGGTTTCGTGTATTTTCCGGAAGCGCTTCCGGAGCTTTCTGCTGGCACATATGATTATGAAGTGAGCGCCACAGGATTCCAAAACGATACCGGTTCCGTGAACGTGAACGGGGCGCTGGAAACAGAGGCGGTCGGGCTGATTCCTAATTGATGCCTTCTCGTATGCTTCGAACGACAGCAAAAGCGATGACGCTGATGGAGCTGATGATTGCGATCGCCGTTCTCTTGATCGGAATGGAAGGGTTCACGCTGCTGTTTTTTCGGAGCTGGGATACCAACAAGTTCATCCTGGAAGAAGGTTTGGCATCGGCCGCCGCGTCGCGGGCGACCAATAAGATTATCAGCGAATTGCGGCAGGCGCAGCAAGCGGACAATGGTGATTTTCCGGTCGAAGCAGCGGATGATTTCGATCTCAAAGTGTACGCCGATATCGATGACGATGGTGTCGTCGAACGTGTGCATTATTATCTCGATCAGGACGCGGACCAGCTCCTGATGGGTGTCACGAATCCGGTCGGTACGATGCCGATCTCGTATCCGGCCTCAGACGATACCGTAACGATACTCGCGAATTATGTTGTGAACGAATCGTCGGATCCGACATTCTATTATTACAATGAAAATTACCCGGGGGATACGGTGAATAATCCACTCTCGACGCCATCGAGTGTTGGCTCGGTCCGGCTGGTCCGTGTCCATCTCTTGGTGAATATCGATCCAGTGCACGCACCGAACAACATCAATATCGAATCGTTCGCCGATTTGCGTAACCTGAACTATTATGACGAATAGAAAATATTTTCAAGCGAGAGGTTCTATCATCGCCTACGGACTTGTTATTATGGCGGCGGTTTCCATCATCCTGACGGCGATCATTGGGTTTGTCGTATCGCAGACCAAATATGCGTTGCAGGTGCATTCCCGTGAACAGGCGCTCCAGATCGCCGAAGCCGGTATCCATTTCTATCGCTGGTATTTGGCGCATAACGTCGATGGTAAAACCGCTTCACAGATCAACGATTTTTGGACGAACGGCAATCCGTACGGTGTGGCGACTCCGTATGAGGCAGAATACGAGGATCCATACGGCGCGGGTGTCGGTCGCTACCGGCTCGAAGTGACGCCACCACCGACCGGTTCGACGATCGTTATCGTGCGATCGGTAGGCTGGGAATACAAGAATCCAACGCTCACGCGGACGCTCGAAGTGCGCTTCCGTAAGCCGTCGTGGAGCGAGAACATCGTGCTCTCGAACGACTTCAACCGTTTCGGTGCAGGCACGGAGACGTATGGGAAAATCCATTCCAATTACGGCATCCGTTTCGACGGCGTGGCACATAATATCGTGACAAGTGCCGTCTCGACCTATAACGATCCCGATCATACCGGCGCGAGCGAGTTCGGCGTGCACACACACGTGAACGCGCCGCCAGGAGTAGGTGTGAACAATTCATTCCGTGCCGCCGAAGCACCACCGAATACCGTGCCTGATCGCTCGGACGTGTTCGAGGGCGGCCGGCAGTTTCCGGTCGCTGCGACGGATTTCAACGGCGTGCTTGGAGACTTGAACTATATGAAGAGTGAAGCCGTGGCTGGGACGAACGGGAGTCTCTATTTTGATAATGCTCATCAGGGGCGACACATCATTCTGCGGACGGACGGGACATTTCGAATCCGAACAGTGCAGAGCTTCAATGCTTCCACGAACGATATCATCAATTACAGCGGAAGCTGGGCGACGCATACGATTCCGAACGAAGGAGTAATCTATGTGGAGAACAATATCTGGCTCGAAGGCGCGATTGATGGCAAGCGTGTGACGATCGTCGCCGCGAACGTGATCTCAGCGTCGCAGAAGACGATGCATATCGCCAAGGATATCCGCTATACGAGCTATGATTGTACCGATATTTTGGGTATCATCGGACAGAAAGATGTCGAGATCCCGCGGAGCAGCGAGGACGATTTGTATATCGACGGTGCGCTTTTGGCTCAGACGGGACGTGTGGGTCGGGCGCACTATACCGGCAGCGGATCGGTGCGCGATACGATCACGGTCAATGGCGCGATCGCGAGCAATCAGCGGTACGGGTTTGCGTGGACGGACGGCACGGGATATCAGACGCGCAACCTCTACTACGACAATAATCTTCTCTATTGTCCGCCGCCGTATTTTCCGGTCGGAACGGAATACGAGATGGATCTGTGGGAGGAGAAATAGAGTCAGGGCGTGATATGATGAAAAGGAAAGAAACATAAAGAAAAAGAAAATGGGCCTGTTGCAGAAGAAAATATTCGATTTGTTTCCCAGTTCGTTCGGATTGGATCTCTCCGATCTCTCGATCAAAGCGCTTTGGCTTGATCGGACCGGTAAAGAAGATTCCATCGCGAGTTTCGGTTCGGTGGCGCTGCCAACTGGGAGTGTTATCGATGGGGAAATTATGAATCCGTCCGTCGTGCAGAATGCCGTCGCGGAACTTTTGAAGAAGTCCGGGCCGAAACGGATCAAGACGCGCAAAGTCATCTGCTCGCTTCCGGAGACCAAGGCGTTTTTGCGTATCGTTTCGCTGCCGAAAATGAAGGAAGACGAGGTCAAAGAGGCGATCAAATGGGAGATCGAGGCCAATATCCCGCTCACGCTCGATCAGGTGTATTACGATTGGGAGATTCTCGATCTCAATCTGACACAGGAAAAAGGGAAGATGAGTGTGCTTGTTGTGGCGGTGGCGCGGAGCGTGGTGGACCAGTTCCAGACGGTACTGTCCGGTGCCGGACTCGAAGTGGTGGGACTGGAAACGGAATCCATCGCACAGGCACGGAGCTTACTTCCGGAAAAGAATGAGAAGAATACGACGCTTATCGTGGATATCGGCGACCGACGGACGAGCTTTCTGATCGCTATCGGCAGCACGCCGTGTTTTACGTCGAGCGTGCCACTCTCTTCGCAGATGATTACGGACGCGATTTCCAAGTCGATGCATCTTTCGTTCGATGAAGCCGAACAGGTGAAGATCAAGCACGGGTTAGGATCACTTGCGCTCAAGAGTCCGGTACTGAAAGCTGCGCAGCCGGTGCTTGAGAATATGGCAGTGGAAATCGAGAAATCCATCGATTTCTATCTGACGAACCTCAAATATTCCGAAACGATCGACTCGATTATCCTGTGCGGCGGCGGATCGAATATGCATGGCCTCTTGCCGTATATGTCGCGCCGGCTCGGGCGGACGGTCGAGTCGGGGAATCCCTGGGTGAACGTGAATCTGGGAAAAAAGCTGCCGCTCATCGATCGGAGGCATTCGGTGCAGTATTCAACCGCTATCGGACTCGCATTACGCGGACTTGACGAATATGAAGACTTTGCTTAATCTTTTGCCGGAAGAACGAAAAGAGGCGATACAGCGCAGCCTGTATTTCCGTTTTTTGCTGTGGCAAACATTCCTCCTGTTCTGTTTGGAATGTTTCTATCTCATCGTTTTGTTCGGGATCTTTTTCATCCTGAGCTTCCAATTGCAGACGTTTCAGGAAATCGGAGCGAATATCGACGGTACTACTTCGTCCGCCCAACAAAAGACACTTAGTCAGTACGAGAAGAAATTTCGCGAGACGAACGAGATGGTCGATACCGCGATCCGGATCGGGCATTCGCATCTCTATTTTACCGAGGCATTCCTCTTGCTTGACCAGCTTTTGCCGGAAGGTATTCGCGTCGATCAATTGCGCTCGAAGGATTATACGATCCTACTTTCCGGTACGGCCGCTCGGCGCGACGATCTCCTTCTCTTCGAATCCAACCTGAAAGGATCGTCGTGTGTGAAGAGCGTCAATATGCCGATTTCCAATCTGTTTTCGCAGGAAGATGTCGATTTTCAGATGGATTTTTCCGTGAAATCCGAATGTTTGAAGAAACAATAATCATATGCATCCGCTTCTCAAAAAACATTTTCCGCTGATCGCAATGGGGACGCTCTGTATCGTGATGGCGCTTCTCTTGTGGTTGGCCATCCTGCCGTTGCGTGGTTCTATTCGCGAGAAGATGGACGATATCCAAAAATTCTATACCAGTCGCGAGAATCGTGACCGGCAGATTGCCAAGCTTCCGGATCTTTCGAAACAGTTCGAAGCTATTATGGCCGATGAGGGGGCACTCGACATACTGCTCCAAGAAGAGCATATCGTTGATTTCATCAAGACGCTCGAACGATTGGCTGGAGAAACGGGAGTAACGATAGAGATTTCCTCGAAGGAAAACGGGAGCATCATCGATGCCAAGAAATCACCGGCCAAGCAGACTTCGGTCAAGAAGGGTACCGAGACTGATGAAAATGTCGAGAAGGACGAGAGTATTTTGGGAAATTTGCCATTTGATCGGTATCTTTCCCTCGGTATTTCGGTGAGCGGAGAGTATGCGGATATCGTTCGTTTCCTGCATCGGATGGAGACACTCCCGTTCGGTCTAGACGTCGTTGGCGTGGATATGCGCCAGGAAAGCGAAGAGGGTTCTGGGCGAGCGTTGTCCGGTTCCGGCATCAACCCGTTTCTTCTGACACCGACGGGCGAGAACGCCGTGCCGGCCGAGAAGATTCTGACGGAAGAAAAGAAGGATCTGCTGAAAGCGACATTCGATACGATAGTGTATGTGGAAAAAAAAGAATAACGTATGAAGATGTTTTCTATAAAAACGGACTGGCAGAATAAATTTTCGGCGAAGAAAGCGGTCTATTTTTGGTATCGTCATTACAAGCTGCTTTTGGTGGCCCTTTTCCTGATCGTCCTTGGCTTTGGGACGTGGGCGTGGTACGCCAGTCTCCATAAGTATTCCTGGAACGACGAACAGAAGAAGAAATTCCTTGATTCTTACGTTCGCGAGACGAATTTCAAGGAAGCGAAGTTTTACGATGTCGTCGAGCGTATGAAGCGCCGGGCCACTTTGCACGAAGAACCTCCAGCGATCAAGAAGAACATCTTTACCGGCCGGGATTATTGACGCCCTCCGTGATTTTGGGTAGAGTACCTGTCTATGGTGTCAGTATCCCGTATCGCACAATTCAAAGCGCTGTTTCCCGATGCGCCAAAGTTCCGGTTGAAACAGCTGGAAGAAGCGTTCTTTTCCTCGACCGGTTTTGGTTTCGGGGATATTTCTGTTTTGCCGCTCGAAATGCGCGAAACACTTTCTCGGGAATTACGTTGGCTCTCACTTCGATCCGTACGAGTACTTGAAAGCGCGAAAAAAGACACTTATAAGGCGGTAGTTGAATTTGAGGACGGGAAACGCGTGGAAACCGTGTTGATGCAAAACGCCCGCGGTTATTTTACGGTTTGTGTTTCGTCGCAGATAGGGTGTGCGATGGCCTGCACGTTTTGTGCGACTGGGATGATGGGATTTTCCCGCAATCTTTCCGCTGACGAAATTGTCGACCAGTATCGGTTCTGGAAAGAATTCTTATGCGGCCGACCAATGTTGCCGCAGCGCATCAGCAATATCGTGTGTATGGGAATGGGCGAGCCGCTCGCGAATTATGATAACGTGAAAGAGGCCCTGCGGACCATCCTTGCTTATACGGATATCGGGCCGACCCGAATCACGGTTTCCACGGTCGGACTTATACCGATGCTTCATCATCTTCTCGATGATCCCGAGTGGCCGCCGGTGCGGCTCGCGGTATCGCTCCATAGCGCGGATATCTTGACGCGTAAGCGTATGATGCCGAGTTCGTTCGATGCATTCCTCGACGACTTGGCCGGATGGGCGAAAAAATATCTCCAAAAGTTCGATAGCAAGCGCCGTCACATCACGTTCGAATACGTGATGCTCTCTGGCATCAACGATACAAAGCGGCATGCGGAGGCGCTCATCCGTTTCGCGCGACGTATTGGTAAGGCCCGCATCAATCTCATCCCGTACAATTTTACGGGTGACACGTACCAGGGAAGTCTCCCCGGGGACTTCGCGCGTTTTCAAGAACAACTTCTCGCCGCGAGTATCGATGTCACGAGGCGGCGTTCGATGGGTGACGATATCGCCGCCGCCTGCGGACAGCTGATAATCGGCAAGGAGAAGGAAGAAATAAAGGAATAGTATGCCTGAAAAGTATTTCATCCACACATTCGGATGTCAGCAGAACGTGGCGGATTCGGAACGCCTTGCGAGTTTGTACGAATCGCGTGGTTTTACGCGTGCGGAAAAATTGGAAGACGCCGATATGCTTATCCTGAATACTTGTGTCGTCCGTGATCGGGCCGAAGAGAAGGTATATGGAATGATCAAGAGTCTGCGGAAACGCCTGGGGAAGAAAGCTCCGCGTATCGTGGTAACCGGTTGTCTTATCGGCGCCGCCGCGCGCGTGCCGGGCGGAAAGATGATGAAGCGGCTCACGTCACGACTGCCGGATGTGGAATTCCTTCCGATGGAGGAAGTCGGTTTCGAGCACGTGCCTAAGCGCGCCAGGGGAAAGATGGCTTCCATTGTCATCTCCAACGGCTGCAATAATTTCTGTGCGTTTTGTATCGTGCCGTTTTCGCGCGGCAAAGAACGCTCGCGGCCGTTTTACGATATTGTGGCCGAAGCGAAGCGGGTCGCGGAAGAGGGATATGAGGAAGTGCTCCTTCTCGGTCAGAACGTCAATTCGTATGGTGCGGATTTTTTGATGGAGAAAATAAAAGAAGGTGAGGAATACGAACTGCCTGACGGCAAGAGGGTGAAGCCGGTGATGGTGAAACATCTGAATCGTCATCGTATCCCGACACTCTTCCCATATCTTTTGGAGCGGATAGCGGATATCCCCGGTCTCAAAAAAGTGTCGTTCATCTCTTCTAATCCGTGGGATTTTTCGGATGAGCTTATCGAGACAATTGCGCGCCATCCGAATATCGACCGACTCCTCCATCTGCCGATACAGGCAGGGAGTGATGAAGTCCTGAAGAATATGAACCGTTGGTACACGCGTGACGAATATCTCGCGCTTATCGGTCGTATCCGTTCACGTATTCCCGATGCCCGTTTCACGACCGACATCATCGTCGGTTTTCCCGGCGAGACCAAAGAGCAGTTCGAGGAGACGATTGATCTTGCCAAGCGTGTCGATTTCGATAAGGCGTTTATCGCGTGGTACAGTCCACGCCCCGGCACGGCTGCGACCAAGCATATGAAAGATGATGTTCCAATCGAAGAGAAAAAACGCCGTTTCTCGGCGCTGGATGCAGTCACTTTTAAATGGAAAAAGGCTTGAATGAATTGTTTTTCGATATTTACGACCGAGCGAAGTGAGAGAAATTCAGTCGTAGAGCGGGTTTACAGTCGATACCCATCATTGTTGACAAAGAGTCATTTTTGGTGTATAATAAAAAGAACGTTGGAAAAACGTTTCGGTAATCAATTGTCCTTTTAGAGGAGGAAGAAAGTGGAAATAACCGATGTTATCGTGAAGTTTTTGCCGTATTATCTCGTCTTGTCCCCCCTCGGAACGCTGTTTGCCTTGGCCCTCGTGCGGATCAACCAGTACGAGGATAAAGACTGAACATCGTACGAACAGAAGCGAACCGTCCCAAAAATTTCTTGGGCGGTTTTTTCTTGCGGCAGGGATGGTTTTGGTCTATGCTTTCGATATGTCGAAGAAAACAATCACCATCTTTTCTTGGAATGTGAACGGTATCCGGGCGGTGCATAAAAAAGGTTTATTTGTGCCGTTTATCGAAAAATATCAGCCGGATATTCTGTGTCTCCAGGAAACTAAAGCGGCCCAAGGGCAGTCGGAAATCGATATGCCGGAATACGGGGAATATTGGAATTCCGCCGAGCGTAAGGGATACTCTGGAACGGCGATTTTTACCAAACAGAAACCGCTTGCCGTGCGGAACGGTTTTCCCGAGGCGATCGAAAAAAAATTCCGTCTCGAGCACGACGGGTACGGTGATCCGTGCGCGGAAGGAAGAGTGATCGCCGCCGAGTTCGAGGATTTTTTTGTGGTGACGGTGTATACGCCGAACGCCAAAGACGATTTGTCGCGACTTTCGTTGCGATATAAGAAATGGGATCCGGCGTTTCTTGCGTATTGTCGGGAGTTGGAAACGCAGAAACCGGTGATTTTTTGCGGTGATCTGAATGTGGCGCATACGCCTGATGACCTCGCCCATCCGAAAGAAAACGAAGGCAAACACGGATTCACGAATGAGGAGCGTGAGGGATTCCGGAATTTTCTTGAGGCCGGGTTTGTCGATACGTTTCGCTTATTTTACCAAGGGAGCGGGTTTTATAGTTGGTGGTCGCACTGGCAGCGCGCGCGTGAAAGAAACGTCGGTTGGCGTATCGACTATGTATTGGTAAGCGGGAAGCTTCGTCCGCACGTACAGGAAGCGTTTCTTTTGCCGGAGGTTTTCGGTTCGGATCATTGCCCGGTGGGAATACGAATAGCCCTATGACAACAACAAGAGAGGCCAATGTTCCACTTGCGGAACGAATGCGTCCGAAAAATCTTGATGATTTTATCGGACAGGAAAAAGTTTTGGGCGAGGGTTCTTTTTTGCGCGAAGCGATCGCAATCGATCGGGTTCCGTCGCTTATTTTTTGGGGACCGCCGGGAAGCGGGAAAACGACGCTTGCGCTCCTTATCGCATACGAAACGGAAGCGGAATTCCGCCAACTTTCCGCTGTCGGAAGCGGTGTAAAGGAACTGCGCGCCGTTATCGGACAAGCGGAAGCGAACAGGGCGAACGGAAAAAAAACGATCCTTTTTGTCGATGAGATCCATCGGTGGAACAAGGCACAGCAGGATGCTCTTTTGCCGCACGTGGAGCAGGGCACGCTCATCCTTATCGGCGCGACGACCGAGAACCCGAGTTTTGAAGTGAACGCCGCTCTCCTGTCTCGGACGCGCGTGCTCGTGCTTGAAAAACATTCCGAAGAAGCGCTCGTAATGTTTCTCAAGAAGGCGCTTACGGATGCGGAAACGCATTTCGGAAAAAGCGTATCGGCTGACGACGCGGCGCTTCATTTTATCGCGGCGATATCTGGCGGAGACGCGCGTACGGCGCTCAATACGCTCGAAGCCTGTGCGCTTCACGCGAGTCATATCGATGCGAAAACAGTCGAACGGACCGTCAAACGTTCGCACATCCTTTACGACAAGGGCGGGGAAGAGCATTACAATATCATTTCGGCGCTTCATAAATCTTTGCGCGGCGGCGATGCGGATGCGGCGCTCTATTGGCTTGGACGGATGCTTGAAGCCGGTGAAGATCCGCTTTATGTGGCGAGACGACTGGTGCGTTTCGCGTCGGAAGACGTAGGACTTGCCAATTCGTTCGCGTTGCCTCAGGCAGTCGCTGCGTTCCAGGCGTGTCAGATGCTTGGAATGCCGGAATGCGAGGTGCATTTGGCACAAGCGGTCGTTTATCTTGCGAAATCCAAAAAATCAAACGCGCTTTATGTTGCGTACGGAAAAGTCAAAGAAGATGTGGCAAAATTTCCGAATGAGCCGGTGCCGCTCCATATCCGCAACGCGTCGACCAAGCTGATGAAAGAGCTCGGTTATGGCCGAGGATACAAATACGCGCCCGACTACAAAAATGCGGCGGAAGCGGCTCAGGAATATTTTCCCGATCGGCTTCGGGGGCGGAAATACATCGCGTTCGACGGGAAGGATGATTGATTTTCTTGACATCGTTTCCGAAAAGCGGTATCCTTCTTTAGTCAGGGAAACATTCTGACGCATTGGCGTAAACGACCACATCGGCCGTTTTTGTTTTTTTGTTTCGGAGAGAGGAGCAGGAAATGTCGGAAGAAATTATCGCGCAGGCGGAACAAGCTTTGAAAAACGGAGACCTCAAGCAAGCGGTGTATGCCAGAAAAGCCCTTGCCTGCGTGATACGGATCGGCGGGCAGGCGCCGGATAAGAGAGAACAGCTTCTGCAGAAGCATAGCGAAATCTATGCCGGTATCGGCGATCTCATCAATAAAGCCGGTTCGCTCACGTAAGCGGACGAACGGCGATTATTCACCCGGAGACAAGAATCTTTGTCTCCGGTTTTTCTTTTCAAAAATGAAGAGGGGTGATAGAATGGGGTTTCTTACACAGAAGCCTACTCGTATATGGATATCAGATTTTCTCAGGAGACAGTCACGTATTGGCAGAAAAAAGGTGCGCTTTCCGTTTGTTTTGGAGTGGACGAAAAAGACGGGGTCCTATTCGAGCGTTCCGGCCGTCATACGCTTTCGCTCAGAACGGTCGCGGCGGAAAAAATGACGCGACGCACACTCATCCTGTTGGTTCGGCGCATCATTCGTGAAGCACTGGCGAAGAAAGAGGCGACGATCGTTCTCGATATTCGCCAATTCCGTTTTCCGAATATTAGGATATCGGATGCCGATTTGGCTGAGCTTATCACGGTCAATTGTCTGATGGCAGAATTTTCTTTTCGCGATTTCCTGTCAGTGCCGAAAGAAGGTTTTGGAGAGGTGCGGACAGTCGTGCTTCTTGGCGCGTTCGGACGGGAGATGCGTCTTGGTATTCGCCGGGGCATCGTCATCGGAGAAGAAACGAACCGGTCACGGCGCATCGCAACGATGCCGGGCGGTGAAATGACACCGGAGCGTCTAGCGGCGCACGCAAAAGACGCTCTGCGGGGATTGCCGGTTTCAATTTCCGTGCTGGATGAGTCATCGATGCGGCGATTGAAAATGGGCGGCGTGCTCGGTGTTGGCCAGGGTTCTGCAAGTAAGCCGCGATTCATCATTCTCGAATATTTTGGTGCGGCTCAGAAAAAAGAGCAACCGATCGTGTTGGTAGGGAAAGGCGTGACGTTCGATACGGGTGGTATCAATCTGAAACCTGATGACGCGATGCTTGGGATGAATATGGATATGTCTGGTGGCGCAGCCGTAATTCATACGATTGCTGCCGCCGCGCGTTTACGCATACCGAAAAATATTGTGACGCTGGTTCCGGCGGTGGAGAATATGCCGTCTGGATCAAGTTACCGTCCAGGCGATATTCTGCGATCGATGTCCGGAAAAACCATCGAAGTGCGGAACACGGATGCCGAAGGACGCATCATTCTTGCGGATGCACTCCATTATGCCAAACGGTACAAGCCGGCACTTGTAATCGATGTAGCGACGCTTACCGGTGCAGCCTTGGTCGCGCTCGGAGAACGGGCGATTGCGCTTTTTACGGCGGATGAAACGCTAGAAGCGATGTTCCGCACTGCTGGCGAAGAGAGCGGCGATTACGTATGGCCGCTGCCGCTTTGGGAAGAATATGATCAGGAAATCAAAGGGACATTTGGCGATATCGCGAATATCGGAAAGACACGCTTTGGCGGCGCCATAACGGCGGCAGTATTTCTGAAACAATTTGTCGACGATGCGTACCGGTTCGTACATCTTGATATCGCGCCGCGAATGACCGCGCTTCCGGACGAATTTCTTGCTGCCGGATCGGCTGGCACGCCCATCAGACTTTTATTGAAAGTTCTCGAAAGAGTGTAAGTATTCTTTCAAAAGATATGGAAACGGCTTCATCAAGCCGTTTTTTTGGTGGATAACTATTGTGTTGACGTCTGTCGATCGGTGGAATAGAATGGGTTTATGTTATATAAAGTGGGTGAAAGTGGGGAATTTCACATCACCGTCGTTTCGTGCCTATGTTTATCGGAGAATATCAACATACGATCGATCCAAAAAAACGCCTGGCGCTTCCTTCGAAGTTCCGTGGCGAATTGGGAAACAAAGTGGTCGTGACGCGTGGTCTCGACAGTTGTCTCTTTGTATATCCGGTCAGGGTGTGGGAAGAACTCGCGTCAAAACTTGGGACGCTGCCGGTCGGAGAATCCGGCACGCGCAGTTTTATCCGCGTGATGCTTGCCGGCGCAGCGGATGTAGAGCTCGATAGCCAGGGGAGAGTTCTCTTGCCGGAATACCTGAAACAGGATGGCGGATTGAAGAAAGATGTGACGATCGTCGGACTTTTCAATCGTTTGGAAATTTGGGATACGGCGAAATGGAACCGGTATAAGAGTTTGGCGGAAAAAAATACTGGAAAAATTGCGGAAGATCTTGGAAAACTGGGAATTTATTAAAAAATTTCTAATACCTAATATCTAATTTCTTACAAAAATAAAAATACTTCATTAAGAATAAGGAAAGCGAGTATTTTGTTGGAAATTGGAAATTGGGAATGAGGAATTATGACTAGGCATATCCCGGTATTGTTGAAAGAGACCCTCGAAGAGATGCACCTTACAAAAGGGGTGAAGGCGGTGGATGCGACCTTGGGCGGCGGCGGGTTTGCGCGCGCATTGCTCGAAGCCGTATCGCCCGGCGGGACAATCGTCGCTTTCGATGCCGATGTGCACGCTCTCAAGCGTTTTCAAGAAGACGCTGACCGGTTCGTTCGGCAGGCGCTGAAAGACGGTTCACTTCGACTGGTACGCGCAAATTATTCGATGCTTGGCGACACGCTCCGACCCCTAGGAGGGGAGCGGGTCGCTGCGATTGTCGCGGATCTCGGGTTTTCGTCGGATCAGATCGAAGATGCGAAGCGAGGGTTTAGTTTCCGGAAAGATGGACCGCTCGATATGCGGCTTGATCAGGAGACGGATCTGACTGCCGAACGGATCGTGAACGAATATCCCGCAGACGAGATCGAGCGCATCCTTCGGACATACGGTGATGAGCCGTATGCGAGGAGAATTGTATCGGCTATCGTTGAACTGCGGGATCAGGAACCGATCCGCACAACACGGACACTCGCTTCGCTTGTGGAGCAGTCGTATCCGAAAGCGATGCGTTTCCGAAGTGGTATCCATCCGGCGACCAAGACGTTCCAAGCGCTCCGTATCGCGGTGAATCTCGAATTCGAGCATCTCAAGCGGTTTTTGGAGGAAGCGATCGAATGGCTTCTGCCGGGAGGACGCTTGGCGATCATCACGTTCCATTCCGGTGAGGATCGCATCGTGAAACGGTTTTTTCAGGAGGCGGCACAGGGCTGCATCTGCCCGAAAGGATTTCCTGTTTGCCGATGTGGGCATACCGCGCGACTCCGCGTGGTTACGAAGAAGCCGATCATTCCAAGCGAAGAGGAGAGAGCGGTAAACTCGAGAGCGAGGAGTGCTCGACTGCGCATCGCCGAAAAGGTGTAGGAAAAACAAAAAACAAAAACAATCTATGTTTCTTTCTCGTCATCCATCAGCGCTCTCAGCGCGTCCGATGAAATCGGTATTTGGGCATGGCCTTCCTGGCTCCGTGCATATGATCACGCTTGGCGTCCTGACACTGCTTTTTGTCGCCGCTGGCGGGTATCTGTATGCGGTGAACCAAAGCGCAGTGCAAGGATATCATATGCGTACGTTGGAAAAAGAGATTGCCCGGTTGAAAGAGAAAAACGCAGAATTTCGGATCACCGAAGCCGATCTTCGCTCGCTCTATCGTATCGAAGCATCGAGCGGGGAGCTTCAACTCAAGAAACTGGGAGACATACGATATATCGAGGAGCGTGGACCGGTAGCCCTGAGATGATAATGGGAGCGATGATTCGCTTCTACGGATAAGTACTCTACGCGTATGCAGAGCTCCAGGAATGTTCGAGTACGACCGGAAAGGAAGCGAGGAATGGAAGAAGAAGGGCGTTTTAGAACATACGGATTGGCGATAGTCATCGTCCTGGGAGGAGCGATGATCATATGCCGGCTCTATTTCCTCCAAGTGGTTTCCTATCAGAAATGGTTGGCGCTGGCGGAAGATCAGCACAACGCTTTTTGGGAATTGTCGGCTGAACGTGGGGAGATCTTTATGCGTGACGGCGAGATACGGTATCCACTTGCCGTCAATCGCGAGTATCAGTTGCTCTATGTCGTACCGAAAGAAATAAAGGAAAAGGATCGCGTTGCCGTTGAGCTCTCGCGTATCTTCGGGATGGACGTCGGGCCGATCCGCGATAAACTCGATCGTCCCGATGACCCGTTCGAAATCGTGAAGAAGCGCCTGAACGAAGAAGAAGTGGCGCGTGTCAAGGAACTCGATCTTGATGGCGTCGGGCTGTTGCCGGAAAAATACCGTTATTATCCGGCCGGCGAGCTGGCGGCGCAAGTGATAGGATTCGCCAGCCTCGGGGAGAGGGGCGGTGCGGGCGGATACGGCGTCGAGGCATCGCTCGACGGGAATCTTCGGGGAACGACGGGGAGCGTGGCGCAGGAAAAGGACGCTGGTGGCCGTTGGATCCCACTTTCCGATCGCACGGTCGTTTCGGCAAAAAACGGTGATAGTATCCTCCTGACGCTCGATCGCGTGATCCAGTACGAGACGGAAAAGATCCTGCGTGAGGCGACAGAACAGTATGGTGCGGACCGGGCGACGGCGATCGTGATGGATCCGAAGAACGGCGACATCCTCGCGATGGCATCGTTTCCGCAATTCGATCCGAATAATTATTCGCAAGTCGAGGATTATTCCGTGTTTCTGAATCCGGCCGTCAGTGCGGCGTATGAGCCTGGATCGGTGATGAAGCCGATTACGATGGCGATTGGCATTGAGACCGAAAAAATTTCCCCGAATACGGAGTATGTCGATACGGGCGTGGTCACGATCGGCGGATATGCCATCCGTAATTCGGAAGATAAGGTGTACGGCCGGAGCACGATGACAAAGGTGCTGGAAGAATCCATCAATACCGGAGTCATCTTCGTTGAGAAACTGGTTGGGAACAAAGCATTCGGCGAATATATGCGCCGGTTCGGATTCGGGGAACGGACAGGAGTGACACTGCCGGCCGAACTTCCCGGCAATACGAAAAATCTCGACAATCTTCGTTCCGACATTCAGTTTTTCACGGCATCGTTCGGACAGGGGATTACCGTGACGCCGCTCCAGCTTGTGAATGCGTATGCGACGCTTGCGAACGGCGGCCGTCTGCTTCGTCCGCATATCGTTGACCGCATCATTCGTCCTGATGGCACCGAGGAAGATGTTCTTCCCGAAGAAATCCGTCGTGTGGTGAGTGAAGAGACCGCCCGGACAGCCGGTAGAATGCTTCGGAGCGTGGTAACGAACGGGCACGGTAAGCGCGCCGATGTTCCCGGATACCTGGTCGGCGGAAAGACCGGTACGGCTCAGGTGGCGAAAAGCGATGCCAAGGGATATGAGGAAGGAATGACTATCGGAACATTTGCCGGATACGCTCCGCTTGATGATCCGCGGTTCGCTGTCGTGGTTAAGATAGACAATCCGAAGAGTGTGCAGTGGGCTGAATCGAGCGCTGCCCCGACATTTGGCCGGATTATGAGATTCCTGCTAGAGTATGCCAGAGTAGAACCGACGGAAACAGTTACTCCGAAACAATGATTTCTATGGCTTTGAATAAGAGGAAATGCTTGGAAAAGATACTTCGCGCGATGGCGAAAGCGGTACTGGCGAAATACCAACCGCTTGTTATTGGTATTACGGGATCGGTTGGGAAAAGCTCAGCCAAAGAAGCGATTGCGCTTGTGCTTTCGGCCAGTTATCGCGTTCGGAGCGCGGAAGGGAATCAGAATAACGAGATCGGTATTCCGCTCACGATCATCGGAGCTAAGAGCGGCGGCCGGTCGGTTTTCCGTTGGCTTCTCGTGTTTTTCCGTTGGGCCGGAACGATGTTATTTCCGATCCGTTTTCCGCAGGTGCTCGTACTTGAAATGGGCATCGATCGGCCGGGAGATATGGAATATCTGCTCAATTTCGTGCCGGTGAATATCGGCGTGGTGACGCAGGTGTCATCGAGCCATATCGCGTATTTCGGATCGGTCGGGAATATCGCCAAGGAGAAGGGACGTCTCATCGCGGAGTTGCCAGAGAACGGATACGCCATCCTCAACGCTGATGATAAGAACGTGATCCGGATGCAGGAACGTACCCGGGCGAAAATCATCACCTACGGTTTTTCCGAATCTGCATCGGTTCGGGCCGATCATATTCTCTTCCATCGCGATCCGCGCCGAATGGAAGGATTCAGTTTCAAGGTGGCCGTCGAAGGAAAGAGCGTGCCGGTACGTCTGCCGAAAATCATCGCCAAGCATCATATCTTCGGCGTTTTGTCCGCGATCGGCGTCGGGCTTTCGCTTAAGATGAATTTGGTGGAGATCGCTCGAGCACTCGAGCGTTTTGAACCGCTTCCGGGACGGCTTCGGTTGTTGCCCGGCCGGGAGGGGGCGTTCCTTCTTGATGATACGTATAATGCTTCTCCGGTTTCGGTCCGGGCGGCGCTCGACGTCGTGAAAGAGCTGATGGCCCCGCGTAAAATCGTCGTTCTTGGCGATATGCTTGAACTTGGTGCGGATGCGACGGAAGAGCATGGCGGACTCGCTGAGGTGATCGAGGCGTCGGGTGCACATATCATTTTCACGGTCGGTCAGCATATGCGATCGCTCCACGAAGCGCTTCTCGCTCGCGGCTATGCCCGCAAGCGAGTGTTATGGATGCCAGATCCGATTTCGGCGCTCGAAGCGCTGCTTCAAACGATCCGGCCGGACGATCTCATTCTTATCAAGGGATCGCGTGGTATGCGGATGGAAAAAATTGTCGAAGGACTCCTTATCGATCCGCGCGATGCGAAGGCGCTCCTGTGTTGTCAGTCGGATGAATGGCGCCGGAAGCCGTTTGCTCCACCTTCGGAATGGACGGAGATCATTTGACAGAAAAAACGTCTCGAGAGGATTGACAGATGTCTTGCGCAGCTTTGGGAAAAGGACTATGATAAAGCCGAGGAAAGAATGATTGTTCTTTCCGATAATTCCGATAATCCGTGACGTGTACGTGTTATGACGGACAATATGAAGGACAGGGACTTCATCGAGTATGTCGTGAAGATGCTCGTGGATAATCCCGATGATGTGAAGGTGGAACGGAAGATTGATGAAATGGGAGTGCTCATCACGCTCGACGTCAACCCAAAAGATATGGGAATGGTGATCGGCCGCGAGGGAATGACCGCCAAGGCGCTCCGTACATTGCTTCGGGTGATCGGTGCCCGCAATAACGCTCGCGTCAATCTCAAGATCAACGAACCGGAAGGTTCCGAACGTCCGCCGCGCACTGAACGGCCGGTCGAGGAGAAGAAAACTCTCGATGACGTGATGAATGACATCCAATTGTAAGAGAATATCATCGTCCCCGGAATTTCCGGGGACTTTTCTTTTTCCGGCTGTCGTGATAGGATAGGGCCGTTCTGTGATTTTTTTGGAGGGAGTACCTATGGAAACCAAGCGGTTTGAAATTGCAGGACCGGTTCTTTTGAAGCCGGATGTCTTCATCGACGATCGGGGATATTTCTTCGAGTCGTTCAGTCTGAAAAGATATCAGGAGCTGGGCATTCCGGCGGAACGTTTTGTGCAGGACAATGTCTCGCATTCGCGTCGGGGCGTGGTGCGCGGGCTCCATTATCAGGCGCCACCGTTCGCGCAGGGGAAGCTCGTACAAGTTTTGCGTGGCCGCGTGCTCGATGTGGCGCTTGATATCCGTACTGGGTCGCCGACATTTGGCAAGTATGTGATGGTCGAACTTTCGGAAGTGGATCATTCTCAGTTCTGGATCCCGGCCGGATTCGCGCATGCCTTCCTCGCGCTCGAAGACAATACGCTCTTCACGTACAAGGTGACGAATCCGTACCACAAGGAATCGGATCGTGGCATCCTTTGGAACGATCCTGAACTTGGGATTGCGTGGCCGAAAGATATCACGCCCCTCGTCTCTCCCAAAGATGCAGCACTTCCGCTCTTAAGTGGGATCGCTACTGATTTCGTCTTCGGCGAAGAGTACTGACCGTTTTTTGGCCGCGGCTTTTTGGTATCTGATATACTGGAAGGGTCGCGGCTTTTTATTACCAATTTTTTTCTGAAACCAGAACCTTTCAAAGAGACTCTGGAGTTCGAGCGGGCACGGTTCTGCGATGGATTCATCGCAGAGAGCGAGGACGAAAGCGTAACGAGTAAGACGCGCTGGATCTTACGAGTGATTCTTCGAAAGGTTGCTGGCTGAATGAAAAGAGAGATTTATAAAATTAGAACAAATTATGAAAATACTTGTTACTGGCGGGGCGGGATTTATCGGGAGCAATTTTATTCATTTTATCCTTGGAACGTATCCAAAGGACGAGGTGATCAATCTCGATCTCCTGACCTATGCGGGTAACCTCGAGAATCTCGCGGTGTGGAAAGATGATCCGCGGTATCGCTTCGTGAAGGGCAGCATCACGGACGCCGCTCTTGTCGAGCCGCTCGTGGCCGAGTGCGATGCGATCGTCCATTTTGCGGCCGAGTCGCATGTCGATCGCTCCATTCTTGATCCGAGCGCTTTTATCGAAACCAATGTGCGGGGGACGTACGTTTTGCTTGAGGCGGCAAAAAAACACAGCAAGCGTTTTCATCACGTTTCGACCGATGAGGTTTTTGGCAGTCTCGGTTTGGATGACGCGCCCTTCAATGAGAGGACGCCGTATGATCCGCGGAGCCCGTATAGCGCATCGAAAGCCTCGTCGGATCATCTCGTGCGCGCGTATTTCCATACCTATAATCTGCCGGTCACGATCTCAAACTGTTCCAATAACTACGGCCCGTATCATTTTCCCGAAAAACTTATTCCGCTCGCTATTACCAATCTTCTTGAAGGAAAGAAAGTGCCGGTCTATGGCGATGGTATGCAGGTACGCGATTGGCTGTATGTATCGGATCATTGCCGGGCGATCGATCTTGTCCTTAGGCAAGGGAAGATCGGTGAAACCTACTGCGTAGGCGGGAATGGTGAGCGACCGAATATCTGGATTGTGAAACAGCTCCTTTCGGCGCTTGGCAAGGATGAAAGCTCCATCGAATACGTGAAGGATCGCGCGGGTCACGATCGCCGCTACGCCATTGATTTTTCGAAAATAGAACGAGAGCTTGGCTGGCGTCCGTCCGTCACGCTCGAAGAAGGTCTCAAACAGACAATAGAGTGGTTCCAGGAGAACGAAACCTGGTGGAAGAACGTGAAGAGCGGCGAATATGAAAAGTATTATGAGAATCAGTATCAGAAACGTTAGCCTATGGAAAAGAGGAAGGTTTTGATTCTCGGAGCAAAGGGAATGCTCGGGCAGGAGCTCGTGTGCGTTTACCGTGAGGACGAAGGATATGAGGTCGCGGGTTGGGACTATGAGGAAATTGATCTCACGGATTTTTCTATGGCGGAAAAAAAGATCCGTGAGTATGCGCCAGCGGTTATTATAAACGCTGTGGCGTACAACGCGGTTGACCAGTGCGAGGAAAACGAGGAGGAATATGCCAAGGCGATGAAGCTCAATGCCGATGTCCCGGGATTTCTTGCGCGACTGGCAAAAGAGCTCGATAGGACGTTCGTCCATTATTCTTCGGACTATGTCTTTGATGGCGAGAATGCGGACGGTTATGCCGAGGATGCCGAACCGCGACCGCTCTCTCGGTATGGCAGAAGCAAATGGGAAGGGGAGAAAAACGTCATTGCGGAAGGTGAAAAATATTATCTTATTCGTTTGTCGAAATTGTTCGGCAAGCCGGCGTCGTCCGCGGTCGGGAAGAAGAGTTTCTTCGAGAAAATGCTTGAAGTGGCGAAGGACAAAAAAGAAGTGACGGTCGTCGATGACGAGAAGAGTTGTTTCACGTACGCGCCGGATCTGGCGCTCGCGAGCAAGGTGCTCGAGATGTATCAGAAGCCGTACGGCATTTATCATTTGGTGAACGAGGGTGTGGCGACATGGTACGAGGCGGCGCAGGAATTGTTCCGGTTGGCAAAGATGGATATCGCTGTAAAACCGGTCTCAGCCGACATGTTTCCTCGCCCCGCCAAGCGGCCAAAATTTTCGGCGCTTCGCAATACCAAATTTATCCCAATCCGTCCGTATCAAGAAGCGCTCGAAGAGTTTCTGAAGAAATAGATTTTTTGTTTGTCATTAGTGAGAATTTAAAAAAGAAAACCGCCCTTCGGCGGATAAAAGACACAATTACCATTATACACCTTTTTTGCATCTTTGTCAATGGTGCGAGGGAGGTGTTTTTTTGGTATCATAGAGGTGTTTTTAACTTGTGGAAGCTATGAAACACGACGTTCTGAAACGGGCGGATAGGTCTGTTTTTGCCGCTGTAATGGGCGAAGAAAAACGACAGGAAGAAGGCTTGGAGATGATCGCGTCGGAAAATTACGTGTCGAAAGCGGTGCTCGAGGCGCTCGGGACGGTTTTTACGAACAAGTATTCCGAAGGGTATCCGGGTCGGCGTTATTACGGCGGACAGGAATGGACGGATGTCGTGGAGACTTTGGCTATCGATCGGGCGAAAAAACTTTTTGGCGCGGAACACGCGAATGTCCAGCCGCATTCGGGAGCACAGGCCAACTTGGCCGTTTATGCGGCGCTTCTCGAACCAGGTGACACGGTGCTCGGGATGGATCTTTCGCACGGTGGACATTTGACGCACGGACATCCGGTGACTCTGCCGGCGAAAGTGTATAATTTCGTGCGGTACAAGACCGAAGCGGACGGGACGATTGATTATAAGAAATTGGAAAAATTAGCGAAAGAAACGAAACCGAAGTTGATGCTCGCGGGGTTCTCTTCGTATACGCGACAGATCGATTATGAGAAATTTACGGCAATCGCAAAAAAGGTAGGCGCACTCTCGATGATGGATATGGCACATATTGCCGGTCTTGTTGCTGGGGGCGTGCTTCCGAATCCGGTACCATATTTCGATATCGTGACGGCGACGACACACAAGACTTTGCGTGGTCCGCGCGGGGGACTCATTCTCTGTTGTGAGAAATATGCCAAAGCGATCGACAAGGCGGTTTTCCCGGGAACACAAGGTGGCCCGCATATGCATACAATCGCCGCGAAAGCCGTAGCGTTTGGCGAAGCGCTTCGTTCTGATTTCAAAAAATATGCCAGACAGATTTTAAAAAATGCCAAAACACTTGAAAAAGAATTAGCCAAATGTGGCGTGATAATTCTTTTTGGTGGGACGACCGAAAATCATATGCTGGTCATCGATACGATGAAGAGTTACGGAATCACAGGGAAAGAAGCGGAAAAACTTTTGGATGAAGTCGGGATTACGATCAACAAAAACGTCATTCCGGATGATCCACGGGGTCCGCTCGATCCTTCGGGTGTGCGCATCGGTGTGCCGGCTGTCACGACACGGGGGATGAAGGAAAAAGAGATGAAGATGCTCGCGGGTTTTATTGAGGAGACGCTGCGTTCAAACGATGACAAGAAAGTATTGGGAAACATCCGAAAAGAGGTGAAAAGTCTTTGTAAACGGTTTCCGGTGTATAAAAAATAAACGTATGAAAGGAATCATCCTCGCCGGTGGGACCGGTACGCGGCTTCTGCCGCTCACAGCCATCACTTCCAAGCAATTGCTACCGGTCTATGATCGACCGATGATCTTTTATCCGCTCAACACGCTCATTCAAGCGGGGATCACGGACATCCTCATCATCGTGGCGCCGGATCATTCGGGACATTTTTTGAATTTGCTCGGTTCGATGTTCCGGAAATTCGGTATCAATCTCTCGTTCGTCGTCCAGAAATCGCCGCGGGGACTCGCGGAAGCGTTCATTCTTGCGGAGGATTTCATCGATGGCGAGGCGACGACACTTGTGTTGGGTGACAATATTTTTGAGGACGATTTCACCGAGGCTATCAAGACATTTGAGAAGGGCGGGCGTATTTTTGCCAAGGAAGTGCCGGATCCGGAACGTTTTGGCGTAGTGGAATTCGATGCCGCGGGGAAAGCTCTTTCGATTGAAGAAAAACCGAAAGCTCCGAAAAGTCATTTTGCTATTCCCGGTATTTATATTTTCGATTCGAACGTGGTGGAAATAGCCAAAGGACTTACGCCGTCGGAACGAGGAGAGCTCGAGATCACTGACCTGCATCGTCACTATCTCGCCGAAGGGACACTCGACGTGCGCGTGATTACCGGTGCCTACTTTGATACCGGGACGCACGAATCGCTTTTTGAGGCAAGCGCCTATGTGCGAGAACACAACTTTCGCGACCGGTTTCATCCGATGGTGAACGAAGCGATCGTCGAATTCAACGCCGAATTTAAAAAAATTGTTTCCATAAACAAGTAATTTTTTGAAAAAACGTATGCATACCAGTGAATCAAGAAAAATCAAAAAAGCCATTCTTCCGGTCGCGGGTTTTGGCACGCGCTTTCTGCCGGCGACTAAAGCCCAACCGAAAGAGATGCTGCCGGTCGTCGACAAGCCGGTGGTACAGTACTTGGTCGAGGAAGCGGTGGCGTCCGGCATCGAGGAAATCATCTTCGTCACCGGCCGCGGCAAACGCGCTATCGAGGATCATTTCGACGTCTCGTATGAGCTCGAAGACACGCTGGTCGAAAAAAACAAGCACGATCTTTTGGAAACGGTACAGAAAATTTCCGGTTTGGCACGGTTTTCCTATGTGCGCCAGCCCGTGCCGCTCGGCGATGGACACGCGCTTTTGCAGGCAGCGCATCTTGTGGATGACGACGAAAGCGTACTGGTCATTTTTGGCGACTGTATTTATGACAGCACGGTACCGGCAGCCAAACAGCTTGTCGAAGCGTACGAAAAGCATCACGCGCCGATCATCGGACTGTCGGAAGTGGCGCTCGAAGACGTGTCGAAATTCGGCGTGATCGGCGGGGAATCGATAGGCGAACGTGACTGGAAAATAACGCACATCGTGGAAAAACCGAAACCAGAAAATGCACCGAGTCGCGCGGTGGCCGTGGGAAAATATATCATCACGCGCGATGTGTTTGAAACGCTCGCTTCGATGGAATCGGGAAAATCGGGAGAAGTCCGTCTTTCGGACGCGTTCGGTTTAATGCTTGAAAAGGGTATGCCGATGTATGGCCGGATGCTCGATGGGACCTGGCTCGATACGGGCGATAAGTTCAATTTCTTGCAAGCGACGATCCATCTGGGCCTCAAGCACCCGGAAGTGGGGGAAAAGTTGCGGACGTACCTAAAAGGGCTTTCATTGTAGGCGCGCCAAGAAGGGCGGGCCGGATCGGCGTATGTATTTCATCTATCTCGCCATCTTCATTCTCGCTATCCTGACTCCGAAGATCGTGGAGGAGGGCGCGTTCTTTTTTTCCGAAGAGGATGTCGAATCCCTCCTCATCCTCTCTTTCGGAGCGCTCGGTTTCGCACTGTATTTGGCGCGGGAAAAGGCGCTTCTGAAGGCGTTCAGCGAGAAGCTTCACCTTCAGAAGCAGACAAACATCATCACGCGCGATCTGTCGGATTCGTATTCATATATCGGCGAAATGAACCGTAAGCTCGATATCGTGAAAGAACTCATCTTTCGTTTACCGCAAGAAGCGTCGGAAGCGGCTCATGAGAAAGGTGCCGATCCGTATCATTCGATACTGGAAGCGGTGCGCCTGCTGACGAAGGCGAAAGCTGTTATTCTCCGTTTCGTCGATATCAAAGACGTCTCTGTCATAAGGACGGCTGGTGATATCTCTCACTCTTTATTCGCGAAATTTGATGCGGGAGTGCTGCTCCGGACAAAAAAAACGTTTTGGGAAGAAGAGGGATGCGCCGTGGTGCGATCACCGAAACAGGCCAACGGCACATTCGGATTCATTGTTTTTCCAAAAGAGATGAATCACGTGGAGGATGTCGAAATCTTGAAAATTCTCGCTTCCGAAGCCTTGTTTCTTTTCTGTGTCGGACATCGTGCAGAAAACATACCGAAGCAATGATCATTCGCAGCTACTTTTTTCTTTCGTATGCGTATAGGTATTGACGCGCGTTTTTACGGCTCTGTGGGTAAGGGGCTTGGGCGGTATACGGAAAAGCTCATCGAGCATCTCGAAGCCGTCGATACAAAGAACGAGTATGTCGTTTTTCTTCGGCGTGAAAACTTCGACGAGTATCATCCGAAGAGTCCGAAATTCCGAAAAGTGCTTGCGCAGTACCAGTGGTACGGTTTCGCAGAGCAGTTGCTTTTTCCGTTTTTGCTCGATCGCTTCCGTTTTGATCTCGTCCATTTTCCGCATTTCAATGTGCCGCTTCTGTACCGGCGGCCGTTCATCGTGACGATCCATGACCTCATTCTTCTGCATTATCCGACGCTTCGGAATACGACGCGGAGCCTGCTTTCATATCGTTTGAAATTTTCTGCGTATCGATGGATTATCCGAAGCGCCATCCGCCGAGCGACACATATTATCACTGTTTCGGCATTTACCAAAAAGGATATCCTGGATCGGTATCCCGAAGCCCGGGGAAAAGTATCGGTGACGTATGAGGCGGCAGATCTTCTCTGTCGGCGACTACCTCTTCTAGAAGAAAACAATCTTTTTCGGCGACTGGGGCTCATCACGGAGGCGGTGTCTTCCCGTGGTATACTACAACCGTATTTCCTGTACGTCGGCAACGCCTATCCACACAAGAATTTGGAGATACTGCTTCGCGCCGCGCCCGCATTTCGACAATTCCGTTTTGTTCTTGTCGGCAAGGAGGATTATTTTTATACCCGCCTGAAACGCGAAGCCGAAACGCTGAAAACGGACAATGTCCTTTTTGCGGGATTCCTGACGGACCAGGAACTGGGAACGCTCTATCGGAACGCGACGATTTATATCTTCCCGTCGCTTTACGAGGGATTCGGACTGCCGCCGCTTGAGGCGATGACATACGGTTTGCCGGTAGTTTCTTCGGATCGAGGCTCGTTGCCGGAAATCCTCGGAGACGCAGCTCTTTATTTCAATCCGGAACGAACAGAAGATCTTGCGCGGGTCATCTCTTCGCTTCTCTCTGACGAGGAAAGGCTTCGTATGCTCCGGACACGCGGATATGAACGTTCCGGTTGTTACCGATGGCGCGATATGGCACTTGCGACGCTGTCCATCTATCAAAAGACACATCAAAACACGCAATCAGGATGATGTTTTCACCAGAGACAGGTTTTCGAAAAAATACCGGACGCCTCTCCGATATACGGCCGGCATCGAAGCCGCCGGTTTCGACGTGGCCGCCGGAACCGCTTCAAAAAAACACCGACTGGCATTTGCCACCGCAGAGGCCCGTGTGGCAGGAGAATCATTCGCAACTCTCATTCCATCCGCGTCCTCAGTCGAAGACTTTTCCGTATTTCTTGTATGCCGGACGTTTCGTATGGTTCGGGGTCATATTTTTCTCGGCACTCATTGCTTTTATTGTCGTCACGAGAGGTATCGAAATGAAACAGGAAGTTCTTGAAGACGGGGAGTTCGGATACCGGAGCCTCATCGCCGCCGGAGAAAGTCTGAAAAACGAACAGTATGCAGGATCACTCGAACATTTCAATGCCGCTCACCGGGCATTCAGCGAAGCGGACGAGAGAATTTCTTTTTGGGGTGCCGCACTCCTTGACACGGGAAGATTCGTTCCGGGCTTTTCGACATTTGCTTCGGGAAAACGAGTGATAGCCGCGGGGACGCACCTGTCGGCGGCAGGCGTGCCGATTGCCCGTATTGCGGAAAGCATATCGCTCTCGAAAGACGCGTATACGAGCGGCGAGAAGGTCTCACTCCTTGATTTCTTGACGCGTATCGAAGAACCGCTTTCACAGGCATCCGAGGAGCTTTTGGCGGCGGATCGTGAACTGCAAGCGGTGAATATCGACGATATCCCCGAAGAAAAGCGGGAGATCTTTCTTGAGGCACGACGGGGATTGTCGGTATTGCTCGGATTCCTCGAAAGTTTCAAGACACATGAATCGCTCTTCTCGGAACTTCTTGGAGGGAACGGTCCGCGTCGGTACCTTTTCCTGTTCCAAAACAATCATGAATTGCGTGCGACCGGAGGATTTATCGGAAGCTACGCGCTTCTTGATGTGAATAATGGGGTGGTGCGGCGGTTTTTTGTGGATGGCATCTTCAATCCCGACGGACAGCTGCGCGAGAATATCGTCCCGCCGAAGCCGATCCAAAAAATCAGCGCCGCGTGGAGTCTGCATGACAGCAACTGGTTTCCGGATTTTCCCGCTTCAGCGGAAAAAGCCATGTTTTTTTACGAGAAGACCGGCGGTCCGACAGTGGATGGCGTTGTAACGCTGACGCCGACGGTGATGCAGAAGCTTCTTGCTGCGGTCGGACCAATTACTCTTCCGCAGTATGGGATTACGGTGGATGCCGATAACTTCATTCCGGTGATTCAGGAACAAGTGGAAGTGAAGTATGATCGGGAAGAGAATCAGCCGAAAAAAGTCTTGGCAGATCTGCTTTCGGCGCTGATGGAGAAAGTCTTCGCCGTGCAGGATCGGGAAACGCTTTCTGGTATCGCCCAGGCGCTTGTGGAAGGACTGAACGAAAAACACATTCTTCTCTATGCACGGCATCAGGGGACACAGACACTTATCGACGAAGCTGGCTGGTCGGGGCGGATGCTCGATACGGAACGGGATTATCTTTCGGTCATCCACACCAATATCAATGGATACAAGACCGACGGCGTAATCGAAGAGACGATCCAGCATAAAGCCGAGATTGCGTCCGACGGATCGGTGACGGACACGGTATCTATCACGCGGACACATACGGGCGGACAGACACCGTATGATTGGTGGAATCGGGTAAATGCGGATTATTTGCGCGTTTACGTGCCGAAGGGATCGAAACTTCTTTCCGCGCGCGGGGCGACGTGGGAATTTCCGGAAGCGCCGCTTGATTACGCGAAGCTCGGATTTAAGCGTGATGCCGATGTCGAACGTGAAGAAGCAGGAATGGAGATCGATGAGAAGAGTGGTACACGCATTTCGACCGATGCGGGCAAAACAGTGTTCGGTGCCTGGGTATACGTGAGTCCGGGGGAGAGTGTCACGGTGGAATACACGTACCGTTTGCCGTTTCGCGTGGATGTGAAAAAGATGAGGCAGGGAGGTGCCGGATCGTATGCCGCACTCTATCAGAAGCAATCCGGATCGGTCGGAAGCAGGCTCGAAACGACCCTTGTGGTTCCGGAGGATTGGAAGCTCATTTGGCAGACTGACACGAATCTGATACCGTATGGACGTGAATGGCGCCTTATGAGCGATCTCAGAACGGATCGGTTTATCGGGTCGGTTTTTCGTCTTGAATCAATGCAATGATACAGAAGCACATCAGTGGTTTTTTTTCGTGGATGAGTATGCCGGCCCGGACGGTCGGGGGAGCGGCGCTTTTGATCGCAATCGCCGGCGTCACGAGTCGGTTTCTGGGATTTCTGCGCGATCGGATCTTGGCGTCGAATTTTGGCGCGGGAGATGTTTTGGATGCGTATTATACAGCCTTCCGTATCCCGGATGCCTTGTATAGTCTCTTGGTGCTTGGAGCATTGTCAGCGGCATTCGTCCCGGTGTTTACGGAACTGCTTGCCGAGAAACGTGAAGAAAATGCGTGGAAACTCGCATCCGGTGTCTTATATCTCATCGTTTTTTCTCTCGGCATACTTTCTTTGATCGGTATCATTTTCGCTCCTGTTTTGACGACGTGGCTGGCCCCGGGTTTTTCGGAAGAGAAACAAGCGATCGTTACGATATTGACAAGAGTGATGCTTTTTTCGCCGTTCTTCCTCGGTATCAGTGCGGTTTTCGGCGGCGTCCTCACATCATTCAAGCAGTTTGCCGCGTATTCGTTTGCGCCGGTATTCTATAACCTCGGCATCATATTCGGAGTACTCGTCTTAGTACCCTTGTGTGGCACGGTCGGACTCGGACTCGGAGTAGTCATCGGATCATTTCTCCATATGGTCATCCAGATCCCGGCGCTCCGCCGTTCCGGTTTCCGGTATCGTTTTTCCGGTTTGGACGCTTGGCGGGATGCTACTGTTCGAAAAGTCGTCAGACTGATGATTCCGCGCTCTATTGGAATGGCAGTGAATCAGGTGAGCCTGATCGTGGTCACGGTGTTCGCATCGACGCTCGCGTCCGGCAGTCTAGCCGTCTTTACGCTCGCCAATAACATTCAAAGCGTGCCGCTCGGATTGTTTGGCATAGCGTTTTCACTCGCGGCGTTTCCGTCACTGAGTCTGTTTATGGCGGAGAAACGTCATCAGGATTTTTTCCGGATATTTTCCGAAACGACGCGACGCATTTTGTTTTTCGTCGTGCCGCTCTCGGTGTTGATGGTGGTGTTTCGGGCGCAGTTCGTTCGTGTCATTTTGGGCGCTGGACAATTCGATTGGGAAGATACCATCCTGACGTTCGAGGTCCTAAAATGGCTCGCAATCAGTCTCTTTGCCCAAAGTCTCATTCCGCTTCTCGCGCGCGGGTTCTTTGCACTTCAGAATACGAAGACACCGCTGTATATCGCGCTTATAAGTGAAATCGTTCATATCGCGCTCATCCCGATTCTTTTGCCGGCATATGCGGTGGAGGGTCTGGCTATCGCGTTTTCGGTTGCGAGCATTCTCAACCTCGTGCTTCTCTATGTCTTTTTGCGGCGGGTGCTGCCCCTATGGAACGACCGGGCGATATTTGTGCCGGCGACGAAAATATTTTTTGCCGCGCTCCTCAGCGGTGCGGTCGCCCAGCTTTCAAAATCGGTATTCGCGCTTACGACGAACGAGCTCGATACGTTTATCGAAGTGTTCCTGCAACTCCTTCTCGGTCTTTCCATCGGCGGCACCGCCTTTATCGTTCTGTGCTATTGGCTGCGGGTGGACGAGCTTCGGATGATCAAGCGGTTCATTCTCTGCAAGATCCTGCGTCAGCCGGAAACAGCCGTCCTCGCCGAAGACCACCCAGAGCGTGGCGATTGGTAAAAGAGACGATCCGTTTTTGTCAAAAAAAAGAAAGCCACGGGAAACCCGGGGCTTTTTTGTCCGATGAAGAGGTGTTTCTTTCCATCAGGATAACGAAGAGACTTTTTCGAGAAGGGCGCCGGTGCAGTTTTCCGGAATGAGGACCGGAATGATTCTTTCCGTTCCGCAGGAATCGCACGTGTAGATACGGTGAACGATGACGCCCTCCCTTGCCTTTCGGACACTTTCTTCATCCGTGCGAAAGCGCACGAGCAGATCTTTGCAGCGTTCGCAGTATTCGAGCATCGTATTCTCCTTCTTGTAAGAGGTCAAGGAACAAAAAACCGGCTCGGTGGAGAGTCGGTGTCTGCGTTGTAGCTTCGTTACAAGACAGAAATCAACTCTTCACCGGGAAGCCGGTAAAGTAAGACCAAAAAAAGAATGATTGCTGTCCTTGTATCATAAGGAAAGCATAGATGAATAATTGCTATTTGTCAAAAAATCTTTTTTTTGTGCTATATTTATAAGGTAAGCCGATCGTAACAAATAAAGATAAAAATATATGCACCGGTCGCTAATGAAGATCTTCTTGTTTGCGTTTATCCTCTCCTCCTTCTCTTTCACCCTCGCTTCTCCCGCCTCGGCCGCCCTCGTGCCCTGTGGCCGCTCCGCGGACGATCCTGCCACTACCACGATCGATGAATCCGCTCCCTGTACCGTCTGCCATCTCGTCATCGGCGGCAAAGGACTCATCGACTGGGGCTTGAAGGTGATGACCTTCATCGCCA
>JBPOIA010000024.1:0-11478 GCA_052034975.1 Candidatus Moraniibacteriota bacterium
TCCGTCCGCTCAAGATCCGTTTTCTTCTTCGTCACCTCCACATATTTCTTGACCTCTGCCGCATTTTTAACATTCGGATTTCGAGCTTTGTCATTGAGAAGCGAGGCAACCAGCGGGTGTTCCGGCGCGATGACTACGTAGGTACAGCCGAAAATCGTATCCACGCGCGTCGTAAACACACGGATTTCCTCTTCCGTATTCGCGACGAGAAATACCACTTCCGCGCCTTCTGAACGGCCAATCCAGTTCACCTGCGCCGCTTTGGTCGAGCTCGGCCAATCGACTTTATCGAGTCCAAAAAGTAGTCCGGAAATTTTCTTCCCCTTCTTCGAGCGCGTATCCTCGACAAAATCCGTGATCCGGAAAAACCACTGTTCGAGATCTTTCTGTACCACTTCCGTCCCGCAGCGATCGCATTTGCCGTCTATCACCTGTTCATTAGCAAGCACCGTCGCATCCTTCGGACACCAGTTCACGTGTGCTTTCTTCTTATACGCGAGGCCATTCTTGTACAAGAAAAGAAACATCCACTGCGTCCATTTATAATATTCGGGGCTTGATGTGTCGATCTCGCGATCCCAATCGTACGAGATACCAAGCGATTTGATCTGTCGCGTGAAGTTCCTGATGTTCTGATGCGTCTTCTTGTCCGGATGGATGCCGGTCTTGATGGCAAAGTTCTCGGCGGGCAGCCCAAACGCATCCCAGCCGATCGGATGCATCACATCATAGCCTGAAAAACGTTTGTAGCGCGCGAGGATATCTGTCGCGGTGTAATTCTCGACGTGCCCCACATGCAGACCGTCGCCGGACGGATACGGAAACATATCGAGGACATAGTATTTCCCCTTCTTTCCTTTCGGCTTCGGATGGCCTTTCTTCTCCCATTCCTTCTGCCACTTCGCCTCGATTGTTTTCGGAATATATTTTCGCATACTTTTTCTCATTCCTCACTCACCTACTGTACTAAAAATATGGCTTTTGTTCAAGGAAATTTCCGAGCAAATGGAGATCCGCCTCAATTGACTTTTCCATAAAAAAGGAGTATACTTTACGGTTGTACCTTCCAACGATTCCAACCGAAAAGGAGGCTTAAAATGAAGAAAATGGTGCTTTTTACGATAGCGTTTGCGATTTCGCTTCTCAGCCTGCCGGCCACAGCCGAAGAATGGCCTTCCGGAGAAAAATGGGTAGCCATATTCATCAATGGCCTCACCGAACCGGGAAAAACGCCACCCTCGTTTCGGGTGCTTCTGTCAGCACAAGAAACTTGTGGACTTTTTCTTAACGAGGAGCGCTTCCTCTGCCTGTCTGGATGGAAAAAGATAGAAGTATCGGCCCCGCTCCTTACGAGTGAGATCGAAGCGGAATTCTCCGCAAAACGCATCCGCATCACCAAGGAGGCCTACTGCGACCTGATCAAAACGGATCGGCAAGGATACCTCTACGATTGCGATGCGAGCTGGACAGACCTTCTCGAAAAAAAGGTTTGGACCAAGCGAAAGAAGTATTACTGAAAAAAACGCGCGTATGGAACCCCATACGCGCATTCTTTTGTCACAAACGCGATCATTCTTCTCCGATCGTAGATACGATACCGATATCCCCCCGTCGGCTGCGGTGCTTGCGAGCCACTCGGACGCGCGCCAGCTCCTTCTCGATCAGAGCAGCGGTACGGGCATACTCCTCATCATCCATATGGATACGCTCTTCCTTGAGTTTTTCCGCCCGCGTGCGCGCCTCTTCGGCACGGGCAAGATCGATCTCTTCGGCGCGTTCGGCCGTGTCAGCAAGCACTGTCAGCGTGTTGCTGTGAAATTCGACGAATCCACCCGACGTCGCAAGGCTCGTTTCTTCGCCATTCTGTTCGTGACGAAGCATAATCTCGCCCGCCTTGAGCGCCCCGATATACGGGATATGCTCGGGAAGGAGCGTCACTTCACCGCCTTCGACTGGCAGCGTAGCCTGGTAGATTTCTTCTTCGACGACGGCCCTTTCGGGCGTCACGATTTTGAACTTGATTGAAGACATAATTTTAGATGATCCAAAATGTCAAATCAATGACTGAAATCCAAATTTCAAAAATTCAATCATTTTAAACTTTGAGCTTGATTTGATATTTGTCATTTGGATTTTGAACTTCTTTTTATTTCCGTCCTTCCGCGATCACTTCCTCGATGCTGCCCTTCATATAAAACGCCTGCTCGGCAATGTCATCGAGCTCGCCCGAAAGAATCTTTTCGAATCCTGTAATCGTGTCTTCGAGCTTCACGTATTTTCCGGCTGCACCAGTAAACTGCTCCGCCACGAAGAACGGCTGTGAGAGATATTTCTGGATCTTACGGGCGCGGGCCACAATCTGTTTATCCTCGTCCGTCAGTTCTTCCATACCCAAAATGGCGATAATATCCTGCAGATCCTTGTAGCGCTGGAGCACTTTCTGCACGCTGCGCGCCACTTTATAATGGCGCTCACCGATGATCTGCGGGTCGAGAATGGTCGAGCTGGAATCGAGCGGATCAACAGCCGGATAGATGCCAATCTCCGTCAAAGCGCGATTGAGCACGACGGTCGAGTCGAGGTGGCCGAACGTCGTGGCTGGCGCCGGATCGGTCAGGTCGTCGGCCGGCACGTACACCGCCTGCACGGAAGTGATGGAGCCCTGCTTGGTCGAAGTGATGCGTTCCTGAAGACCCCCCATCTCTTCCGCAAGCGTCGGCTGATAACCCACGGCACTCGGTATACGACCAAGGAGCGCCGACACTTCGGAACCGGCCTGCGTGAAACGGAAGATGTTGTCGATAAAGAGGAGGACGTCCTTTCCTTCGGCATCACGGAACTCTTCGGCCATCGTAAGCGCCGAAAGCGCCACGCGCTGACGCGATCCCGGCGGCTCATTCATTTGGCCGAACACGAGTGCCGTCTTGTCGAGCACACCGGATTCTTTCATCTCGTGATAGAGGTCGTTGCCTTCGCGAGTACGTTCGCCGACACCGGCAAAGACCGAATAACCGCCGTGTTCGGAAGCGATATTACGAATCAGTTCCTGAATAACCACCGTCTTGCCGACACCTGCGCCACCGAAAAGACCGACTTTGCCGCCTTTCATAAACGGACAGATGAGATCGATCGACTTGATACCGGTCTCAAAGACTTCCGCCTTGGTTGATTGTTCGCTGAATGACGGGGCTGAGCGATGAATCGAACTTTTCTTCGTCGCCGTCACCTCTTCCTTCCCATCGATCGCGTTCCCCAACACGTTAAACATCCGTCCGAGTACGACTTTCCCCACCGGTACCGAGATCGGTGCGCCCGTCGAAGAGACAGCCATCCCGCGCTTCAAACCATCGGTCGAGCCCATTGCCACCGCGCGCACGCGGTTGCCGCCTAAGTGCTGGTGCACCTCCGCCACGAGTGCACCCTCCTTGGTCGTGATTTCAAGCGCGTCATACACTTTCGGCAGATTCTTTTCATTTCCGAATTCCACATCCACCACCGGCCCGATAACCTGTATGAGTTTTCCAGTATTCGCCATACTATTGCTTGATTAAGAGAAAATATTGATGAATTACGTATGAAAAATCATCTCGATACCGCCGCCATACCGGCTGACAATTCCGCGATCTCCTGCGTGATCTTGCCCTGGCGGACCTGGTTATACGCGAGTGTGAGATCGGCCACCATCTCTTTGGCGGCATCGGTCGCGCTCCGCATCGCCATCATCCGAGCAGATTCCTGCGAGGCGTTCGATTCGAGTACAGCGTGATAAAGTTCCATTTCTAGCAATCGCGGAATCATCTTTTCCAGCACGGCCGAGGATGCCGGCTCAATCACGTATTCCGCGTTCACTCTCGTCTCCTTGATCGCACCGTGCTCGATTTCGTGCACCGCTTTTTGGACGTCCTTTTCCGTCACCGGCAGAAGTGCGCGTACCTTCACTTCCTGCGAAAGCATCGATTTGAAATCCGTATACACCATCACCGCGCGATCGATCTTCCCTGTCAGGAACTCCGTCAGGATAATTTTGGCGATCGGCCGCATATTCTCGGCCGTCGGCATAGAAAGAACGTCGGGAAACGACGCAATGATGTCTCCCTCTATCCGTCGCACGGCAGCCTCGCCCTTCTTGCCGATGGTGAGAAAACATTTTTCCCGACCCTCGTCTTCCTTGATCGTCTGGCGCAGACGCTTCGCTATCTGCGCATTGAACGCTCCGCAGAGACCGCGATTCGACATGATGACGACATAGAGCTCTTTTCGGACCGGTCGCTCGGTGAGGAGCGGGTGCTTCTCAAATTTTTCCACGGCCGAAAGCTGGTGGAGGATCTCGACAGCCGAAAGCGCGTACGGTCGGATAGAAAGTACGGCCGAAACCGCCTTGCGCATCTTGACAGCGCTAATCATCTCCATCGCCCGGGTAATCTTGCCGGTGGATTTCACGCCCTTGATACGTCTTCGGATGTCTCGTGCACTCGCCATAACTTCAATACAAACCTGAAAAATTTCAAACCGAGAAGTTCTTCTTAAACATTTCAATATGCTTCTTGATCAGCTCTTCAACCTCGGGAGTAATCGCCTTTTCCTTCGCGATCGCATCGACGACTTCCTTGCCGTCGTGTTCGAGATACGAAAGGAGTTCGTCCTGGAACCGGCCAATTTCCTCCACCTTCACATCATCAAGATGTCCGCGGGTAAGTGCGTAGAGCACAGCTACTTCCTTTTCCACCGAAAGCGGTGCGTACTGTGGCTGTTTAAGAATCTCGGTCGCGCGGCGTCCGCGTTCGATTTGCGTCCGCGTCTTCTCGTCGAGGTCCGATCCGAATTGCGCAAACGCTTCGAGCTCGCGGAACTGAGCGAGGTCGAGACGGAGCGTCCCGGCCACCTGTTTCATCGCCTTGATCTGGGCGGCGGAACCCACGCGCGACACCGAAAGCCCGACGTTCAATGCCGGACGAATACCCTTATAGAAAAGATCGGATTCAAGGTAGATCTGACCATCAGTGATGGAAATGACGTTGGTCGGGATATAGGCCGATACATCGCCCGCCTGCGTCTCGATGATCGGGAGCGCGGTCAGCGATCCGCCCCCGAAATCAGCGTTTAGCTTGGCGCTCCGCTCCAAAAGACGCGAGTGGACATAGAACACGTCTCCCGGGTAAGCCTCGCGTCCCGGCGGACGACGGAGAATGAGCGAGATCTGACGATAAGCGACCGCGTGTTTGGAAAGATCATCGTAGATGACCAAGACGTCTTTCCCCTGATCCATAAAATATTCACCGAGCGCACAACCGGCATACGGAGCGATATACGACAACGCAGCCGGATCCGACACACCCGCTACGACGACACTCGTATATTCCATCGCGCCGGCTTTTTCGAGTTCGGCGACAATGCGCGCCACCTTGGACTCTTTCTGACCGATAGCGACATAAATACAGATGACATCCTGTCCTTTTTGGTTGATGATGGTATCAATCGCAACAGCGGTCTTACCGGTCTGACGGTCGCCGATGATAAGTTCGCGCTGACCGCGGCCTACGGGAATGAGTGCATCGATGGCCTTGATGCCGGTCTGGAGCGGCTGATTGACCGATTGACGCGTAATGACACCCGGCGCGATCTTCTCGACCGGATAGAATTTCTCGGGTTCGATATCGCCCTTGCCGTCCACCGGAACCCCGAGTGCGTTCACGACGCGGCCGACCACTCCCTTGCCGACCGGTACCGAAAGGATCCGTCCTGTACTCTTGCCTGCCATCCCTTCACGCAGATCTCCCGTATCGCCGAGAAGCATCACCCCGACTTCTCCCTCTTCCAGGTTGAGCGCGACACCCATAACACCGTTCTCGAACTCTACCATTTCCGATGCCATCACATCCGACAATCCCGCTACGCGTGCCACACCATCACCCACTTCAAGCACCGTACCGATCGCCTCGGCTTTCGGTTCGTGATGAAAATCAGCGATGTGTTTCTTTAATTCCTGGATGAGCGGATTGGACATATGGTTTGAATAATTTCGAAATTCTTAAATTGAAAAATTGATTATGGTTTGAACATTAAAAATCGGCCATTGAAAATGTTATCAGCATAATGTTTTCTTCAACTCGCTGAGCTCTTGCCTCACCGATGCATCATACAAGACCTCGCCGCTTTGTATCTTCATACCGCCGATAAGATCCGTATCTGTCATAAAGGAAGCTTCGATCTTTTTTCCCGGAAAAATGTTCTCGGCCTGCCGTATCAGAAGGGCTTTCGTTTTCGTATCGGCCGTATGAGCCGTCGTGATCGTCACCTCGACACTCTTTTCGCGCTCACGAACCAACTGCTCGGCTTCGCGGACGATACGTGAAAGCTTTCCGGTTTCCCTGGTGCGAGAAAGCCGTTCAAGAAAACTCTTGCCGACCTTTTCGGCAGAACCCGTCCCGATCTCCTGCTCCAAGGAGAGGAGTGCCTCGGCGTATTGTCGTATGGAAAGGCGCATATCAAATCCAAAATCAAAATTTCAAATGCCAAATCAAATCTTTACATCAAAATATCAAGCTTCTCTTTTTTTAGGTTTTGAACTTGATTTGTCATTTGAGCTTTGAGCTTAGCGATGAATCACTCTTTCAATCAATTCCCTATCCTTCTCGCTGTCTATCTTCTCTTTCACTATCTTTTCCACCGCTAAAACGATTGTTTCGAAAATCTCCGTTTTGGCCTCCTGGAGCATCTTCGTCTTCTCTTCCTCGATCTTCCGGCGGGCATCTTCCAAAAAGCGTGTGGCCTGCCGCTCCGCGTCGGCCAAATATTCCGTGCCGCGCTTTTTGGCCATCTCTTCAGCGGCGGCTATCACGCCTTTCGCTTCCGTACGCGCGGCGGCAAGAATCTCCTTCTCCCGCGCCTCCGTTTCGGAAAGTTTCTTCTGGGCGGTTTCGGCATCCTCTAGCCCCTGCTCGATGCGCTCGGTCCGTTTTTCAAGGAACGCAAGCATCGGCCGGTACGCGTACCGGTGCAAGATGAAAAGCAGGATCAGGAAATTGACCGCCTGTGCCAAAAACAATTTCCCGTTAATACCGAGGTTCGCAAGCGCTTCCATACAGTACGCGATATAGTTCCTAACGGAAAAGAATCATCAAAGAAATCACCAGCGCGTAAATCGCGATGGCTTCGGTGAACGCGATGCCGAGGAACATCGTAAGCTGAATCTTCGGCTGAGCTTCCGGATTGCGTCCGATCGCCTCGAGCGCTTTGCTGAACAAGATACCCATACCCGCGCCCGGGCCGATGGCACCAAGGCCGATAGCCAGTGCCGCTCCTACCATCTTCGCCGACTCGATATCCATAACTTTTTATGGTTAATATTGATTACTTAATTACTGATTTCCCATTATAAAGCGTTTTTTCGCTCTTGTCCATATTTTTAAATCCAAAATCTAAATTTCAAATGTCAAATCAAATCTTAAATCAAAATGCCAAATTTCTCTTTTTTGGATTTTGATCTTGATTTGTCATTGGCCATTCAGACTTTAGATTTTTCTAATGCTCCGCCTCGAGTGTTGCCATCTTCATAAACACGAGCGTGAGCATCGCGAATACGGCCGCCTGGATGAATCCGACGAAGATTTCGAGAAACAAAAACGGTAGCGGCACGAGATACGGCACGAGATGGAGCATCACTGTAAGCAGGATTTCTCCGGCAAACACATTACCGAACAAACGAAACGAGAACGAAAGAAATTTGGCAAACTCCGAGACAAGCTCGAGGAGCCCCACAAACGTCCCGAGAACATACGGCTTATGGAACGGGCTTACGAGAAATTTCTTGCTGTATTTCACAATCCCCAGCGCCGCGATACCGGTGAACTGCGTCGTAAGTACCACGAGAAGCGACAAGGCCATCGTGAAATTGAGATCGGCCGACGTACTGCGAATAAACGGGATAATCGTCGCGTGCTCTCCCTCGCCGTGTAGAATACCTACCGTCCCCATCCCCGGCAAAAGTCCGATCCAGTTCGACAAAAGAACGAACAGGAAAATCGTCGCGATGAGCGGGAAAAATTTTCGTGCCTGTGCCTTGTCCTGTGTCACGCTCTCGATAAACGAAAGCAGTCCTTCAAACAAGAGTTCGACGATATTCTGCAGTCCGCGTGGTACCGGTGCCCGCTTTCGTACGACCAGCTGTGTCAAAAGAACAAGCAAGATACTCACAATAACCCCGATAAAAAAAGCATTCGTCACCGGAAAGCCGCCGATACTCCATAATTGTTCCGCCGCAATGGAAATTTCCATATTCGTAACTCACAACTTGCAACTGACAACAAGAAAACTAAAAGAAAAAGCGCTTTTCTTCAAGTAAAAAGCGCTTCCAGTGTACCAGTGAAAATAAAATACGTCAACGAAAGCAGATTCGGGTACGCGCCTACATCTTCGCAAGTTCATCCTCAAGTTCCCGCCTACGGGTTTCGAGCTTCGCCTTTTCTTCCAAAAGTCGGGCTTTTTCCCCGGCCGCCTCATTTTGTAGGCGTTCGTTGATCGAACGGAGCTTCTCGTTGCCATCCGCGACCCGCTTCCCCTCCTGGATGCCCGCGACGATCCTCTCGATGCTCGCATTGATAGCCTGGATATCATTCTCCGTCCGGCGCAGCTCTTCACGCGTGCGAGCGGATTGTTCGACACGTATGCTTTCGGCTGCTTCCTGGATGAATTCCCGCTCACCGGAAAGATGTTCCGATGCACTGTGCCCGGGACGGGTTTCCTCCTCTTCCTTTCGATAGATCCGCTCCTGCCGTTTGGCCTGTCCCCAATTGAGATCTTTCTCAAACATACTGAAAATGGTTATAATATCCTTCTTTCACCAGTATATCACGGTTTTTGAGACAGAAACACGACGGCAAAATTCGCACTGAGCGCTGACGAGAGCTCCTCTTGGCCGATATTTTTCAGTTCGCATATCCTGTCTGCCGTCGCGACGACGAACGCCGGTTCGTTCCGTTTTCCACGGTGCAGCTCTGGCGCAAGAAACGGGCAATCCGTCTCGACAAACAACCGTTCAAGCGGCACCAATTTTACCGTTTCCGCACTATCGTTTTGTGTCCCGGCAACGATTTTTTTTATCGGATACGTGATAGTACCGGCAAAAGAAAAATAAATGTTTTCCAACTCCAAAAACTTCTTCGTCACTTCGGTATCGCCCTGATAGCAATGCAAAACGGTTTTCGACTGAGGGCTTTTATCTTTCAGTAAATGGAGGAGGTCTTCGTAGGCATCAGCCGTACCAAAAGAAGGGCGGGTGTGAATGATGAGTGACAGACCGAATTCTTCTGCGATTTTCATTTGCTTCGAAAATCCTTCTTTCTGAGCTGTTTTCTGTTGGCTGCTGACTGCCGGTTGTCCGTTGCGGACATAGTAATCCAGTCCGCACTCACCGATCGCCACGACTTTCAGATGCAAAGCGAACTCCCGTAGAAATTCAAAATCTTGATCGCTTCCCTCGCCATTGTTAAAAATATGCGGGTGCAATCCGACACTCGCGTACATATCATCGTATTTTTCCGCCACTGCAAGCGCTTTCGGATTATCTTCCGGCGACGTGCCGACGCAGATCATCTGTTCTATGCCCGCCTCACGCGCCCGCGCCACTACCGCGTCACGATCGATATCATAGCTCTCCCAGAAAAGATGCGCGTGAATATCGATCATATCCTCTGAAACAACGGTTCGACCGTACCAGTTTCAAGGGCTTTCGCTATTTTTTCCGAAGTTTCCGGCAAAAACGGCCGGAGAGAAACCGCGAGAGAGGCAATGTCTAGAAGAAGCTTTGTCATCGTCGTCGTGAATATTTCCGTATCGGTTTTCACAAGCTCCCACGGTTTGGTCTCGTCGATATATTTGTTCGCTTCGCCCACTTTATTCCAAATAGTCTGCAACGCATCCGCAAATCGGTATTCGCTGATGAGTTTCGAGAATTCTTCCGATACTCCCTGTCGACTGTTTTCTGCTGACCGTTGCCCCTGTTCAAGCTTTTCCGAGAGCTTGAGCACCCGCGAAACGAGATTACCGAGACCATTCGCCAGATCGGCATTATATTTCTCAATCATTCGCTCCATCGTGAGATCGACATCCTCGCCAAACGTCCCGGCACTCATAAGGAGATAGCGCGTCCCGTCCGTGCCGAACCGTTCGAGCATATCGTCGATCGCGATGACATTCCCCATGGTCTTGCTCATCTTCTTGCCGCCCGAGAGGATGTGTCCGTGCGTAAACAAAGTCTTTTGCGTGGGAATTCCCAGATGCATAAGGATCGCCGGCCAAATGGTGGCATGCACACGCAATATGTCCTTGCCGATAAATTGCACATCCGCCGGCCATTCTTTCGGAATATCTTCTTTCTCCCCTTTCCATCCGAGCACGGTGAGATAATTCAAAAGGGCGTCCACCCAGACATACGCCGTATGCGTCCCGTCAAAGGGCAGTGGTATCCCCCAGCGCACGTTTTTGCGCGAGATAGAAACATCCTGCAAAGTCTCTTTTTTCAGGAACGAAAGGATTTCCGTCTTGTATTTTTCCGGAGCGACACGAAGCTCATCACGTTCGATCCTGCCGATCAATTCATCCTGAATCACGGTCATTTTCATAAGATACGTGTCCTCTTTCATCGGTTCCGGAGCACGGCCGTGATCGGGACACTTGCCCTCGATGAGTTCGTCAGGCGTCTTAAACTGCTCGCATCCTACACAGTAAAGTCCCTCGTAAAAACCCTTGTAAATAATCCCGCGATCGTACAGGTCTTGCAGAACTTTCTGCACAGGCGCCTTATGTGCCGGATCGGTCGTACGGATGAATTTCGTGTACTCGATGTTCAACTTTTTCCACAACGACTGAAATTCCACCGCTATCTCGTTCACGAACGTTTCCGTGTCCTTGCCTTCCTCTTTGGCCTTTTTTTCTATCTTCATACCATGTTCATCCGTGCCGGTGGAAAAAAACACTTCTTCCCCCTGCAAACGCTTGAAGCGTGCCAAACAATCGGAGGCCACCGTGGTATAGGCGTGGCCGATATGCGGCCGACCATTCACATAGTAGATCGGCGTAGTGATATAAAATGGCTTGTTTGAGATCTTTTCTGTCATACCCAGTAGTAGAAATTCAAGTTATAATTTCTTATAAAAATATTCTTTCAAACGACGCCTCAACAATCTACGTCCCTGACTCGTCTTAAAGTATTTTTCTCGTCGTTCAGCATCAAATTTATCGCAACAGGCTTCATAATAAATAAGTCGCCACGGCATATATCGCTTAGTCGAGCTATTTAATCCTTTGTTATGCCAAACAAGCCTTTCTTTTAAATCTGATGTAAAACCTATATAAATTTCATTTTTATACCTCATACTTTCAAGCACATAGACATAGAAAAAGGCTTGTTTGCTTGAATTTTCACTACCGGGCATATATACTTGACTTTTATGCTTTTTGGGTGTATAATATATATTCTAA
>JBPOIA010000008.1:0-10714 GCA_052034975.1 Candidatus Moraniibacteriota bacterium
TTGAAGCGAGCCGGGTCGCCAAACGGGCCGGACTGTCGTTCGAAAAGGAATTCTCTCGCGATGAGGTTCGCCGACACCAGGCATTCTTCCTCAAATTCATCCGACTGCTCGACGAGAAGGAACGAGAACTCGGACATTCTGCCAAGAAATAACCTGTTTATCCCTCTCCTATGAAAAAACATTTCACTATCATCATCGCTCTCGTCATCATCGCCTCTATCGGCACGACTCTGCTCGTTCTGAAACGATCCGACACACCGGCCGACCCTCAGCCAGCCGAAAAGGCCCTGCCGGTAGTCGATATCGAGAACGTCTCTTCTTTGCGGGCCATCTCTTCCGATTTTTCCGCAACCGGAACGATCAGAAACGAAAGCGAAGCAGCGATCGTCGCTAGTGTTTCTGGAACAATCGTCTCCGCTCCTCTCGAACTCGGCCGTTTCGTCGGTACCGGACAGACGCTCTTTCGAATCGACACTCCCGGAAGCGGTATTGCTCCGGAAAGCGGCTTCCAAAGCAGCGGTCTGCAGATAGCCGAACTCGCCCTAAAGAATGCCGAAAAAGATTACCAGGAAGCCAAACGTTCCGATGACAACGAAGAGACAATGGCCTCTGAAACCGCCAAAGATCAGGCCCGCAACAGTCGCGATATGGCCAAGATCAGCTACCAGGCCCTGCTCGACCAATACATCGTAAAAAGCCCGATCACCGGAACAATCGCCGTAAAAAACGTCTCTGTCGGCGATACCGTCTCTGTCGGCGACGCGCTCGCCACGGTCAGCCGCGGCAAAAAGATCGTCCGTTTCTACGTGAACGATTCGGAACAGGCACTGCTTTCAATCGGTCATCCGATCTCCTTCTCGAAAGACATCTCCGGAAAAAACGCTTTACCGGGCAAGATCGTCCGCATCTCACCGATCGCTGATACCGACAGTCGGCGCTTCCTCATCGAAGCGGAGAGTCAGGCTGACGAATTCTCCCGTCTCTCCTCCGGCACCGTCGTTTCGATCTTTGTCTTTGTCTCGCGGCACTCCGCCTCCGACACCTTCTTCCTTCCGCTTTCCGCCCTCTCGCAAGACCAGGACGGCAGCGCCATCTTCATCTTCGATAATGGCCGCTCCAAACGCACGCCGGCCGAAATCCGGGATATACAGGGCGAATTCGTCGAACTCTCTTCGGCCGGTTTTGCTGACGACACATTCATCATTACGACCGACATCAAACGCCTGAAGGATGGCGATGCTGTCACACTCAAACAGTAATCCGGATCCTCATCCTCCTTATGCCTACCGCGCCAGAACACCGCGACCCCTCATCGGATTCGCACTACCTCTCAAAACTCTCGTTCGACCAAGGACTCCGCCGAGGATTCCTCAGTTTTTTCGTCACGCACACGCGCGTTGTCATCCTCCTCATCCTCCTCATCTCCGGTTGGGGCACCTATGCTTATAACGCCCTTCCGCGCGAGTCAAATCCAGAAGTGAAGATCCCCTACGTCATCGTCTCCACTGTCTACCCGGGCGCTTCCCCAAGCGACATCGAGGAGCTCGTCACCAAGAAAATCGAAACCGAAGTCTCCTCGATCAAAGGTGTCGATAAGGTCATCTCGACATCTTCCAATTCGGTCTCCACTATCACGGTCCAATTCCTCTCGAGTGAGGATATTAATAATGCGACCCGGCTTGTCCGCGATGCCGTCGCCGTCGCTCAGCCGGATCTGCCCACAGAAGCAAATGATCCGTTCGTCGCGGAGATCTCGCTCGATGATAGCCCCGTGCTCACAATCGCTCTTACCGGACCGTATGACGGTTTCACGCTCCGTGAGACCGCCGAGGCCATCCGAGACGAGCTCCAAAAAATCGACGGTATCCGGGACGTAAACCTCTCCGGCGGTGATGAGCGGGAATTTTCGATCGCCTATGATCCCGCCAAACTTGCCGCGTACGGCATTTCTCCTGATACCGCCAACCAAGCCGTTTTGGCAGCCAATATCGCTATGCCCGGCGGTAACTTCGACGGAGAACGGTTTGTCTATCCGATCCGCTCGGATGGACGTTTCTTCGACGCGCGCACCTTAGGCAAGATACCGGTCACACATACAAAAAACGGAAGTATCGTGGAACTCTCGGATATCGCTTCTGTCGAAGAACGAGCTCTCAAACGGACAACGCTCTCACGGCTCTCCATCGGGGGCGGCAAACCGGAAAGTTCCGTTATGATCGATATCGTCAAGAAATCCGGTGGGTCGATCATCGATATAACCTCGGCTGCCAAAGAAACCGTGGAGCGGATGTCGGCTGATTTTCCGAATGATATGCGGACCGCCGTGACTATCGATATGTCCGAACAAATCGCGAGGGATTTCTCGCAACTCGGCCACGATTTTATGCTCACCATCGCGCTCGTCATCGTGACACTCATCCTTTTGGTCGGTCTCAAAGAAGCGCTCATCGCCGGACTCACTATCCCGCTCGTCTTCTTCTCGACCTTCGGTGTTATGCAGATGACCGGCACTTCGCTTAATTTCCTCTCGCTCTTCTCACTCCTCCTTGCGCTCGGCCTCTTGGTCGATGACGCCATCGTCGTCGTCTCGGCAACCAAGCAATACCTGCGCACCGGAAAGTTCACCCCGGAAGAAGCCGTGCTTCTCGTCCTGCGCGACTTCAAAATCGTCCTCCTCTCGACCACGCTCGCAACCACCTTCGCTTTTCTCCCACTCATCTTCTCGAGCGGCATTATGGGTGAATATATCAAATCGATCCCCGTCACCGTCTCGGTAACCCTCATCTCCTCGCTCTTGATCGCGATCGTCATCAATCATCCCCTCGCCGCGGCGCTCGAGCGCATCCGTTTCACCCGTGCGATGTACTGGGTCTCTTTTGTCGTCGCGCTCATCGTCGCGCTTTCATCGATCGTCTTTTTGGACAGTATCGTCCGCTTCGCGCTCGCGGCCATCGCCTTCGCAGCCATCGTCGCACTCGCCCGCTTCCGTTATCTCCAAAACGGCGACGCCCTCCTTCGGGCGAATGAGCTCCTCGTCTCACAGGAACGCCACAATGACGCTCTCATCCGAGAAAAACTCTCCCACCAAATCAGCGATGAAGCACATTTCGTGAATCGGCTTATGCATGGCATCGTCCGCCTGGATCATATCATTCCCGTCTACGAACGCGCGCTCCGTTTCATTCTCTCGACCAAGAAACGGCGCATCACGGCGCTCTCGCTGACTATCGGGCTTTTCATCCTCTCGGTACTCCTCCCCGTCACCGGTATCGTGAAATCCGAGTTCTTCCCGGTCTCAGACGAAAATATGATCTTTGTCGACATCACCGGATCGATCGGTCTCAAGCTCGAAGAAACGAGCAAAATCGCCGTCCAGGCGGAAGAAGTTCTGCTCCGATATCCGGAAATCAAGAGCTTCTCGACTGTCATCGGACGCGGCAGTATGATGCACGATGGCGGTGGTGGATCACACGTCGCCGGCATTAATATCTCGCTCACAGAACCGGAAGACCGTTCCATCCCATCCTATGATCTCGCGACCCGGATCCGCCAGGATTTAAGCGATATTTCCTCGGCCGATATCGTCGTGCAATCCCTCGCAGGCGGCCCGCCGGCCGGTGCCTCCTTCGAGGCACAGCTCCATAGCGATGACATCGACGGGCTCGGCCGCGTCGCAAACGACCTTAAAGGCATCCTTTCTTCGATTCCCGGTACGACCGGTATCGACATCTCGCTCAAGGAAGCCCCCGCCGAATATACCTTCGCGCTCGACCAAGACCGCCTGCGCCTCTACGGACTGTCCGCGGCATCAGTCGGATCGACGCTCCGTATGGCCGTCTCGGGCATCGAAATCTCAAAAGTCATCCGGAACAACGACGAGATCAAAGTCGTTGCCCGCTTCGATGACCGCGCCCTCGCAACACTCCAGTCGCTCCAGAATATCGAGATCGTGAACCAGTCAGGCACACCGGTCTACCTCAAAGACGTTGCGAAAATCGAGCTCGAACCGTCCTACAACGCGATCACCCGAATTGACGAGAAACGCGTCGTCTCGGTCTCTTCCGGCGTCGACACCACCACCAACGGACAGGAAGTACTCAAAACCTTCCAGGAAAAACTTTCTTCCGGAGCCTACCGCCTGCCGGACGGCTACACCATCACCTACGGCGGCGAAAACGAAGAGAACCAAAAATCGGTCCAATCGATTCTGCGAGCAATGATCATCGCGGCGATTCTCATCGTCTCGACCCTCGTCATCCAGTTCAACTCGTTCCGCAAGGCACTCCTCGTGCTCGTCACACTCCCTCTGGCGCTCATCGGTGTCTTCGTCGGACTCGCGCTCTTCAACGTACCCCTCTCCTTCCCGGGGCTCATCGGCATCCTCGCACTCTTCGGCATCGTCGTAAAAAACGCCATCATCCTCGTCGACAAGATCAACGCGAACGAACACGTCGACATCCCCTTCGAGGAAGCCATCGTCGATGCCGGCAAATCGCGGCTTGAAGCGATTTTCATCACTTCCTTCTGCACGATCCTCGGTATCGTGCCGGTCACACTCTCGAACGCACTGTGGCAAGCGCTCGGCTCGGCCATCATCTTCGGCCTTATGTTTTCTTCGTTCCTCACGCTTTTCATTATCCCGATCCTCTACCGGATGCTCGCAAGCAAACGCGAACAGATGGGCGAGAGAGAATAAAGAATGCAAGAAAAAACACGGCTGTTCGGCCGTGTTTTTGTATTACTTATCCGGCATTCTCCGCTCATTTCTCGGAAATCTCGACAGACTTCACGACGGCCGGAGTGACCGGGGAAGAGCCTTCGCCGCCGGGCTTAGTCGGCGCAGTCGCAATCGCATCAACCGCTTCCATCCCCGAAACGACGCTTCCAAAAATCACGTAGTTCGGCGGGAGCGGATAGTCTTTATGCATAATGAAGAACTGGCTGCCGTTCGTGTCCGACCCGCTGTTCGCCATCGCGATAGTACCGCGAGCATACTGTCCATCAAACGGCTCGTCATCGAAGCGGTACCCCGGACCGCCCATACCGGTCCCTTCCGGATCGCCGCCCTGGATCATAAACCCGGGAATCGTCCGATGAAAGATCGTCCCGTCATAGAACTTCTCACGGGCGAGAAAGACGAAATTATTCACCGTCACCGGTGTCGCCTGAGCCGTAAGCGCGACGACAATATCCCCCTTATCCGTCTTGAGCGTGGCCGTATACTCCTTCTTCGTATCGATAGTCATCAAAGGTGGTGTCGCGTACATTTTCTTGCTGGTTATATTATTAGTCTGGACTGGTGGCTGAGGAACTTTCTCCGGAACGGTTTTTTCGGTCGGCTTGGAAGCGGCCTGCGGATCGAGATTCTCGTAAAACGTCAGCTCCTCCGGTGCTTTCGGTGTTTTCGCCACTTCCGGCGTTTGCATTGAGCATCCCGACAAAAGAATACTCCAGAGAAGTGCTGCCCCTATTTTTTTCTTCGACGACATCGTTGTTCGTTCTTACGATTACCGTTTCAGTATACCGCATCTTTTCTCTCCTGTCTTCGCTTGACTTTTTGTCGTTTTTGCGCTATACTTAATGTGTTGAGGAGTAAAGAAACGGGTGAAGGCAGTCTCTGCCGGAAACCCGTTTTTTCTTTCCCAACCGCTCCTAAAAACCCTTTTCGAAGGGAAAATAAACATTAACATACCAACGAGTATGGTAGGAGAGCAAAAAATGGAGGGAGAGACCCAGGATAACGGGTCTTGCACCACCGGGCAGTGTCCGACCTGCAAACAAGCAGCGGAAGACGCAGCCCAAAATGAGGAGATTAGCCTGGCATTCTTGCTGGCGCTTCTTCCGGTGATTACCCTCACCTTTTTCGGTCAGGTCGGTCTCTTGTAAGACCCCCGGCCAAAAAACGAAAACCGTCCCGATACACCGAGGACGGTTTTTTCTTTGCATCCGCATTCAAAAAAATTCACTTTCGAGCGCACCGGTCGAAGAAGTACAGATAGGCTGCATACACGAACAATCCCGTTTTCACGATCGAAAGCGGAAACCAAACGTTCATCCGGCACCCGTCCCAAACATACCACAGACAAAGAAAAGCCAACGTATAAAGCGTTTCCCAAAACCACTGGATCCGCATCTCCCCGGCTGGCCGATCGAACGCGTACGCGAGATTAAACACGAGAAGTGCGACATACATCAGGAATACGAACATCCACATCTCGACCGGCAACGTGAAACATTCCGACGAAAGCGCTCTCGATGATTCGTCCACGACGATCATCGCCGCCTCATCGTCGATGCGCGGACCGCGAATATCGGAAATTCTCGGGATTTCTTTTTGAACGGCGGTTCCGGATTCTTCTCCTGCCGGACCACGTCGTACGAGAAGATCCGCCGGATCATTCGTGCTGCCTTCCAAGACGACAGAGAGCGACAAGGCTTCCAATACAAAAAAGGCGCTGATAAGAACGAGTGCGCCGTTCTTCCGTAAAAATACGCGCATCTTCCTCAGTGCTTCCTGAAATCGCGTCATACGTATTCTCTTTATCGGTTAACATCGTCAGCCACAACGACCAGCCGCTTATACGTCGTCCCGGCCGGCCAGCAGGTCATCAGCGTCAATGTCCGTTTTTTCTTGTCGCCGGTCAGATATCCGACTTCTTCGGCAGAAACGATCTTTACCTCTCTCACCCTGTATTCAAGCCTTTTTCCCTGATAAAACAAGTACACAGCATCATCTGGTTCCAATTTTCCAATCAGATAGAACACGGCATTGTAGCGGTTCGCTTCGTAGAAGTCAACTCCCGAATGGGCAAATATGAAGATGTTACCATCTTCTCCCGGATGTGCCGTCCCTTTCGCATGCGCCACACCCTGCGTGAGCGCGCGCTGATACACGGCCGAATCCTTCCAGCTCACTTCCGGAAGCACTTTGGCATTGGCGCTTATCTTCGGAATGACGATACCGAACTCCTCGTCGACCGGTATCAAAACATCGTTTGTCGGCTTTTCGTTGGTATCGATATTTCCCGTTTGTTCCGCTTCTTCCCGCAAGACCGGCACTATCCCCCTATCGTTCCGAGGGGAGACATAGTATGCCGCCTCTTCCCTGAGAGCCGGCCAAAACGTGGAGAGCAAAACAAAGGCAGCCACCGCCACAAGGGCGATGCCTGCCTGTCGATACCTTTCGGAAAGATTATTGTCCTTCCTGATATCCCCCGTTCCGTCGCTTGTGGTAGACATAGTACACGATGGCCAGGACCGCAAGAACCGCAAGGAGAGAAAGCCACGGATGCCGGCTCGCAAAACCCTCTTCCGCCTCGTCGGCAGATGTCGCTTCACCAAGCACGGATCCTTCTGTTCCCGTTTCCGATTCGGTCGTCTCAGCCCCTTCTCCTTCGCCCTGAGATGTTCCTTCCGCACCGGCTACCGAGCCACCGCTAACCGGAATCGCACCGGTCGTCGCGGTCGTACCGGAAACCGTCGTTGTCTTCGTATTGGTCACAGTATGCGTATCCACGTTCCGATCCTTGTCGCCGACAAATGCCGAAACAAATCCGTACACATCCACTGCGCGCAAGGCGTAAAAGTAGTCGTTGCTGCATCCGGGTGCCGGCTCCACGAAACTTCCGGCCGTATCGGACCCGATCGCGAGCTCCGCAACCTTGGTTGAGGCATCCGCCGTAAATGTCGTCGAGAGCGAACGGAAGAGTTCGACTTTCACCGTCTTGCCGCCGTCGGCCGCCGTCACAAACGTGATCGTGTTCATACACGACGCGTCGTGCCGATCATAATCGTGTGGCACACCAGGAAGCGTCGTCACGAGCTTCACCATATGGTGCACGCTCTCCGCGCTCTCGGAAGCGCCGCTTGTCGTCACGGCTTCCACATAGAACTTGTAATCGCCGTCCGCGGGCATTATCGTCGAACTGATCTGACAATCACCCGACCCGCCGCCCACAGGGAGCGTTATGACCTCGAACGGAATCCCGTCTCCCTCGCGGAAGCAACGGACATTTACTCCGCGTCCCAGGATATCGAGCGCTACAAATCCGATCTTGAAGCTCGGGCTATCCACCACCGCTTCCGGCTCTTCTATCTGCACCGCGAGACTCGCGGCACCCGCCGGCTGACCAAAGAGAAGCGCCGTACCCACACTAAAGACAAAGAGGAGTGTCTTCAACGCTGACTGATCGGCAGCCTCTTTCTCGCGCCGCTTCCCGAAGAGATAAAGACCGATACCGCCTATAAGGAGAAGGAGCGCTATGGCGAGGATATTCGTGTTGGCACCGGTCAAAGGCAAGGTCGATGCGCCAAGCACGGTCTTCTTCACGGTCTTTTCCTTGATCTTGTTCTCGTTATCCTCCGGCACTTCCACCGTTTCCGGATCGTCCGGCAAGACTACGGCTACGCGCGTCCCGACAAAGTTGTCGGACTCCATCAGGTCGTCGGCTACCACGTCATCCTCGCCGAATTCGGACGAACCCATCGCATACGCGAGATCCTTGTAATCGCCCGGATCCTGCGCGCTTGAAATCGTCGTGTCGTAGGCGAGCTCCACGGATTGCCCAGCAACCATATCGCCCAGGCTCCACACACCCGGCGAAGCGTATACGTACGAGAGACTCCCCTGATCCGCCACCGCGCTGCCACCTACGTACGCGAATCCTTCCGGTGGCACGTCGGTCACATTGACGTCAAGCACGTCGTTATGATGCGCCGTCACGCGGATATGGTATCGCACCGTCGCTCCCGGCTGCTGCGCACCCGAAGCATCATTCCACTTCTCTATCGAGAGACTTGGGATGCGGGTGTTGCCGATCGGACACTCGAACTCCGAACCGGATATGACCCTCACACCACCATTGCCATTGTCGTAGTCGTAGTCGGCCACGCGTGCCACAAGAGAATCGTCATTCTCGGGATTTTCCTTTGGTTCTTCGCTACACACGTTGCTCGTCTGGGTATACCCTTCTGGTACCACTTCCTCTACGCTGTAATCACCCGCCAAAAGTCCGGTGAATTCGTAGTATCCATCCTCGTTCGTCTCGGTCGACGGCTCGCCGTCATCATAGCTGCCGTTATGATTCAGATCGAGATAGACCGTAACGCCTGAGATACCGGTTTCCTGACAGACTTCTTCCTCATCGCCTTCATTATTATCTTCGGAATCATCGATTATCGCCGTACGTTTGATCTTCTCATCCGCATCATCCCGCTCGCCATCACCATCGCAATCGTTCCATTTGTACCCGGTGATCTTGCCGGTCTTAAAGTTGCCGAAATCGTACTGCGGCGCCAAGATGCCGTTATTGGTCATCACCTCATCGTTCGGAAGAGTGACAGTATGGCAGTTGCCTCCGGCCGGGTATGTTTGGGCCCAGCCTGCCTGTGGCACTTCACAGATACGGTATTCGCCCGGCAGGAGATCCTCGAACCAGTACCAGCCGTAGTGGTGTTCCTTAATATCATCGGACGTAGCCATAGACTGCTCGCCCTCATCGAGTACGCCGTCGCCATCCGTATCAAGGAAGATCGTCCAACCGGCAAGATTCTCTTCGCCCCGGTCTCGCTTGCCATCACCGTTCCGATCGTGCCATTTCTCGCCGTGAACGGAACCAAGCGGCACGTTCCACGCGACGCAGTTATACGTCTCATCGAACTTCGGGTCATCGATCCATTCCCAGTTGTCGTAATTGATGACATCCGTATGACAGTACATTTCGGCGGACACATTGTTCTGATTGCCGCTCACGCCGTACGCAAACGGAAGGTAGCCGTCCTGGAACGCTTCGCGTACCCACAACCGATTGCCGCCTTGCAGATCGGAAATCTCGGTCTCCGTCATTCCGCTCCCGTTCGTCGGACTAAACGTGGTCCAGTTCGCGATCGGATCAGCGGTATTGTTGTCCCCCGGATTGCCGACGCCGTCATAGCTCCATTGGAATTTCCAATCCTCTTCCAGCCGGCAGCTCTTATGGCTGTTCACCCAATTCTGCGCGGTAGAAGTCGTAATGTTCGGTCCGCCATTCTTTCCCCAGTTCGGCAGATCCTTCTCGTCGTCACAGACGATCTTCCAGGCCTTGATTTTCATCGTCCGATGATTGCCGAAATCCGCGAAATCGGTATCTCCAGGCGTCAGCGTGACCTCCTGACAGATCGGGGTGGAATTATACCAGCCACTCTGCATCACTTCGCACACGCTGTATGTCCCCGGTACGAGATCATCAAGCACGTATGCGCCGCGGGTCAGGAAAAAACTACTCGTCAACGTCGTCGGTTCACCGTTATCGTACGTCTGATTTCCGTTCTGATCGATAAAGATACGCCAATTGCCCAATCCTCCCTCACCGTGATCGCGATCCCCATCACCATCCGTGTCGTTAAACTTGAAGCCGATGATTTTGCCGAGCTCCTTGTTCGTGAACGTACAGGTGATTTCCTCATCCGCGTCAAGCGCGATGGTCGCCTTGCGATTCACGAGGTCGATCGTACCGTTCTCATCGTTACAGACGATATCCGTCAGCTTCCAGTCATTCTCGCTTCCTTCCTGTACGGTGTAGGTGCCCGGTATCAGGGAGAATGTCCGTGAATTCGGAAGTGTCGGGCTATTGTCATCATCCAAGTCAAACCAAGACTGGTTACCGCCCTGATTCGGATTCGCGTCAAAGCTCGTGAAGAAGCGGAAGTCTTCCGAATCATTATTCACCGCGTCCTT
>JBPOIA010000027.1:0-26478 GCA_052034975.1 Candidatus Moraniibacteriota bacterium
GCATCACGAATATCAACAAAACTCCCGCCGGTAGCGGGAAGAGTTTCCGAAAGAGGGTCCGCCAAGAAAAGTACCCTTTCATCGCTGTTGAAAAAAATTACCGCGAGACTTCATCGATCGTCTCGTCTGTCGAGTCGCACGCGCGGACAGTCACGATATTGTTGGAATCCGCAACGATGGAATACCGCGTCAATTCCGCCGATCCGTTTTCCGGATCGTACGGCAGGGATTTCAGATATTTATCCAAATCACCGGAAAAATCGATACAGTCGGTGTCCCCGCTCACGCAGCATATCCCGTCGCAGAGAGCACAGCCGGACGAGGCCGTACCGACCTGCTTTTCGGTCGTATCCAAGCCAGTCGGGAGCGCGCCTTTGTTGTCGATGATGTACTGCTGCACCGCCGAAAGAATGCTCTGGATATCGGACAAGCGGCGCGAATCACGCGCATCCTGAAAACGCGTTATTGGATCGAGCGCCACGATCACGACCGTCGCGAGTACGGCGATGATACCGATCACCAAGAGGATCTCAATCAAGGTAAATCCCGATTGTTTCCGAATATTCATACGATTCTCTGAAAACTGCCCCTATCATACCAATTTTTCCCGCCACTGCCAACGATTTTACCGCCACAATCCCCTCTTTTTGACCGAAGGAAAAACATCGATGTTCAAGATATCTTCGTCCTTGCCGAAAACCTTTTCTTGAAGCGCCGCCCCGATGAGTGGATTATGTTCCTTAACGAGGCATTCATATCCTCGTTCCTCGGCGAATGTTCTTAGCGCTGTGATGTGCTCCTCATCAAGATGTGATAGGATGATCCGGTCGATCTTTTTCTCTTTCTTATCAGCTATGAAAGCGATGAAATCGGAGAGATCCCGCGCCGAACACTCCCTCCTGACATCCGTGGCAAGCACCAATCCATCCTCGACGGCACAGAGAACTACCGATTCTCGTCCCTGCTCCACGATGACTGCGACGCACTCACAGGGCGATTCGAGAATGGCGTACACGTACGATTCCGGAAGGACGCTCTCGATGCGGAGCGGATACCGTTCCAATGCCTGATGGAAATTCCTCGAGAAAACTCCTTCCACGACCACAACCTGCACCACCGTTTCTGTTTCCGTCTCGCGCTTCTTGGCGTACCGCATCGTTTTGAAATCCCAATCCGTTTCGCGCAGACTTTCCGGAACGGACTCTTCTGCCCTCTGACGCACGAGATCACGAGTGATCGTCGTTCCAAACGGAAAAGAAAGATCCGTCACGTATACGAGATCCTCGCCAAGTACGATCCGAATTTTTTTAAATGGAAACCGTTCGCTCACTTGCCGTATGGCATCCGCAAACGTCTCTTGGTCGTATTCAATCGCTTCTTGCCCCTCAAAAGACGGTTCTCGACGAAGCGTCACAATGCCCGGATCGATGAATCGCCGCGAAATGAACAGAGTGTGAATTTTTTTCGAAAAAAACATACGTATCGGTCACGAAAGATATCCGTATTCTACCTTGTTTTCACTGTTCCATCCAGCTACGAAGCGTGATGCTGCCTGGCGATCCCGGTGTACGATCAAAGACGATCGTGAGTGAGCGTTCGTATCCGTTCTTCGCGGCTGTTACGACAAGTGTCCATTCCTCCCCATCTTTCGCGACGCTCACGTCACAGAGCGCATCAAGATAGGTATACGTATCCCCTTCGTAGGATTCGTCGCGCAGGCTTTGTACAAGCGCGTCTTCGGCACATCCGTTCGCCGCTTGGAACGCCGCTTCCCCATCCGCAATCGCAAGCGCGGACTGCGATCCGCCGATGGAAAGATACGTCACGGAAAGCGTCAACGGCAACGAAAGCGCGAGGAGCGCAAGAACCGTGAGAATAGCGATGAATCCTTTATGCGTTCTCATATTCCAGAATGACGTATATGCGCGCCGGAACGCAATTCCGTTCGAGTATCGCGCGGCCAATCAGGCGATCCGGCCAAAAACGCTTCGAGTGTGAGGGTAAACTGTGCGTATTCGGACTTATCGGTCGCCGAACCATACTCGGTGAAACGGAGTGCGGACGCGACTGTTTCGGCACTATGGAGCGCGACTGCAGACTGTCCCGTCTCGGTGAGCGTCACGACACCGTTTTCAATTTCGATGGTCACCGTATCGCTTGATCCTAACCGTTCCAGGACAAGCTTCCCGTCGTCGTCGTCGAAGACAGATGCACCGGCATCGATACCGGACGCGCGACGGATCTCATATCGGATGCGTTCGACGGTCATACGGGCCTCGGAAAATGTCTGTCGCGCAGAACGTTCTTTCGTTCCCATATCGAGCATATTCCACGAAAAATCGAATAACATCACCGCCATCAAAGAAAAGATGCCGAGGTAGAGAATGACTTCGAAAAACGTGAATCCTTTGAGTGTTTTCATCGCCATCGGGTAAGATACGTATTAAGCACGATGGAGTTTTCACGGGATGGAACAACATTCCACGTCACCGTCACCGTCACTAAGCGTGTATCCGGATCCGCATCACCGCTTTCAGCGATATTCCCGTCTCCGTCACGATTCGTTTCTGCGACACCGATGACGCGGGTATATTTTCCAAATGTGTCCTCTTCACCGGAAAACTCCCAGTCATTCCCGTTTCGTGCCAGACCCGTCGCGTCCGTCACGATAAGGTCGTCAAAGTTCTTCGCTTGTATCGAACGTACCGCCTCGATCGCTTCGGAAGCATATCCGGTTGCAATCGTCGTTTCTTCGGCAAGCCGGTCCGTCGCAAACCCCAAGAGGAGTGTCTCCACCACTCCCCAGGCAAACACGGCGAAAAGCGCGCCAGAAAGCATCAGTTCGATAATGGAAAAACCCTTTCTCATATTCAATCTTCGATCAGAACACCGGCGGCATTGAGCGTATATGTCTTCGTTTCTCCGTCATACGTGGCGGTGTACGTCGCCAAGACATTCGGTAGGCCGTCTTGACTTCCGAATAAAACGTCATCCGACGCCGTCAGAGTAACGCGTGCGGGAATATCGAACGTCTCATCGAACGCGCTGTCGCGACTTCCAAATGACTCTCCCCGGAAAAGGGTGATTGTCTGCTCCGAAACACGCACTCCCCATGCAGACCCGCCTCTTCCTGCCATCTTGTACAGGCGTGCCTTTTCAAGGCTTCCTCGCAACTCGTCGACTGCAACCGAGAGATTTTGGACAAATAAGAACTTGCCGTAAAACGGCGAAGCGACGAGCGCGACGATCATCGTGAGCGACAGCGCGAGGAGAATTTCGATCAGCGTAAAGGCCTTCATAGCGAGCGCTTAACGATGGACGGATCCGGTGATCGAATAGATAGGCGTCAGGATAGCGAGTGCAAGGAACGCCACGATGCCACCGATGAAAATGAGAAGTACCGGCTCGAAGAGAACCGTCATATTCTTGACCTTGCGATCGACTTCCGACTCGAAAAACCTTTCCAGATAGAGAAATGTCTCGCTCAAACGTCCGGTGCGCTCTCCGGCCGCGATCATCTTCACCGCAAGCGGAGAAATGATGTCGTATCGGTCGCGCGAAAGTTCGTCGGCAATCGAGCGCCCTTCGCCAACCGCACGCGAAAGCATCTGTATCAGCTGCGCTAAAAAACGATTCTCTACTACTTTCTCTTCGATAGAGAGTGCTTCAAACACCGGCAGACCACTTTCGAGCATTATCCCCATATCGCGGCAAAAATGTGCGATTGCCGTATCGTGAAAAAAATTCCCCACGATCGGCAGTGACAAAAGAAAGCGATGCCAAAAAGGCTTCACGGCCGGAAGCGCGATAATGATCCGCCATGCGAGTATACAGAGAAAAATGCCGCTGAATATCAGGATACCGTGCTCGCGCATCAGTCCCGCAACAAAGAGGAGGGCACGCGTCGAAAGAGGAAGCGCGACATCGAACGATTCGAACAGCCGGAGGAGGCGCGGCAGGATAAAGATGCTTATCCCGGCACCAAGAAGAAGCGCCATTCCAAGCACGATCGACGGATAGAGGAGTATCCCCTGCACCTTCTTGCGGAGCGTATAGGAATCATCGAGCTGACGCGAGAGAAATTCCAAATTCTCTTTCAGCGTGCCGGATGTTTCTCCGATCCGCACCAAGTTAAGATACAGCGCATCAAACGTCTTCGGAAAACGGGCGAACGCGTGCGAAAGGAGCTGTCCATTTTCGATATCGCGAAGGATCTCATCGAGCATCCGGCGAAACACCGCGCTCCGCGATTTTTCTTGAATGGAATAAAGTGCGTCACGAAGCGGTACACCACTCTTAAGAAGCACTGAAAGCTCGCGCGTAAAAAGCAATTTTTCCAGGTGGCTTATCATAGCCGTTTCGGTTTTTACGTATGCTTACTCCTTGGTCACACGCAACACTTCGTCGAGTGTCGTGACTCCTTCGTGCACTTTCATCAGTCCGTCTTCGAACATCGTGCTCATCCCTGCCTTGATGGCAGCCGCCTCAATGGCGCCGGCATCGTTCTTTTTCACGATGGCATCACGAATGGAGTCGTCAACGACGATCGTTTCAAAAATCCCAAAGCGTCCCTCGTAGCCTGTTTCGTGACAAGCGGCGCAACCCTTGCCGCGATACAGCCGGACCAGCTTTCCTTCAGCTGGCAAACCGAACACCTTCTCGAACGCCCTTTTGCCGATGCGTTCCGAAAGATCGAGACTCGACACCTCTTCGCTGACACGACAAGCGGTATGGATCTTGCGCACCAAACGCTGCGCGATAATAACATTGATAGTCGAAGCAATAAGGAACGATTCGATATGCATATCGATAAGACGCGGGATGGCTGTCGCGGCGTTGTTGGTATGAAGCGTCGACAGCACCAAGTGCCCCGTCATCGCAAGATTGACCGCAATACCAGCCGTCTCGTCGTCGCGGATCTCTCCGACCAAGATAATATTCGGATCCTGCCGCAGGATGCTTCGAAGACCGGTCGCGAATGTGAGATTGGCATCCGGATTCACTTGGATCTGATTCACGCCTTCCATATCATATTCCACCGGATCCTCGATCGTCACGATATTGACATTGCGCCGGTTGAGCAGCTTCAAAATCGAATACAGCGTCGTCGTCTTTCCGCAGCCGGTCGGTCCGGTCACGAGGATCATCCCGTACGGTTTCTGATATGCCGTTTTCAGTACGTCAAGCGCGCTTGAAGACAGGCCGAGATTATTCAAGGAGAACTGCCGCGACCGATCGGAAAGGAGACGAAGCACCGCTTTCTCGCCCTCGGTCGTGGGAATAATGGACACACGGACATCTAAGTGTTCGCGCCCCTCGATCGGAAATTCCACCTTGCCATCCTGCGGCGTCTGGTGTTCGTCGGTCCGAAGCTTGCCGAGCACCTTGATACGGGAGACGACCTGAGGATGAAGCGTCGCCGGCAAATGCACGATATCGTGCAGCGCGCCGTCGATGCGAAAGCGTACGAGCATATCCTTCTCGCGTGGCTCGAGATGGATATCGGACGCGCGGTTCTCGTATGCGTATGAAATAAGCGTATCGACGATGCGGACGATCGGCGGATCGGTTTCGCTGCTCCCCTTCGTATCCGCCGCTTTGATATCCGACAAAAGCAGATCACCGAATGCCTGAACGACTTCTTTTTTGTACAAGGAAAATGCGTTCTCGATATCCCGCTCGGTAGCAAACGAAACGATCGCCGGCAATCCGGTCTTTTTCTCGAGAAAGCTCCTCGTCTCCCGGTCACGCGGATCAGCCATCGCCACATGTACACCGGCATCATCCACAGCAAACGCAATCAGCCGATGCTTCCGCGCCACCACTTCCGGAACGATTCTCAATACTTCTTCCGGAATAGATTTCTGCGCAAGCGACGTGAACGGTACCTTTAAAGAATCGGCGATAAGCTTGCCGAGCTCTTCGTCCGAAACGAGATTATACCAAAGAATCGCCTGCGCAAACGTGCTTGCACCGCTCCTGAAACGCTCTTCCGCGAGCGTCAAGTCCTTTTCTTCGACGACGCCCGTATCCAAAACGAGCGCCCGAAGCTCATCATACGTGAGAATATCCTTCATAAGGAGCGCTCCGTCGCACGATTACTTGTCCAGGGCCTTCTTGATCCGATCCACCACTTCTTGAATCGGCGTATTCGCCTTGATGAGATACTCTGTCGCACCCATATCCATCACCCGCTTCACGTCTTCCTCCTGACTCAGATTCGAAAGTACGATCACAGGAATATCCTTCATCGCCGGATCAGCTTTCAGGTCTTTCAGCGTCTCAAATCCATCCTTGCCGGGCATAATGAGATCAAGGAGGATAAGGGTCGGCGTGCCGGATTCCTTGATTACCTTGACCGCTTCATTGCCGTTACTGGCTAATTTGGCGTTCAGGCTCTCCTTCCCCAGCTTCGTCTTGTAGATTTTGGAATAAAACGGGTCGTCTTCCACAATAAGAACGTATTTTTCTTCGGACATACGAATAGTGTAACGATTTAACTCTGCCGATACCGGCACGGGTGGTCCATCTTATGAATCCGTCGGGCGCAGGGAGAATTCCGCAAAAAAAGTCGTGCCGATATTCTCTTCGCTCTCAAACCAAGCTCGGGCATTGGCTTCTTCCAAATACGATTTTACCACGGAGAGGCCGAGGCCGCTACCTTCGGTTTCTTTTAGGACGGCGTTTTGGGCGCGGAAAAACTTCGAGAAGATCTTCGATTGATCGTCTTTTGGGATGCCGATACCGGTATCCTTCACCGTCACCAGGAGTTCTTTGTCGGTCAGCTTCACCGCAATCGTCACCGTTCCGTCTTTCCGGTTGTATTTGATGGCGTTCGACACCAAGTTTTCGAGCGCCTCATAGAGATGTTTCGGCGGCGCCGAGAGCGCGGGAACCGACTGCTTCGGAAAATTCGTCCGTATCGTCACCGACCGCTTCTTGGCTTCGGCCGCCATCGCCTTAATGATCTCTTTCAGAGTGGCGATGACATCGACGGGCTGCTTTTCTTCCTTGCCACGATTCTGATCGATGCGTGATACGTCGAGGAGGTCGTTCACAAGCGCGATCATCCGCTGGCTATTGTCATAGATCTGTCCTACGGCTTCCTTGGCTTCTTTCGGCAGCTTCCCAAGATCACCCCCCAAAAGAAGCTCCATACTCCATCGCATACTGCCAAGCGGCGTACGCAGCTGGTGCGCCGCGACCGAAAGGAAACTATCCTTCATCTGATCAAGCTCGTGTTTCTTGGTGACATCCTGGAATACGGTGATGGTGCCGATAATCGTGTCCCCGGCATCGCGAATGAGCGAGCAGGTACCCGATACGGGAATTTTCTTCTCGTTATGGAGCAAAACGGTATGATTCGGAAACGAAACCGTGCGTTTCTTTTTCATCGCCTGCTCGACAAATGAAATTTTTTCCGGCTTGATGTGCGCATTTTTCAAGAATGAGAATACTTCCTGATCCTTGGTCTTTTCGACATCATGAAACAGCTTTCCCGACATTACTTCGGCAGTTTCATTCATAAAGATTACTTTTCCGTCGATATCGGTGGCAAACACGCCCTCACCGATGGATTTCAGGAATCGCAGAATGCTTTCGGTCCGATCCTTCTCCTCTTCGATCCTAACATTCGCCTTTTCAAGTTCGGTCGCGTGTCGCACGATGCGAAGCTGTGCTTTGCGCTCTTCGGTAATATCACGCTGCACGCCGACAAAGAACTTTACCTTTCCCTCTTCGTCAAGAACCGGAGAAATACGAACGCTTGCCAAATATTTCCCTCCGTCCTTCCGCTTATTGGTCACTTCGCCGGCGTATCCCTGCTTCTCGCTTTTGATGGTCTGCCACAAGGTCTCATAAAATTCATTGGACATCTGCCCGCCCCACATCGATGGCCTCTTCCCTATGATCTCTTCTTTCGAAAACCCGGTAAGTATCTCGGTCGCGTGATTGGCGTACAAAATAACGCCATCCGGATCGGTAATGATCATCAAGTCAAAGCTCGCGTCCACCGCCTCCTGGAATTTCTGCAATTCTTCGGTCTGCTTCTTCAGCGCCTCCTGCGATTCGGTAATGTCCTCGAGGATATTCGTGATCGCCCGACGCGTACTTTCCAAAAAACGATTCCGTTCACGGAGCGCCTCAACGCTTTCGTCGGCCGGGCTCGAAAGGTTTTGTGAAACAAAAAGATTCTCGGTTATTTCGGCCGGGCTCTCTTTTTGCGTCATTTCATTTTCCACTCCGTTTTCTTTTGTCATTTCCCTTGCTCCAACATTTTTATTTTTTCTTTGAGTTCAACCATTTTTATCTCGCGATCAACCATCACCTGATTCATACGCTCGATCTCGTCGATGTATTCTTGGCGCCGATCGTCCGTTTCTTTGCGCTCGGTGATATCGAGCGTCGTTCCCAAATATCCGAGAAACACTCCCTCGGGCGAAAAATTCGGAACACCCGTGCCGTACACCCACGCATACGTCCCATCGGCACGACGCAGACGGAATTCGACGGAAAATTTCCGCCGTTCCTTGAACGCATCAGTAAAGATGTGCAGGCGTTCTTTGATATCTTCCGGATGAATGTTTTCCCTCCAGCCGTCGCCGAGCTCGCGCTCAAGCGGACGCCCGGTGAAATCGAGCCAAATCTTGTTGAAATAGATCGCCTTCCCCTCAGTATCAAGCATCCAGATCATCACCGGTGCGGAATCAGCCACGGTTCGGAACCGTTTCTCGCTTTCCTTCCGTTTCGTTTCCAGTTCGCGAAGCGAGGAAAGCATCCGATTGATCTCTTCCGCCAGCCGAGCGAATTCATCCTTGCCCGGAAAAGAGAGCTGCTTATCTGTCGATCCGCCTTCCCTCACCTCGTTTACCTCGCGCCCAAGACGCGACAGTTTGCGCAACACGAGCACCTCAAACAGCGCGAATGTCATCACGACAACAAGTGCGCTTGTCCCGACGAGGATCTTTGTAAAAAGATTTCTCGTTTCCACGCCGCGCTGATAGATCTCGCGATCCATCTTTATGCGCAGAATAGCAATCGAAACATCGTTTTCATCGGCAAGTAACGTATACCCGACAATAGTCGCCCCATCTTCCGATTCTTCTATAATCTGCGGGGTATCCTTGTCCAGACGATCGCGAACCGCTTCAAATTGAGCAGGGAACGATGGGTCATCATACCGGATAAACGTTACGTCGATATGGGTAATCTGCGCGATTTCCTGCACCCGTTCGTCATCCAAAAAGTATGCGAAAGAAATCCAGCCGCGAAACGGCGCCGTACCGTCGCTCGATGTCACTGGACGAAGAGCCATAACGATTAAGCGCCCGGAAAAATTACTTGTTTCCTTATGAATACCCGGGTGTTCTTTATTCGCCAAGACTTCTTCTTGCAGGTGGCGTTTCAAATCTTCCGGAAAAGGGCGTTCCTCCCCATCGATGACATGCTTTTTAAATACCACGTTGCCGTCAACATCAAGAATAGTAATAAAATTCAACCGGGTCAGATCGAACGTTTCATCCTGCAAGTTCGATTCCACATAGGCTTCATCGCGGGTCTCTATGTATTCATAGGTGTCATCCCATTGGGCCCAGTCACCGAGCTTAATGGACAGCTCGTCTACTTTATTGTTCAGGGCATCCTCTACCCGCAGGATATTCTTGTTCACTTCCTCCTGTTCCAAAGTCGAAAAATCCCGTTCGATGATATACGAAAGCAGGCTGTTCATCGCAAAAAAAAGCACAGACAATACTCCGCCAACCACCAAAAAGACTTTTATACGTAAACCCATACCCTCCCTGTATGTTTTTTTATATCAACGATCCGTCTGACATTTTTCACTTTCCGAGAATCACCGTTACCGAGGCGACAGAAGTTTCAGTATTTCCTGCCACCGAAGACTTCGCCGTTATCATCGGATATTTCTTCACAAGCGCTTCTTTCACCGCAAGCGCTTCGCGTTCGGCCGAAGCGGCATAATACACCGTCACACCGGAATAATCGCCCGTCGCATTTCCAAAGGTCGCTTTCGAGTAACCGGCTTGCTTGAGCGTTTCTGTCACTGTTCCCGCACTTCCCTTCGCCGCGCCGCCGTTTAGGACTTTTACGTCAACGTCTTTCGGAGCAAGTATCGCCGTCTCGGCCGATGAAGAGGATTCTCTGTGTTCTTCCGAAGGGGTCTCCGTGTCATTTGAAGCGGCCGTTTCCTGAGCCGATGATTCCGAAGACTTCAGGGGCAGTGTCGCGATCGAAAGCTGTCCGGCTTGTTCGCGACTTTCCTGCCATCGGGAATAGAGCACCCATCCGATACCAGCGAGCGACAAAAGCGTACAGAGAAGGAGGAGCGAAAAAAGAAGCGTCCCGAACAACGGCTCTCGGGAAGACCTTGCGACTCTTTCCTGTTCGACAGTCTCTTTTGTCTGATCTGTCGGCATTTCCGTTGTTCCTTGTGTTTTTTCTCCCTCCATATATTCAAATCATTTCAATCGCGGAATTTTTTATAGGCGATACCGATAAGCGCGATGAGTGCGATACCGAGCACAATGACGCGTAGGATGTCGTCCATATCCGACCAGTATCGCATCGAGCCGATAATAAGCGCGAGAACGCCACCGAACGAAAGCGCGAGCGAGACGGTTTCGACAGCGGAGAGAAATACACTTCCCGCAAGAAGCGCTATACCCGCGATGACGAAGACTATGAAGACGTTGCGATTATACACGGCGCTCATATCCTCAAACGCTTTTTGGCAAGTGAAGTTCACATCGCAGTATCCGGCCGGCTGCGGCACCACGGTCATCTGCCCCGGATATTTCATTTCGACATTCTCATTCCACTGGCCGCCGACCGAGAGACAGGCTTCTTTCGTCTCGATCGCTTCGTTCACCTGTTTCGCGGGACAGAAATCCTCGAACATCGGCTCATGATGAACGACCCGTACGAGGTAGGTAAGAAAGAGATTGATGACGATCGCTATACCGAACACAAGCGCCCACTTGATGACTGCCGATCTTTTTTTCACTGGCCCCTCCCCTGTCCCCGGTTGGATCGTTTCCATAGAAATAGGTTATTTGTATCCCTATTATATCACACTCTCTCACAAGAAAACGTCACTGGATCGCTTTTGCGACCGCTTTCACCACACGTTTATCAAACGTGTTTGGAATAATGTGTCCCCTGGCCGGTCGAGGGACGAGCGCCGCCAGATTTTCGGCTGCCCGAATAAGCATTTTTTCTGTGATCATCTTTACTCCATTATCGAGTGCGCCGCGGAAAATACCCGGGAACCCGAGTGAGTTGTTGATTTGGTTTTCAAAATCCGAACGTCCCGTCGCAACGACATACGCACCGGCCGCACGAGCCTCGTCCGGCATAATTTCCGGTACCGGATTGGCCAGCGCGAACACGATCGGTCGTTCGTTCATTGCTCGCACGCATTCTTTGGTCACGGTTTTTCCTTTGGATACGCCCACGAACGCATCGGCCTTGTGAAAGGCTGCAAGAAGTGTCCCACAGATCCCGCGCTTATTCGTACGCTTCAAAAGGTCCTGTTTGTATTCGTTCAAATCCGACCGTTCACCGCAGATGATGCCTTGGCTGTCGACCATTACCAGATCGCCGACTCCGTACAAAAAGAGGAGTTCCGCAATCGCGTTCCCTGCCGCTCCCGCTCCGGCAATGACGATACGACTTTTCCGAATATCCTTTTTCACGACTTTGAACGCGTTGATGAGCCCGGCGAGCACAATCGTCGCCGTTCCGTGCTGATCGTCATGCATCACGGGAATATCAAGCTCCGCCTGCAGACGCTTTTCGATTTCAAAACAGCGGGGCGCCGCGATGTCTTCGAGATTGATACCCCCGAACACCGGCGCGATATGTTTTACTGTTTTGATGATTTCTTCCGTATCTTGGGTCGCAAGCACGATCGGAAACGCATCGATACCGGCAAGTGACTTGAAGAGCATCGCTTTCCCTTCCATCACGGGAAGGGCGCCTTCCGGACCGATGTTTCCAAGTCCCAACACCGCCGACCCATCCGACACCACCGCGACCGTATTATGCTTCATCGTATATTTGCCCACCTCGTCCTTGTGTGCCGCTAGATACGACGATACCGCGCCGACGCCGGGCGTGTAATACACCGAGAGATCCGCCTTGTTCCTGACCGGCGCTTTCGGACACACCCCGACTTTTCCTTTGAGTTTCCTGTGGACGGCGAGCGCCTTTTTTCCGTAATCTATTTTCTTCATATCGAGATATTCTTACTGATTGGATTTTTCCAGTATACTCTCCCGCCCAGAAAAAAACAGCCTGCGTTTCAGGCTGTTTTTCACATCCATTTTCTGATTGTCATCCCTTCGACTGGTCGATTTTATCAAGCCCGAGGCCCTTTACGCCGAAATATACGACCGCCGCGACAATGAAAAAATCCACTAATACCGCCGCGAAATCGCCCCACAGGATAGTCGCGTCGCCTATCGTCAGACTGGCTGCCTTCAACCCTTCGGCCGAACCAAGCACCAAACCGACGAGCGGGTTCACGATATCGGTCACAAGCGCCGAAACCACTTTCGACACCGCCCCACCGAGCAAAAACCCGACCGCTAGCCCCATCACTCCCTGCTTCCTCACGAATTCCACAAACCCCGAAAGTTGCGTATTCATACTTTCTATTTCCTTATACCTATTAATTCCGATATCACTGTATCAGAGCGCCGAATAAAACCAATGCCTTCTCCGGAAGATTGAGCGGGCTTTGATGGAATGCTCCGTGGCCACCATTCGGATCTTCAAGAAGCCCGAGCACATTTGCGCCCTGTCCCGTAAGATATGTCTTGGTTTCGCTCATACCTTCGCAGCCATCGCGCGTCGGATTATCATCCTTCCGGCCGCAAACAAGGATCCACGGCACGCCGGAAAAAAGTTTCTCTGTCTTCATCTGCTCCGGAGCAAGCGGGAAATCCGATTGATATTTTCCCGAAGCCGAGATGACCGCATCGATCGCCGGGGAACCGCTCACGGCATCGTATCCCTTCACCGGATAGGTATTGGCGCTGCCGCGGGAAAACCCTTCGAGGACGACAAAGTCCTTGTCAGCATATCCGTACGTCGCGAGAAAACCTTTTATTTGAGACAACACTTCGTCTGGTGCGTAATAATCGGTCAGTTTCTCGCCATCCCCATCCCACCAATTGAGGCTCGCGAGGGCATACGTACTGTTCTTGATGTGCGGTTTCCACGCCTCATAATCCTGCTCGGCAGTGCTTCCGTGTCCCGGAAGTGAAAAGATGATTTTCTTCACTGTTTTCGAGTTTTGTCCGTTCGGCTGTCCGAAAATGAAGTATTGACTTTTGTCCGATGTCGCCACTTTAATCGGCGAAGCGAGCGTCGAAGAAGTATCATCGAGAAGTGTCACCGAGGTAGTCGGCTCTTTTTCGATTTGCTGCTTCTGTTCGCTCGTTCCTGAAGATGATGGCTGGATCGGTACTTGCTGCTCCGTCGGACGCTGTCTCATATCCCGAGGCGGCAACTGTTTCTCTGCCCGGGGCGTGATGGAATCCGATTTGAGAGAAACCTGGTCCCGAGCGCCAGGCTCATCCGTCAAAAGGAGGTATCCGTATCCAATGATACCGCCAACTACCGAAAGCCCTGCTGCGACAAGTATTATTTTTTTCATAAGAATAGATGTTTGTCTTTATCAAGAATATTTTAACACGAAAAAAACCTCCTGAAAGGAGGTTTCCAATTCTGATTTCCAATTTTTGCGGTGAGGGAGGGATTCGAACCCTCGGTAGGGTTTCCCCTACGCTTGCTTTCCAAGCAAGTACCTTAAACCACTCGGCCACCTCACCATACTCACCGGCTTACGCCGATGGAAAAAACCGTCGGCCTCGCGCTTCCTGGGTTTCCATCGAAACCCGCTCGATACTCATACGTATTCGCATCGTGCCCACTCGGCCACCTCACCACTACTCTCATTCACTGAGAAGTGATTCTATCTCACTTCCCGGATTCCGACAAGCTTCAAAGTATCCTGCTCCGGCGTGCGGCCGTAAAACACGGCTACCTGATCGCCGGATGAAAGCAGACTGTCTTTCTTGGTCCGCTCCATAAGCCGAGCGATGAATGTATCGAGTTTCTGGTCGTTCTCGAACAGATAGGGCTCGATGCCCCAGACGAGCGAAAGCCCGTTCCATGTCTGCCGATCGTTGGTCGCGACGAATATCCGCCCTTCCGGCCGGAAATGCGAGAGGAGCCGCGCTGTAAACCCGCTCATCGAGAGAAGGAGTATCGCTTTCGTGCGAAAGCTCTTCGCGAGCTCATACACGCTCCGGATCATCACGGCGTATTCGTTCTTGAAATTGAGATCGAGCGCCTGATAGAGATCATCGTAGGGGGATTCCTCGGTCTTCTCGATGATCTCGCGCATCATCGCGACCGTCTCCACCGGGTACTTCCCCATCGCCGACTCTTCCGAAAGCATCACCGCGTCCGCATGATCGATCACCGCATTCGATACATCGGACACTTCCGCACGCGTCGGACGTGTCTGTTCCATCATACTTTTCATCATCTGTGTCGCGACGATCACCGGCTTCGCGGCACGCAAGCTCTCCGCAACGATCCGTTTCTGCAGGATCACCACCTCGCTCTCCGGCATCTCGATCCCTAAATCTCCCCGCGCTACCATCACCGCGTCCGTCGCTTTCACGATCGCTTCCAGATTCTTGATCGCTTCCTTGCGTTCGATCTTCGCCACGATCTGCGGCAAGCGCGCGTCCGGCCCAAGCACACTCTCCATTTCCTTGCGCGCGTCCGCGATGTCTTCCGCCGATCCCACGAACGATAATCCGATAAAATCGACGCCTTCTTTGAGCACAAAGGCAAGATCGCGCCGATCCTTTTCCGTCAGAATCGAAAGCTCCATCTTGGAATCCGGCAAAATGACACCCTTGCGATCCTTGAGTGTCCCGTCATTCTTCGCCTCGGCTATCACGAAGTTCTCGCCGCGCTCGATGACGCCAAGCTCGATGATGCCGTCCTCGATCAGTATCTGGTGCCCGACATCCATATTATGGATAATGCCCGCCATATCGAGAAGTATCGTCGGTTCTGACACTTCTCCTAAACGGTCCTTTTCAAACACGTCGCTCACCCGGATCCGGTCGCCCTTTTTGAAATCGAAGACTTCCCGGACCTGCGTACGGATGCGCGGCCCCTGCATATCGGCCAGTATCCCGATCGGTCGGTCGAGCTCGTGCGAGAGCTCGCGCACACGATTGATAATCTCGCCGTGCCACGTGTGTTCGCCGTGCGAGAAATTGAGCCGCACGACATTCATCCCAGCCTCCGCCATCTTGCGGAGCGTATCTTTGTCTTCCGACGCCGGGCCGATGGTGGCAACAATTTTTGTTTGTTTCATAGAAAGTAAAAAACGAATTGAAGAAATAAAAATCGCGAAGAAAAATCCAAAATGATCAAGGTAATTATACCTCAAAAACCCTCTTTGAGAAAAAGAAAAACGGCCGGCTTCTCGGAAGAATGATTCTCTTCTTCGAAACCGACCGCTATCGGAGAGTGACGTCACCGTCTCCATTGGCCATACACCGTTTCGGTGCACGACCGATATTGGACGCCGTTCTGTTCCCAGTACTGGCAGCGCGGCGCGTTTTGAGCCGCCATCTGCGCGGCGCGCTGTTGCATCGCCATACGCTGATAGTATGCTTGTTGGCGCTGCATATTCTGCATCGCCACGCAGGCATTGTAGTCCGCCTGCCGCTGGTACTGATTGTACCCACCGTGATTACCACGAAACTTGGCATTGATGCCGGCCATCGCGCCACAGGAAACCCCATCGACGCCGGCGCCAACGACATTGCCGGCTACCTGACCGACAACAGCAGCAAACACCTGGCCGATATCCTGCGCGTGAGCACGGGATGTCCCGATGATCGTGGCGGTCAGAAACATTAGCCCGACCATCGTCGCACGAATGACGCGCGCAGCGGACACTTCCAAAACAAAAAGTTTTTTCATTTCTTTCTCCTTGAAAAGTGGCGCGCGGCGCCATTGGATTCAAATTGTCAAAAAACCATTGTAACAATATATTATACACCCAAAAGCAGAAAAAGTCAAGGAAAAACAGCTGTTTTAGGCTTCATTGAAGCATTTTATGAAAACAAAACAGGCTCTTTCGAGCCTGTTTCCGAAATTCGGGAGAAATCCCTAGTTCTTGTACATATCCTTCACCTGGAAGAGGATGTACCAACCGATAACCGCACCGATCGCGCCGCCCACGATATTGAGGGCGAGCAGATTGCCAATCGTACTTACGATACTCGCGTAAAATACGAGCCGCCAGCCGCCGTGAGTACGCTTGAAGAGTCCCGGGACCGCTATCACCTCGATGACAAGCGCGATGGCGGAGACGATAAGCGAGATCATCGCGCTCACACCCCACAGTGAACCACCCATCATCGCGAACGGGGTGAGGAACGCCGAGAGACCAAGCCCCGCGAGGATCGCCGGCACGCCCAAAATCGCGAACACGATTACGAGGTACGGAGCGACTTTCACGATGAATTCCTTGCCGCCCATCGGAATCGCGAACGGAGCCTTCTTCACCATATATTCATCGAGCAGCGCTTCAAGCTGATTGATGAATCCTTTCACTTCGGCTTTCGGATCACTCGCGCCCTGTTGCGATTGCGACTGGCCGCCATTCTCCGATCCTCCCATTTGTCCCTGTGGCATATTGCCTTCCATAGGTTGTTGCTTAAAAGTAAACTTCCCCCTCATTTTCCAGTATACCCCCGTCTTCCAGTTCGCGCAAAATCTCCTCCGGTATCGGATTTCTCTTGGGACTCATCCCCGGATACCGCCAGGCGCTGATAATCCGCAACCGATGCTGTGCGGTATCGGGTATTTTTTTGGAAATTGGAAATGGGGATTTGGAAATCGCCTCATTCTTACGAAGTGTGTACATCACCCAAACCTCCTGTTTCCACGTTTCTTTGCCGCCGATATTTTTTATGGAAACCGGCTGCATCACAGCGACGGTGTTTTTGACGATACCTTCTTCCCGTCGCTTGGGATTGCGAATTACGCCGCGCACTTTCTGTTCCGATAGTCCGTACTGTTTCATCTTGTACTGCGAATGCAGCGTAAAGACATACTGGCCGATTCCAGACGCTTTCTTTTTCTGTCGTTCCAAAAACCGCTCCCGGGCCTTCTTGGCAAAATCCTGATAAGGTGACGGCATATTTATTTGACAGCCATTCCCCGTAAAGCGGCGACTCTTTCCTCGATCGGCGGATGGGTCATAAACAGCTTCGCGAGGTTCTTCCCTTTGAGCGGATTCGCGATATAGAGGTGCGCCGTGGCGCGATTGGCGGCTTCGAGCGGTTCTGTATCGCCAGAAATCTTTTCGAGTGCGCGAGCCAAACCTTCGGGATACCGCGTCAAGAGCGCTCCGGACGCATCGGCCAGAAACTCTCGTTTGCGCGAAATAGCGAGCTGGATAAGCATCGCAAAAAACGGCGCGAGAATCGAAAGAACAATCGCCGCAATGATAAAGGCTGGGTGTGCCTGTCGATCCCCATCGCGCCGGCCGAACCCGTAGAATGCCGCGTGCCGGAACCAGTCGGCAAGGAGCGCCACAAATCCGACCAGGATGACCACTACCGTCGAAACGAGCGTATCGCGATTGCCGATGTGCGAAAGTTCGTGTGCGATAACACCCTCGAGTTCACTTTTTTCGAGTCGCGCGATGATACCGGTAGTGAGACAGATGACGCCGTGCTTGGGATCGCGACCGGTCGCAAACGCGTTCAGCGCCGAATCTTCCAAAATATATATTTTCGGCATCGGCAGTCCGGCGGTGATGGCGAGATTCTCGACAAGACGATAGATTTCCTTGTTCTCGTCAAAAGAAAGCTCGTCTGCCCCGCTCATCGAAAGGACGATCTTGTCACTCCACCAGTACGAGGCAACGCTCATCAGTACGGAAAGAGTGACCGCGATATAGAGAATGGTGCTGTCGCCAAACGCTCCGGCAAACACATATCCGACACCGATTACGAACGCGAAAAAGAATGTGAGATATATCCACGTCAACCGGCTGTTCTTGTCGTAGCTGTTGTAAAGTGTCGGCATACGAATAGGTGTCATCAGATCAGAAAGGTGTCCGTCGTGAACACCAGTATACCCCCGAACATCTTTTTTGTGTAGGTTCACCAGCTTCCGCCGCCGCCTCCACCACCTCCACCGCCGGAAAACCCTCCACCGCCGGAACCGCTTGATCCACCCGGCGCCGAAGCGAGCGTCGACGCGGCCGCCGAATGGAACTCGTCCAATCCGGAAACGAAACTGACGGATGAGAAATGCCCGGCAGCTTGGCCTTGGTACCACGATGGCGGCGTCGTATACATATCCTGAAATTCCTTGGCCCAAGCCTTTTCCACACCGAACACCATCGCGAACGGCAAGAGCGCTTCGAACAGTTCCGGGCGCTTTTCCGGAGCGTTATGAAAAGCGATGCGATCTTTCTCGGCGATCTGCAGATATTCTTTCAATCCCAAGAGGCGCTCTTTCATAAGCGCTCCTGATCGGGTAACTTTCGGCATAACGAGGATGAACGCTCCGTAGATGACAAACGACAGAGCCACAGCGATCACGGCCGAAGGACTCTCCGGACGCCACACAACGAATGCGACGAATGCCGCCGCGAAACCGAACAAGATGTATCGGCCGAGCACTTTCTTCGGACTCTCCGGAAAATACTTCTGCCCGACAAGCCGTTCGAACACCAGCTTCTCTATCTCCGGAATATGACGGAAAAATTTTTCCTTGAGGTCGGAAAGGGTTGTTTCCGCGTTCGGCGTATCCGATCCGAATAATGATTCGAGTGTCTTTTTCCGCAAGGGATCCGTCACGGGTTTTTCCGTGCGCTTAAACACATAGTCCTCTTTGCTCAAAAACAAAATCTTCTTCTCCGTTTTCCTGATGATGAGAAAACCCGTCGTGGCAAGCTCGATGATCGCCGCCGAGATATGCTCGGAAGTGATCGAGCCTTTCAGAAGTCCGGCTGTTTCGAGAACGGACAGTGCTTCCGGCGGTACGTATTCGGCGATGATGACGCCGCGCCCGTATGGATCGCGACCGATCCGATACCAAAGGAAAAACATTCCCCCGAAAACGACGAGCGGAAAAAGAGTTATCGGATTATCGATGATAAAAGAAAACGCGCGGGAAAACATTTTTGGCTGAACGACGATTCCCTTTGGAAATCCGACGGCGACGGTCACTCCTTCACCCGCTTGAAGCGCGTACGGGAGTGTCACGCTGTAGGTGTTCCCCTCCCACCGTCCGTATTCATCGCAGCGACGCGTATCGCCGAATGCTCCGCTATAACAGCTCTGCTGTACGGTGCTCCCGTATACCCCTTCGGGAATCGTCACAGCGATCGAGACGTTTTCGATCGGGACCAAAAAGCGATGTCCGACGGCGTTCCAATATATCTCGTCGAACGCATCAAAATATCCGACTGCGTACCGTACGGAGTAATGAATACGGTACGTCTGCCGGCCACTCACCACCCTATCCGGATCACCGATCTTTATGCGAAGATTCTCCCCCTCATCGGAAAGCTGATACGGATACGCTCGGCCCGATTCATCCATCACGTCGTTCACGCTGATCACGATGCTTTGCCGGTTGCCCGCCGCCGTCTCGTATCGCACCGGAATATCACGATAGATGCCATGACGCTCATTTATGCCGAAATCATATTCGATCGTTTCGGTGACGAACAGTACCGCGTCTAAATCAAGACGGATATCCGTCGCGTACCGGCTAATACGTTCCTCCTCGGATCCGGATGAGCTCTGTGCTGAGACGCTTTCCGAAGATATACCAAGAAAGAGGCTACTCAACAAAAAACAGAAAGCGAGAAGCTTCCTGTTTCGTGAGCCGAGATATGAAGACGCGGACATACGTCGCGGAAAAGTCAGAACGATACCTTGACCGGTTCCTTCTCGCCCTCGGCGGCCTCGAAGAATTCCCGCTTCGCGAAACGAAACATCGACGCGATGACGTTCGACGGGAACATATCGATCTTATTATTAAGCTCGAGCACGTTGCCGTTGTAGAAACGGCGCGCGGCCTGAATCTTATTTTCCGTGTCGGAAAGTTCGCGCTGGAGCTCGAGGAAATTCTGATTCGCTTTCAGGTCCGGATAATTTTCGGCGACAGCGAACAGGCTCTTGAGCGTCTGAGAGAGCATATTCTCCGCTTCGGCCTTGTCGTGCGTGGTGCCGGCCTGCATCGCGCGGCTGCGGGCCTCGGTCACTTTCTCAAACACACCGCTCTCGTGCGCGGCATAACCCTTTACGGTGCTAACAAGATTCGGAATCAGGTCGTAGCGGCGCTTCAGCTGCACATCGATGTCGCTCCAGGCCTCTTCCACACGATTACGGAGGCGAATAAGGCCGTTATAGACGGCGATCACATAAAGTACGATCCCCGCCGCGATAATTAGCAGAATTGTCGGTATTCCCATAGGATTATTTTAGAGGTTACGGTATGGCTATTGTAGCAAAATCGGCGAAAAAAGAAAGTGTGGTATACTGGGGACGTATTCCTCACCGATATCCCCTATGCCGTGGCTGGAACCGTATCTTATCTTCATTCTTCCGATCATCGTCGGCATCCTGACGCAGATCTTGAAATTTGCGCTCTTCACCCTAAAACACGGATGGGATCCGGAATATATCTTCACGCACGGACATATGCCGAGTGCCCATACCGCGCTCGTCGTCTCGCTCCTTACCTCCGTCGGCTACTATGAAGGTATCCATTCGAGTGCGTTCGCGCTTTCAGCCGTCCTCGCGTTCATTGTGATCGATGATGCCGCCCGTATCCGGATGCACTTGGGTGACCAAGGCCGTTACCTCAATATGCTCATCGAGCAGTTGCCGATCGACAAAAATCAATTCCCTCGCCTGAAAGAGCGTGTCGGGCACCGCGTGAGCGAGGTCGTGGGCGGTGGTATGGTCGGATTCTTCCTCACAATCCTCTTCATCGGTCTCTTCTCGATATAACCCCGGTTGACAAAAATGGACGGCGGAGACATACTGGCTCTGTCGTTTTTTTTTGTTCTTCTTCCCAACCCGCCCGTCGAAAGGAGCTCAGAATGATCCGGGTCTTGCATTGCTTCGGCAGAAAATCCTCCGGGGACGATCCTCGGAGTTTCTTCCTCGTTCTCCAGGTCAGGGACGAGGCCCTGAAAAAACGTCCGCTCACAGCAAAGGAAGCGGCGAAACTCTCCGGGAAAACCGGAATCCATATCTTCTACGCCAAAGAAGACTCGCAGCTTTCCACGCTGGTGCAGTGGCAATACGATACGCTTTCTTCGCATCAATCAGACGAAACGACACGCGAAATGTTCGAGCGCATCCTGGACAGTGCAACGGCGCTGTTTCTCGAACCGGCTCCAAAGCAAACCGAGGCCGTCTAAACGGTCAACGCGCCTTCATACAACCGCTTTCTCCCAACGGGAGAGGCGGTTTTCTTTATCGTCTTGCCAATTCTTCTTCTACGACAAGGCGCTCATTCCACGACAGACGTCTTTCTTTGGCGGCCAACGTCTCCTCGGCTCCCTTGCCGGTAAGCAAAATGATATCGCCGATTTCCGCGAGCGAAAGCGCTTTCCGTATCGCTTCACGTCGATCAAAGATTCTGAAATAATTCTTCTCCTTTTTCTTCGTCACTCCCTGCTCGATCTCATCGATGATACGTTCGGGATCCTCGAAATACGGGTCTTCATTGGTAAGGATGACGATGTCCGCGTTCGACGACGCGATCTCGCCCAGCATCGGGCGCTTGCCGCGATCACGATCGCCACACGCGCCGAACAGATGGATGATTTTCGATCCAGGAATCTTGAGCGGCAGAATGGACGCGTAGAGTTTTTCAAAGGCATCCGGCGTCACGGCGTAATCGATGACAATATCGATGCCGCGATCATTTTTCACCAGCTCCATCCGGCCGGGAATACCCGTAATGCTTTCGAGCGCTTCTTTGGCCGTAGAAAAATCGACTCCGAGCAATTTCGTCGCACCAAGTGCTGCGAGCGCGTTCTCGATATTGAAGAGTCCCGGCAAACGGAGCCGGAAACGCGTCTCGTCCACAGTAAATTCCGTCCCGTTGAAATCAAGCTCGATATGTCCAGCGAAAAGGTGCGCCGATGGATCCTTTGCGCTGTAGCGGACAGCCTCCTTGCGACCGATACGGAAATATTCTGGGTCTTCCATATCCGCATTGAGAACCGCCTGTTTCGCCAAAAGAAACAATTTGCGCTTCGCTTTCCGATACTCCTCCATCGTCTTGTGATAGTCGAGGTGCTCGCGCGTCACGTTCGTCATCACAGCAATCTGGTACGGGATACCCCATACGCGGTGTTGATCGAGCGCGTGCGACGACGTCTCGATGACAGCATGCGTACATCCGTCATCAGCCGCTTCGCGCAAAAATTTTTGCAGCCGCCACGACGAAAGCGTCGTATATTTGGATGCGTTTGTCCATTTCCGTTCGGCGATCTGGAAGTTGATCGTGGAAGCGAGTGCAACGCGCCTTCCAGCCCGTTCAAGGATGCGCGCAATCATCTGCGCAGTCGTTGTCTTTCCGTTCGTGCCCGTCACACCGATCACCGTCATCCGCTTCGCGGGAAAACCGAACCAGACACAGGCGAAAATAGCCTGCATCAGATGATAGATATTTTTGATTGTCTGCGGCGAGAACCGCGAAAGCAGTCGTTTCATCGTGTCCGGAATATATTTTGGATATTTCGCAAACCCTGTTTCAGACGACGCAGGTGATTATAGAGTGCGTAGCGCTTTCCGTCGAGAACGATATCGTAGCAGCCAAGGAATACCGTCGGTGTCGTCTTGGGTGAAAATCCGGTTTTAAAATTCGTAATTCCCGCCCAATTATTTTTTTCACTCGCTGTCTTTATGCCGCCAAAATCATAGAAACAAAAGTTTCTCTTTTTTGCAAACTTCATTTCTTCCCAGTGCAAAAAGTATGGCGCCATTTTTTCACGGTGACGATCGCTCGATCCCCCGTGAAGGTACGTAGCCGTTTCACCAAAAAAGATCACGATATCTGCCGCCACTATCTCGCCTGCGTACTCTGCCACGAAGAGTTGGCACATATTTTCCGGTAGCACCGTAAAAAGCCGTTCGTAGTGTTGTCGCGGATGCGGTTTGATACCCTTGCGCCTGGCGGTCTCTTCGAGGAGAGAAAAAAGCGCTTCCTGATATTTTTTCTCCCGCGTAGCGAACACTCGTACGCCGTGCTTTTCTGCCAAACGGATATTATAACGGGTTTTCGATTTCATTTCCGAAAGAAGCGTCACTTCATCTTTCGTTATATCGACGACAAATGTTTCGCGCGGTTGTGTGTCGTTCGGTGCTTTGACGAGGCTGTCTCCAAAGACATTCTGCCAACCGGAAAGCGTCACGTCATCGAAAGGCTCGATCCGAATCCACGCGGCACCGATTTTCTTCGCCTGCTCGACAAGGGCAGCGTGCAACGTTTCTGCAGGAGATTCCGGCCCACGCGGAAAATACAAATAGGAACCGACCAACGGCAACGCCTCCACGTATCCGAAATTTTCTTTTCCATCGACAACCATACGTACCGCCGTTTTTCCGGCGGCCTCCTGCACGCGTTTCCATTCTTCCGACTGGAGAAAATTGTCTTTGCTCGGCATCATTTTTTCCCAAGATTTTTCAAGGCCTGGCGAATGCGGGCACTGACGTCGGTCACATCGGACGACACGAGCTTTAACGCTTCGCGCGCTTCGGTCACGGAATATCCGAGCGAGACCAGAGCCTCGATGGCGTCCTGCCCCGCGAGCGCGGTCGCCTGATCCTCAACACCGAGTGCCTCTACTTTGTTTTGCAGTTCCACGATGACGCGTTCAGCGGTTTTCTTTCCTACGCCGGAAACGCGAGTGAGGATGGTGGGATCCTTGTTGACGATCGCGCTTCGGATGGTTTTTACGTCGGCAATAGAGAGAATGGAAAGTGCGACTTTCGGCCCGACGCCGGAAATGGAGATGAGCAGTTCGAACATCCGAAGCTCCTCTTCGTTTAGGAATCCGTACAGGGAAAGCTGGTCCTCCCTGACGTGAGTGTGGATATGGAGCAGGACCCGCTCGCTTCCGGCCAGTTTGCCGAACGTGTAGGCCGACACGAACACCTGATACCCGATACCGTTCACCGCTACGATGACGGAGTTTCCACGAATGCCGGCGATAGTACCTTCGAGTTGCGCAATCATATGATATATCCTAGCATTTTCACTCCTCTTCTTCCACTCGCTCCGCCTCAGTCGCATTTCTAGACACCAAGGCGTTAATATCGACTTTTCGGCCAAGCCGGGCAAAAGATTGTATCAGCTTCCGAAAAGTATTCACAATTTCCGGATGGATGATCTCGATCATGCTTCGCTCTTTCCAATGAATAACCAGGAGAGAGTTATGAAAAACATAGATATCGACACCCAGATTGAGATATTCTTCCGGAACGATCGTGATAGCAGCCGCGCGCCCCACATAGCTTTCCTTCCATTCTTGCCCATACTCTTCTCCGAGTTTCGTAAAACGCTTTCCAAGCACTGCCTCGATGATAATATTATTGTCCTTGATGAGGTTGTTAATTCTGATAACGCGTTCCATCCCAATCGCCTGAACGCAATCCTTGGCCGAATCGGTTGATTGGAAACCGACCAGACGCTCTCCCGCGTGCGCTTCAAAAAAATCTTTCAGCACCGAAAAAAGCTCTTCCGCTCCCTCGTATGTCTTGATGAATAATTTTTTTTCGTTATGACTCTTTGGGTTGATGAGCGCATCGAACGTCATTTGTAAGAGATTGCTCGCTTGGTTCGTTTCGATACGCGCCCAAAAATGACGTTTTCCGCTCGGTATACGTTCGATGAGCTTGCGCCGTCTGAGCGATTGTAAGGCCTGAAAGGCCGTCATACGCGGCAGTGCTGTTTTTCTCGTAATCGCCGCCACTGACTGCGCTTCTCTTGTAAGTACGGCAAAAACAGTCTCTTCGGACCTGGAAAGAGCCAGTAAATTTACTGATTTTGTCCTATCTTTCATACTTATACTTTATCATATGACAGTATTTACGTCAATTTTATTTACAAATTTAGTCTTAAAATAAACATTTTTCAATATTTTTAAAAATTTACTGATTTTTTTATGAAAAAAGAATATACTACCGTGTCGAGCTCAAAAAGCAAGACGCAGTTCCTTGAAAAACTCTCTTGATTGGTTGATGGAAATGGCGGAGAAAGTACTGGCTCCGTCTTCCCCGTCAATCATAAGGAGAGCGCTATGACTCAGATCAAACAATGGCTTAAAGGTGAACTTTGCGCCGTGCAGCCGACGCGAGTCGATGCTGTCCCGGTCGCCGAGTGCAACCTGAAGTGCGAGCATTGCTTCTGGCCGCATGGTATGAAGAGTCCAAAAGACGGTGACGTCTGGGACCGCCATACGGATCAAATCGCGAAGTGGGATGTCCCGACGGTTTACGCCGGGCGGACACTCACGAAGCGGGGCGAACGTTTCATCGAGGAATGTCTCGTGAGAGATATTCCGGTGGGAATAGTTGATAACGGATATACCATCTGGCGCAGAGAGGATCTGCTGCCGAGGTACGCCCATATCAACATCTCCCTCGATGGAGCGCCAGAAGCACATGACCGTCAACGCCGGAAAGCTGGCTCGTTCGATACGGCTTGGAAAACGATCCTGCGCCTCAAAGCGCTTGGGTACGATCCAGTCGTATCGACAGCCTTCAGTCCATGGTCGTTCGACGGCTGGAACGAACTCGAGGCGCGCCTTAAGGACTACGATGTCCCTATGAGCGTTTCCCTCGTGCTCGCATATCCCGAGACCGCCAAACGCGGTACAGTCGTCTTCACCGACAAAAAGTTGGTGAGGAAGGGGTTTGAGACGCTGCTCTCCGGAACGGCGAAACTCATAAATCTCTACGACCGTGAGTACATCACGATCCTGCGGGATATCCTCAAAGGATTCCCGTGGATGTTGAGTGATACCGGCGACAGCCTGGTAGCGGACACTCCGAATGGTAGTAGGCTTGTCTACTACCCGGATAGTGTCTCCACACTCAGCAACGTGATACTCCTCTGGGACGGCGATTTCCATTTGCCTTGGGGGAAACGATTCCTCAGGCTCAAGGATTTCTCGCCGACGCACAGAGAACAAGTGAACGCCCTCAATCGGCAAGAACTTGAACTCTGGGCTCCAGTGCTCGCCCACGCTGACCCCAGTCTGACAGCGTGAAAAAAATAAATGGGGACGCTCGGAGCGAACACAAGTCCGGGCACGACAGAGGCATAAGAGACCGAAACCCCTGTCAGAGCTTCATTGGTAGATACGCT
>JBPOIA010000022.1:0-1627 GCA_052034975.1 Candidatus Moraniibacteriota bacterium
GCATCACGAATATCAACAAAACTCCCGCCGGTAGCGGGAAGAGTTTCCGAAAGAGGGTCCGCCAAGAAAAGTACCCTTTCATCGCTGTTGAAAAAAATTACCGCGAGACTTCATCGATCGTCTCGTCCGTCGAATCACACGCGCGGACAGTCACGATATTGTTGGAATCCGCAACGATGGAATACCGCGTCAATTCCGCCGACCCGTTTTCCGGATCGTACGGCAGGGATTTCAGATATTTATCCAAATCACTGGAAAAATCGATACAGTCGGTGTCCCCACTCACACAGCATATCCCATCGCAGAGGGCACAGCCAGACGAGGCCGTACCAACCTGCTTTTCAGTCGTATCAAAGCCAGTCGGGAGCGCGCCTTTATTATCGATGATGTACTGCTGCACCGCCGAAAGAATGCTCTGGATATCGGACAAACGGCGCGAATCGCGCGCATCCTGAAAACGCGTTATCGGATCGAGTGCGACAATCACGACCGTCGCAAGCACGGCGATGATACCGATCACCAAGAGAATTTCAATCAAGGTAAATCCCGATTGTTTCCGAATATTCATACGGTTCTCTGAAAACTGCCCCTATCATACCAATTTTTCCTGCCACTGCCAACGATTTTACCGCCACAACCCCCTCTTTTTGACCGAAGAAAAAACATTGATGTTCAAAATCTCTTCGTCCTTGCCGAAAACTTTTTCCTGAAGCGCTACCCCGATGAGCGGATTGTGCTCCTTAACGAGGCATTCATATCCTCGTTCCTCGGCGAATGTTTTTAGCGCTGCGATATGCTCCTCATCAAGATGTGACAGGACGATCCGGTCGATCTTCTTCTCTTTCTTGTCGGCTATGAAGACGATGAAATCGGAGAGATCCCGCACCGAACACTCCTTCCTGACATCCGTGGCAAGCACCAGTCCATCCTCGACAGCACAGAGAACTACCGATTCCCGTCCCTGCTCCACGATGACCGCAACGCACTCGCAGGGCGATTCGAGAATAGCGTACACGTACGATTCCGGAAGGACGCTCTCGATGCGAAGTGGGTACCGTTCCAGCGCCTGATGGAAATTCCTCGAGAAAACTCCTTCCACGACCGCAACCTGCACCACCGTTTCCGTCTCTGTCTCACGCTTCTTGGCGTATCGCATCGTTTTAAAATCCCAATCCGTTTCGCGCAGACTTTCCGGAACAGACTCCTCGGCCCTCTGGCGCACGAGATCACGAGTGATCGTTGTTCCAACCGGAAAGGAAAGATCCGTCACGTATACAAGATCCTCACCAAGTACGATCCGAATTTTTTTAAATGGAAATCGTTCGCTCACTTGCCGTATGGCATCCGCAAACGTCTCTTGGTCGTATTCAATCGCTTCTTGCCCCTCAAAAGACGGTTCTCGACGAAGCGTCACGATGCCGGGATCGATGAATCGCCGCGAAATGAACAAAGTGTAAATTTTTTTCGAAAAAAACATACGTATCGGTCACGAAAGATATCCGTATTCTACCTTGTTTTCACTGTTCCATCCAGCTACGAAGCGCGATGCTGCCTGGTGATCCCGGTGTGCGATCAAAGACAATTGTGAGCGAGCGTTCGTATCCGTTCTTCGCGGCTGTTACGACAA
>JBPOIA010000002.1:0-71072 GCA_052034975.1 Candidatus Moraniibacteriota bacterium
CCCCACGAATCCGCCCAAATTTTCTTGAACACACCGACCAAACCCGACGCCACAAGATGACGGTATTCGGGACCGACTTTCTCCATCACGTTGAACGCGATCGGAAATTCCTGATCGGCCGGATTGAAATAAATGACATCGTTGACGCGATTCGAAGGAATGGCCTTGATGAGTTTTTCGGCCGTATCGCCGTGCGGATCGATAAAGGCGATGCCGTGGCCTTTTTGAATGTCCTGAATGGCCAAATTCTCGAGCAGATTCGTCTTACCCATTCCCGTCTTGCCGATAACATACATATGCCGGCGACGATCGTCGGGCTTGATACCGAACGTCCGCTCCTGATTGCGGAAATTCGTTTTGGCGAAAAATGTTATTTCTGATTGCGATGGCATACGGAAGAAATGTTATTCCTGTATCGGCAGATTCGCGGGGGCACCGCTCCGTTTGGCGGACACACGGCTGAGTGACGGCGCCATCACTGACATATCCGGAATATGGAACACCGTTGCTAACTCTTCGGAACTCAAGAGAAATCGCGAGCTCTGCGGATCCGTATCGCGGGAAACATACCGATTAAAAAGACGTCGTTGACGGAATCGCAAACGCGAAGCGGCAAAAAGATAATTCGCGTACGTCTTACTTTTATCGTTCGGCACGAGACTGTTCAGATTGAGATCATTGAACTGCTTGATGCCGCCAATGAACGCCGATACGCCCGTCGTCTTGCTGAACGCATCGCGCCGGCCGATATAAAGCTGTCGCATACGCGTCTTGAACATCGGTTTTCCCAAATTCGCCTGTAACGCCTTCAGGGCCTCCTTTTCTCCCGGCGTCAGACGGAATTCCAAAGGCTGTTCGTCTTTCTTCTCGGCTTTGGCACCGGCAGAATATTCGATCTCCTTGCCCAAAAGTCCGTTACCGATATTCACGATCACGTCGACGATATCGGCAAAAAGACGAGCGAAAACACCCATTTTCTCCTCTTTCATCTTTCCAAGAAACTTATCAACCGTCGCCTGACCGGTCTTCGTCCAGTCTTCCTTGACCGGCGTCACGATATATTGGAGCCACAGATGTTGGCTGGGACCGATCTTTCCCATCACTTCGGCCAATGCCGCCAAAGGATCGATCATTGTGCCCGTCACACTTTCCTCGAAGTATTTATACGTCTTGATGGGGTAAAGATCGTCTTTGAGCAGTTTGAAATCCGTCCCCCATAATTCCCAATCCTTGTTCGGGATCGTTCTCGGGATGTCCTCTACATAGTCCGGTACTTCGATGATCTCGATATCCGGATAGTGAGCGTAAAACTGCGCTTCCACCAAATTCCGAAATCCCGCTTGCGTACGGATATAGAAATGTACCTGTCCCTCGGTGCTCACGAGCTCGAGCGAAAACGACACCGGAAATTCACCGACCACCCATTCTTCGATGATCGTCGGCGATTTGATGACGCCCGCGAAACCGGTATAGATAGATTCCATCGGCTGCGGACTCTTCTCGATGTCACGCGGCAGGATAATCTCGAGCAACACCCATTTGATCTTGCCGCCGTAATGCCCGTTTGCGTGCAGTATCCAAACGGCCTTGAAGAGAAAATAAAAAAGTGGCGGAAACAATATGAACCAAACGTCGAACACGGCGGAGAACACGCTCCGCATCATTCCAAAAATATCCGAGAAAGTTGAAAAAAGAATATCCATGGAAAAAAGGTTCGTTGACCTTCTACACTCTTCTTATGGGAAACGCTCGAAACTCTCTCCTCGCTTATTTCTTGAGCACGTAAGCGTTCTTCCCTGCCTTGGAAAAAAAGGCATTCAGGTTGATAATAACGGTCGATTTCTTGACTTGTCGGATTTTCAACACCCGGTCGAGAACTTCTTCACGCGACAGCGGTGTTTCGGCCGCGGCGAGGATCTCGGCGATCACTTCCTTCACCGTTCCGCGCTTGTATCCCCACTCGGAAAGCGCGTAAATTCCGCGTCCCACCAGCACGAACCGATTGTCCTTGATGAGCTCATTGTGCACGGTCTGCGGATGGCTTTTCCCCTTCTTGCTCTGCAACCCGTAATTATCGATCAGAGCGGCAATTTCACGGAAATGAAGTGGTTTTCCGGATGTCTTGAGTATAAGATACGCTTTCTCGCGCGTACCACGCGGACGAATATCGCTCGAGCTCGACAGCCCCCACTTCCCGAAAACGTTCTGCTTGATTTCTTTGGATACCGTAAGAAAATCAAAAAACGTCTTCTCGGAAAGCGTCAGCCCCTTCTCCTTAACGGCCGCAAAAAGAGCCTTGCCTTCAAATGCCGTATCAGACCGCTCAAGGATCTCCTTGACGACGTCCCGGGTATTTTTCCATTCGGCCGCGGAAAAGCTTTCAAGCACGTATACGTCCTCGCGCTCTTTGGTCGCTTTTTCCTCTTTCACGAAAGGAAGACATTCCAAAAACACCAAAAGGGCGCCACGATCATCATTCTTGCCGGCTGTCAATTTTTCCAAGAGCTCTTCCGTCGTCATAATACCACTTTTTTCCGCGAGCGTCGAACGGATGTGATCGGCAACGTGAACGAATAACGGATGATTCCGTTCTGAAGCGATGCACCCGAGTGCGCCTCCAACGATCTGGCGAATGCGCTCCCTCGTGATGCGATAGGTCCGGCCGATTTCCTCAAGTGTTTTCTGCCGATTGCCGCCCACGCCGAAACGCGCGTTCACGATATCACTGGAACGCGACGGCAAACGATTGAGAAACACGGAAAGTGCCTCAGAAAAAGAAATGGCTTTGTTGTTCTCTGATGTAAGAGTCGCCATAAATGAGGAACGTCTCCCCTTGCCGGAGAGAAGATATGATGGTTTAATACTTTCTTCGTAGCGATTCATATTACCGCACGTTCCTATATTTTGTCAAGAGCCGGAAAAAAACACCGTTTTTTCGAAGAGAAAGAAACCTTTCGACCACCTCTCATTCATCGGTCTTCTTTTGGTGTCACTCTTTTCACACATTGCGCTTGTCATAAAAAAGAATCTCTCTTATAATATGAATATCAAATACAGAAACCCAAAAGGAGGGCGAGCAAGGAATCAAGGATTTCTTTTTCGGTCTCCGCCAAACAAAAAGTATGGCAGAGCACAATAACGTTTCAGAAATCGAGACCCACGATGAAGCCGACCGCTCGATGAAAATCCAGGCGCTGCGTGATATGGTCACCAACGCCGAGAAAACAATTCAGAGCGCCAAAGCGATGCTCCTCCAATTGGAGGGCAAGAAGAAATCCGGCCGGCCACGTAAAACGAGTACCGACGAAACCGGCACGATCATCGAAGGCACGTTCGACGGACAGCTGATGATGGGTACCGATGGAAAGCAGTATCCTGTCCCGGCCAACTACGCATCAAAATCCAAACTCGTCGAGGGTGATATGCTCAAACTCACCATCACCTCCGATGGCGTTTTCCTGTACAAGCAAATCGGTCCTATTGAGCGTCGGCACGCTCTCGGTATCGTCACGCAGGACGAGTCCGGCAATTTTTACATCCTTGCGAACGGCAAGCCCTACCGCGTCCTCCTTGCATCCATCACGTATTTCCGAACAGCCCCCGGAGACGAAGTCGCGATCGTGCTCCCGCGCGATATGGAAGCATCCTGGGCAGCCATCGAGAACATCATCCAAAAAGGAGTCCAAAAGGATTGGCAGTCCGATTTTTCCAAGGCGGCCGACGATCACAGCGTCATCAACTCCTGGAAACACTCTCTGAAAGACGAGGCTTCTTCCAAACCGGCACCGAGCGCAAACCCGAGCGTCCCTGCCGACAACACATCCGTTCTCGACACGTGGGTGCGCGATATGGAAGAAATCGAAAAAGAGATCAATAACCAAAAATAGCCCCTCCTATGCGCCTGACGTTCCGCGACCTTCTCTTCGCCGCCATCAACGGAGCATTCATCGGAATTTTGGCTCCGTTTATTTTTGCTAATTTGGCGGTGCAACTGCCCGTATCGCCCATACTCTTCGCGCCAATCCTCGCGCTCCTCTCCGCCCTCGGCGTCGCCATCGGATATTTTCTTTCCCGTATCCGATCCTTTTTCTTTCAGCTCTCCAAATTCGGACTGATCGGCGTATCGAACACCGTCATCGACCTCGGCATCTACAACCTCTTCATCTTTATGAGCGATGTCTCAAGCGGCTATTTGATCGCGGTTTTCAAGAGCTTTTCGGTACTCATCGCCATCGTCAACAGCTACGTTTGGAACAAATTTTGGTCATTCGAGAAGAAGGACGTCGCCAATATGGGCGAAGAATTCACTCAATTCCTCCTCGTCAGTCTGACCGGGCTCCTTTTGAACGTTGGTATCACAGCATTCGTCGTAAACCTGATCGGCGCACCTGCGGACATAAGCGACAAGACTTGGGCCAATATAGGCGGACTCACCGCTTCCATCCTCGTTCTCACCTGGAACTTCGTCGGCTACAAATTCTTTGTGTTCAAAAAATGATATTCTCCCGTTCTCGAAAGCCTGCCTTCGCAGGCTTTTTTTCTTGATAGAAAATAAGGTATACTGAAACCAGTGTTTCAGAAACACCGAGGTTTGATATTGAAAACTCTTCCGTATGTCCACAACGCTCTACCGCAAATACCGTCCGAAATTCTTTGCCGATGTCGTCGGCCAAAAGCATATCGTCCAGACGCTCGAAAACGCCTTGAAGCTTGGGCGTGTCGGTCAAGCCTACCTCTTTACCGGGCCACGCGGCACCGGCAAGACCACGCTCGCCCGCCTCTTCGCCAAAGCCGTCAACTGCTCCGATCGAAAAGGCGCCGAGCCCTGCGGGAAATGCACGCACTGTCTCGTTTTTTCCGAAGGACGATCGCTCGATGTCATCGAGATCGATGCCGCTTCGCATACCGGCGTCGACAACATCCGCGAACTGCGAGAAACCGTCAATCTTCCTCCGTCCCTCGGATCGCACAAGATCTACATCATCGACGAAGTGCATATGCTCTCCATCGGAGCATTCAACGCGCTTCTGAAAACCCTCGAAGAACCACCGGCACACGTCATCTTCATTCTCGCCACCACCGCGCTCCACAAAGTCCCCGAAACCATCGTTTCCCGCTGCCAACGCTTCGATCTCTCGCGGTTCCCGGTCAAAGCCATCGTCGGCAAGCTCGAAAAAATCGCCAAGCAAGAAAAACTCAAGATCGAGAAAGGTGCGCTCGAAATGATCGCTCTTGCTGCCGAAGGCGGAATGCGTGATGCCGAATCACTCCTCACCCAAATTGCCTCGCTCGATCTCTCCCCTATCACCGAAGAAAAGACCGCCGAAATCCTCGGCTCCACCAAGCGCGAAAACGTGACGGAACTCCTCCGCCTCATAAGCGAAAACGAACTCTTTTCGTCTCTTCTCTTCATCCGAAAACTCTCGCAAGAAGGCGTTGATCTTTCCGTGTTTTCCGGGCTTTTGCTCCATTTCCTGCGCGACGTACTCATCATTTCCGCCGATCCAAAACAAGGTCCGGACGAGCTCAGTCATCTGACAAACGAACAACAGGCCTCTGTCGCCCATCTTGCCACTCTCTTCGCACCAGAAAAGATCATCCGGATGCTCGAATATTTCCAAATCGCCCAAAGAGACACAAAGACAGCCGTCATTCCCGAACTACCGCTCGAAATCGCCGTCGTAAAAATCCTTACCCAAGAAAGCAAGAGTGACTCCTCGGAAAACTCCAGTAACACCCCTCTTCCGAAAGAGCAGGAGACGCGACAGACGTCCTCTCCGGAAACACCAGTTCAGAAATCCGCCATCAAGAAAGCCGCCCTTCCCATCGAGCCGGAATCGTCATCCAGCGCTTCCACCGAAACAACTCTCGATCTTTCCGTCGTGAAGAAGAGCTGGCAAGCCATCCTCGATGCCGCCAAACAACTAAACGCTTCGATCTCGCTCGCACTTTCGAACTCGCGGCCCGTAGAGACGGAAGGATCCACCGTCATCATCGCCGTCAGATACCCCTTCCACAAAGAACGCCTCGACGAACCAGCGAACCGATTGACACTCGAAAAAGCCTTTGATACCATCTTGGGGTCGCGAACCAAGCTCCGAGTCGTACTCGATAAAACGGAGTCGAAAAAAGACCCGGCCGACCATCCGCTCATCAATCAGGCGATGGAAATGCTCGGCGGCCGCATTGTCCCAGAACATTGAACTCCTTGGGGAGTAGCCAAGCGGTAAGGCAGGGGCCTTTGAAGCCTCCATACGTAGGTTCGATCCCTACCTCCCCAGCCACGGTCGCTCACAGACAATAAAACCAGTCGATTCCAATCCTCTTTTTAAGGGGATTTTCGTGTTATAATGAGGAAAACAGCCTCAAAAAATATTTGAGATTTACGTTTGATGGAAAAGAACATACAGGGTATTTTTGTCCATCTTTTCGGGGTGATTCTGATAATCGCCGGGGTTATTCATTGGTTTTCGATATTCGGCATCCTTCCATCAGAAAAAACGCCCTTTTTCATCGGTTCTTACTTTGACAGCCTCGCTCTTTTCGATATTATAGCCGGCATCGGCATACTCTTTCGACGACAGTGGGGACTTTGGCTTGTTTTTTTCATCCTTATCACCCAAATACCAGCACACTCGTATATGGCATATTTGGATATCGTCCACCAGTATGGAAGCGGTTTCACTCCAATTTTCAGATTCATCGATATCGTCATTATCGCTGGCGGATTCCTGCTCGTCAGGACCGCTTCCCACGTCGACACGCAAACAAACCTATGAATCCGACTCCGTTTTCCGAATTCCAAACCATCAACGAAACCATTTACCGCATTCTCGCGCGTATCGCTTTGGCCGAAGATGAAGGCGAAGTTTCGAAAGAAGAACCGAAACTCCTCGAAGAGCTCCTTTCTTTGGAAACCGGATTAAAAACGATACTGAGCGATACGAAGAATCTGCGCACCGTGGCGCCGGTTATGTTTATGCGTCTCTGGTCGGTCGCGAGCATCCGCCGATCACTCAAAAAGATACGCTCGGCAAAAAAGCATTCTGCTGCCGGCCGCTCCGCTGCCTTTTTTCATACCGCACGAATAGCCGCCCTGTGGGGATACCAAGCGCTCTCGATTCTTAAGACCCGCTCCATCCTCTCTCAGGCGTTCCAAAATCTCGACTGTCATCTCTTAAAACACGAAGATCTGCAAAAAGGCGATGTTATCCTCTCGTACAAGACCGCCCGCTATCTGCACAAAGACCTTCTCTCGAAACTCATCGCCGTCGCGGCGAACAGCTCCATCACCCACGCCCTCATCACAACCGAATCAGGCAATGAACCGAAACTTCTCTGTTCCAGCGCCCTGGGTAACGGGCTCAACCTCGCTCTGCCCTCACCCGATCCGGGAGAAATCTATCTCGTGATGCGTCTCCACCAGGTTCCCAAAAAACAGACGGAGAAACTCTCCTTAACGCTCGACCGATGGAACAAAAATGTCCGCCTGCTCCGCATCTATAAATTCTCAGAGCTCAAATGCTGGATGGCGAGCCTCCTCGGATTCCTGTACGTCTTTTCGGTCTGCATTCTCCGGCGCCCGATCATCCTTAGAAATATCGCCAAGGATCGCCCGGGATATTTTTGCAGCGAGATCATCGACGATATCTTTAAAGAGGCTGGGCTCTTCCTGACACCGCGAAGCGAACACGCAGCCCTTGCGGGACCGGTGGAATTTTTCCATTCTCCCTATCTTTCGTTCCAGGGCATCATTATGAACAACAACGATCATGAAACCCTCAAAGAGGAACTAGCGGCCGAGTTTCACATCGGTTGATGCTCGCATTGCTTTGCGGCTGATATGCCGATAGATCAGATAAACAAAAAGAATACCAAAAAGCGTCACGTTGACGGCGATCTGCAGACTTTTAAACGTTTCCAGTACCAGCGTAAATCCCAAACCGGCGCTCCAGCCGATGAGCGTCACGATCGGCGCCCAAAAAGAGTTCACAATCAGACAATACAGGAAAAACTTCCCCGGATCGATGCGCTTCCTGCCGAAATACACGATGCAGGGAATGGTGATGCCGGAAATAAAACGCGCCAAGAAGAACGCCTTAAACGGAGCGTTGTCGAGCGTTTTTTGTATGCGCCCAAAAAGATGCCCGTGATTCTCCGGCAGCAGGAACCGATCCACGAAATTGAATAGTCTTGTCCTGGCGGTCAGAAACCAAAACCACTCTCCAAGAAACGCCGTCGTAAATCCGATGAACGTCACGGTCAACGGATCCATCTTCCCCTGCCCCGCAAGGAACGAGAATACAAGGACAGCCGGTTCGCCACCAAACAAACAAATGAAAAACGCTGCGGCAAGGATATGCTCGTGCAAAAGGCCAAGAAAATACCCAAGCCCTTCCGCACTCGGCGACAAAGCGGCCGACCATATGTCCCGAAGCACGGCGATCTCCTGTCCGTAATCCGATAAAAGAAGCCATCCGACAAAGACAACGATCACGATATGGACCCAAAAATGACTCCATACGTCGAACCGACTATGGTGCTTGCGATAAAATGTCATCGAGAGGTACACCTCCCATACAGAAAGAACAAGCGCGATGAAAAATCCGATGAATTCTTTCTCCACGAGATACTCAGCCGTCAGAAGCAGGATGACACCGACGACGATCAGATTGAACGCGTTGCCAAGCCTCTGCAAACGGAAATGCGCGAGAAGCGGAAACAGTTTCGGGATGTATCGTTCGACAATATCCGGCTGTACCAGCAAAAAAACACCGGAAGCGAGATACAACAAAGATACAAGATAGTATGCCGAGTACAGGAAGATTTCCGCCAGCATAGATAAAATATGCTATAATTGGCCTTATAGTAGCATAAAACCGCTTCCTCGAACATATGCTCGCCGCCAAACGACCGTCTCTCCGCCAAAAGATTCTTTTTTACATACTCAGAATCCTTCCTGTTCGTTTCAAGCTCTCCCGATTGGAACACGTCCGTTTCGATGACCTTATCGCCTTCGGAACGCTCGCTCTCATCCCGGCTTTCCGAAAATCTACCGAAACACTTCCTTTTTATCGCGACTTCCTCGCCAAAAAAAACGTCGAGGTAAGCGCTGTCCGGACACCGGATGATTTCTCGCGTCTCGTACCGATTCTTCGCAAGGAAGACGTTTTTCCCACGTCCGCCGTAGAAGACCTCTGCCAAAATGGAAAAGTGGACGATATGCGTTCGGCGATCGTCACTTCCGGCACCTCCGGTACCTTCGCGTACGGTCTTTTGACCGAAAAAGATACGCTTTGGCAACGATCCGTCCTCGATGAATTCTTCAATCATTATTTCGATCAAGACCATCGCTCTCTTCTCATCATCAACGCCTTACCGATGGGCGTCTCGTTCACATCCGATTATCCGGTCATCCCAACAAGCGTCCGGCCGGATATCGTCCTCCACGTCATAAAGACATTCCGAAACCTCTACCGCACCCTCGTCATCGTCTGCGATCCGCACTTCGCAAAGAAAATCATTGACGATGGCCGAGCATCCGGATGGCAATGGCACGATTTGAATGTCTCTTTCGTCATCGGCGGAGCATGGTCATCAAACAGCCTCTCACGATACCTTCTCTCGGCGCTCAATGCCGACCCGAAGAAACCCTCCCATCTCGTCTTAGGTACGATGGGCATCACCGAAATCGGCTTGAACGTTTTTAGTGCTCCCAAAGAACTCATCACTCTGCGCGATATCCTCGAAAGCGATCCCTCGTCCCGTGCACGCCTCTTCGGCACCGATACGCGCGTATGTCCGGAAATATTCTATTACATCCCTACCGGCACATACGTCGAAATCTCCTCTCCGGATGAAAACGGTGTGGGTGATATCGTCTTCTCCAATCTCGACACGCAGGCCAAGACCCCGCTCTTCCGATACGCGACCGGCGACAAGGGATCGTTCATCAATCGCGCCCTCGCCGCAGAAATTTTGGACGAAAAATGTCCCGACGTCCGTCTTTCGCTCCATCTGCCGCTCATCGCCGTCTTTGACCGCGAACACGGCCCAGCGAATGATACTGTCTCCGTAGCAGAAGTGAAAGAAGCTCTCTATCGGAATCCGGATATCGTCCCCTCGCTTACCGGACACTTCCGAATCAGCGGCACCACCATCGATGTCCAGTTGGAAACATCTGCCATTCCCGAAACGAGCATCAAAGATGCCCTGGAAAAGAACCTTTCGGCGGTTTCAGGAAAACCGTCCTCGATCACGCTGGTCCCCTATCGTGAATTTTCGCAGGATATGGATCTTAACTACGAAAAAAAATGGAAGCATCGATCTTGACCATCCTTTTTGAACTACCGGGAGCGACTCTCAACTACATACGAGGGGCGTCGTGGCTCGCGCTCTTCCTCCACACCGTTATCCTCATCACGCTGTACCACGTTTTCCGGATGCTCATCATCCTCGGCTGGATGTTTCTCACCGGCCGCCAAAATAAGCACGTCGTCAAAGAAAAAGTCCGCTTCTCAGAATCCGGTCCGGGCAGCAAGGTTATCCTTATCGCCGGCGACAGCACCGCCGCCGGAATGGGAGCTGCCAATCCGCGTGATACGTTCGCCGGAATGCTCGCCCGCGACTTCCCGAAAACGGACGTCTATAACGTCGCCGCAAACGGCGCTCTCACCCGCGATATCCTGAAACAATTCGAGCGTCATCCGTACATTCGCCCGGATGTGTTTGTCCTCTCCACCGGCGGCAACGACTTGTGGAGCTTTATTACGATACGACGCATCGCACGCGATCTCTCGGATGTCATCCGCGCCGCCAAAGCACGCGGCAACGGAAACGTCATTGTCCTCTTCTTCGGCAACGCCGGATCCGCACCGCTCTTCCCCTACCTCATCCGCAAACTCCTCCTTCGAAGAGAACAGAAGGCGTTCCGGGCATTCATAGATGTCTGCGCCCAAGAAAAAGTGGAGCTCGTTGAACTCTTCACACGCAAGGACGGCAATCCGTTCGTCGAGCATCCCGATCGATATTTCTCTCCCGATGGCCTGCATCCGAGCGGTTTCGGTTATGTTTTATGGTACGAACGTCTCCTGCAATCCATCCACGAAAAAAATTACCTTCCACACTGAAACAGAATCTGCTTATTTCGGCATAAATGAGCTTTTTTCCTGTTTGATGCTTGACTTATTTTTATTTTGGTGTTACAATATAAGGTGAAGTAGAAGAAATGTAGTCGGATTTCCCATACTTTCATTCTAAGCAGCCATAGCCAAACGTTATGAACGGAACTATCAAAACGCTCACAGACCGAGGTTTCGGGTTCATTGCCCGTGAAGGCGAGACGAAAGATCTCTTCTTCCACGCCAAAGACCTCGTCGGTGTCACATTCGACGAGCTCAAGGCCGGCGATGCCGTCACCTTTGAGATCGTGGAGGGTGAAAAGGGCCCGGCGGCCGTCAGTGTCTCCCGCGCCTAAGTCTCCCACAACAAAAATCCGTCCCTTCCGGGCGGTTTTTTGTTTCCAAAAAAAAGAGCCTTCAGAGATCGTTTCCGAAGGCTTTCAAAGAAAGTTTCAACGTACCAGTGAGAGGCGTGGCATCGGAGCTTCCGAAGCGGATATTTCCCGTTCGGGAAACCGCTCCTCCTTCGGAAAATCGAGATAGCGCGCGAATGCTTTCTGCTGCATCCGCACGATATTCCCCTGCCAGAGGAACATATTTCCGACCACTTCTTCCGCCGATCCAAAAGGGAACATCGGCCGCCGGAACAGCTCCGCAGAAAAATGCAGGAAAAACTGTGGAAACCACAAGAACGCCTCGAGAGTTCTCTCTGGCATACCTTGTAATGGATGATCCATAGCGCCCTCCGTTCGGACAAGGAACAAAAAAGAAAGGGTCTCCCCCTCCTGTTCGGAAGCATACCACGTTTCGCGAAAAAAATCCTTTTCCCGTCAAGCCTTGGTTTTTCGTTCCCGCACATATCCGACAATGCCGGGCAGAAAGGAGAGAAAAACGATCAGAAGAATAATCGGTAAGAGATACCGATCGACGTCAATCACGTTTCCGAGCGAGTAACCAAGGAGCACCAGGCCGCATGTCCACAAGAGAGCGCCGATCAAATTATATGCGAAAAACACCGGGTAACGCATATTTGCCACGCCGGCCACGATCGGAGCGAATGTCCGCACGATCGGCATAAAACGCGCGAGAACGATCGTTTTCGGCCCGTGCCGGTCGTAAAACGCCTGCGCTTTGAGTGCGTGGGCTTTTTTGAAGATGAGCGAATCTTCCTTGCTGAACAGTTTCGGCCCGATCTGCCGGCCGAATTCATAACCGACGAGATTGCCTATCGTCGCGGAAAGAAACAATCCGATCAGAAGCATCGGCAGCGAGAAAAATCCGTCCGACGCAAGAAACCCCGCCACGAAAAGCAGACTGTCACCCGGCAGGAAAAACCCAAGAAAGAGTCCGGTTTCCGCAAAGACAATTCCAAAAACACCCGCGTACCCTACCGTCCGAATGAGCTCCACTAAATCAATGCCAAAGAATTCCATAACACACTTTTACGAATCATCCTCCGTAGTATACGGTATTTCCAAAAAAGCGGAAAGGAAGCTGCTTTACGCCCTTTCCCTGGAAAATTCCTCTTCCAAAAGGATCGCTAGCTTGGGCGGAAGCATATTCTTGCGCGTCAACTCGCATAACCCTTCCTCCATCACCTTTGCAAGGCTCCGCTTTCCGAAATCCTCGTTCAAAGCTTCGAGATACGTTGAATCCTCAGAAACAGCCGCTTCGGTCCGCATATGCGCATCATTATGGAATTCCTGATGGGACGCAATGACCCTGTCCACCACTTCGTGATACGCCGCAGATTCTATCTTGGATCGATGTTTGAGCTTCAAGAGTTCTTTAACGACTTTTCTCGCGATGATTTCCTGCGCGCGATAATACATATACCGTTCCTTCAATATCTCCTGCTTGGTCGGCTTCGGCAGAAATATCCGATGGAGAAACGCCGCCAACTGCTCAAACCAGTCCGGTGTGAATTCCTCGTCAAGCGAACGAATCTGAACACCTCCTTCTTCCACGCGCTCAAGCTGTACGTCAAGTTTCGCCAAAATCCGTTTGTAGACCGGTTCGCTCACTTCCCGATATTGGAACAAAAGTCCGAGAAAATGCTTCTCGATGCCGAGCGCGTACGCCCGGAGTGCCTGTTCGAAATCCGCCGGCCGGCCGGTAAGGATTTTCTCGCATTCTCCGTATTCGAGATCGCGCCGATGCTCCGACCATTTTTCGATCTTTTCGTGCGCCGACGCACTCAAATAGCCCTTCGAGAAGAATTCCGACAGTTTCCCGATAGCATAGGAAAAGATAAATACTCGGCTCTGCCGATATTCCGCCTCTTCGGCCGACGTCAGCGCATTTAGCTTGAAACGATTGATCATCGTGCTGATGCTGGTCGCCTTCACGAACAGCGTGAAATAAATGCAACCGATAGTGATGGCCGTAACGAACTCCTTTACCGTAAAATCGTACCGCCAGCCGGGCAAAGAAAGACTGTCCGGGATGAGCATCACCATAATGACCGCGAGCGCGCCGCGCAGGCTCCCCCACGCGAGAAGATGCTGCCACGTAGTCGGAATGAATTGTTCCTTCCTCGTGAAGTTGAGTAAGCGGACCACCGGATACACCGATACTGCCCGCGCCAGTATGACGACCAGTACCGTCAGGAAGATCGGGAGCACGAAACGTCCGAAGTCGATCGGTAAATCGGCAAACAAGAGTCCCATCGTGATGAAAACGAGAGAATTAGCAACAAACGCAAAATATCCCCAAAAACGCTCCATAAATTGCTCGACGCGCGGCGAAAGCTTGGAACGGCCATAATTTCCGATGATCATCGATGCCAAGACGGTCGCGATGATCGAAGAAAGATGTATCTCGTGTCCGAATAACGTCAGGGAATGCGACAACACCTCCGAGAGGATAAATGTCAGATGGGCGACCAGCATCGTAAGGGTGATCTCGATATGCTCGCTGTTCTCCACTTTCTCGATGAGCTTGGCGAACAGAAAGCCCATAAAGAGCCCAAAAACTATACCGCCAAGCACCATCGTCGAGAACATAAAAATTCCATCGAAGATCGTCTCCCAGCCGGAAAATCCCTTGAGAATGATTTCCAATACGATGAGAAAGGCCGCAAGCGACGTTCCGTCGTTGAAAAGACTTTCTCCTTCAAAAAGAAACGAGAGTCGCTTCGGTACGCCGACCTCCTTGAAAAGCGCGAGTACCGCCACTGGGTCGGTCGCTGAAATCAAGGCGCCGAAGAGGAGTGTTGCAAGGAACGGAACTTCCATTCCGATCAGACGAAAAGCGAAGAACAATGCGAACGCGACAAAGAACATCGAGATGATGAGACTGCCGACCGACAACCACGTGACGGAACGGACGTTTCGCATCAGTTCGCGGACGCGCATATTGTACGCCGCTTCGAAAATAAGGATGGGCAGAAAGATATAGAAGAGGAGTTCCGGAGTCAGATGAAACGCTTTCAGGAACGCAAATCCCGGAATATGCGTGATCGGAACGAGGAACGATCCAACCAGCACCAAAAGGACCGTATACGGCAACCGGGCACGCTGCGAAACGAAGTACGTACCGATGGAAATCAGCATAAGCAAAAACGCCGAAAGGATGACTTCGATGGTCATAGGAAAGAAAAATTAAAAAAAGAAAAAGCGGCGGAACCGGAAGGTTTTGCCACGAAGATGAAAACAAATAATATTGTACTCCTTTTCTTTCTTCTGTCAAAAAAGAAAGCTCCGCCTTGACGGCGGAGCTTCTGAACCGTTCGAGAGATCGGTTATTTGAGGGTCACGGTCGCACCGGCTTCCTCGAGCTTCTTCTTGAAGTTCTCGGCATCGGCCTTGGCGACTTTCTCCTTGATCACTTTCGGGGCGGCATCGACGAGCGCCTTGCTCTCGGCAAGACCGAGGCCGGTCACTTCGCGGACGACCTTGATCACATTGATCTTCTGACCGCCGGCATTGGTAAGCTCGACATCGAAGTCGGTCTTTTCCTCAGCGGCCGGAGCGGCACCAGCAGCAGCCGGCATCGCGCCCATCATCATCGGGGCGGCAGCCGTCACACCGAATTTGTCTTCCAGCACTTTCACGAGCTCAGAAAGATCGAGGACACTCATCTTCTCGATTTCCGAGACAAGCTTCTCGAATTTCTCCGGCACAACCACTTCCTTCTTCTCTTCTGACATACGCTTTACGTTAAACGTTAATTATATTGATTACTTCTTGATACCTCTTAAAATTATGCTTTCTTTTCTTCGATCGCTTTCAATGCCTGCACCAATCCGCGGAGATTGCCCGACAATACCCGAGCGAAACCACTAATCGGAGCCTGGAGCGTGCCCACGAGCGTAGCACGGAGTTCGTCTCGGCTCGGCAGCTTGGCGAGTGCCTTGATCTCCTCGACGGAAAGCGATTTCGTTCCAAGTGCGCCTCCTTCGATCGACAGCGTGGTCTCTTTATTGGCCTTCAAGAAATCTGCGAGTGTTTTTGCGGCGGATACTTCGTCTTTCGAAAACGCCACACCAACCTGCCCCTCGAGCTTCCTCGCATCGACATCGACGCCGACGGCTTTGAGAGCAATAGCAAGGAGCGTCTTTTTGAGCACTTGCCAGCTCGAACCGCTCTTCGCAAGCTCCTTGCGGATAGCGGTCAGATCCTTGACATTCACGCCCTTATAATTCGCGAACACGAGCGCTTTGGAATCCTTCAATTTGGCGGCGACTTCCGCAACCAACGCTTCTTTTTGTTGTCTCGTTTGCTGCATACCCGGTAGTGAAACTTCGACAGCTTCTTTTGAGCTATTCGAAGTTTTCAGTTAACATAATTACATCATTCAAACTCAGTTTTCTGGTCTTTCTGAATGCCGGTCGAAGTTCTCCTACCGGGCATACTCGAGAAATTCTCTTTAACCGATTATTTCAAAAAAATAAACTGCGGCAAAACCGCAGCATTTCGAAAGATTTCTGAACATTTCTTGGCGCTATCTTTTCGACTGTCGCCGGAAATGTCCTTTTCCTCGTGAGGCCTTTTCGGAAGCTTATCCGCCGGCTGGCGGACCTCATTTCTGCGGAATATGAAGTTGTATGATTCAGTGTACTCCGAAATCGAAGTGGCGTCAAGCATTACTCCGTTTTGGCCTCTTCGGCCGGAGCCTCTTCCTTTTTCTCCTCGACGGTCATTTCGACAGCCGCTACCGCTCCATCCTGAACCGGAGCCTCTTCCGTCTTCGGCTCTTCCGCCTTAACCGGACGTGGCATCTTCTTGGCGATTTTCTTCCCTTCAATAATACTCTCGCGAACAAGCATATTATGGACGGCATCGGACACCTGGGCACCCTGGCCGATCCAAAAAAGAATACGGTCCTTCTTCAGGATAGTCGTCTTCTTGTGCGGATCATAACTGCCCAAAATCTCCACATGGCGCTTGCCCGGAGCTTTTGTATGCTCTTGGAGCGTCACACGGAAATATGCGCGATTCCTTTTGCCGGTGCGATTGAGACGGATGGTCAACATATCGGATAAAACGGTTTTTAGATGTATACAAACCCCACTCTAACGTATTTTCCGGATGCTGTCAACAAAAAACCCGCCTTCTGCCGAACAGAAAGACGGGCGCAATGTGTTTTTCTTCACGCGATGCCCAAGCGGCCGTATCTCGAAAGGATCCGCGAAACTTCGCTCAGTTCGACGAGAATCCGGTCACGTTCGTCGTTTAGTGCTTCCTGTCTCCCTTTCAGGGTTTCCAGGTCCCGTTTCAATTTTTCTTCCTGTTCCACTGCCCTCTGTTTCCTGAGAGACAGCCTCTCGAGAATGGGATTCGGGATCCTTTCATCCATCGGCGGTTCCGCGAAAGAGAACAGGATATCGGCCCACACGTTCCCTGGAATCTCCGGTTCTCCGCCCGATGACGATTGTTTCATAAACGAGAAACAGGTGTCGTCACCGAGGCAGACGATAAGCGGATTCGGGAAAAACTGGGAGAATTCCTGCCGCAAGATGCCGAGAAGATCTCCTGTTGGCCTTCGTTTGGGAACATTCCCGCGTCCTGATTCCAAGCTGACATAGCTTTTGACCAGGGGCAACGTCTCCCAGCCGGTCGAAAACCTACCCCAAAGGATCTTCTCCCATACGTCCGGCAGATACGGAGGGGGCATAAAGCCATATCTTGATCCATCCATATCGCGACGGATCGGCTGTTGTTTCTCGTACGCCACGACGCAGAAATGCTCGTCGGCATACTCGGGAAACAGTGGCAGGAGTTCTCCTGCATCGGACCGTATCTCGATGCCGGCGGAATACCCCGGCCCCTTCCCTTCCTCGTACAACACGAATCCGGTTCTTTCGATATTCTTGATCGCATTGAATCGCATCGTTGCCACCCCTCCAAAGGTAAAGAACACGCCGCCAGTATAGCAGGGAAAGGATTACTGTCAAACAGAGATTTGCTTATGCCGAAAGAACTTTTCCGTGTTCACCAACCTGATCGAGACGGACGGAGAGAAGCTGCGAGATGCCGTCTTGACCCATCGTCACCCCGTAGAGAAGCCCAGCCTGTGCCATCGTTTCGCGGTTATGGGTGATGGCGATGAATTGCGTGTGATCGGAGAGTTCGCGGAGCATTTTTCCGAAACGCCGCGAGTTGGCTTCATCGAGTGCCGCCTCCACTTCGTCAAGCACCGAGAACGGCGGCGGATTGTGCGAAATGATAGCGAAAAGAAGCGCCAAGGACGTAAGCGACCGTTCGCCACCGGACAACATAGAAAGATGAGTGATCTTCTTTCCCGGCGGACACGCGAGGATCTCAATACCAATCTCATCCGCCTCCTCCGTCTCTGCCTCTTCCAATTCTTCCTCGGCATCCGTTCCTTCGCCTTTTCCACCCCTCGTCCGCCTCTTCATCTTCACGAGTTCCAGTTCGGCTTTTCCCCCACCGAAGATAATTTTGAAATATTCGGCGAACTTCCTGCGAATTTCCCGGAACGCACCCTGAAACGCATCATCAATTTTCCGATCCATCTCCCGAATCACCGTTTGGAGCGATTCGATAGCCTGCTTGAGATCGGCCGATTCGCGTGTCAGGAATTCGAAACGTTTTTCCGTCTCCTGATATTCCTCCACCACGAGCGGATCGATGCCGCCAATATGTTCGATCTCGACTTTGAGCCGTGCGATCTCGCGTTCAAGGCGTTCGCGCTCGACCGACGTCCCGTCGTATTTCAGATCATTCACGCCCATCGAGAGCTCCTCGTGCACGAGCGCCGTTAGGTCTTCTTCGCGCACCTCGACGCGCGCCAAACGAACCTTGATATCGTTCACGCTGTCTTTGAGTCGTGTCAGACGATATTCCTTTTCCCGCCATTCTTTCTCTTTGGCAAAGAATGTCTCACGCGCCGTCCGTCCCGTATCGCGCAGCCCGGCGACAAGCCGTTCGTTTTCCGTTATGGATCGCTGAATGGCCTCCGCCGCCGTGTTCAATTTTTCTTTTTCTTCCATAAGCCGTGTCAAACGCTCGTCGCTCGCCTTCTTTTCGTTCTCCGGCAAGGCGATCGTCTTGGTTTCCTTGATACTCCCCTGTCCGGCTTTTTCATCAAGGTCGTGAAGCTTCTGTTTGATCACTTGGGCGAATTCGCGGATATCCTGCAAGTCTTCCAATTTCTCGGCATTTCGGATACGGTCGATGAGTTCCTGCTGATCGGCACGGATCTCTTCCAATGCCTTCCTAACATACCCAAGATCCACCGGCACGATACGCACGACTTCTTGTTCTTTTTGTTTCTCCTTTTCGATCTCGATCTTTCCGTCAGTGATGCTCCGATCACGCAAGAGCACATTTCCTTCGTCGCGCAGCCGCAAAAGATCACGTTCGGCAGTCTCTTCGGCGTCGCGATTTTCCATCGATTTCGATGCCTCAGACACTTCGCGTGCCAAATTATTAGTCTCCACTTCGAGAGCAAACGCTTCCTGTTGCATCATATCGCGCTCCTTGGTCAACGTCCCGCGCTCACCCTGAAATACATCCCAAAGGAATCCGTACAGGAGGAGTTGTTTTTCGCGAAGCTTCCCCGCGATTTCTTTGCCCTGCGAAGCCTTCTCGGCTTGGCGACGGAGATTCTTCAGATGCGGCTCGATCTCTACCGTGAGCGCATCAACGCGCGCCAAATTCTCTCTCGTACTATCGAGCTTTCGGAGCGCGCGTTCCTTCTCGATCTGATACTGCTTCACACCGGCGGCGTCTTCGAAAATCGATCGCCGCTCCGAGAGCGTGGCATTCAATACCGCATCGCTCATCCCCTGCGTGATAACGCAGTAGCTGTCCTTGCCGATACCCGCTTTGGCAAGCAGGTCGACGATATCCATCAACCGCACCTGCGACCCATTAATAAGATATTCGCTCTCGCCGCTCCGATACACTTTTCGCGTTATCGAAACCTCAGCGAACTCGATCGGGATACGCTTGTCAGAATTATCAAAATAAAGCGTCACCGACGCCGCACCCAGACGAGCTTTTTTATCCGTCCCGGCAAAAATGACGTCTTCGGATTTTTTCCCACGCAGATTTTTCCATGACTGTTCTCCGATGGCCCAGCGGATCGCGTCGGCCACATTCGATTTTCCGCTGCCGTTCGGTCCGACGATCGCCGTAATACCACATTTTCCACCGCTTGCGATATCGCATTCGGGCAGAAAATCAAGCGCCGTCTTGTTGGCGAAGGATTTGAATCCGCTGATTTCGAGTTTCTTCAAATACATTTCCGAAGAAGTAAGTAGTATGTAGTAAGTAACAAGAAAAACATAAAGCACGTTCGCACCCTTGCTCCTTTCTACTGGCTACTTTCCAGTATATCCCAAATCAAACCAAAAGAAAAAGGCTTGCCAAATATGACAAGCCCGTGTTTCAAAGACGCCAAGCCGGCAAGGATTACCGCCAAAAACCCTTTTCGAAGGAATCCAGAAACCAGTCTTTTAACCTCCAAAGAAAAGGAACCGCGTACCACAGAACAAGTCCGATGGCCGCGATGAGAAGCATCGTTTCGTTCGACAGATTAAACATCATCTTTCCTCCTTCTGAAAAAACGTTATGCCACGAACATATCGGCCGTTTCACTCGTACGTGTCGACGGGTAAAGTTCGTAACAGCAGCGTCCTGCCGAACCGAAACACTGCCCGCCCGGTTCGGACGAAACCGCTGCTGCGGAAAAATTCCGCTTCTCGCATTCCGGATGCGCCGGACGCCTGGGATCAAAATGACAGTGCCGTTCCGGAATATGAGACGGTTTCCCGATAAGCGCGGTTCGGATCAACGCTTCCCCGACCGATGTCGGGCTTTCAGATCGCTTATCCATCGTATACTCCCTTCTTGTAAAAAAACTTGAAAAATAACCGATATCGCTTTTGGTAATATCACGACCAGCCTTTTTTCGCAAGCGCTTCCCGAGCGGCGGCGCGCTGCGCATCCTGTTTGGATGCTCCCTCGCCTTCGGCCACCAGCTCTTCACCGATAAAGACGCCGGCGACAAAATGCCGGTCGTGATCTGGTCCCCATTCTTTCAAGACACGATATCCCGGTGTCATACCGGTCTTTTCCTGTGAGAGCTCCTGAAAACGACTCTTCGGATCGGTATAGAGATTCTGTTCGAGCACTTCTTCCAAATGACTCAGAATATGCCGATCGATAAAATCCCGGGCGGCATCGTATCCCTGATCGAGATAGAGCGCACCGATGATCGCTTCCATCGCGTTTGCAATCAGATACTGGCGCGCGCGGCCGGTATCTTTGGATTCACCCCGGCTCATCAGGAGAAAATCCTGCACCCGAAGATCCTGGCCGATTTTTGCCAGCATATCGCCGTTCACGAGCGCGGCGCGAAAGCTCGTCAGCTCACCCTCGGGATTGTCGAAATGATCGAAGAGATGACGCGTGACCGCGAGTTCAAGCACGGCGTCACCTAAAAATTCCAACCGTTCGTTGTGCGGAAACGCATACTCCCGGTGCTCGTTTAAGTACGAACGGTGTGTCAGCGCTTCCTGAAACAGATCTTGATTCCGTATCGCGATGCCGAACGTCTCTTCTAATTGCTGCTTGTCGATAGTACTAGACATACTCTTTCTTACGGAAAAGGCGCGAAACGCGCCTGAGAGTCATTTCTTATGAGTAGTTTTTTTCTTCGCCGGCTTAGCCATATGCCTCACTCTTGTTTCGGCCTCTTTCTTTTCTTGTTTTTCGATGTTGCGCTTGTGATTCTCGGATACGTCATTCTTCATCGGTTCGCCCATCTCTCGATAGATTGTCCCCAAAACACCGTTCACGAACCGCGGACTCGAATCGCTCCCAAACGACTTTGCCAGCTCGATTGCCTCATTGATGGCGACTTTCGGCGGTACTTCGTCGTAATTACCGAACATCAGCTCGTAAATACCGAGTCGCAGAACGTTGCGGTCCACGACTGTCACTTGTTCAAGTGGCCATTCCGGCGCGCATTTCTCGATCAGTTTATCGATCGTTTTGCGTTCGCGGAGCGTGCCCTCGAGAAGCTGGCTCGCGAATATCGCGTCTTCGAGCCCGGGTGCGAATTCCTGTATGTTGCGCTTCAAAATATCGCGCGACTGGTCATCGTGCTTTCCCTGGAAGTCCCACTCGAAGAGGGACTGCATCGCTACCGATCTTTGAAGATGCCTGTTTGCCATTTTTGTTTCAAAACGCTTTTTGTGGCGCGGCGCGCCAGTTTTCTCACGCTCTATTTCTTCTTTCCGGCTTTCTGTTTGGGTGCGGTTTTCACCACTTCCCGACCCTTGTACGTACCGCATTTGGCACAGGCGCGATGCGGTAATATAGGCGCCTTGCATTTGGAACACTCGCGGGTCTTCACGGTCTTCGTATCATACTGCTTGCGTGCGCGGTCGCGACGATGACGGGTATGTCTTTGCTTAGGCAATGCCATAATTTCGTACGGTTAGCAAGAATTATTCAATACGCCCACTCTATCAGTTTCCGATCGCTTTGACAAGAGTTATTTCCTTTTCGGTTTGAGTGCGTTCGCAAACCGTTTATTGGCGTTTTCCGGAATCGACAAAAACACCGGCTTAAACGACATTCGATGGATCGAGCACGGGCCGAGGCGCCGGAGAGCGTCCATATGCACCTTCGTCCCGTAGCCCTTGTGCTTGCCGAACCCGTAGCCCGGATATTGCTCTTCATAATCGTCCATCATCCGATCCCGCGTCACCTTGGCGACGATCGACGCCGCCGCGATAGACTTCACGATCCCATCGCCACCGATCACACATTCCTGATGATAGGAACAGTTCGGAATTTTTTGATTGCCATCAATAAGGAGATGACACTGCCCCGCGGCCTCGCGCGGAAGTTTTTTCAAAAGCTGTGAAAGAGCGCTCTTCATCGCGAGAAACGTCGCCTCGAGGATATTCACCCGGTCGATCGTCTCAGCCGAGATAATGCCGATCCCGATATCGAAGTGTTCGCAAATAAACTCGAACATCTTCTCTCGCTGCTTCTCCGAAAGTTTCTTGGAATCCCGGATGAGAGAAAACTCTTTTTCCCGTTCCGCAGGAAAAACGAAATCCGCATTCTTATACCGTACCGCGCATGCGACGACCGGACCAGCCAGCGGCCCCCGGCCGACCTCATCAATTCCAATCACATACTGGTATCCAGCAATCGCTTGTTTAAGCTCTTTTTCAAAAGTTGTTCTTTGCATAGCTTCAGTATACCATCACACCAAAAAATTGACTTTTCCGCTTTATCTGACATAATGCTATATTCTTTAACAATTCACCGAACAACCAGCCAAAAAGGAGGTTTATTATGTCCATCCGTAACGACCTAATCAACTCGTGGTTCCTGCCGGAATCGTTCTGGAAAACCCCTCGCGCCTACGCGAGCGAAGCCGATTTCATCTGTCCGCAGGCCTTCGGCCGTAACACCTATTCCGACAAAGAGGTCGGAGTAGTTGTCAACTCAATCGTCGACGCCAATGATAACGTGATCACGAGATTCATGCGACTCAAGGCGCAAGGATTCGACCCTGGCCATCCGAACAATATCCTCGCGCAACGCTGTTTCGACCTCGGGAGAACCGTCACCCCAAAGTACACCGACAGATCCTCCGACATCGATCACTGGGAAGTTAACTACCGCTACGTCATCGGTCAATGGGAAGTGCTCTACGCTATGTGGCTCATCGAACCGAACTGGTATGCGGAGCATCAAGAAATCCTTTCCCCGATTTGGCCGCCGATTGTCGGCTATCTCGCTACTCACAATATGCTCCGGATCGCCAAGGACATCGCTGACGGGCGCGGCCTCAACAAACCACTCCTCATCGCCCATCCCGAACACATCCAACGCTGTTTCTTCATCGCTCGGAAAATCTTCGGAAGACCGGTCGCGATAGACGTGGCTCACACCTCGGACAGCGAGTGGTTCGATAAGGCCTCGATTCAAAAATGGACCAGGAGTCCAAGCTACTGGCTCCCCTACGAAATGCTCGCCCGGATCCACCACCGGTTTCACGGCTGGATGTAAGATCCACCTCATTCCCCGCTTGCGTGCTACGCCAGCGGGTCTTTTTTTATCTTCTACTTCGTTCTTTTTTTTATTTTTTCCGCCCTCATTTTTCCACCACGCGCACTATTCTCTGCGGTCGGAAATTATATAATGCGCATAAAAAACAATAAAAAACACCTAAAACTTGTTCAAAATCGTGCTGCCGAGTATACTGAACGTGTACTAATTTTCCCTGCAAAACCCAAGGATTGATTCCGGGCTATGAGGGAACTTAAATCTATGACCACGTTTTCATTTTTTCAAACATCCCGCCTTTCATTCTGATTGGCGTTTTTTATTTTGAAAAAATGTTGAATGGAGAATTTTCAAAATTCAACATTCGACATTCTCTGTTCAACACTCTATGTTCACTCATCTTCACGTTCACTCACACTACTCTCTTCTCACTGCTCTTGGTAAGCCGGAGGAGCTCTTGAAACGCGCGCAGGAATTCGGAATGACTTCTCTCGCGCTCACCGACACTTCGGCGATGTACGGCGCGGTCGAGTTTTACAACAAAGCCAAAGAGTACGGCATCAAACCGATCATCGGCGCAGAAATTTTCGTCTGCAAAGACCTCCACAGCAAGAACAACACCGCCGAAGACCGCCGACGCCATCAGCTCGTCCTCCTCGCCAAAAACGAAACGGGGTACAAGAACCTGATGAAAATCATCTCCGTCGCCCAGCTCGAAGGTTTCTATTACAAGGCGCGCGCCGACAAAAAGCTCCTTCGACAATACCAAGAGGGCCTCATCGCGCTTTCCGGATCGATGCAAGGCGAGGTGCCATCGGAAATCATCTACGGCAACCCCGAACGCGCCAAGCAGGTCGCCCTCGAATACGAGGACATTTTCGGCAAGAATAATTTCTTTCTTGAGCTGGGACCTCATATCGACAACGAAAACCAAATTGCCGGAAACCAGGGGCTCATTCAGATCAGCCGCGAAACAGGTATCCCCCTCGTCGCCGCCGTCGACGTGCACTATGTAAACAAAACCGACGCTTCCGTACAGGACGTCCTTCTTTGCATCCGCGACAACAAGAAAGTAACCGACACGGAACGCTTCACGATGAAAAATCTCGATCTCTCGCTCCGCTCGCCGGAAGAGATGGAAACAATCTTCAAAGACGTTCCCGAAGCGATCGAGAACACGCAGAAAATAGTAGACGCCTGTAATCTCAAAATTCAAATGGGCGAGAATCACCTGCCCGTTTTTCCGCTGCCGGAAAGCACTACCGCTGACGGGTATCTCCGCACGCTCTGCGAAGAGGGTTTTGCCAAACGCTTCCCCGGACAGGAGATTACCGAAGAACAGAAAATGCGTCTTGATTACGAACTCTCCGTTATCGAAAAGACGGGTTTCGCCTCGTACTTCTTGATCGTGCAGGATTTCGTCAACTGGGCCAAACAAAACGGCGTCATCGTGGGCCCGGGACGCGGATCGGCCGCCGGATCGTTCGTTGCCTATCTCACCGGCATCACCGATCTCGACCCGATCAAGTACGATCTCCTTTTCGAACGCTTCCTCAATCCCGAACGCATCTCGATGCCCGACGTCGATATGGATTTCGCCGACGACCGACGCGAAGCGGTACTCGACTACGTACGGCAGAAATACGGCGGAGACCACGTGGCACAGATCATCACGTTCGGAACGATGGCTGCTCGCGCCGCCATCCGCGACGTCGGACGTGCGCTTGGCATCCCTCTTTCCCTCTGCGACCAAACCGCCAAAATGATCCCGATGTTCACTTCGATCAAAAAGGCGCTCGAAGAAGTACCGGAATTCAAACAGCACTACGAAAAAAATCCCGATGCCAAACGTCTGATCGACGCCGCTCAAAATATCGAGGGCTTGGCGCGCCACGCCTCAATGCACGCTTGCGGCGTCGTCATCACCAAGGATCCGGTCACCGAATACACCCCGCTCCAACGCGTGTCCGGCTCCCGTGAAGGCGTCGTCACTCAATACGCTGCCTCGACCAAAGCCAATGCCGTAGAAAAAATCGGCCTTCTCAAAATGGACTTCTTAGGACTCAAAAACCTCACTATCATCCAAAATACCCTGCGTATCGTCCGCGCGCTCAAGAAACTCGACCCACTCGCGGAAAAGCTCGGTCTCGACACCGAAAACGCCACCGTCGCCGATCTTTTGGGTCGCCTACCACTCGATGATGAGGCCGCTTACAAACTCCTTCAAGAAGCCCATACTACCGGTGTCTTTCAATTGGAATCGACGGGAATGAAGCGTTATCTCAAACAGCTCAAACCCACCGTTTTCGAAGATATCATCGCGATGGTCGCTCTCTATCGCCCGGGACCGATGGAATACATCCCGGACTTTATCGCCGGTAAACATGGCACGAAACAGATCAAATACCTCCATCCGAAACTTGAACCGATTCTCAAGAACACCTACGGTGTCGCCGTGTATCAGGAACAGCTGATGCAGATCGCGCGTGATTTGGCTGGATTTTCTTTAGGTGAAGCAGACGTGCTCCGCAAAGCGGTCGGCAAGAAGATCAAAGAACTCGTCGCCGAACAGCGTGAGAAATTCATCGATGGCTGCGTACAGACGGGTGTCGGCAAAGCCATCGGCGAAAAAATCTTCGCTTTCATCGAGCCCTTCGCCGGCTATGGCTTCAATCGTTCTCACGCCGCCTGTTACGCGCTCATTGGTTATCAGACCGCCTACCTGAAAGCGCACTATCCGGCGGAATTTATGGCCGCTCTCCTCACAAGCGACCAGCACGATACCGATCGCGTTGCCATCGAAGTCCGCGAGGCACGCGAAATCGGTCTCGAAGTCCTCCCGCCATCCATCAACGAAAGCTTCGAGGATTTCGCCGTCATCAGAGGCGACGATGGCAAGGAACGTATCCGTTTCGGATTGAACGCCATCAAGAACGTCGGCTCCGTCTGCACCGAAGAAATCGTCCGTGTGCGTAAACAAAACGGTCCATTCAAAAACCTCGAAGACTTCATCGCGCGCGTACAGACGAAAGACCTCAACAAACGCTCACTCGAATCGCTCGCCAAAGTCGGCGCGCTCGAAGACTTCGGCGAACGCAACCAGCTTCTCGAAAGCATCGATGATATCCTCCGTCACGCCAAAAACATCAAGGCTATCGCGGAAACACATCAGAACAGTCTTTTCGGCGGTATGGCGATGCCAGAAAGCCGCATCAGGCTCTCCCCGGCTGTTCCTGCCGACAAAAAGACCCGTCTCAATTGGGAAAAAGAGCTCATCGGTCTGTACATAAGCGACCATCCGGTATCGGAATTCAAAGCGTATCTCGCGAAAACCGCCACCGCTATCCGAGATATCGAAAAGCAGCCGGAAGAAAGTCGCGTGCGCATCGGCGGCGTCATCACGAATGTTCGTAAGACTCTTTCCAAATCCGGCAACACGATGTTCTTCATTTCGCTCGAAGACACGACCGGACGCATCGAACTGCCGGTTTTTGGAAAAACCGCCGAACGCACCGCCGAGATGTGGATCGTTGATGAGATCGTCACCGTCACCGCTAGAGTTTCACGGCGGGACGGCGAACTCCGATTCGCTGCCGAAGGAGTCGAGCGACTTTCGAGGAATACCGTCGAACAATTCGCCCGTATCGAAGCGACCCGTGCATCCCATACCCGCACTGCTCCGCAAACCGTGGAGGGTAAGCCGACAATCGATACCTCTCAACATCTCGTCATCAGCATCAAAAACGATGCTCCACCGAAGATCATCGAGCATCTCTCTCATCTCCTAAAAACCGTTCCGACTGGCCCGCGAAAAGTTTCCGTGAAAATCCGAGGAATGTTCATCGAAACAACCTTCTCCATCTCGCCCACTACGGAACATTTCGACCAAATCAGAAATCTCGAAGGAGTAGAAGCAGTTGTATGAGCAATTCCCCAAAAAAAATCATCGCTCTCGTCGGCCCGACGGCATCGGGAAAATCCGACCTGGCCATCGCACTCGCACAGAAATATGGCGGCGAAATCATCTCTGCTGACAGTCGACAAGTCTATCGCGGAATGGATATCGGTACGGGAAAAGTAACAAAAAACGAACAAAGACTCATACGCCATTGGCTTCTTGATGTCGCCAGTCCGAAGAGAAGCTACAACGTCACCCATTTTACCCGTGATGCCAAAAAAGCGATTGCTGACATACGAAAAAGAGGAAAGCTCCCGATTATTTGCGGCGGTACGGGATTCTGGGTCGAGACCCTGCTTTTTGATAAACATTTTCCCGAAGTAAAGCCCCATTCCGCTCTTCGCAAAAAACTCGAAAAACTCTCAACGGAAAAACTTTTCTTGACGCTCAAACAGAAAGATCCGGCGCGTGCCGCAACCATTGACCCCCACAACAAAGTGCGTCTCATACGGGCTCTCGAAATAATTGAAACTCTCGGGAAAGTTCCCTCGCTTACCAACAATCAGCGATCAACAATCAACAAAGAATATCTCACCATCGCACTTGTACCACCACAAGAAACACTGCACAAAAATATCACCGTCCGTCTAGAAAAAAGATTCGCGCAGGGAATGATCGAGGAAGTCGAAGCGCTTCGAAAAAACGGTGTGAGTTTTAAACGTCTGGAAAGTTTCGGGCTGGAATACAAATATATCGCGCTTTTTTTACAGAAAAAGCTGTCTCTCGAAGAAATGAAAGAACAGCTGGAAACAGAGATCCGTCACTATGCCAAGCGCCAATTGACGTTCCTCCGCCGCCTGGAACGCTCCGGTCTTGCAATCCACTGGATCTCCGACCGAAAAGAAACAGAAGGAATCTTTTCCCTGTAATCGCAATTGCGAAAAAATTTTCAGTGCTCCTACGAGGAGAGTTTCTTTGTGAGAATCTCCATTACCAATGGAGGATTCGCCTTGCCTTTGGTCTCTTTCATCACCTGCCCCATCAGATATTGGAGCGCGTTTTGTTTACCGGATTTGAAGTCAGCAACGGATTTCTCATTCGCAGTAAGCACGGCATCAACCGCAGCTTCCAGCGCGCCCGTATCGTTCATCTGCCCCAAGTTGAGCTGCTCCACGATGTGCGACGGATCGTTGTCACCACCCTGGTACATCTCGGCCAAAACCTTCTGCGCCGCACTCGAATTGATCTTTCCGTCCGCCACCAGATTGATAAGTTCGGCAAAATTTTCCGGCGTAATGAATACATCATCAATTGACTGGACATTCTCGGAAAGATGCTTCCGTACTTCGGTCAACATATAATTCGCCGCGAGCTTGACCGCGCGTTCGAACGGCGCCGTCAGCTCCTTCGCATCCGCTTTCGCCGCCAGTTCGCTTGCGACATTCTCGAAATATTCGGCGAATTCCCGTTCCGTCGTCAATACGGACGCATCCGCTTCCGGCAGGTCATACTGTTCAGCAAAACGTTTTGTCTTCGTATCCGGAAGCTCCGGAAGCGAGAGACGAAGCGCCGCAATATCCTCTTCGGTGAACGTGAACGGCGGGATGTCTGGCTCAGGAAAATAGCGATAATCGTGTGCGGATTCCTTCTTGCGCTGCGAGACCGTTGCACCGCGCGCCTCGTCCCAACCTCTCGTTTCCTGCATAATCTTCTTGCCAGCTTCCAATTCTTCCGTCTGGCGACCGATCTCATACTCGATGGCGCGTTCCACCGTCTTGAATGAATTGAGATTCTTGATCTCGACTTTCGTACCAGAAAGCCGATCCGCCCCTTTTGGATAAAGCGAGATATTCACTTCGCAACGCATCTGTCCCTTCTCCATATCCGCATCCGATACGTTAAGATAACGGAGAATTTGGCGAAGTCTCTGACAAAACATTCGGGCATCCTTTCCAGTCTCAAAATCCGGTTCGGTGACCAGTTCCATCAACGGCACGCCGGCACGATTAAAATCGACGAGCGTATAGTCCGCCCCTTTTGGATGCATCGATTTTCCCGTATCTTCTTCGAGGTGAATGCGCGTGATATGAAACGTTTTCTTTTCGATATCGATGCTTCCCCGTTCGCAAAATGGCTCATCGTACTGGGAAATCTGATATCCTTTCGGAATATCAGGATAAAAATAATTCTTGCGATCGAATTTCGAACGCAACCGAAGCGTGCATCCAAGCGCCAGTCCGACCCGCTGCACGGCCTCGATCGCCTTCTTGTTCGGTACCGGAAGCGTACCGGGCTGTCCCGTGCATACGGGGCAGATATGCACGTTCGGCTCGGTTTCCAGTCCAAGGCCGTTCTTGCACGCACAAAACATCTTGGATTCCATTTTGAGCTCGGAATGTATTTCCATTCCGATCGTAACGCCGTATTTCATAAACGTTCAGATATATCAATGCGCTCCCGTACTGCCAAATCCCCCTTCGCCACGTATCGTAACATCGAGTTCGGAAACTTCGCAAACGTCCGGCAATTCCACTTTTTGAATAAGCAATTGGGCTATTTTCATTCCTTGTTCGATACGAAATTCCTCACGAGAAGTATTCAACAGGATCACCTGGATTTCTCCGCGATACGACGCGTCAATCACGCCACCCATCGTTTTCAGACCAGCCTTGGCAGCAAGTCCCGACTTATCCCAAATGAGTCCGGCGTATCCGTTCGGAATCGAAAGCGCGATGCCGGTCCGTACCGTACGGCGCTCACCGGACGCGAGCATACAACCCTCGATGGAATACAGATCCAATCCGGCATCGTCTATATGCGCCCGCATCGGCAGTTTGGCTTCTGAGTGCAGTTTTCTTGCTTCAATCTTCATAGAATGTCTTTGACGATATTTTGGATATCGGTTGCCACGGCTTCGATACTTTGGTTGGCATTCACTTGTTTCCATCCGTACCGCGCACCAAGCAACAAATGGAAATTCCGGCAGATCCGGATACGTTCATCGTTCGTCTCGTTACGATGCCCGGCCTCGATCGCTGTGTCGAAACGCTGTCCGTCCATAAGAATATTCAGATCCGCCGGAAAGAGATCCTTATTGATATCCTCAAGATACGAAAGATCCGCTCCCCACGAGAGTCCCCACGCGATACCGGTACCGGTATAATCCTCCGCCACGATCCATTCCCCTGCTTTCAAACGCTTCAAAAGCTCCGGCTCATACCGTTTCCGATTGTCGGCGTATTTTCGTTGCAAGTCTTCCGTCAAGAGCTCGTTTTTCACACGAAATTCCGCATCGCGCAGGTATTTATAGATGAACGGTCCCTCCGGTTCAAGATCATATACCGGATATTTCAGCCGGCTCGCCGATACGCCCTGCGAACGAAGATGTTCCACCAAAAGCTCCGTTTGCGTCGTTTTGCCGATGCCATTGATACCGTAGAGTGTGATCATTTTTCCTCGCATATCCGTCATTGCCGTTCACGTGTTTCCGTCAGGATCTTGTCGATCTGGGCGTAAAGATCTTCAAGTGCGCCGTCGTTATTGACGATGTATTTCGCTTCCACGCGAAGTGGAGGAATGGTCATTTCCGTCTCAAGCAGATGATCTTTCTTGAAATCATCGAATGTTTTCATTTGGTCGTCGGTATTCTGCGTCCGCTTCGTCAGACGCTCATAGCGGCGTGCCATATCCGCTTCGATATAAAGCAGCGTGAATTCCGGCATCGCCCGCACGAGGTCGATATCGGACAAACGACGGATGCCGTCGATCACCACAAGCGTATTCTGATCATTCTTCGCATCATTTTCTATGACGTGTGCCAGGATATCTTCGCCGAACGCCTGACGGAGAAAATGCGAGAGATCCGAAAGATTCTTGCGCGTCTGCGGCAAATGCAGCCGATCCAGGATATCCCGAAGCGAATCTGAAAATTGGAACTGCTTGGCGCCGTATTTCTTGACCAGATACTTCGTCACTGTATCCTTGCCCGATGCCATCTCGCCCGTGATGCCGAGAATGATTTTCCTATTCATCGTTCTAACGTTACAAATGAAAATCTGTGCGTACCGTTGTCAACTGCTTCCTCGCTGAGAACTCTGGCAAACTCACCGTACTCCGGAAAAAATGTGTCCGCGTCATAGTCGCCCTCCACAAGGGTAAGGTAGAGCCGGTCGGCAAGCACGATGAACTGTTTATAGATGCTCGCCCCGCCGATGATGAAAATTTCCTCCGTCTCGCACTTCTTCGCCATATCGATCGCTTCATCGACAGATTTCACCGTAAGACAGCCTTCCGGCGCAAAATCATCGTCAAGCGAAAGGATGATATTCGTCCGATTCGGCAGCGGCCGACCGATCGACTTGAAGGTGTTTTCCCCCATCACGACCGCGTGTCCGGTCGTCAGCTCGCGAAAATGCCGCATATCCTCCGGAATATGCCAAAGAAGCGCGTTATTCTTGCCGATCGCCCGATCTTTTTTGGCGATAGCGGAAACGATACTGATACGAGGTTGCGACGTGTCCATACTTTCCCATTGTAGCCGTTTTTCCGTATTCGTTCAAACCGTATCTTTGTCTTGAAGTTTTGTGCGTAACGTCAGTTCGGTCGCAAGAGCAAACGAACGGCACCGGGCGGTTCGTTTGGAAAAGAAAAACTCCCAAGAAAACCTTGGGAGCAAAATCGCGATACACTTACACCGCGACGGGCGCCTTGATGGCCTCGTGCGACTGATAACCTTCGAGTGTGAAGTCGCCGATCGTGAAATCGAAGATATTCTTCACTTCCGGATTCAGTCTCATCTTCGGGAGCGGCAGCGGCTCACGCGAGAGCTGAAGCTTCACTTGCTCGAAATGATTGTTGTAGATGTGCGTGTCACCACCGGTCCAAACGAATTCGCCGGGTTCGAGGTCGCACACCTGTGCCATCATCATCGTAAGGAGCGCATACGAAGCGATGTTGAACGGCACACCGAGGAACGTGTCACAGCTCCGTTGGTAGAGCTGGCACGACAGTTTGCCATCGGCGACGTAAAACTGGAAGAGACAGTGGCACGGTGGCAGGCCTGCCTCAGCCATTTTCTCGATATCCGCCACGTTCCACGCGGACACGATCATCCGGCGCGAATCGGGAGATTTCTTCAGCTGTTCAACGATTTGCGCGATCTGATCGATATACCGACCATCCGGTGTAGGCCAACTGCGCCACTGGTAGCCATAGATGGGACCAAGTTCACCGTACTCATCGGCAAACATCTCGTCAGCCTTGATGCTCCGGAGAAATTGCTCGAGTCCACGGTTCCATTCTTCGGATCCACTCTTTGGAATCGGTTGTCCTGTTCTCTTGAGATACGCCTTGTACGGCCACGAATCCCAGATATGAACATCGCGATCGGCAAGATATTTCAGATTGGAATCACCGTTCAAAAACCAGATGAGTTCCTCGATGATGCCGCGCGTGAACATCTTTTTGGTCGTAACGAGCGGAAATCCTTCCGCAAGATCGAAACGCATCTGATAGCCAAACACGCTCTTTGTTCCCGTACCAGTACGATCAGTCTTCGTCGTACCGTTCTCCATAATGTGTCGCAGAAGGTCGAGATATTGTCGCATAATCTTCTCCTTGAAAGAACGAAAATCCTCCGTACGGAGGATTTTCCCATATTTCGGCTAAAAGTTCAAATGCATCTTGGAAGCCTGTGGCTTCTTATCGCCGAGATACTTGCTGTTGAGGCCTTTGGAGCCATACGGCCGATCGCACGGCGAGGAGAGGTATTCGAACGCCATCTGACCAATCGGCATCTTGTAATAGAGTTTGATCGGAAGTCTGCCCGCATTGTAAAGTTCGAGCGTCATCTTGAGCGAATTTCCCGGATCAAGATAGCCGGCCGTCGTATGGATAATGAGACCGAGTCGGCCGAGCGAGCTCTTCCCTTCCAATCGGCCGACGAGCTTTCCAGACACGCCGGTCTCTTCGTAAATGAGACCGAGTGCAAATTCGTTCGGATGAAGGATAAATGGCTCGTCATTCTTGATTTCCACCGCTTTCATCAGGTTCTTGGCGGGACTTTTCGGATCGATGACGAAATTCTTGGTCGTATCGAAGACGAGGAAATGCTTATCGAGATGCAGATCGACACTTGCCGGCTGCACGTATTCTCGCTTGAAAGGCTTGAGCGTGATCTCACCGCTCTTGATCTCCTTGATGATGTCGCGATCCGAAAGGATCATAGGACGGATTATAACGTGTTAGATCCTGAACAAGAACAGGCACGCTCTTTATTGTCGGGAATCACATTTTCACCGCGATGCCAGGACCCATTGTCGAACATATCGTGATGGAGCGGATGAGCCTGCCCTTCGTGTTTTCTGGCTTCGCTTTCTGGAGAGTCTCGAAAAACACCCGATAATTTTCGAGTAACTGATCGGGAGAAAAGGAAAGTTTGCCGATCACCTGATGCACATTGCCGGTATCGTCATTCTTGAAGCTTACTTTCTTGCCTTTTTTCAGCATCTCGACGGTCTCCTTGATCTTCGGCGTCACGGTTTCCGTCTTCGGTGATGGCATCATACCCTTCGGACCCAGGATCTTGGCGACAACCGCAAGTTTCGGCATCATCTCCGGCGTCGCAAGAAGCACGTTAAACGCGACTCCCGGAACGATCTTACCGTTTTTGATATCGGCGATCAATTCCTCACCACCTACTATATCCGCTTCGGCTTCCTTGGCCTCTTTTTCTTTGGTTGAAGTTGCAACGGCGACTTTCTGTGTACGACCGGTGCCGTGTGGCAGAACAACCGTAGCACGTACCATCTCGTCCGTCTTTTTGGCGTTGATACCGAGACGGATATGCACCTCGACGGATTCATCGAATTTGGCCGTCTTGTTCTCTTTAAGGAACGCGAATGCTTCCTCCGGGGCGTATTCCTTCCCTGCTTCAAGTTTTTCTACCTTGTTACGATACTGTTTCCCGTGTTTCATAGCTTTGCTCGTGGTCATAACGGCCGACCGGCCTGCCACAAAAAATAATGCTTAACCTCCAATTTTGATACCCATCGAACGGGCCGAGCCTTCAATGATCTTCATTGCCGCTTCAACATCATTCGCGTTAAGATCGGCCATTTTCTTCTCGGCGATCTCGCGTACTTGGGCTTTGGTTACCGTGCCTACCTTGTCTTTCAACGGATTTCCCGCTCCTTTCTCCACCTTGGCCGCCTTCTTCAAAAGGTCCGAGGCCGGAGAGGTCTTGAGAACAAACGAGAACGAACGATCCTCATAGACGGTGATTTCCGCCGGAACGATATCGCCCATCCGATCCTTGGTTGCCTCGTTGAACTTCGTGCAGAAATCCTGGATATTCAACCCGTGCTGACCAAGTGCCGGACCGATCGGCGGTGCCGGATTGGCCCGACCGGCGGGAACCTGGAGCTTCAAAACAGTTTTGATTGCTTTTGCCATACTCAGAAAACATTAATCCTTATACTTTCTTCACCTGGAGGAAATCCAGCTCGACCGGCGTTTCGCGACCGAAAATCGAAACCAGCACCTTTACCTTACCGCGCTCATCATCGACTTCCTGGATCTTGCCGTCGAAATCTTTAAACGGGCCGTCAGCGATCTTCACTGCATCACCAAGACGGACATCGATCTTGTATTTCGGCTCAGCGACACCCATTCGTTTCTTGAGCGATTCGATTTCCTTCGGATCGATCGGGGTCGGAGTCGTTCCAAGACCGATAAAACCGGTCACGTTCGGCGTATTGCGCACCACATACCACGATGCATCCGTTACGATCATATCGACGAGAACGTACCCGGGATAGATGCGTTCTTCCACCACGACGCGCTTGCCACCCTTGATTTTGATCTTCTTTTCCTTTGGCACGAGCACGTCGAAGATCATCTCCTGCATATCCATCGATTCGATACGCTGCTTCAAGTTGCGGGAAACGTTGTCCTCGTATCCCGAATACGTGTGGAGCACATACCAGGCACGGCCGTGATGCTGGGTCTGTTTCGCCATATCGCTAAAAATTTATGAAAATTACCGCGAGAGCAGATACCGCTCTACGAGAAAACTAAACAGAAAATCGAGACTTCCGAGAAACACTGCCATCGCGAAACTCATCACTATCACCAGCATCGTATACTGGATGATCTGCCGACGCGAAGGCCAATTCACACGAGCGAGCTCTGCCTTGGCCTCACCGAGAAAAGTGACTATGTTTCGCATAACGCATCAACCGAAAGTTCCCCTCTTAAAAAAAGCCCCGAGGGCTTTGTAAAAGAAGAATATCAGAAAACCACTCCCCCGTCAACACTTCGGATGTCTGACTAAAAATGCTCAAAAAAGCTCCACTTCGTCGAAGAATTTCCTGTACAACTCCAGGCATTTTTCGGTTTCCTCGCGCGAAAGCGGAAAATCTTTTTCGTGCACCACGCGATTACGGACCGTATGGGCTTCAACCAGCAATTCCCTGGTCTCAAGCTGGCCACCTTTTACGTTTCCAAGCTTCTCGCCCATCGTCGCTCCAGAATACCCGATGCCGCCAAGGATCTCTTCCGCCAGCGTATCTGCTTCCAATAATGCCACCTTATACTGCGACGGATTCTCATCTTCCAGCCGGACCAATATCTTCTCCCAGCGCTTGATGAGCGCCGACCGGGAAACAAGCGGGCGATCGGATGCAAAAAGGGCTTTCTTTAAATCACCAGAGATTCCCCGGAGAACGAGCAGAAGGACTATATCGACGAAAAGCACGACCACATAGACGAAGAGGAAAAATTTGATCGCTGCAATAAAGAAGGAACCCGAAAAAAACGCCATTCCCTGCGTCACCCCCTCAAAGACAATGCTTGCGATATCGGTATTCATACACGTTTCTTTTTAGACAGACTCTTTTATTCTTATGAACGGACTTCCTGGCGTTCAAAGGCGGCCGCCGCACACAAAATCGATTCTTCATCGAACCATTTTCCTGTCAGTTGTCCGCCAATCGGAAGCTCTTTTCCTTCTTCTTCGATCGTCCCGATCGGAAACGATATCGCCGGCACTCCCGCCAAATTGGCCGTCACCGTATACACGTCGGAAAGGTACATCTTGAGCGGATCATCGGCTTTCTCGCCGAATCGGAACGCTGCTTCCGGCGTCGTCGGCGAAAATACCAAGTCAACTCCGCGAAACGCTTCATCGAAATCTTGCCGAATGAGTGATCGGACTTTCTGCGCTTTCTTGTAATACGCATCATAATACCCCGCCGAGAGCGCGTACGTGCCGAGCATAATGCGCCGCTTCACCTCTTCACCAAAACCGTGCCGGCGCGTATCGAGGTACGTCTCAAGAAGCGTACCGGTGTCCGTAAGCGAATCTTTTTCATCGTTTATGGATAGGCCATATCGTATTCCGTCAAAACGCGCTAGATTCGAACTTACTTCCGACGGCATCAGGATATAGTATACCGGAAGCGCATATGAGGCGTGCGGCAAAGAAATATCCTTGACCGTCATCCCGAGCGCAAGGAAACGTTCCAGTGCCTTTTTGGCCACGGTGTGAACACGTCTATCGAGATGTTCAGAAAAGTATTCCCTCGGTACACCGATGGTCATTCCGGAAACATCCCGGTGAAGCCCGTCTTCGAATCGTTTTCCGGTATCAGCCGAAGCGGTCGTCGCATCAGAAGGATCGTTTCCCGCGATCCGCGAAAAAACGATAGCCGCGTCTTCGACGCTGGTCGTAAGCGGACCGATCTGATCGAGACTCGACGCCATAGCAAGCAATCCGTACCGGGAGACTCGTCCGTACGTTGGCTTGAGCCCGACGATGCCGCAGAATGATGCCGGCTGCCTGATCGAGCCACCCGTATCGGATCCAAGCGCAAACACCGCTTCTCCCGCCGCCACTGCCGCCGCCGAACCACCGGATGAGCCACCAGGCACCCGATCCGTATCGACAGGATTCTTCGTTTTTTGATACGCGCTTGATTCTGTGGACGATCCCATCGCGAATTCATCCATATTGGTCTTGCCGAGCACTACCGAATGGACATCTTTCAGCTTCTTCACGACGGTCGCGTCGTACGGAGCGATATAGTTATCGAGAATTTTCGAACCGGCCGTCGTGCGCGTATTCCCTATACAGATATTATCCTTGATCGCACCGGGAATACCCGTAAGGAGATCTGTCCCTTCACCCGTTTTCAACCGTTCATCGGCATACGCCGCTTCTCGAAGCGCTTGTTCCTCAAAAAGCGTCAGGTAGGCACCAATATCGCTGTCTTTCTCCTTGATCGCGCCAAAAAAACGCTCCGTCAATCCGACAGATGTTTCCGCTCCGGCTATCAGTTTTTCGTGCAATTCTCGGATCATACTTTAAAAAAAATCCGAAGCTCTAAAATACCGACTTCACTTTCAAAAACCCTTCCTTCGAATCAGGAAAATTCTTTTTCAGCGTCTCCTTGCCGGCCGCATCGAAATCTTCCGTTCGGTCCGAACGCGTCCGGTCCGTTATTCCGATATTCTGCCCGATGGGCGCGACATTCTCCGTATCAAGTGATTGGAGCTCGCCGAAAAAATCCAAAACCGCGGAAAGATCTTCCTGATATTTCGGGACTTCTTCATCTGTAAGGCCGATACGGGCCAACAGGGCGATATGTTTCACTTCGTCCTTGGAGAGCATAGGGGATAAATCCAAAGTTCAAATGATTTGAAATTCTTCGACATTCGGATTTCAAAAATTGATTCGGTATTTGAGTTTTTGATTTTGAACTTTATACGAGTAATTTCCTAAAATCCTTTTCATCCAGTATTTTTACTCCCAATTTCTTGGCGTTTTCCAGTTTCGATCCAGGATTTTCCCCTGCCACGACAAAATCCGTCTTACGACTCACCGATGAGGAGACGGAGCCTCCTTTTCCTTTAATCATAGCTTTGGCCTCATCCCTTGTAAAGGAAGAGAGTTCGCCTGTCAGTACGAACGTCTTTCCAGTGAACACCTGATCGTCCGAGGCCGTTTCCGGCAAAAGAATGTTCACTCCTTCATCGGCAAGCGCGCGAAGGAGTTTTTGGTTCGCTCCATCGACAAACCACTCCGAAAGGCTTTCCGCCGATTTTTCCCCGATACCATCGATGTCCATCCACATCTCTCTCGGAATTTTCGGAAACCACTCGATGATATCCGCGAGATTTCGGATTTGAAAATTTGAAAGTTGTGATTTGTTTGAGAATTGGGAATCGCCTATCTTTCCCATAAACGGGAACATCGGAGGTTTTCTTGTCACGCTTCGTGCGATAAGGTCTGCCGTTTCTTCTCCAACATATCGGATACCGAGCGCGAAGAGAAATTTCCCGAACGGCACGCGTTTCGCATTTTCGATCGCAAGAGACAATTTCTCCGCCGATTTTTCTGCAAACCGTTCAAGTGGTTCGAGATCACCCGCCGAAAGCGCGAAAATGTCCGCTCCGTCGCCCACCAATCCTTCGTTCACCAATTGCTCGACGATCTTCTCTCCTAATCCCGGGATATCGAAACCTTTTTTGGAAACGGCGTGAATCAGACGTTCCAATTCGACCGCAAAACATTTCTCATTCGAACAGTACAACGCCGCGCTCTTTTCGGCTCCCGATATCCCTTTGTTTCCGATACGCTGCCTTCGAACCGGACTCCCGCAGATAGGACACGTCTTCGGTTCCGAGATCTCTTGTTCTTTTCCGGAACGGAGATTCTTCATCACCGAAACGATTTCTGGAATGATATCACCCGCCTTCTGAAGAATAACAGTGTCACCAATCCGCACATCAAGCCGCGTGATCTCACCAAAATTATGGAGCGTCGCCCGACTTACCGTAGAACCCGCTACACGCACCGGCCGAAGATGTGCTACCGGTGTAAGCGCTCCTGTTCGTCCGACTTGGATCCGGATATCGGTCACTATCGTCGTCGCCTGCTCGGCGGGAAATTTGTACGCTACGCCGAAACGCGGAGATTTCCCGGTATATCCAAGCGCATCTTGCAGCCGTTTCTGATTCACTTTGATGACAATTCCATCAAGTCCATATGGAAGCTTATGTCGCTTCTTGTTCCATTCCGCATAATACGCCTCGATATCGTCCGTCGTCTTGCACAGGCGGTGATGCTCGTTCACCTTGAACCCAAGCTTTTTCAAAAGTGTCAGCTCTTCCATCTGACTTCGTATGTTAAGCGATTTCTCTTTCGCCAAAACCCGATCCACATCATAAATAAATGAATCGAGCTTCCGACACGCCGTCACTTTCGAATCAAGCTGCCGAATCGATCCGGCGGCCGCATTGCGAGGATTGGCGAACAGTGGCTCGTTCTTTTTTTGTCGTTCTGCATTGATACGCTTAAGCTCCCGTTCCGAAAGCCAGGCCTCCCCGACAACAATCGCATCGACTGGTTCGACAAGCCGAAGCGGAATACTCCCAATCGTACGCAGATTTTCCGTCACTTCTTCGCCGACTTCGCCGTCGCCCCGCGTCGCCCCGCGCGCAAAAATGCCCTGTTCGTAGGTCAGAATGATCTTCAAACCGTCGATTTTCAATTCGCAGACGTATTCCGGCATTTCCGCCAGCCCTTCTTTCGCGAGCATCTTCCGTATCCGTTCATCCCACGCTTTCAATCCGGCGGTATCGAAAACATCGTCGAACGACCATTGGCGCGATACGTGCCGCACTTTCTTGAAATTCTTAAGCGGTACGCCGCCGACCCGGAACGTCGGGCTGTCCGGTAATTTCAGATCGGGAAATTCGCGTTCAAGATCTTCCAGCTCCCGAAACAGCGAGTCATACGCTTCATCCGAGAGAGTCGGCTGATCAAGCGTATGATACCGATACCGGTACTCGTCGATCTCCCGGGAAAGCTTTTCAATACGATTTTTGGCTTGTTCTTGGGATAATTTCGTTTTCATACTCTTTCAGTATACCAATTTTTCGACCAAAACGAAAGAAAAAAACCTTCAGGAAGAAGGTTTCGCTCTCTGTTTGAAAATCGGTTCTTTATTGTAATCCGATGTATCCGTAATCCCGGAGCGAGGCGGTCGATTGGATGCGCGCCGTATGTGTCGCGCCTTCGCTGATTTCGAGCGAGGCGGTGACTTTTCCGACCGTCATCGGACTCGGTGAGGATGGTGTTATGATGAAATTCCCGCTGATAACACCGGTGCTGATCGTCGAAAACGTACCGAGACCCATTCCGGCGCAGGTCGGCACATCGGCTGCCGCCGCGCGCGCCACCTGAAGCATACTAGAATTGATACGGTACTGAAAACAGATTCCTTGGGAATGATCATAGAATTTCACCGATTGTGAGTTGACCAACGTCCCGGAAGACGGGCTAACGATCGAACTTGTGCGCAGCTCCTTGGCCATCGTGTTGAGCGAATACTGGGCATTCTCAACATCACGCTGGACGGCTTTCGTGTTGCGGTACCCGGCGAACGCCTGCGAGAAAATCTGCGAGATCGCGAGCATAACGATGGTAAATGTGAACATCGCTACCAAAAGCTCGATCATCGTGAATCCTGCCTTGCTTACCGTGATATTTCTTATGGATCTCTGAACCATATGTTCGCATTATTTCCAATTCGCCAGCCGTGCTTCCGTAAACACGCATTTGTTTGCAATCGAACAGCCGGCCGAGCTTCCGCTTGAAGGTGGCAATGACGCGCTGCTCCAAAAAACAAAGCTTCGTACCAGGGCCTGATCGCTCCCGTTATAATCCACATAGATATAGCGTGAGAAACGTTCCTGCCCTCCACCAAAATGCCCGTAGAGACCCCCTGCGTATTGGAGATAATACCGATTTACTCCTCCTTGTGCGGCGTTGCAGTCAAGCGATGCGATGGAATCATTATAATCGATGCGGCAATGTTTGTTTGGATTGCTGAATGCCGCGAATCCTCCTCCGCCGGAAGCAAAATCATTGTCACGCGCGTTCCGAATGAGTTCGACACCTTCCTGTGCCAGCTCGGCAGCAATGATGGTATCCCGGCTCTCGATCGAATGCCTGTATCCGGACGCGATGAGTGCCGTCATCGCGGTCAATCCGACGGTCAGAATAAAAGACCCGAGAAGCACTTCCCCGAACGAAAATCCTCTCAGCGTTTTTTTGAAAAAGAATTTCTTTATGGATACCATACGCGTTACGGACAGGTCGATCCATCAAGTTCATTGATAAGTCCCGTGGCATACACGCACACCACACGGGATATCCCCTGCTTGGTCAGTACGATCGCCATACTCCCGCTTCCAAAATTAAGCGTCGCGTGAGGAAGGGTGAAATAGAAATTGTCCGCGCCGCTGAATGCGACGCCGTTTTTGAGCACATAGCTCGACACCGGCGACGTCTGGGTGCACAATTCAGATGCGTTCTTGTACCAGTACGTCATACTGTACCCGGATCCGGACCAGCTCACCTGATACCGGCACGGTGTGGTAGCAGCCACCGTCTGTTTTCCCGTCAGGGCGTTATTCTGTGCCTCGCGCACGAGCCCGACGACTTCCCGGGCATTGCCTTCAAGCTCCCGGCGGATCTGGTTATTCCCGAACGTCACAAGCATAATACTCGCCCCGACCGATACGATCGATATGACGATCAGAAGCTCGATCAGAGTGAATCCGGCATTCTTTCTCAAAAAATGTTTTTGTTTTTTTGGCATAGCTTGGCACCTCCAAGTATAGCAGTATTTTGCGTTTTTCCCTAGAGGATAAATAGTCGCGCGATATCCGGAGAAAACCGAGGGAAAAACAGCGTAAAAAAAGTTCCCGCGACCAAAAACGGGGCAAATGGAACCTGCGTCTTGAGCGTTTTGCCATCAAGGATGATCGCCGCGATACCAACGGCCGCACCAAGCATAAACGACACCGTCAACATAAAAAGTGCTGCCGGCAATCCGACAATCGTTCCCGCCGCGAGCCCGAGCCAGACATCTCCCCATCCCATCCACGTCTCTTTGGACACATACACAAGCACAAAGAAGAACGCACTGACAATCATTCCGCCGAGCATCCCCAATCCCAAACGGCTCGTAAGGAGCGGTTCCCCTAGACGGAATTCCGAAAATAGAAAAAGAAGCGTGATCCCGATACTTATATATAACGGAAGAAGTGGGATTTCCATATGCCGCAGATCATAGGCCGCGATGACGACAAAACAAGCGATGATACCGAGAAGCCACGCCGTTTCCGTCCACGTCGACCAATCAGCATATGAGAAGAAATATTCTCCCGAAAGCGCAAATAGGACGGCTGTCAGGATTTCGACCGTCGGATACTGCCAAGAAATCCGCTTTTTGCAATCGCGACATTTTCCGCGAAGCAGCACAAACGAGAGGGCTGGAATATTATCGTACCAACGGATCTGATGCCCGCAAGAACGACAAAACGATCGACCCAGGAGCGTTTCGTTTCCCTGCAGCCGGCAAATCACAACATTCAAAAAACTTCCGATAATCAGTCCGGAAACGAAAAAAAAGATAGTCATCAACATATATCCATAGTATACCGCTCCCAAGAAATCGTTGCAAAGCATTTTCCTTAAAGAAAACTCCGCCTGATGACAGACGGAGTCTTGATCTCGGTTTTCAGCAAAGAAACCGATTAGTTGCAGCCGGCACCGGCATACGTCGTTCCCGTATTCGTCACGGTCGCCGTACACACGATAGCCGTGTTTACCGGAGCTGCTGTGATAGTAAATGTGCCACTTCCAGCTGCGCCACAGCTCGATGCGCTGAACGTTGCTGCCCAGTTCGTCGTCGTCGTATCGGTCGGAGCCGTCGGAGCGGCCGTGTCGCACTGGAGCAAGAAACCAGCCACCGCGCCGGCAGTCTCGGACTTGAACGCCGCGAGCTGTGCCTTGGTCCGAGCATTACTCAAGCTCACCAGCACGATCGACGCCAAGATACCGATGATCGCGATGACGATCAAAAGTTCGATAAGCGTGAATCCTTTTAATACTTTTTTCATAACGCGTTTTCTTAGCTTCTCTCAAAAATTAACTTTTATGTCATCGACTACGGACAACTAGCAAAATTAGCGCCCGTTTCCGTCACGGTCGCAGTCGTACAACCGTCCGCAATCACGCCCGCCGCAAGTGGCACCGCGTCGATCGAAAATGTCCCGTTGCCGCTTGCGCCGCAGTCGGAACTATCGAACGCCGCATCCCAGTCAGTCGTTGTCGTATCGGTCGGTGGTGTCGGAGCGGCCGTATCACATTCGAGTGTAAAACTAGCGACAGAGCCGGCCACCTCGGACTTGAACGCGGCTTTCTGTGCCTTGGTCCGAGCACCGGAAAGACTAACCAGCACAATCGACGCCAAGATACCGATGATCGCGATGACGATCAAAAGTTCGATAAGCGTGAATCCTTTTAACGTTCTTTTCATATGCTCACCTCCTTCTCGTGTTTGTTTTTACTTTTTATTTTAAGAGCAAGGAATATATTCATTCCCTGTCTTTTTCATTATACACTATCTTTCGAAATACCGGAAGCGGATAAAAAACGCCTTAGAGCTGCCCCGCGATGTTGTAGATTGGCATCAATACTCCAACAACCAGTATTCCGACGCCGATACCGAGAAACACGATAAGCACCGGCTCGATAAGTGTCGTCAACGTCCGGGTCATATTGTCCACTTCCTGACTATAAAAGCGCGAAACGCTCTTGAGCACTTTCGAAAGCGTACCCGTTTCCTCGCCAATGCGAATAATCTGAGAAACGATCGGGGGCATTTCGTGCGTCTGTATAAAGACACCGCTCATCGCGCCACCGGTCTTCACTTCTTCTGCAGCCCGAAGCACGATCTTTTGGAACACGCGGTTCCCGATTACCTCGCTCACGATAACAAGCGACCGCACGACTGGGATACCTCCATTCAAAAGTGCAGCCAGGTTTTCCGCGAACCGGGTGATGTAGATATTGCGAGCGAGTGTCCCGATGACCGGAATCTTCAGGATGACCATTTCCAATTCCCGCCGACCCGAATCGGTACGGATGTAATAAATGAACGCGCCGACACCAGCCGCAAGCACCATCAAGACCGCCCACCAGTAGATCTGCATAAAATCCCCGATCCAGATGAGCACCGACGTATACCATGGTACGGGGACATTCAAGTCCTTGATAAGGATCGTGATCTTTGGCAAGATAAATGTCACCACCAAGAATCCGATAATAAACGCGACCAAAAGCACGAATGCCGGATAATACATCGCACCGCGAATTTTCGACATCAACTGGTAGTTTTTCTCGATGTTCTCGGCCACGAAACTGATGGACTTCTGCAAACTGCCGGAAACTTCGCCGGCCCGGATCATATTGATCGTAAGCGCGGAAAAAACGTCCGGATGTCGCTCCAAAGCGTCCGAAAACGACATTCCATCCTCGATATCATCGCTCATCTCTTTGATGATGATGCGCAGATACTTGTTGCCGGACTGATCGCTAATAGTGCGCAACGACGAAACGATCGGCACGCGCGCCTCGATCAGAGTGGACAGCTGCTGGAAAAAGATGACGAGCTCCTTTTGGCTCACGCCTTCCCAGATCTTTTCGACGCTTTTCATCAGTCCGGAAGAATGCTCTTCCTCTATGATAGAAATCGGCGTCAGACCGTTCTTGCTCAGGATACCTGCTGCGGCTGCCTGATCGAGTGCCTCGACGAACCCTTCTCGCACTTGTCCCGCATCGTTCTTCGCCTTGAAGATGAATTTCATAGTCGCTTCGCGTTTTATGTTTTATGCGTAATACGTATATTGTATCATCCCTTGCCTCCGATGAGCATCTGGAGGTATTCGCGGTTCTTGGCATACGTCAGCGCGTCGTTCACTGATATCAGCCCGCGCCGCACGAGGTCGGCAAGCGACCGGTCGAGACCCATCATACCGTCTTTCAGGCTCGTTTCGATGACGGAATCCAGCTGATGGCCCTTGTTCTCACGGATCAGATTCTCGATGGCGTGATTCTTGAACATAATTTCTATCGCCGGAATACGACCGCCACCTGTCCGCGGCAGAAGCCGCTGTGAAATGACACCCAAAAGGACGCTCGCCAATTGGGAGCGGATCTGGTTCTGCTGATGAGCCGGAAAGACGTCGATGATACGGTCGATTGTCTGCGCGCTGTCGTTCGTATGGAGTGTCGCAAAGATGAGGTGTCCGGTCTCTGCGGCCGTCATTGCGGTACTGATGGTCTCGAGATCACGAAGTTCACCCAAGAGTACCACGTTCGCATCTTCGCGAAACACGGCTCGAAGCGCATCGGGGAAATTTTTGGCATCCCGTCCGATTTCGCGCTGGTTGATGATGCACCGGTCCTGATTATAGACGAATTCGATCGGGTCCTCGATAGTAACGACGTGCTTCTCCTGATTATGATTGATATAGTCGATGATGGCAGCGAGTGTCGTCGATTTGCCGTGTCCGACCGGCCCCGTCACGAGCACTAATCCTTGGGAATAGTTGGTGAACCCGTAGAGCGATCCGGGAATGGAGAGTTCTTCCAGGTTGCGCAAACGGTCCATCACGAACCGCATCGTCACACTGATATAGCCTTTTTGGAAAAAGATGTTCGTACGGAAGCGCACCCGGTCTTCGAAACTGTATGAGAAGTCGGTTTGTCCTGTCGCGAGAAGCTCCTGTTTCTTGTCCTCGGTCAGAAGCACGTCGGAAAGCGCCTTGGTGTCGGCCGGCGTAAGAATTTTCTCTTGAGTAATTGGATGGAGTTTTCCATCAATACGGAGCGTCGGATACCGCCCAACGACCAAGTGGAGATCAGACGCGCCCTGTTGCCCGACCAAAAGCAGTAAGTTCTTCAGACGTTGTTCGGTATGCAGCGTTTCCATAATTTTTCTGCGTGTTTTTGAAATGTTTTTTTCAGTATATCACACCTCATTCTTCATCCACGAGGATTGCTCCTTCGGTGACGCGCTCCACTTCGGAAAGTGTCGTGATACCTTGCAGGGCTTTCAGTATGCCGTCTTGTTTAAGCGTCAGCATTCCTTGATCCTTAACGGCGCTCGCGAGCTCCGCCTCATTGCCTTTCTTGTCGGAAATGATTGTATTGATCCGATCATCGATATCGATGACCTCGTAAATGGCAATACGGCCCTTATATCCGGAATTGCCGCACTGGTCGCACCCTTGTCCGTGATAGAAAACGAGTTTCTGTTTCGGATCAAGTTCGTACGCGGACACTTCCTCGGGAGGAATGGTCTGGAAGATCTCCAAAAGTCTTTTCTCCTGCGCATCCGTCACTTTGGATTCCTCCTTGCAGTTCTCGCAGATACGCCGCACCAGGCGCTGCGCCGCCACGGCCTTGAGCCCCGACGAAAGCAGGAACGGCTCGATACCCATATCGATAAGCCGCGGAATGGCACCGAGTGCGTCGTTCGTATGGAGCGTCGAGAGTACCATATGACCGGTCAACGCCGCGTGAATGGCAAGCTCAGCCGTCTCATCGTCGCGCACTTCGCCGACCATTATGACGTTCGGGTCCTGACGTAGGATGGATCGGAGACCGCTCGCGAACGTATATCCGATCTCTGGCTTGATCTGGCTTTGGTTGATGCCCTCTACAAAATACTCCACCGGGTCTTCAAGCGTGATGATATTACGTTCTTCCTGATTGAGAATTTGGAGAAATGCGTAGAGCGTGGTTGATTTTCCAGAACCGGTCGGACCCGTGATAAGAATAATACCGAACGGCTCACGGATCTTGTTTTCGAGAATGGAACGATTCCTGCCCCACAGGCCGAGTTTCTCGAGATCGGTCACGTTCGAACTCTTATCGAGCACGCGCATCACGACTTTCTCGCCCTCGATCACCGGCAGACTCGAAACACGCAGGTCGATAGCGCCAGTCTCTCCTTCGAACCGGAACCGTCCGTCCTGCGGCTTGCGTTTCTCGTCGATTTTCAGATTCGCCAAAATTTTGATTCTCGAAACGACCGCCCGGCCGACCTCCATCGGAAACACAAGCTGCGCCCGAAGCAATCCGTCCACGCGAAACCGCACGCGATAACTCCCTTCGGTCGGTTCGATATGGATATCGCTCGCCCGACCGTCCATCGCATGCTTCACGATCACTTCGACAAGCTTCGCAATCGGCGCATCCTGAAAAACCTCGGCATCCTTGTCTTTCCTGATCTCTTTCTTGATCTCGACGACTTCATCGTCTTTTTTGAGTGAGAGAATGGCATCCTTAAGCGCAAGGTCTGTCCCGGTGTAATTCTTAGCGACCGAATCGAAGACTTCCTTGGATGCCAGAGATACCTCGATGCTCAAATGCTCTTTTTCCGCAAGGAAACGGAGCACATTCAACGCCTCAAAATCCTGCGGGTTTACCATCGCGACGGACAATGTGTCGTTCTCACGCTTAAACGGAATCATCAGATATTTCCGCGCGGACTCCTCGGGAATGATCGAGAGAATGGTCTTGTCTATCGCTTTCGGTGCCGTGTCCAAAAGCGGAATCTTGAGTGCCTTGGCCTGAGCCGAAAGAGCCGACAAAGTGTCGGCTGCCTGCACAGAAACATTCGGACTGTCTTTTTCAGTCTCTTTCGGCATACGTTTCTCGGACACGCATCAATGGAAAGGATTTGGTCTCCCCGATTCCGGCTTTTCGAGCACCGGAATGGAATTGGTTGCTCTGTTCAAGGCCCTGCCAACGGTCGAAAAATCGAGTTTTGATTGTTGAAACACCGGAATATTGAGTGCCGATTCTACCGGCTGCATCAGAAGATAGCCGAATTTCACCCTGACCGTTCCGATGAGCATCGCCGCCGGATCACCTTCCGTCGCCGACTGTTCGTCTGCCATCACGCCAAATGATTGGAATTCCTGGAAACGATCCATCCGGGCGACACGATCCAAGAAGGCCTTGATATTTTCGTACGTACCGCGAGTGGAAACTTCTATCGTATAGGCTCTTGGTAGTGGCGCCTGATATGCCGGAATCGACTGCATCGCCGCGTTCGGATCGCTTCCGCCCAAAGCCGACGTACCAGAAACGCCCACCATATCGGCCGAAACGATCGGTTCTTCCACATATGCCGACTTCTGCGGTTCTTCAACTTTCATTGATTCCACAAGTAGCCCGGACTGGGAGGCGGAAAAATTGATGGCATCGATCACTCGTCCCTGATCCTTGCTTTCGGGAATGTAACGCTTCACGAATTGCTCGGATTCTTTCTGCGATGCGAGCGAATTATAGAGCGTCTCGATATTGCCGATAATCGTCTGCATATCGGCCGTCTGCTTTTCCTTGATCGCGAGAATGGATTTTTTCTCCTGGATAAGTTGCCAGTCCGGCTGGATGTATCCGATGCCGAGCACCAGCATCATCACGATTAGAAATGGGACGACGAGTATTTTCAAGCTCATAAATGAAGAGAAAAGATTTAGTGGATAAATGAAAGGATTATTTCCCCGAAAGTCCGGCGGTAAGCGTGAACGCTATCCGTCCTTCCTTGGTCCGGTTGATCGTATCGACTTTCAACTCGCCAAAAATCGGCTGGGATTTGAGACTGATAATCTGCTGGGCGAGATATTTGAAATTCTCCGTCTCTCCACCGACGGTTATCGTCCCGTCTTCAGGATTGTATTCGTATTCCCGAAGGATCACGCTCGGAATGACGAGGCTTTCCGCTTGTTCGAGGATCTGTTTCGGATCGAGAGCGCCATCAATGTTTTTCGCCATCAAGGAAAGACGATTATCGAAATCCACTATGCGATCAACCTGCATTCCGCGGAGTTCTGCCGCATGCTCGCTCAAAGCCTGATCAAGGCTCGCGATGTCATCATTCAACGTCTTGATATACCAACGCATCCCGCCCCATAATCCCGCCACGAGCAGGAACAAAGTGAGGCTAATCATAAGCCCCCTGTCAAAAAGACTTCTTTTTTCCGTTTTTCCCCCCTGCACTGATGGTGAAAGATTTATCCCGGCCATTGCTTTGTGTTTAACGATTTATATTTTTTTACTTAAAAATTTTTTGAGCGAAAACGATTCCTTATGCTCTTCTTTCTTCTTTATCCGCGCGTTGATGCCGTTTAACGCGAGGCCGAGCGCAATGGAGAATGATGTTCCAAGCTCCTTGATGGCTGTTTCTAGTCCGGGATCATAGGCTACGCGCTGCCACGGATTACCGATGCGTACCGGCAATCCCAGCCGTTCCGAATAATGCCGCGTGAGCCCGGTAAGGTGCGCCGTTCCGCCGGAGAGCACAATTTCTTTGCACTGCGATTCGGGATATTTGGCATGATATGACGCGAGCATCCGTTCCGCCTCGTTTGCGATCATTTGGAGCGCTGGGAACACGAGCGCCGATTCCGGATTGTTCAGAAAATCCTTCTCACTCTTTTTCAATGACTCGGCCCGTTCCTGAGTGATACCCAATCCTTCCGTCAACGTGCGGGTAACGTCCTTGCCGCCGGTATCAAGGTTTCGGCTGACACGCACGACGCCGTTTTCCGTCAGGATAAGGTTGGTCGCGTGTGAACCGATATCGATGACAAGCACGAGTCCCGGCTCATCGCCTACGATAGCCCGCGCGAGCGAGAACGTTTCCAATTCCAAAAGCTGCATATCGAGCGTGGCGCGCTGCACATATTCCTCATAGCGTCTCACTTCCTTGTTGAGCGCGGCCACAAGGAGCACTTCCATCGTCGTCCGGTTGTCCGTCGGAGATACGCGCTGCCCCACCACTTCCCAACTGAGCGCCACTTCGCTCAAGGGAGACGGGATGTATTTGTGCGCTTCAAATCGGATGGCTTCCTGTAATTCATTCTCTTCCATCGCCGGCAACTCAATAAGCGAGATGAGACCGATGAATGCCGGCATCGCCACATACGCATTCCGGCTCTTCGGTTTCAGGCGTTCAAGTAATGCCCGCAGATAGAGAGAAAGCTCTTCATCATACGTACGTGTTGAGGACGAAAGTACGCCACGTTCCAGCGCCGAAAGACTGACCTGCCCGTAATTTACCAAGACCGGCTGACTGTCTTTGAGCGTCAATTCGACCGCCTTGATGGAAGACGTGCCAAAATCAATGCCGAGAAAATAAGGTTTATGAAGACCGAACATCGTATTTTTTCTTTTTGTCTGTCTCTATTTATGGAAGATCCGGTCCGCCAAAATTCTGAAAAAAATCGGGCGAGTACCGAAACCAAAACGCTTCCGAGCGTTCATTTCTTCTTTCTTACTATAACATATTCCCGGAATTTTTCAAAAGGGATGTCCGGATGGTATCGCATTGACACCGGTACCGATAAAAAATACAATACGTGATACTCTTACAGTAGCTCTATGCTCGAAACAACGTTCAGCCAAAAACTCTCTTCGCACGCCCGCAAAAGCTTCCGTGAAGCGCGGGACATCGCCCGTTACACACGGAGCGAAACGATCGAACCAGAACATCTCTTGCTCGCCATTTTTCTCGAAAACGGCAGCCTCGGAAGTATCCTTCTCGAACATATGGGATTCGAGAAAGAAAGTCTCGCCAAACTCTGTCTGAAAAAGAAGGGCCGCGGCAAGCCATCGCCGTCCGCGCAGCCGCTACCGCTCGCCCTCTCCACCAAAGACATCCTGCGTCGCGCGTATTCTCTCGCAAGCGAATACCGTTCCTCCTATGTCGGCACGGAACACCTTATTTCCGCCATTATGGAATCCGAGCACCCGGCGCTCGATGATATCTTGGTCGCGCTCAAGATAGACGACCAAAAGATCAAAGGCACCATCGAATCCCATCTCCGCTTCGACCACTTCCCGCAGCTCGGAAAAATGCTTGACCTTCCGGAAAGTTTTCTCACAAAAACCTCTTCCGCAAATGCTTCTGCGACACCGGCACTCGATCAATTTACCCTTGATCTCGGAATGGACGAACGTGCGGGACAAGAACCGCTCGTCGGACGGGAACAGGAACTCTCACGCTTGATCCAGATTCTCACAAGAAAGAACAAAAACAATCCGCTTATCATCGGCGAACCGGGTGTCGGCAAGACCGCGCTCGTCGCCGCGCTTGCGAAGAAACTCCGGACAGGCGACGTACCGCATTCCCTCATCGGCAAGCGCATCCTCTCGCTTGATCTCACGCTTGTCGTCGCTGGCACGAATTTCCGCGGTGAATTTGAAGCGCGCTTGAAAGACATCATCAAAGAAGCGTCACGCGACGCGTCCGTCATCCTCTTTATCGATGAAATCCATACTATCGTCGGCGCCGGCAACACGAGCGGCGGACTCGACGCGGCCAATATCCTGAAACCAGCACTCGCGCGCGGCGAAGTCCGCTGTATCGGCGCCACCACCCTGACCGAATACAAGCGTCATTTGGAAAAAGATCCGGCGCTCGACCGACGTTTCCAGACCATCATTCTAAGCGAACCGACACCCGAGGAAACGAGACACATACTGACGCACGTTCGCACGGCATATGAGGATTTCCATCGTGTCCTTCTGCCACCCGCCGTCATCGATATGGCTGTCAATCTTTCGGTACGATACATTCCCGACCGCTTCCTACCGGATAAGGCGCTCGATATCATCGACGAAGCCTCTTCACTCGCCAAACAAAAGCACGAAACGAGCATTTCAGGAAGAATCTTTTTCGAACTTGAAGAAGAGCTCCGTACCGTCACCGACCTCAAAGAATCGCTCGTGAAGCAGGGAAAATACGACGAAGCCGCCAAATGGCATTCGCGAGAAAGGATGGTCGGGCAAAAGCTCGCTACTCTCCGCGAACGCGGAAAAAACGAAACGTCGTCCCGGCGCGTTCACGTCACCGAAGAACACATTCTGAGGACTGTCTCACAAATGACCAGCATCCCGTTTTCCAAGCTCTCTCGTGAACAGCCACTCGAGAAGATTTCGCACCTACACACAGCGCTTCGCAAGCGCTTGATCGGACAATCAGACATCGCTGAAGCGATCGAACAAGCGCTCATCCGTTCACAAAGCGGCATCGGCGATCCTGACCGCCCGCTCGGATCATTTCTCTTTCTCGGACCGACCGGCGTCGGAAAAACGCTTGTCGGAAAGATTCTCGCCGAAGAATTTTTCGGCGATCCGCAAGCGCTCATTCGCCTCGATATGAGCGAATTTATGGAACGACACAGCGTGGCGCAAATCCTCGGCGCGCCAGCCGGTTATGTCGGCTACGGCGAAGGCGGCAAACTGACCGAAAAAATCCGCCGCCGTCCATATGCTGTCGTGCTTTTTGACGAGATCGAAAAGGCACATCCGGACGTTTGGAACATCCTTCTTCAGATCCTCGACGAAGGAATGCTCACGGATGCCGAAGGACGCCGCGTGAGCTTCAAAAACACGCTCATCATCCTCACCTCAAACATCGGTACGGCCGCATTCACCCAGACCGCCCGCATCGGATTCGGCAAAGGTGCCGGCACAAACGTCTTTCACGAGCAATTCGAAGCGATCCGTCGTCATGTCCTCGACGAACTCAAGAAAGAAGTCCGGCCAGAGCTCCTCTCACGTCTCGATCACGTGCTTGTGTTCAATCCTCTTCCGGAAAAATCCCTCCTCGAAATCACGAAACTCGAGCTCAACAACCTCGCCAAACGCCTGAAAACACGCGGGATCACGCTCCGTTTTCCGGTCGCTGTCACACGTCTCATCGCTGAGAAAAGCTTCTCGCCAGAACAAGGCGGCCGGCTGGTACGCAAAAACATCCAAGATATGGCCGAAAAAGCGATCGCCGAAACGCTCCTCCATTCCCCGGACAAGACTTCTCTCCATCTCGATGTAAAAAACAAGACGATCGTGTGTCGCTAAAAGACTTTCCTGTCTCTTCGCTTTTTTCAACGCTGCGAGAGCGAATACTCGATCTCTTCTTTCCCGTTTTCTGCCTCGGCTGCGGCGAACCGCGGGAATTTCTGTGCGATCACTGTTTGAAAAGAATCTCTTTGCGCCAGGAACACCATTGCCCGCGCTGTGAACAACGGATTACGCCATACGGGGAACTCTGCCCGAACTGTTTTAGACGTTCCCCGCTCGACGGTGTATTCGCAGCGACCACATACAGGATTCCGGTTATCACCCGCGCCGTCCATACGTTCAAATACCGTTTCGTTCCGGCACTCTCCGTCCCGCTGAGCACCCTTCTTTCCGAAGCTTTGCGCCGAAGCGATCTTCCGCTTCCCGACATCATCCTGCCCGTACCGCTCCACAAACGACGCTTGCGTTTCCGCGGCTTCAATCAGTCCGAGCTCCTCGCTCACCGTCTCGGCGAAATCGTCGCGCCCGGACTCTCGCTTCCCGTCCTTTCAAACAGCCTGCTCCGCGTACGCTTTACCCGGCCACAGATACAGACCGAATCGCGCGCCGAGCGCCTGCACAACCTGAAAAATGCTTTTGTTGTTCCGATAGCTGCGCGCGATATTCTTCGCGGAAAAAACATCTGGCTTATCGACGATATCGCTACTACCTCCGCCACACTCGAAGAATGCGCTCGCACCTTAAAACAAGTCGGCGCCGCCAAAGTCTTCGGCATCGTCATCGCGAGATAAAAAAATCTCGCTCATCTTCTTTAAAAAGTTACCGATTTGAAGCAATATCAAACTTTTGCAGATCGCTCCTCTAATTCTTTTATTCTTTTCTTCAGCTTTATCATTTCCAATTCCCGATTGACCGCTATCGTATTGAACGATTCCAGTTCTTCGTTTTTCAAACGCAGAGATTCTTCCATTTTCTTTCTTTGCTCCACCTCGGCCTGCAATGCGGCCGTCCTCTCCGATACGACTTTCTCCAGCTGTTCCTGATCGATGACCGACTGAGCGAGTTTGAGCGCGTGAAATCTGTTCCGAACAAAAAGCGCCACAACCAACGCAATGAGAAGGATAAATACCGCCACACCGATCCACACGTATTCACGATACTTCACATAAAAACTTTCCGGCTGATTTATGATGATACTCCCGGGTGGAACATTCGCCCTATCGCTCTTATGAGCGATCAATTCCCGATAATCAAAAGCGTAGACGTTCGGACTCTGCAATACTATCGGGATATCCTCTATGTTCTCTCCACCAAGCACCCGCACGGCGATATCCGCCATCGCGCCACCCTGGGCCTTGCCCGACGTCAGCTTGCCACCGACGATACCATCTCCCAAATTGAAATCCCATGTTCCATAAATAGGAACATCCGTTTCGGCACGAATTTCTTTCAAAAGTTCGCTGTAACTATAATACCTTCCCGTCTTGTCCGAAGCATTGAAAATCGTCACATAAATCAGACTGTTTTCCGGCATCTGCCTGACAGCGTCCACAATCTCATCGCCGGACAAACTGCCGTCATACACGGTAACAGCATAGTCTCTCTCATATTTCGGTACGAGCCTGTCTATATAATCACCGACGATCTTTCCCGTCGTGGTGCTGTCACGAATGAAAAAGATATTTCTGACACCCGGTTGGAGTTTGAGAGCGATATCGACACTCGCTTCGATGTCGCTGTCCTCATTGATACCACTTATGAGTTTCTGATCTTTGATTCTCTCCAGACGATTCTGTATGAAATTCGTCCCGCAAAAAACCACGGGAACATCTGGAAAAAGCTCATCTCGGTGCGTCAACGTGAAATTGAACGCGTCGTCATCCGAGGTAAGCACGATATCGTATTTGAATTTTCCGAACTTATACTTGAATTGTTCGAAAAGAAGCTGTCGCGATGTCTCATCATTCACCCGCTTGGTATCCATATTCTCCACTTGGAGATCGTACGCGATACCGCTCGCATCAAGTTTCTCCTTTACCGCCTGCGTTATCTGTGCGGTCCATTTGTAACTCTGATCGTAAGAATTGATAAGAAGCACGCGCTTGACCGGACTATTTCCAGCTTGCGCGATAATTGTATCAAAAAGAAAAACTGAAAAAACTAACAAAACAACCGACACTATACCAAAAAAAGATTTTTTGTTTGTTGCTGATATACCCATAATCACTTTATAAGTATACACCAAAAATATCAGAAGTTTCTATTCTACTTTACAGCAAGAATATCACCATCTGCTTTCATTCTCAATTTCACTGAATGTAAAACCTGGTAGCAACAGCGGAACTCTCTTGACTTGACGGATGAAAAGAATGATTTTAAGTTTTTCTTCGGCAGAAAATTCTTAAAAATTTACTGAAATTTATATTGATCAATAAGCCAAACTAGTTCGATACGGAGTCAAGTATACTCCTAATTTGCGCTAACTCATCATCAGATAGTGCGTCATTAGAAGTCACCAACATTTTTATAGAACTGTCACCAGAATATACTCCTACTATTTCAGTAGTACCTATTTTTGGCTGTATCATTTTTTTCATATCTTTAAATTTACTGCTCAGACTCACGTCAGTAGTGGTGCACCCAGGAATCACGCTACAGCTTGACATACCTTGGCTCTTTCCGATAGACACGTTTAATGTATTATTATCGGTATAGAGCGTGAAGTCCGAACCAGCCTTCCGACACTGCCAACCTTTTGGGATACTTGCACTCACTCCGCCCGCCGAACAGTCGTCGGTTACATCAACAACTTTATTTACATCTTCTAGACTCTTTTTTACTTTGTCGGGAAGCTTTGACTCATCTAAATCCTGATTGCCAACCAAATCCTGAATGGTATCGTCGTCTTGTTCTTCTGTTATGGTGCGATCACGACCGTTCAATAAAAAAATACCGCCGATAACCACTGCTCCAGCAAGTACCAATATAATCAATAGATTGGAAAATCCTCGCTCTTTTTGATTCATCATATGTAATTTTTTATTCGTTTAATTAATAATTAATCTCCAAAGTTTTTTAGTAGAGCGTATAATACTTTACATTAAGTGATATCAAGGCTTTGCTGTAAGATTATAATAACGAATTTTTTAATTTTTTTCAAGAAAAGGCCACTTCTAGCCTTCATAAAGTTCGGGCCGATCTAGAGCGTGGACCAGTCATCCGGAAGATGTTTGAACGAGTCGCGTACGAACGCTGGAGCGGCCGAAAAGCTTACCACTGGCTCAAATTCGACATCAACTTCAAATCCAAAGGAAACACAAGAGCTCTCGATCAATTCCTCACGCCATACCTCATCAGAATCTCCTATATGACATTCGTAATGTCATTTCTTAAAAATATTTTTACGATGATAATTAAGATATGTTCTTCTCTTATCGCTTGGTGGAATATTGTACTTTCTTCCTTTTACAAGGTTTAGTTTTTTAAGATTCAGCGGCGATATATAAGGCGAAAGCAAAAGAATACCGTCATCCTCAAACGAAATGAAGCCCTGATCAAAAAGGCGATCGTATGTCGGCGTGAGAGCTAATCCGTTATTATGATCTATTTTCTCCACTTCATCCGATACGCTCCATGGTTTTATATGGCTTGCAATCAAAATTCGCTCATCATTTACTCTTGTGATAATACATTCAGAAGATTCCTCAAGAAGTTTCAAACGATATGCACCTTGTCCAATACGAGCATTGACGAGTTGCTCCTTTTCTCGCGCCAGCAACCTCTTTTGTTCAATCACTTCTTTAACCTGACGCTCTTTTGCGGGATATAGTACGGATTGAAAGAGTAACTCAATGACGGACGGAAAAGGAAGAAAAAATTGCCAGTCGCATCTTTTAATTTCAAAATGGAAACATAAGAAATGACGGGAAGCATAATACTCCGAAAATACTCTCGGAAAATATCATCGTATGAGCGAACATAATAGCGAGATGTACCTTGTTCGCCGACAGCACTTTCTAGTATAAAAAATCTCTAGCTAATCTAAATTTTCTGTTTCAAAAAATTGGCTATGAATTCATCTATATCATTTTCCGGAGTTTGTCTATTAGTTTCAAGAAATTCCAAGGTCGCATCGACAATCTTATGTCTATGCTCTGCTCTTGATATGTTTGAATTCTCGTTGGTCTGCAGAGCAAATTCAACTGCACATTCTATCGTCTTGTATAATTTTTCGTCAATAATCATATCTTTATTTTACAAAAATTTCTTGGTTGTGAAAAGTAAGGAAATCTTTATTTGGCAAAAACCTTTTAGGTAATTCTATTTGTTTTCCCTCAAAATCATAGAAAAACTTTTGAATGTTCGTTTCTTTTCGAAAAATGGCTACTGATTTTGAAACCTTGATTTTGTAATCGTTATCAATCGTTATAAGTCCCTTATCAAATGCTCTGTCGTGAAAAGAATTAAGACACAACCCATTTTCAGGATTGAGCCGATTTTTTTCATCTTTTGACCACGGAACAATATGGCTTGCAATTAGTAGATCGGTTAGTGAAATTCCGGTAATACAACATTTATTGTCATACGAAGCGAGTACAGAACTGCGAAAAAACGATTGATTGACTCTGATTTTTACAATAGCCTCTCTCGTTTTCCCTTCCCTTAATAAATTTTTTTCAATTTCTTTCTCATCGCCCAGCTCGATTTTTTGATTTAGGAATTTTGCAAGAAGTATTTCGCTTTCGTATGCGAGTGTATCCCAGTCGTGATAGAACTCGTCAAAGACCGCCTTATCCAATTTTCCTGCGTTGGTTGCTCCTTTTATGTTTCTTGCTTTAAGTGTCGGATCAAAACTTGCAAAATTCACCAATTTCCACGCAACAGCTGATGGCGTTCTTCCGATTGCTTTCGCAAGTTTTATAATTTGTTCATTGCGATAATTGATTTTTCCAAATGGGATTTTACAATAAAGATTAAAAGCAATAATCAATTCCTCGCGTTTCCAGTTTTTTCGTTCCATAAATTAAATATTCAAAACTTGCGGATAAAAAATATAGCCAAGTTCTTTGAACGTATTTTGGATAACCTCCCACGTTTTTCCGCTGTCATGACTCAAAAGACCTTTCACATTTTCAAAAATGAAAGCTTTTGGTTTGATTTCACTAACAAGGCGCGCAAATTCGTAAAATAAAGTACCACGAGCGTCTTTAAAACCACGTCTTTTTCCAACCATTGAGAACGATTGACATGGCGTTCCGCCAACAAGCAAATCAACTTTTCCTTTAAATTTTTTCCCGTCTATATCTTGAACAAGATCGAACCATCGTGATTCATCGATATTATAATTTGCAAAAAAACTTTTCTTAACATAAGAATCATTATCACATGCAAAAACAAGTTTATGCTTAACACGCATACGTTTTAACGCATGTTCAATCGCGCCTATTCCACTAAATGCCGTCGCTAATCTTAACATAAGTAAATCCTAGCGACTTAATTTTAGCAACTCCAAAAATCTTTTACTAGACCATCCATTTAGGATGAATTTCTGTAACACAAAATACCGAGGCAACCTCTTACGATTTCGCAAAAAGTGCAATTTGCGGGAAGGGAGGGATTCGAACCCTCGAGGGGTTTTACCCCCTGCCACGTTAGCAGTGTGGTGGTTTAAGCCATCTCACCCACCTTCCCAAATTTGATTTATTTAAGCTATTTTATATCTTTTCAAATGTTTCGGATTGTTTGTTCCAACCAACCGAAAATATCTTTCCACATCTTTTTTGGCTTCAATTCTGACATCCCGTCCACTTTTCATTATCCGATGCTCTATTTTCAAGTCAGACAACATATTGCTCACAGATTTCAAAAGCGGACAAGAGTGATTTTTAAAGCCTACTTTCTTATAAAGATATCTCTTTCTCTTTGAGAAGTACCGGTGAATTATAACACAGCCATCAGTATCAATCAAGCCACGAACACAGGCGATGGAATACTTTTTGTCTTTTTTGATCCACCTCGGAATATCGACTTGTTGCCTCACTTTATTTCCTCGTTTTAAACCAATTTTCTGAGTAAGATACGAAATAAGGCCTGTTCTCGAAATTACTATCCGACAAGCAATGGACCCGTTGTGAAAATAGGTTCCCGTAGGAATCTCAAAAAGATTCTCAACGAGTTTCTGAACAAACTTCAAATACTCACCATCATCGATACTATTTAATGTAACCGTAATCTGATAATTGCTTATCCCACCGTCTCCAAGCACGATACCAACAAATTCGGCCAATGCTTCTGAAAACTCCGGTTTCCGAAATGGCAACGGTCGAGTAATTTTTGATGGATTCCATTTTCCTTCATTTTTCCACCATTCGCGCCATTTTTTCTTCCGATATTCTTCGTTGCCGCCAACCTTGCCATATTTGGCAACTATTGCTCTGCCGCCCGCTTTCGCTCCTTTATCTGTATACCAATACGCTTCCTTAATTTCGATATTTTTTGGAATCCCGCACTTCCTTTGTTTACAAATATTTTCAACAGCCGTAAGAGACATGGAGTTCCTTTCATTTTTCCATTCAGTCAACGTACGCCGACTTATCTTGGCGATATCGGCCAAACTTTCCCAAGAAACACACAAATCTTCCTTTGTCCGTAAAAGAAACTTTTTTTGCTTCCCTTTCGGAAAACAAACTCGTTTTGAATTTAACAGTTCAGCCATATCTCTATTCTAATACAAGATAGAGAAATAGCAACGCCAAAAAAACCAAACCGGGCCTGCTGAAGCTCGGCAAATATTCCTACAACGCCGAGTCCATCGGATTGTTCCTTCCTGCGGCTCGGCCGTATCCGACGTACAGGAACGTGACCGCGATCACGAGGTGCAGGATATCGTCCGCCATATTGGACGCGAACAGCCCGAGGATCATATCTCCTGGCACGAGAAATCCGAGGATCACTATGAGACCGTACGCCACACCAAACATCCGGGCGTATGTCCGCATCTGTTCCCTGCCTTTACCGACGGCGATAAACGCCAGCACACCGGAGAGGATATGGATAGTATTATGCAGCGGATCGACGGCAAAAATGCCAAGAAGCGGATCGTTGAAGAATCCCAAAAATCCGATCGCGAGAAACACGACACCCAGGATGGTCAATATCGTCTTGTCCATATGCGTATCTCAAATGAATAATACTGGGTTCCGAGCAGGCGCGTCGACCGTCGCCCCACCCTTTCAGAAGATATATCCAGTATACACCGGGCAAACGGCGCATTCCCCTTTTTGTCAACAAAAAAACAGCCCGGTTTCCCAGGCTGTTTCTCGTTTACCAGCGGTTTCCGCCCTCTTGGGAGCGATACCCGCCATTGCCTCCGGTACGCGGCGGACGCTCTTCGAGCGGGCGCGCCTCGTTCACCGTGAGGGTCCGTCCTTCGAGTTCCTTGCCATTCCACATCTCGATAGCCTTCTTGGCATCATCATCCGTGGCCATCTCGACAAAACTGAAACCGCGGGAGCGGCCGGTCATTTTGTCGATGATGATCTTGGCAGAAACGACGTTACCAGCCTGGGCGAACGCATCGCGCAGACTGTCTTCGGTCGTTCCATAGGAAACGCCGCCGACGTACAGCTTTGTTGCCATAATAGATCTACTCACTTGATTACCGTGTAAGGCGACCTTCTCCTTGCTGGCCCTACTTGACTGATACGGGTTTGGCAACACCGCAGCTGCGTCAGCGAAACTCCAGAGAGAAAAACTTACAACACCCGCACCATAGCACGGCTGGGACGAAAAAGCAAGCAGGAAATACCGAAAAATGCTGGTGCGCCCGGTAGGAATCGGACCTACGGCCTTTGGGACCGGAACCCAACGCTCTATCCACTGAGCTACGGACGCGAATAAAATTGGGAGTTGCCGCTGCGCGAGACGGAATTTTACGTAGTGCGCTCGGCAGGAATCGAACCTGCGACCCTCAGGACCGCAACCTGATGCTCTATCCACTGAGCTACGAGCGCGACGATGAAAAACAAAAGCTTTCCGAATACCGGTAGGAAAGCGTAATTAAATATGCAGCAATCTTTCCAATGTGTCAACCAGCCCGGGTTCGTGCGTGTCTTCCGGAATGAATTCGTCGAGCGTCTCCCGAAGCACACCCATATCGATCGTCAGGATCGGAATATGGACATACGGCACAAGTTTGCCATTCGTTTTCAGACTAAGCAGGTTCTGAAACGGCGGCTCAGTGTAAAAATGGAACGACTCTATGCCATCGAACGTGTAAAAATCCTTGCCGGCGATGATGCCTTTGGTCGTAACGACGAATAAAAGTGTCTCTGGCGGCCGATGGAGCGACAGATACCCCACCACTCCGATCAGAATGAACACGATCGCCATCAAAGGACTGTTCGTATAGAGCGCGTACGCGATGATGACAATAAGGAGTGTGGTCACCACGATGCGCGACCGCGGCCCAAGCTCGAGCGGTTCGTGTTCGGGCGCCTCCCATTCAAGGAGCGCTTCACCATATCCCGAATACATCCCTGGCATACGATTCCTGATTACCGAAAAGACTTTCCCACTATACCATACCCGCCGCGAACCGGCGAAGGTTGCCTCCGAAACGAAGTATTGTTACAGTTAATTCCACGGAAGCGTGGCCGAGTGGGCTCGGTGTGAGCAAGCAAGCACCGGGCGGGTTTCGATGGAAACCCCGGAAGCACGAGGCCATCAGTTTTTCGTATCAGCGTCAGCTGATAATTTTGGAAGCGTGGCCGAGTGGTTGAAGGCAGCGGTCTTGAAAACCGTCAGGCCCGAAAGGGTCTCGGAGGTTCGAATCCTCCCGCTTCCGCCAAGAATCAATACGTCCGAATGAAGTTTTCGAGAGCGGTCATTAGACGGCGCGTGATTGGTCCGGGCGTTTTGGATCCGATAGCTGTCTCATCGATTTGCACGACCGGCACGACGCACTTGCTCGACCCGGTAAGAAACACTTCATCCGCCGAAAACAATTCTTCGCGACTGATCGGCCGTTTCTGTACGGTTATTCCCTCTTGTTCCGCAAGCTCGATGATACACCCCTGCGTGATGCCCCAGAGCACATTGCCCCACGTCGTCGCAAGCGTACCGTCTTTCACAATGAAGAGATTGCTCTGCGACGCTTCCGACACCTTGTCGCCATTTATGTAGATCGTCTCAAATGCGCTCATTTCGCGCCGCCGCGGCAGATCACGGATCGCGAGCACGTGATTAGCAAGTTTCACCTGTGGAATGGGACGTTCGTATTCAAGTGTGATTACTTTCACTCCATCCGTGTAAATACTCGCCGGATACGGATGCGATGCCTCGGCAATGACAAGGAATGTCTCTCTGCCTTCCTCGGGTGTGAAACCGTTTCCACTCGGCCCGCCGGAAAGTACCGTGCGGAATGAAAACTTCGGAAGACCAACGTTCCGTTCGATGAGTGTAGTAAGGATGCCGCCGTATTCCGCCTCGGTCGCCGGTACGCGCAGATGGAGCGCCTCGGCCGACCGGCACAAGCGTGCGAAATGCCGCTCCCACAGGAACGCTTTGCCGTTCTCCACCGGCATCACGTCGAACACGGCATATCCGCGGAGGAATCCCAAATCATACGGATCGATAGAGACGCGTCCGAGCGGAAGGTATTCTCCATTTTTATAACAAACAGGCGAAAACAATTCATTCATACTAAAAATCAGTCTATGGTCTGCTTGTATTATATTGGCTATCGTTTCCTTTGACGAGGCTTCGCTTTCTCGACTTGACTTTTTCCGCATTTTGGAGTATAATTGTAAGGTTGTTTCACAGTCGGAAATCGAAAAGTTCCACGATTATGAAACACGTTTTTGCAACTTAAAAAAAGGAGTCATAGAATGAAAGAAAAGGTTTCATCCGTTTCACTGGGTGTGAAAACCGAAAACGGTCTCCACTTTCTCTCGATTGCTCTTTCGGAAGGGCCAACCAACCAAGAAGTACAGCAGATCGCGAATCTGCTGCAAAAATACTTCGAAGAAGGCGGGCCGTTTCTGATAAGGGAATTCGTGAGGAACGAGATCCAGATCACGCCTTCACTGCGTTCGCGGGAATACTTCGAAACCCTCGGGAGCGCCGTATACGAGTACCATCAGGTGCTCCGCGTCCTCGGGCTCGCAGGCTTCACCATCACCGTCGACGGCGACATCCTGCCGTTCGATGACCGGGATCCGCGCCCGGTGGAAGAAATCGCCCGCGAAAACCGCGCGGCGTTCGACACGTGGCGCGGACACGTGCGTCAATAACCTTCTCTCAACAAGCTCCCCCGAGACAGCGCTCTCTGGGGAGTTTTTCTTTGCTCCATAACCGTTCCAAAACCATTGACACCAAAAAGTTTTTCTGTTTGAATCTATGAGTAGTTTTTTAATAACTAGTGTAGGAGAACCGAGTGAGAACCGACACCTTCTCAGTGCGCAGTCGGATCATCAATCCGGCGGCATATCCGCTGTACGCTGAATCCTTTACCGCCTATACGGACAAGGATCGGCCGCTATTCGTCGTCGAGATGAGCCGCAAGCCGACTCTCAAGGAACGCGTGAACTTCATCAACGTTTCAGCCAATTACTGGCGAAATCAGCACAACACAACCGGGATAATCTTCAAGCATTTCTTCCTGGAAACCGTCCTCGTGCTCGGTCCGACATACAAGAACGGCATACCGAGAAAAACTTTTCCGCCGAAGCAGGCACTTTCCGAATTGGCGCAAGGACTCGTGTTCCGGGGCGGCATCTCACTCTCCCGCGCGCGTATCGCAAACGGGAACATCTGCCGCTATCGGGAATTCTCACTCTCTTGGCCGGGACTCATTCCGGTCGAAATCCTGATCCCAAACGGCTCTTAGTCTCTGAGCTCCGCTTTCGCCCGCCTGCTCCGCTTTTTTTTCATCCTTTTGCAAGAGTGGAGGAAACCGAGGCTGGCACACCCCTCTTCCGTAATATCGGACGGGGGGTTCTTTTTTCCTGGCGGCGGATTTCCTATATGCTGGTATACTGGAAACATATTTACGCCTATGCTCCTGTTCGACACGCCGCTTGCCGATATCGCGGCCATCAAGAAACCGGCGCTCGCAAAGCTTGCGCGACTGGGGATATTCTCCGTCCGCGACCTTTTCTATCATTTCCCCCACCGCTACGAGGATTTTTCCGCAATCCGACCGATCAATTCGCTCCTCGCCGACGAGAAATGCACCGTGGCGGGGACGGTGCTTTCGGTCAAGACTGGTCGCTCGTGGAAAAAGAAGATGCTCCTGACCGACGCTTTGATCGAGGACGCGACTGGTCGCCTCCGCCTCTTGTGGTTCAACCAACGGTTCATCGGCAATATGCTTCGAACCGGTCTGCCGATACGCGCAAGCGGCAAGGTGGTAAGCGACCGCGAAGGACTCCTGATGCAGAATCCGGCGGTCGAACGTTCCACGCGCGATGCCACCCATACGGCACGACTCGTGCCAATCTATCCGGAAACCAGTGGCCTCACGTCCAAATTCTTCCGCTGGCAAATCGCCACGCTCTTCAAAAATCTGAAAGACATTCCCGATCCGGTACCGGAAAATATTCTGAAACGTCTCTCGCTTCCCTCGCTTCGAACAGCGATCGGCTTCATCCATTTCCCAAAAAACGATCGGCAGACACTCCTCGCCCGCAAGCGGTTCGCATTCGACGAAATGCTCTTCGTCCAACTGAAAGCGCTCCAAGTGAAAGCCCTGTTCGAAGCCGGACGAGCGACCGTTCTGCCTTTTGACGAAACGACCCTCAAACGATTCCTCGCGACGTTCCCATTCACGCTCACTGACGCGCAGCGCAAGGCAGGGTACGAAATCTTGCGCGATATGACACGAACACGGCCGATGAACCGACTCTTAAATGGCGATGTGGGGAGCGGTAAGACGGCCGTCGCCGCGCTCGCCGCTTTCGTCGCAGCAGAACAGGGCGCCCAAACCGCGATTCTCGCCCCAACCGAAGTCTTGGCTCAACAACATTTCGAAACTCTCTCAAAACTCTTCACCGGCACCGCGCACGGCGTCACGCTTTTCACCGGAAGCTACCGTATCCTCGATGGAAAAACCGTTACACGCACCACGCTTCTCAAAGCGATCGAGGCTGGTATCCCGCGCATCATCGTCGGCACGCACGCGCTCCTCCAAGATGATGTCTCGTTCGATCGTCTCGCTCTTATCGTCGTCGACGAACAGCACCGCTTCGGCGTCGCCCAGCGCGCAAAATTGCAGGAAGCGGGTTTCGGAAGCAAAGACAAGACTCCGGCCGCCGTGCCGCACTTCCTGACAATGACCGCCACGCCCATTCCCCGCACCCTTACACTGGCTTTTTTCGGCAATCTCGACCTCTCACTTCTCAACGAAATGCCGAAAAGCAGGAAGCCGATCATCACCAAAATCGCCCGCACCGAACGCGATCGCGAACGTATCTATACCTTTATCCGAAGCGAAATCGGGAAGGGCCGCCAAGCGTTCATCGTTTTTCCGCTGGTCGAAACATCGCTTGCGCTCAAAGATGTGAAAGCTGCCGTCGCCGAACACAAACATTTGGAAGAAACTATTTTCCCGGGACTCCGTGTCGGACTCATCCACGGAAAAATGAAGTCGCAGGAAAAAGAACGAACAATGGAAGATTTCAAAAAGAAGAACTACGATATCCTCGTCGCCACCGCCGTCGTGGAAGTCGGTATCGACGTGCCGAACGCGTCGATCATCCTCATCGAAGACGCCGAGCGTTTCGGGCTCGCCCAGCTTCACCAGTTCCGCGGACGCGTGGGCCGGGGCGAACATCAGTCGTACTGTTTTCTGATGCCTGGGAAAAATTCCAGCGATAACGAACGTCTCCGTGTGCTGGAAAAAAGCACCGACGGTTTCGCTATCGCCGAAGCCGATCTCGGCATCCGCGGACCGGGAGCGTTCTTCGGCACGCGCCAGTCCGGTCTCCCCGACATCGCGATGGAAAACCTCACCAATATGAAACTTTTGAAAATCTCGCGCGAAGAAGCGCTTGGCATCCTCCGGGCTGATCCTTCGCTCAAACGACACCCTCTCCTCAAACACGCCCTCACGCGTTTCGAAGAACGGATTCACTTGGAATAACGGGTGTTTTGACCCCAGGGCAAGCCCTGGACCCAATCCCTCCGCGGCAAGCCGCGGGGTATTGGACCCGATTTTACCGACGCTCCGCTCGGAAACGAAAGTAAACTTTCGTTTCACTCGCTACACTTGGTAATAAGCAGCGAGCGTAAACCGCCAAAGGTATTCTTTGCAATGCTTGGCGTAGTCGATACCGATGCGCTTCCCTGCCACGATATGTTTTGGATCTCTTTTCCCACCGCGCTCGATCCAAAGTTTCTCACCGTGCGTCATATCCCATCCATTGAGTTCTCTCTCTATTTCCAAAAATCGGCACAGCTTGCCAGGACCATTTGTTTTTTTGTGTGGTACGTTTTCGATCTCCACCGCACGGATAAGCACCGCTGCGGGAAAACCCTTTTTCTCCGTCACGACATTGAGACAGTGATACATCCCGTAGATCATATAGACGTACGCGTGTCCCGCCTCGCCGTACATCGTTTCCGTCCGTTTCGTGCGCCCCTTGCTCGCATGGCAGGCCAAATCATCTTCGCCGATATATGCTTCCGTCTCGATGATTCTTGCCCGAATAATTTTCCGCCCGATTTTCCGCACGAGAAAACAACCAAGCAACCGCTTCGCGACCTCAATCGTATCTTTTCGATAAAAAACTCTCGATAAAAACATATTTTGACAGATCTTTTGCTTTTCTGCTATTACAGAGAAGCAGTTCTTTTTTACAATTCTCCAAGGAGAAACATACGATGAAAAAACTCCGTGCCAGTTCACTCAGTCTGTTTTTCCGGATATACTTCGCGCTGTACAGCTCCCATATCGGCACGAGAGTCCGCCTCTCCTGGCATCGGCTCTATGTCAGGAAAGACGAGTTCCATCCGTCTCTCCACATAGACATCTTCTCCTTCAAAGTCGAAGATTCCGGAACGTATATGGACGATCTCCTGCGGCGGCGAGACATCGCTCATCGCCGCGACGCCGGCGAAGAAGTCTTCCCGTACTCCCTCTTCGACGCTATCGTCTTTTCTCTCAGCAAGAGAAGCGTCCGAACATTCAACGAACAGCTCCGTCTGCTAGCCCGCAGAAAATATTTCCACGGGTAAAGATTTCCGTCGCCGTTCTTGCGGCGTCTCCCATCAGGCTCCCGCCTGATTTTTTTTGCCCAAAAAAACCTTAATTCTTTCGCATCTTTTCTGTCACCCAAAATTCGCCGAAGTACCGGCCGAAGAGGAGGCGTGTCTGCGAATCGAGCGCGGGAAACGCCGAGAGAAACCCGACGAGCGGAATCAGAATCCACTGGAAAAACATCAGAAAATGCCGCGACCAATGATAGCGTTTGGGCCGGGGCGGCAGCGACAGGAGCGAAAGTGGGATAGAGATGAGGAGCCCACCCATCCCGACCGTCATCAGCGTCTTCGTGATGAACGGCAGGTTGTGTGCGAGCACACTTTCGCGGAATGATGGGCCGCCCAAGACAAGCGGCAGCCAGCCGAGAAACGTAAGGATGAATGATGTCGTCGCCCACGAGTAATGACCTTCAATCATCTCGAACGTGATGCGAAGCTTGGTGCGAAGACGGATAAGTTTGTCCGGCCAAATAGCACGCATCGTTACCGGAAAATTCTCGATACCGTACGCCCAGCGACGCTTCTGCTTGTACTGATTCTTGAGCGTCTTCCAGTACGTCTCAGCGAGCACTGCGTCGAGCGAAATCGGCAGATGGATCGGCTGCACCCGATAATCGCCGTGGAAATACGAGAGGCATTTCCAATAGATGATGCTGTCTTCACTGATCATATTCACCGGCCAGAAGCCGACTTTCACGAGTGTGTCGAACGGTTCCGAGTGCGACGAGAACGTCACCATTTCTTGGCGCGTCGACTGATAAAGATGCCAAAACGACGAGCCCGTCACCACCAGGCGCACGAACGCATTGGTGTCCCACAAATTGTTGTGGTACATCGGGAGCGGTTGGTACGCTCGCTGCAAACGCTTGGGGTCGATGATGTATTCGTACGTGAGCGCCGCGAAATATTCCTTGTGTGCCACGCTGTCGCAGTCGAAGTTGGAGAAGAGCACACGCTTGTAATCAATGTGCCGTTCGTCAAGATATTTCATAAGCTCGCGCGCCGCGAATCCGGCGTTCGATGCTTTGCACTTCATCTCCCCCGCTTCCACGATATGCGTCGTGACGAGAAAATCACGAAAGACGCCATCAAATTTTTTCTTGAGGTATTCCACTTTCGGCAAACGTGTCTCGGGATCCTCGCGCTCTTCGGTGGCGAGCAGAATAATCATCTGTTCTTTCGGGAAATTGCATTCGGCAAGCGACTGAATGGCCGGTTCGATAACGTCAGCCGGCTCTCCCGCCGTCGGCAGAAGAACGACGTGAAGCACCTCGCGCCAATCCATTATCTTATCCTGTATCGGAATAAGCGCGCGCGTCTCACGGCGGATCTCTTTCAGACGGCGGATCTCTTTTCTAACTGTCCGTCGATGATAGAGTGCGAAGAGTGGCATTTCTTGCAGGCTATCATACATCGTTTTGATGCGGGATTTCAAAATCTCGCTGTACGCTTCCGGATAAGCGATATTCTGGCAACGATCCCACCAATCGATACGTTTCCCCTCTCTCACGTCACGATCGCCCGCAAGCGAAAAGAGCGAGATATAGAGCGCCTTATGGATCCAATAAATATCAAAAACAATGACGAATATCGCCGCCCAAAGAGGCAGAAAATACGAAAGAATCAGCATTCCGAGAAGCGTCGTCCACGTCAAAAGCCCCGGAATAATTTCGAAAAAGCGCTGCATCCGGCGCTCTTTGGGATCTTTGGTTTTCGGATTGGGAAAAACGAATGCCATATCACTTCGGAAAAACGATTTCGAAATCACGTTCCGTACTTTCAGTATACCATTATGACAGGTATGCTATGATATCAGAAACACATCGCTATGGCAATTCTCCGATTTCCAAAAGGATTCCTGTGGGGTGCGGCCACGTCATCACACCAAGTCGAAGGCCATACACGCAACAATTGGAGCGAATGGGAAAAGAAAAACGCCGATCGGCTCGCCCGAGAGGCCGATTCGAAGTTCGGCTCTATCGAAAGCTGGCGGGAAAAATTCGGAAAGGCGGCGGCCGATCCGAACAACTATCTTTCCGGTGCGGCGACGAACCACTGGAACCGCTACGAAGAAGATTTCGACATCGCGCAGTCACTCCGTCTGAACGCCTACCGTTTCTCGATCGAATGGTCGCGCATCGAGCCTGAAGAAGGCGTTTTCGATGAGGCGGCCATCGACCACTACCGGCAGATGCTCCTTTCGCTCAAACGACGCGGTATCGAGCCCTTCGTCACGCTTTGGCACTGGACACATCCGCTTTGGCTCGAGGCACAAGGCGGTATCGAAGCACGCGCTTTTCCCGAATACTTCGCCCGCTATGCGGAAAAAATCGTCTCTTCATTTCCGGAACTGGTGACCTTTTGGATTACGATCAATGAACCGACGTCCGTCATCGGTGCCGCCTACGTAAATGGCCAGTGGCCACCGCAAAAGCGGAGTTTTTTCGCCGCCGACCGTGTCTATCGTCGTCTTTCATCCGCCCACAAACGCGCATACGATACCATCAAATCGATCGCTCCCTACGCGCAAGTGGGATTCGCAAATATTCTCCAATCATTCGATGCTTACCGCCGCGAATCGGTTCTCGACAAAATCGCCACACGCATTGCCCGTTATTTCGTGAACGAGCGTTTCCTGCGAATGACCGCGAACCACAACGATTTCCTGACTGCTCAATTCTATTTCCACAGCCGTCTCCGTCTCGCGGAAAAAATCCATATTCCCGGATTGCCACGCACCGATCTCGGCTGGGAGATCTATCCTCGTGGCATCTATAACGTCATCCTACCGCTCAAAAAATACAACCTCCCCATCTACATCACCGAAAACGGTCTCGCCGATGCCGATGATTCACAACGCGAGAGATTTATCCGCGACCATCTCTCCTGCATCCATCAGGCGATAGAGGACGGCGCGAACGTCCGCGGCTACTTCTATTGGTCGCTTCTCGATAACTTCGAATGGGACAAGGGTTTTTGGCCGCGCTTCGGCTTGGTCGGAATCGATTACACGACGCAGAAACGCACCATCCGCGAGAGCGCCCGCACGTACGCAACCATCGCCGGAACAAATACGCTGGAAGTTATGTCTTGATTTTCTTCCTTTTTCTGCTATACTGCCTTCGCAGATGTTTTCTGTTTTTTTTGTTCTTTTTTGCCTTATTTTTTCATTTTGATATAAATATGGCCCCATCGTCTATCGGTTAGGACACCAGGTTTTCATCCTGGTAAGAGGGGTTCGACTCCCCTTGGGGCTACCAAATTGAAACAAGCACCTACTCCTTCAAGGGTAGGTGCTTGTTTGTATATTCTCAGGGGAGGAGAAGGGCGCGAGTAGAATCCAAGCCGAGCGAGGATTCTGTGTGTAGCGCCCAGGCTCCGAGTCGGAGCGAGGAGGACTCCCCTTGGGGCTACCAGTAAGAAATCTTCGCTTCTTTGGCGGGGATTTTTTTGTTGATATTCAAATCTCCTGTTTGCCTTTCTTGCCGGTCATCGTTACAGTACAGGTATATGAACATTCTCTCCATCGAGACATCCTGCGACGAAACCGCGGCCGC
>JBPOIA010000018.1:0-13666 GCA_052034975.1 Candidatus Moraniibacteriota bacterium
GCGCCTTTTGGTCATCCGCTGGATATTGATCGCGGCGATTCTGTTCGCGGCGTACGCTTTCGAGAAAGCGATCGGATCGTCGTATCTTCTCGTGAAGATCGGAATGATCTCCTTCGCGGCGGTGTTCCAGTTCGTCCCGGCGATGATCGGCGGATTGTTTTGGAAGCGTGGCAATAAGGCGGGCGCGGTGCTCGGGATGTCGGCCGGTTTTATGCTGTGGCTGTATACATCCGTTCTGCCGGCGTTCGTGAAGAGCGGTTGGCTGCCGACATCAATTCTTACGGATGGCCCGTACGGTATCGCGCTTCTGCGTCCGGAAAACCTGTTCGGAGTGACAAATCTCGATCCTTTGGCGAACGTGGTATTGTTCACGATGTTATTCAATATCGGAGGGTATGTTCTTGGATCGATCCTTTTCAGACAGAATGCGAATGAGCGGCAAGTGCCGTACGAGTTTTTTGGTACCGCAGGGAGAGGAGCGGGTCTGCTTGGCGGGGGCGCCAACACTACGGAGCTTGTGATATCCGCCGAAGAAAAGCGCCGAATACTGCAAACGGTATTCGGGAAATACCTTGATACGGAGAGGGCACAGGTATTGACGGGGGATTGTTTTGAAAAAACCGGTCTCGCTGGCAAGGAAAAAATTTCGCTGAGCGATCTTATCAATCTCAATACGATCGCCGAAAAAGAGCTCTCGAATTATACCGGTATCTCGGTGGCGAGCGAAGCGTTTGCGAAAGAATCACTCTTTACGAGAGAGGAATCAACCGGGCTTTCGGAAGTCTATGTCCAAATGGCGGCGCGTCTCAAATTGTCACCCGAAGAGCTGATCCAAAAAATCGATTACCACGCCGAAAAGGAGAAGTTTCTTTCCGGGCAGCGCGATGAATTGGAAAAGATGGTCAAGGATCGCACGAGACGGCTCGAAGAGACGAATACGGAATTGAAGAAGATCAACGAGATGACAATGGGCCGGGAGCTCCGGATGATCGAGTTGAAGCGCGAGATCAAAAAGCTCAAAGATGAAATCACGGAGTTAAATCGGCAGGGAATTTCGTAAAAACGCAGCGAATTACGGTCGTTGCACTGAAGAAAGGGGAGACGTTCACGTTCGAATGTTCTTCATTCGAGGGACGGAAGCAGGCTCGACCCGTTCATTTCTTTTGGCTTTTCGATATCGAGGATATCGAGAATTGTAGGAGCGACATCGGAGAGGAGGCCGTTCACCTCGTTTTGTTCGCGCATCATCTGTTCGGCTTTTTTCTCACGATGATTGTCGGGTGTGATATACCAAAGCGGAATCGGATTGGTGGAGTGTTCGGTATCGATTTCGCCCGTGGACGGACGTTTCAGCTCTTCGGCGTTGCCGTGATCGGCGGTGATGATAATGGCGCCGCCCTTCTTGAGAACGGCGGGGATGAGGATAGAAAGGCTTTTGTCGATGGATTCGACCGCTTGGATGGTCGCTTCCTCGTTTCCGGTATGGCCCACCATATCGGCGTTGGCATAATTGACGAGGATGAAGTCATATTCGTTTTGGTCGAGGATATCGACGAGCTTTTCGGTGACGGCGGGCGAGCTCATTTCGGGCACTTCATCGAAATGGGAGACCGTCGGCGAAGGGATGAGGACGCGATCTTCGCCCCCGAAGGCTTTTTCCTTGCCGCCGTTGAAGAAATAGGTGACGTGTGCGTATTTTTCCGTTTCAGCGATGCGGAGCTGCTTCTTGCCGTTTTTGCTCAGTGTTTCTCCGAGACTGTTGAAGATCTCTTCGGGCGGAAAAGCGACGCGTACCGGCAGATCACGCTCATATTCGGTGAGTGTGACGAAAGAGAGAGGGAGAAGTGTCCGTTCGAAACCGTCGAATTCCGGCACGACGAACGCGCGAGTTAGTTCGCGGGCGCGGTCTTCACGGAAGTTGAAGAAAATAACAGAGTCGTGTTCTTTGATGAGTGCGACCGGCTCGCCTTTTTCGGTGATGACGGTCGGTTCGATGTATTCATCGGTGATATTCTTGAGGTAGGATTGTTCGAGGGTGATGAGCGGATCCTCGGTGCGTTCGCCCGTCCCTTCCGTGAGCATCCGATACGTCTTCTCTACGCGGTCCCAGTTGTTGTTGCGATCCATCGAGAAATTGCGGCCAGAAAGGCTGGCGATCTTCCCGATCCCGATCAGGCGGATCTCCCGGAGGAATTCCTTGATATGAGAAATGCCGGCGGTCGGTGCCGAGTCGCGGCCATCGGTAAAAATGTGGACGAAAACTTCCGGGATATCGTTTTGCTTCGCGAGCCGGAGGAGAGCCAGGAGATGGTCTTTGTGGGAATGGACGGAACCGGTGCTCAAGAGACCCATCAGATGAAGCGCGCCGCCGGATGTTTTGGCATTCTGGATGGCTTCGAGCAATACCTCGTTCTTGAAAAAGCTGCCATCCTGGATGGAGAGCGAGATACGCGGCATATTTTGGTAGATGACGCGGCCAGCACCCATCGTCATATGGCCGACTTCGCTGTTGCCGGCGGTGTTCCACGGCAGCCCGACGGAAATACCCGATGCCTGAAGGGTCGTCATCGGATAGAAGCGACTCAATTTTTCGAATGTAGGAAGGGTGGCCTCGCGGATAGGGTTGCCGGAAACGCTATTGCTGATACCCCAGCCGTCGAGAACGATCAAAATGAGTGGTTTGTACATCTTTTTGTTTTACGGTCACCTTCTTCTTGTCCATCATATCATTGCACAGCGGTCTTTGACAAAAGGGTTGTGACGGATTATGATGGGTGTGCAGCTAACTCATGAATGGTTTCAACGCGATAGCGGCAGTCCAAAGCGGTTTCTTGTATGACGAATATCTCTTTTTCTCGTCTTTTCTCTTCCAAGGATACGGCGATTTCCACCGGAAACCGCCTGCTTTTGGCATTCTAAACACGCTATCGGTTGTGCCGCGAGCAAACCGATATGACCGCCACATTTATTTTTCTTTTTGCCGGAATGGTCGTAGGGACCGTTCTCGGATATCTTGTCCGGCAGAATCTTGCCAAGAAGCGGTTATCGACCGCCGAAGGGCAGGCGGCGAAAATGATCGAGGAAGCCGAAGTGAAATCGAAGGAATTGACGCTGGAAGCGAAGAACAAAGCCGTCGAAATCCTCGAAGAGGCGAAAAAGAGCGAGCAGGCGCGCGAGGAGAAGATTTCGCATCAGGAGAAGCGCGTCGAAAAGCGCGAGGAACAAGCGGAGAAACTGACGCAGGAACTGGAAGGGGAAAAGCGCAAACTTTTGGCCAAGGCTGACGATATCCGCGCTATCCGAGAAGAAACGGAAAAATTGCGACAGGAAGAATTGTCGCGGCTCGAAAAGCTCGCTCAGCTTTCCAAGGAAGACGCGACGCAACATATGTTGCGGCTGGTCGAAGAAGAAAGCAAAGAAGCGCTCGTGAAACGGATGTCGAAACTTGAAAACGAAGCGCATGAGGAGCTTGAAAAGCGCTCGCTCAACATTATGGCGACGGTCATTCAGAAATATTCCCGTTCGCACGTTTCGGAATTTACGACCACGACGGTGCAGATCCCGTCGGATGAGATCAAGGGAAAGATCATCGGCAAGGAAGGACGCAATATCCGCGCGTTGGAAAAAGAAACCGGCGTCGAGCTGATTGTCGACGACACGCCAGAATCAGTGGTGATTTCCGGATTTGATCCGGTTCGCCGCGAGGTGGCGCGCATCGCGCTTGAGAAGCTCATCGAAGACGGGCGCATCCATCCGGCCCGCATCGAAGAGGCCGTCGAAGAAGCCAAAAAAGAATTGGACCAAAAAATCAAGGAAGCCGGTGAAGCGGCGGCGTATGATGCCGGCATCGCGGGCCTTCATCCAAAACTCCTCTATATCCTCGGACGGCTGCGCTACCGGTACAGTTATAAGCAGAATGTCTTGCTCCATTCGCTCGAAGTGTCGTATCTCGCGGGAGCGCTCGCGGCCGAGCTTGGTGCCGATGTTGCCTGCGCGAAGAAGGCGGGGCTTTTGCACGATATCGGCAAGGCGGTGGATCATGAGATCGAAGGTACACACGTGAAGATCGGGATGCGTATTCTTGAGAAATTCAATCTGGGTCAAAACGTCATCGATGCGATGAAATGTCATCATGACGAGTATCCGCACCAGACGATTGAATCGTTCATCGTGACGGCGGCGGACGCTCTTTCGGCGGCCCGGCCAGGCGCGCGCAAGGAAACGGCCGAAAAATACATCAAGCGTTTGGAAGAATTGGAAACGCTCATTAACTCGTTTCCGGAAGTTGAGAAATCCTATGCCATCCAGGCAGGACGGGAAGTGCGTATCTTCGTCAATCCGGAGAAGACCGACGACTTGGGTGCGATGAAACTTGCCCGCGATATCGCCAAGAAAATCGAAGAAGAGTTGAAGTATCCGGGTGAGATCAAAGTGAATGTGTTCCGCGAGACGCGCGCAGTAGAATACGCTCGGTAGAGGGAAAAATCTGAAAAATGGCTTGGATATTGCACTCTTTGGGAAAAGGGCTTAGAATAAAGGGCAGGAGGTAACATGCTGATACTTTCTTCCCGGAAAGTTACGGTCAGAAATGGCCGAACAAAGAGGGGTATGGAAGTGCTCAAAACTAGAAAGGCAGGTGAGAAGTATGAACAACGTGAACAAAGATATGCTCGTGCAGAAGGTCGTGGACAAGACCGATCTGTCGAAGAAGGACGTGGAAGCGGTCATCGCCTGCGTCGTCGATGAGATCACGGCTGAGCTCCGCAAGGGCAACAAGGTGACTCTCACCGGTTTCGGAACGTTCAAAGTTTCGAATCGTGCCGCCCGCGAAGGAATCAACCCGCAGACCAAGGCCAAAATCACTATCCCGGCTATGACGGTGCCGAAATTCACCGCCGGCAAGACGCTCAAAGAGGCAGTAAAGTAGTTTTTTTCGAAAAAGGATAGAGTTGCAACCCGCCAAAATGGCGGGTTGTGGCTATCGGGGCATAGTATAGTGGTAGTACGAATGGTTTGGGACCATTTAGTCTCGGTTCGATTCCGAGTGCCCCGACTATGAAAAAGGTCGTCACCATCGGTGGAGGAACGGGAAGCTTTATGCTTCTCTCCGGATTGAAGAAATATCCGATCGAGTTGTCCGCCATCGTCTCTATGGCCGATGACGGCGGATCGACGGGAATCCTGCGTGACGAGCTTGGCGTCCTTCCGCCCGGCGATGTCCGCCAGTGTTTGGTGGCATTGTCCGATTCGTCGGAAAAATTGCGAGAACTGATGAATTATCGTTTCGAGGAAGGAGGACTTTCAGGACACAGTTTCGGCAATCTGTTCCTTTCGGCGCTTGAGAAGATCGAGGGAAATTTTACCTCGGGCGTCGCTGAGGCCGCGAAGATCTTGAACGTGAAGGGTGAAGTGGTGCCGGTCACCGCGACGGATACGAACCTGCGCGTGGAGCTGAAAGACGGGAAGATTTTGTCCGGCGAGCATGAGATCAACACGAGCCTGAAAGTCGGCAAGACGGGAGTGAAGAAGATATTCCTCGCGCCGCGTGCCAAGGCGAATCCGCATGCGGTGAAGAAGATTCTTGAGGCCGACCTCGTCATCATTGGTCCGGGAAACCATTATTGCAGCATCCTGCCGAACCTGCTCGTCGACGGCATTCCGGACGCTCTGCGAAAATCGCGGGCGAAAGTCGTCTATAACTGCAATCTCGTCAATAAGCGCGGGCATACCGACGGATACGCGCTCGATGATTATGTCGCGGACATCCATCGTTTCTTGGGCGCCGAACGGATCGACTTCGTAACGTTCAATACCCGCCTGCCGGCGAAGAATCTCCTCGAGCGGTACAGCAAGGAAAACGGGGAATTGGTGGCGTTTCTGCCGGAAAAGCATCCTATGCGCCGGTACCGTGTGCTTAAAGCGGATCTTCTGAGTCGAAAGAGTACCCGGTACGGATTGGCCGACAAGATCGCGAGCACTCGCTCATATATCCGGCACGATACGGAACGGCTCGCGAAAGCGCTTATGATGCTGCTTGAGATCGGCGAATACGAGAGTATCCTCCGCGATATCGTGTGATATTTTCGGTTGACAAGGAGCTTTTCGCAGTGGTATGTTTCGAGGATGTTCTTTTCCATTTTTTAACAGGAGGCAGCGATGCGAGCCTATACGTTCATCGGGGGGAAGCTTCTCCCGTACATAGCACTTAACCATCTTGATCCGCCGATGATTCAGCTTGGCAAGATGGTGGTGTGCGACGACCATATCGCCGGCGATTTTGACATTATCGCCATCGATGAGGAGCACCCACCGGAATATATGGACAAGCACGGCCGGATTTTCTCGCAGGCATCGTACCTGCGTGAGCCGTCTGCTGAAAGGCAGATCCGGTGGCAACTTGTGCGACAGCGGAATATTCCGGAAAAAAAGGTCCTCATCCGTATCCATACGGGTGGGATGGTTATGAGCATGATCGGCCGATGGGAAGTGCTCGGCGGCGATCCGTTGTGCCTCGGAAAGGGTTTCGCGAAGACCGGAAAACCAGTCTCGATGCTGACGCTTGGGAAATATCCGCCGGTGGCCGTGTATGAAGGGATGTGGAGTGAGGGACTTTTCGTCTTTTCTCCCGGCGACAGTCTGCGGGTGACATTCCAGCGTGATACGGACGCAGCGTACGTTGTCGAATATACGGAAGAGCAGGAACTCCGGCACTATCCGTGGGGAAAATACAGCGACACCGCCAAATAATGCTCCCTCGTTGCGAATGCGCAGCGGGGGGTCTTTTTTTGCTTTGACACCGCACGATCGGGACGATATACTGGGAGAAACGATTTTTGTTTGAATATGGCCAATACCACCCTGACGCTCAAGGAAATTCGTGACGTGGCCGACGGCACGAAAGAATTCATCTTCGAAAAACCGGCGGAATATACGTTTCAGGCGGGGCAGTATGTTGCGATGGCGCTTTCGCGACTGGTGGCGGATGATCCGAAGGGGCCGTGCCGCTCGCTTTCCATCGCTTCGGCTCCGTACGAGACGGATATCTCGTTTGCGATGCGCGGCGGGGAAAGTGGATTCAAAAAGACTTGCTGGCAGATGCAGCCGGGAGATACGCTTGGAATCACCAAAGCCGTCGGATCTTTCACACTTTCGAAGGAAGAGACCCGATCAATCGTTTTTTTGGCTGGTGGCATCGGGATCACGCCGGTCCGCTCTCTTTTGAAGCAGGCAACGTACGAGAAAGATGCGCGTGATTTCACGCTCTTGTATGCGAACCGTTTCCAAAAAGATGCGGCGTTCTCCGATGAGCTCAAAACACTCGATCTGGAACGGTACCGTTTCGCCAACGTGTTGAGCCAATCGGATGAACCTTCTATCGGAGAGGGTGATGAGCGCGGATATATCTCCGAGGATATACTTCGGAAGTACGTTTCGGATATTTCCCGGTGCGTGTACTATCTTGTCGGGTCGCCACAATTTACCGGTGCGATGGAAGCGATGCTTGATCGGATGAGCATCGGGAAAGATGCGCGACGGATGGATCCGTTCACCGGAATGTGCGCCCAATCTTCCAAGTGAGAAAGCGAGAGTAGTACAATGGTAGTACGCCAGCCTTCCAAGCTGGATACGCGGGTTCGATTCCCGTCTCTCGCTCAAAAGAAATCCCCGTACGGGGATTTTTCGTTTTCTTGGGACGGAGTATAATGAAGAGACCATTATGCGGAGGATACTCGAAAAAAAATACCTTTTTGGCGTATCGGCAGGGGCCGTAGCGATTGCCGGCTGGCTGTATGTCGCCGTGTCTCATTCGGAGGAAAACGCGGAAAAAAGCCTCGTTCACGAACCGGTTGAAGGCGTGGAAATGGTACAGGAGCCGATCGATCTTTCGGATTGGGTGGATCCAGAGCCCAGGATCGAGGACGGCGATACCGAAGAATTTCCCATCTTGCCGCCACCGCCACCGCCGTCAATGGAGAAAATGAAGCGGCAGGGATGTGTTGCGGACGGATTTCTTTCTGGATATGGCGGAGATATCAAGAGCTCCATCGCGATGATCAATCGGTCCAAGTGTTATTACCTTCATCGTGCGCTCGAGACGTGGCTTCGGCCGCCGGATTTCAATTTGGCGAAAAAGATCCAGGCGAAAATCACCAAGCCGAACACGGTATACGGGATGTTTCTTGCGGAGGCTATCGATACCAAGGCGAACTACCATTATCCTGCCGAGAATCGCGATTTCGAATTCGGAAAAATGTGTCGGGCCGGAAGTAAGAATTATTGGGGCGAGCATACGTGCAAGCCGTCGCTTGAACGCGAGGAGTATCGGAAATATGTGCAGTATATCGCCGAACAAGCGATGGATATGGGTATCCAAAGCTTTCTTTTCGGACAAGTGTTCTATCAGGACGCGGCTGATCGCTCACGGACATTTTTGCCCGAAGTGATCCGTGGGATGCGGGAATATGCGGAATTCCGCGGGATGGAGATCGTGATCGGCGCGCAGACGAACGATATCGACGACGAATCATATCTCCGATTGTTTGATTATATCGAGGGTGGTGTCGGGCTTTCGTCGGACGGCGGCGTCGAAGAGGGCCCATGTTTTTCGCGCTGGTGGCAGGAGCCGGGGGACTGGTGTTGGGCGCTTCTGTGGCACGAACGGTTCGCGAATCGGGCGAACAACGTGTTCCTGCATTTCGATTGGAGCGGGAAGATCGGCGACGATATGGACGTGTTCACGAAGATGGATAAGGAGAAGCGTACCGAAACGCTTCAGCGGCTGTATGCGTACTTCACTCGGCGTGATTTCGGATTCTTGCTTCCGATGCAGGCGACGCTCCACAAGGATGATGTCGGTTGTCGTGGTCCTAAAAAGCGATTCTATTCCGCGAGTCGCAAGTATACGTGTCAGGATGAGGACGCTATCAATGCCATTTTTGGAAAGGGGCATTGAATGTCGAAATTCGAATTTCAAACGTCAAAATAATTTTGATTTTTGATTTCAAAATGCCGGAGTTCTGTTATACTGAAAAGACTGGTATGGACGATGGAAAAAGATTCCAGCGCCGAAGAGAGGGCTTTGCCTGCGAGCGTTGCGGTACATTCACGGAAGGGGATGGATATACCAACCATTGCCCGAAATGTCTGTGGAGCCGGCACGTGGACAGGCATCCCGGCGACCGTTTGGCGGAATGCAGGGGGATGATGGAACCGGTAGCGATCGAGGAGAAGGGCGGTGAACAGAAACTGACGCACCGATGTGTCCGTTGCGGATATGAGCGGAAAAACAAAGTGAGTCCAAAGGACGATTTTTCTGCACTGCTCCGATTGGCGGAGGAAATCGCTTCAAAACGTTAAAGTGATCGAAACAAATATCAAGGAGGGATATGTTGTGGAAAAAATACGCGTTGGAAGACGCGATTGGAACGCTCGCAGAATTGGAAAGCGTCAAAGACGGTCTTTTGCCTAAGGCAGCGAAAGAGCGTCTCGAACGCTTTGGAAGAAATCAGATCGATGAGAACACGCTGTCCGTAGGAAAGATGTTCCAGCGCCGGTTGCGTTCGTCGTTCCTATATCTTTTGCTCGCTGCCGCAGCGCTCTCTTTCTTTCTCGGAGATCGGATCGATGCGTCGCTCATCCTTGCGTTCATCGTTTTTAATATCGGACTCGAGATGTATCAGGAGTACCATTCCGAAAAGGCCGTGCGCCTGCTTCGGAAGTATCTGGTGGTGCATACGCGTGTGCGCCGTGGCGGGAGGGTTCTCGCGATCGAGAGCCGAGAAATCGTTCCGGGTGATATCGTTTTGCTGGAAGCGGGAGACCGTCTCCCGGCGGATGTGCGTTTCTTAGGGACGAACGGACTTCTGCTCGATGAGAGCCTTCTGACGGGCGAATCAGTATCCGTCGAGAAGACGGCAGCGCTCCTTTCCGTTCCGCCGACGGAGATGTATGAGGCTGGAAATATCGGTTTTGCCGGAACAGTCGTGACGGCCGGTCACGGAGAAGCGGTCGTGTTCGCGACCGGAAAAGAAACGGCACTCGGCGATATCGCGACTTTGACAAGCGAACCGGAACGCGACACGGTCTTTGAAAAGGATATCCGGCAATTCAGCCGGTTCATCTTGAAACTCGTGCTCTTCACGCTGGCGATCATCTTTTTCGCGAATATCTTCATCAAGGGAGAAGGGGCGGATGTCGCCGGACTCTTGGTGTTTTCTCTTGCGCTTGCGGTATCGGTGGTGCCGGAAGCGCTTCCGGTAATCATCACGGTCGCGCTTTCTCGTGGATCACTTCGTCTCGCACAGAAAAAAGTCGTTGTGAAGCGCCTATCGGCGATCGAGGAACTGGGCAGTATCGAGGTATTGTGCGCCGATAAGACCGGTACACTGACAGAGAACGCGCTTTCTGTCACCGACGTTTTGGCGACCGACAAGCGACGCTGCCTCTCGCTCGCATTTACGGCCAGCCTTGAAGTGCCGACGGATCGCGGGCGGCTTCATGACGCGTTCGATCTGGCGCTTTGGCAAGCTTTGACACAGGAAGAGCGGAAAACGGTCAAAGATAAAAGTCGGTTGGATAATATCCCGTTCGATCCGGAGCGCCGGCGAAACAGTGTACTCGTCCATTCCGAGAAGACACAGGAAATTATTGTGCGTGGCGCACCGGAAGAAGTCATCAGTCTGACACACGGGATAGATACGTACGAGCGCCGGCGTCTTATGGAATTCGTCGCGGAAGCGGGACATTCCGGCAAGCGGGTGCTTGCGGTGGCCCGGAAAGCGTTCTCGGCCGATCGGAAATATACGGTATATGAAGAGCAGGGCCTGGAATGGGTTGGGCTGATCGCGTTTTCCGATACGTTGAAAAAAACTGCCAAACAGACGATTGCGGATGCACGGGAACTGGGAGTCTCGGTGAAGATTATCACCGGTGACAGTAAGGAGGTGGCTGGCGCCGTCGGGTATGCTGTCGGGCTTCTCGTCGATCCAAAAAATGTTCTGACGGGCCAGGAACTTGAAGCGTTATCGGAGCGCGAACGGAAAGAAGCGCTTGTTCGAGGAGCGGTCTTCGCTCGAGTTTCACCGCGCCAGAAATACGAAATCATCAAGACATTGCAGGAGCGGTACGAAGTTGGATTTTTGGGTGAGGGCATCAATGACGCTCCGGCGCTCAAATTGGCCGATGTGGCGCTCGTGGTGCAGGGGGCATCGGATATCGCGCGCGAAGCGGCCGATGTCGTTCTCTTGCAGAAAAATCTCGAAACGGTAGTGGACGGAATCCGGGAAGGGAGAGCTATCTTTGCCAATATCCTGAAATATCTGAAAATAACACTCACGTCCAACTTCGGGAATTTTTATTCGGTCGCGCTCGCCTCGCTTTTCTTGCCGTTTGTGCCGCTTCTCCCTATCCAAATCTTGCTTCTCAACCTCCTGTCCGATTTTCCGATGATTGCCATTGCGACGGATAATGTCGACGCGGAAGAGCTCGAGAAGCCGAAAAATTACCATATCCACACGATCGTGCTGATGACGACACTCCTTGGTGTCGTGAGTTCGGTGTTCGATTTCATCCTCTTCGGATCATTCGCGCGCGTTTCGCAGGAAACCTTGCAGACGGCCTGGTTTTTGCTCAGTCTTGCTACGGAAGTCATCCTCATCTTCTCGCTCCGTACCCGATTTGCCTTTTTCCGGGCCGAACGCGCTTCGTTTTTCCTGACATATTTCTCGCTGATGGTGCTTGCCGCCGGAGGACTGCTTTTGTTTACGCCGGTTGCAAGCGAAGTATTTCATTTCGCGCGGCCGACTGGCCCGCTCCTTCTCACTATCGGTGGACTCACCATCGGATATTTCGCGGCTACGGAAATCGTCAAACGGTTTTATTATCGGCACTTCGATGAGCGCCGGCTTATGGCAGGGAAGAAACCTCTCGTAGCCGCATAAAAAACTCCGCACCGATCGGTGCGGAGAAATTCTTTTTTGGGAAATACGGATTACGTTTTGGAAGATATTTCCCGCAGGAGCGATGCGATAAGTTCGTCGATGGCCATCGATCCCAATCTTCCGCGGTCGCGATGTTCGGCGGAAACCGTCTTGGCGGCAACTTCCTGATCGCCGATGACCAAAAGATAGGGGACTTTCGCGAGCTTTTCTGTCCGGATACGTTTGCCGAGCGATTCGTCTTCGGCATTCATTTCGGCGCGGATACCGCTTTTTTGGAGTGAACGGAGCACGGTTTCGGAAAACGACCGATGCGTCTCGCCGATCGGAAGAATAGTTGCTTGTACGGGAGCAAGCCAAAGCGGGAACGCGCCGGCATAGTGCTCGATCATAATGCCCATAAAACGCTCAAGCGACCCGGAAATGGCGCGATGAATGACGACCGGCCGTTCTTTCTCACCTTGTTCGTTGATAAACGAGAGATCAAACCGTTCCGGCAGGTTGAAATCGCATTGGATGGTGGCGAGCTGCCACTCCCGACCGATGGCGTCTTTGAACATAAAATCGAGCTTCGGTCCGTAGAAGGCCGCTTCGCCCAAGACACGACGGTAGTTGAGTTTGTTCGCCTGAGCGGCCTGTTCGAGGGCGCGTTCGGCGGTATCCCAGACATCGTCGGTACCGAGATAATTTTCCTTTTCGTCTCCGCGCACGGAGAGCGAGACCCAGTATCCGTCCATCATTCCGAATATCGTATAGAATTCCTTGATGACCGAGACGATCGTCGAGACCTCTTCCTCGATCTGTGTGATGCGGCAGAAGAGGTGTCCGTCATCTTGCGTGATGGCACGAACGCGCGTGAGGCCGCCCAACTGCCCGGATTTTTCATCGCGATAGACGGTGGCCGGCTCGAAGTAGCGTATCGGCAGATCGCGATAAGACCATTGGTTGTCTGCGAAGAGCTGCATATGGTGTGGACAGTTCATCGGCTTCATAATGAACTGTTCCTCTTTTCCGGAAACGCGGAAGAGTTCATCGCCGAATTTCGCCGCATGACCGGAAGTGATATAGAGCGCTTCCTTGGCGATGTGCGGTGTCCAAACGCGGGCATAGCCCTTATCGCGGTGCAGATTCCACAAGAGATTCTCAATTTCTTGTCGGAGAATCATCCCTTTGGGTTGGAGGAGTGGCAATCCCGATCCGACGAGCGGCGAAAGAGTGAAGAGTCCGAGTTCGCGACCGAGCTTCTTATGATCTCGTTTCCGGGCTTCTTCCTGATTTTTCAGATAGGTGTCGAATTCTTCTTGGGTGGAGAAGGCGGTGCCATAGATACGGGTCAGCATCGGGCCGTGTTCGTCGCCGCGGAAGTATGCGCCGGCCAGATGGGTGAGCGCAAATGCTTTCGGATTGATTTCGGCGGTGTTGCCGACGTGTCGGCCTTCGCAGAGATCGGTAAAATCCCCGGTCGTGTAGAGACTGACGGCCGTATCCGTCTGCTCGAGATCGTCAAGGATAGCGAGCTTGTAGGGATTGTCAGCAAAGAGGGTTCGCGCTTCGGCGACAGTCGTTTCGGAACGCGTAAAGGGAAGTTTTTCCTTGATGAGCACGCGTATTGTTCGTTCAAGGAGGGGTAAATCTTTCGGTGCCGGTGCCTTGTCTTTTGAGAATTCGATATCGTAATAAAAGCCGTTTTCGGTGACCGGACCGACGGAAAGCTTCGCGTTCGGATCGTG
>JBPOIA010000035.1:0-7411 GCA_052034975.1 Candidatus Moraniibacteriota bacterium
CCCCATCGGCAAGGATATCTGTTGAGGCATCAAGATCGAGTTGATCCTGAAACTCGGTGAAGTCGAGAGAATCAGCAGTGATAGAAGAAGCTCCGAGCGTAGAAGAAACACTCCACGTCCCCGAGGAAATGGTCGGGATACCGGTACTGGCACTGGTGTTAATGCCCGTGCCGCCTCTTGACGTGGCGAGATATTGCTCTGCACCGAGGGAACTCACACCGCTCCAATACGTCACATAGCCGGAAGTACCGGTCCCAGAAAGACCGGCTGAAAAACTGGCACATTCCCACACGTTCGTCGTGTCATTCCAAGAAATACCTTGACCGTTCGCGCATCCCTGCAAAAGCGCGAGCTCATCGTTGCTGGTGCCGGCGAATTCGAGTCCGGAATTTGACGAAGTGGAACCCGTGCCGTCAGCCGAATCAAGAAGATCGAGAGCAATCGTCGGTGTACCGCCCTCGGTCGATGAAGATCCGGAAATACCATCGCCGGCCGTGATAGTCGCGACATAATTCCCCACCGTATCCGCACCGAGATTGATGAGATTCGCGAACGATTGCGTGCCGGCGAACACGATATTGCCGGTCATCGTCCCGCCGGAAAGCGGCAGATAGGTTCCGCTGGAACCGGAAGAAATATCAGCAAACGCCGAGCCGTCGTTCGAAAGCTGCCACGTTTGCGTCGTGCCGTTGTATCGCAATGTCGGAGGAGTTGCGGAACTCGAAACAGTAAGATCAAAATTGTTTCCGGAAACTCCTGTCCCCGATCCGATATTGAACGTCTCCGAATCCGTACCGGTATCCGTATTCTGCTGGTGCGCATCCTGCAAACGAGAATCGTTCCCGAGCACCAACTGCTTACTGCCCGTTCCGGTCGGTAATTGCTTGATATCGATTTTTCCTTTCTTCCCCAAAATCGCAATGTCACCTTCATTGGTGCCGATCGTCCGTCCCCGCAAGAACTGCGCGTTGATGGCACTCGGTACAGAACCTAACTGCTTGCGCGGCACCATTTCGGAATCGGTCCCGATACGGATGCCGACGTAGTAATCACCGGTCTCGAAATCAAGCGTTTCCGGCAACGGATTTACCGATCCCAAAAATGCACGGAAAATGCCGTTTTTCACCGTCACCGTCTGAGTCTCTTGCCACAGACGCACATCCGAATCAGACGGGTACGGGTCGCTTTCGGTCCGATTGGCGGTATAAATCGCGAAACGAACCTCGTATGTACCGTTAGAAATGATCTGATTTTCGTTGTTGAAAAGCGATGCCGAAAGACTGATTTGCTTGATAGACGGGTTTGCAAGTTGCGCAAAAACAGGTCGATCAATGAACCACCCTAGAACGAGAACCCCTACCGCTATCGCGGAAATCAGGAGTTTGGTTGTTTTTCTTTGTTTGTTTTTTACATATGACAGCATTACGATTCTCTCTGAAATTCAGTCGTATTTTCTCTCAAAATTATAGCATACTTTTCGCCTGTCAAAAAGTCAGTTTTTCTTGACAGCCCAGCCAAAAACTTCTCCTATCGCTCCCGCTATCAGATCAAACAGAGAAACCGTCTTGGAACCGGTATAAACGGCGTGTGATTCACTCGTGATTTTGTTTCCGAAACGGTCGGTAGCGCTCACCGAATACACATACGTTGAAGCCTGGTCGAGACCGCCGATCACCATACTGTGATTCAGCCCATACTCATCCTCTGCTGCCGTCTTCTTGGTTTGGCCGATGCCCTTGGAATATTCCACTTCGGATTTCGCCAATTTATTCGTTCGCCAGCTGAGCACAAGCTTTACTTCCTGCTTGTTTTTTTCGGTAAAGGACTCTCCGCGAATAGAATCGATCGCAATCGGCTCCGGAGAATCTTCAGTCAAAAGAAATTCCGCTTCCCCACCGATCGCCACGTCTCCCACGCGAAAATTCTCGCTCACATAATTCGCGCTCCCGAAAAGCGGGACGACATCGAGCTGCTGGACGATGTCATTCTTGACAAGAGGATTTTCCGTCCACTCTGAAACCGTTTCGGAAACAGGAACGAGTGGCTGTTCTTTTGGAGTCCGCATTCGAAAAAAAAGAATCAGCCCAGCGGAAATCAGGGTAATAAAAAGAAAAAAAGCGGCGAGAAGTCCTTTGTGGCGACGCATTGCTGCGACGATTCCGCGCTCATTTTCGGGTGTAAAAACGTTTGATATTCCTCCATCTGCCATAGCGTACCAAACACTTCGGTTTTACGTATTTTTCTCCTCCCCTATAATGATATAAATATACCACAGAAAAACCTTTTCAAAAAGAGAAAAAACCGAGTTATCCACAAGAGAAAAATCCGGTAAAAAACAGGCTTTTTTGAAACGATAGGAGATGTATTTTCAGTACGAAAATACGGTCATAAAAACGCCTTTTTCCGGGACATTCAAAACATTCACGGAAAAAAGATTCTAAAAAAATCATCTTCCGTGCCCATAGAGCTGCACCTCACTTGAAGAAAAGGCTCGATCGTAGATGCAGACATCATCTATCGAGCTATTGAGATATGCTGCATTCGTGAAGTTATGCCCGATATGCAGAGCATTCGGACTTATTAAGAACAACTAAAGAAATAAGATGGTGTATTGGAAGGCACGTGCCTGAACGGATAGTACAAAGAAAACTCACCTTCCTTGATTATAAAGCTCTTGAATTTCAGAAACCGAAAGAACATGGTTGTAGACGCGGACATCGTCAATAGAGCCGGAGAAGTAATTCCCGTCGCCGCGGCGGCCAATCTCGACCGGCTGAGTTCCGTTTCCCATCGTCGGCAACGATCCGGCCGTGCCGGCCGACGTACCATCTACATAAAGAGATATAAAATTGCCGGAATAATTCATCAGACCAGCATAATGATGCCACGCTCCGTCGTTCATCGTTCTGATAGAAGTAATCGACGCTCCGGAAGACCCTGCGATGTTGAAAACCGAAAAACACATTCTCGTATTATTATCATTCTCAAACGTCCATTCCCACTGACTATTCACTCCCTTCGCTACCATATTGGCCCCAATATTTCCACAAGCGTTATTCCCGGCAGCCGTCGCTGCTATCGGAACCTTCGCCCAAAACGAGACACTCATATCATTCACGACTGGGCTGTATATATCCGCATCAGCTGTCGTTACATAATCGTTCGTCCCGTCAAAATTTAATGCCTGACCGATCCGGCCTTCGGTAATCGCCGGGCCATTGGTCAGCGTACCGTTGTTCCCCTGACCGCTCCGATCATAAGCGGTGGTACCAGAAAGGTCGGGACCATTGAAACTCCATAGACCGATCAGATCACTGGTCAGCTTTTCATTTTGGGAGATGTTCATCTTGGCAGCAGAGGCTTTTTGGTAAAGATTAAGGATTTCATCTGCCGAGAGGACACGGTTGTAGATGCGAACATCGTCGATCTGACCATTGAAATATTCGTTGTTGGCCGCTCCATTTCTTCCAATTTCGAAAGCTGCACTTCCGAAACTGAACGATTGACTGTTCGTTCCGCTGCCGGCAGTCTCTCCATTCAGGTAAAAAGCGTAACTTCCAGAAGCGTCGTACGAGATTGCGAGGTGTGTCCATACATTAGCCGAAACAGATTGCGAAGAAGTTCCCATCACGACCACGTTCGTATCAATAAGAGAGATTGTTCCGGACGTAGAATCCAGCCTGATCCGGGGCGTACTGTTCGCTCCGCTACTAAAAACAGTCATCGAGTTAGAAATCGATGCCGGATTGACCCAAGCCGAATATGTGAAAACGGAATTTTTCAAAGCCGAAACATTGCCAATAAGAGCATACTGCGACGATGCCGACGAAAGATTCAATGCCTTACCGAACTTTCCATTTACCCACGTCGGACCATTGGTGAGTGTTCCAGCATTTCCACTGCCGGAGAAATCAGTAGCCTTAGTGCCGGATCCGTCTTCGAAGCTCCAATAGCCGACGAGGCCAGTGTCGTTCGGAGGACGATCCGTTGATTTCTTAACAGATGAGTTCGAAATGCTTTGAGTAGCGTTTGTGAGGTTATTGATCTCGGTGTCGGTAAGTGTTTTCTTCCAAGCGCGCACATTCTTGATATTCGCAAACGAATCGTTCCCATATCCAATTCGGAGCGTTCTTCCCGACAACGAATTGTACGGCAATGTGAGTGTGCTGTCCGTCGCACGCAATGAGCCATCGATAAATAGTTTCGCCGCCGAAGAATTCCACAACATCGCCATCCGTATCAACTGCCCCGCCGTAATCGTATAGCTGGTAATCTCGGGATTGTTTCTCGTCGATCCTCCTTTACGTTCCGCACCCATATGGCCGGCTAGACCGCTCCAGTGCCACAGACTCAGGTATTGTGCGTCAGTCGCATCTCCCACAAAACGGGTACTCACCGTCGTTCCGGCCGTAGCGCTATCCCATTCCGTCGTTATTTCGGCAGAAAAACTGCCGTCGGTATCGTTGAAATTGTCTCCCATCGGATATGTCAGACTATCAAGCGCGCGTGTCACGGTCGCCGATGTCGTGGGAATGTACGAGGTCGCGAATACCTGCTGTTCCATTTGCGACCCCCAGGCGTACACCGCGTCACCGCTTGTCGCAATTTTTATCGTCAACGGATAACTCGAGACACCGGCGAATGTCCTCATATCGGAACAACGTGTCCACGTCGACGAATTGATCGTACAGGCAGTAAAGTCCGTCCCGTTGGCGCTAAGAGAAACCGTTCCACTTCCGGTCAATCGTTTCAGATATACGGAAAACGTGTACGATGCCGCCGTACTTGTGAACGTCTGCGTCGCAGTCGCGTTTGCGGCGGTGGCCGTCAACGTGTCGGCGGATGTCCGTCCATCCGGTGCGGTAACAGCATCAGCGGACACGGTGATATTTGACTTTGTCCAGCTCGCGTTATCGAATTCCTCGCTCCGAAGCGACGCGTTCGTTTTTGTCCCTTCCTGCAAGAATCCTTTCAACGTCGCTTCGGAAATACTCTCTCCCTTGGCCTCGGTGACGACGTTCGATGAAACCGTGTTGCCGTTCTCATAATCGAAATATCTCACACCATCGACGCCGGCGCCGTGATACGGAAAAGCGGTCTTCACATTGGTCGAGACGTATTCACTCGGATTTTGGTTTCCTTGACCGGTGACTTCTTCGAGTTGGGCAAAGGCTATATACACCGTCCCTTCGTTCGTTCCGGCTATTGTTCCAACACTTATGAAAGCATTCAATGAGGAACTGCTGTTGGAAAAAGTTTTTGTGAGAGAAAACCGTTTCCATTCAGATGTCAGTGAAACACTCGCCGTTCCCTGCTCCCAAGGAGAACTTCCTTGTTGGATCGCCAATACCGCAGATGATGCTGTGCCCGCTTTCAGCCACGCAGAAAACACGAATGTGTGGTTTTGAATCGATGTCGAATATGCCTGACCGAAAGAGCTGTTGGTTGAACCGCCATCCGTGACTTGTACTGCCTTTGTTCCACCTAAATGGTCTGTCTGTCCAACCGACTTCATCGTCCCTCCGTTCGTAAACCAAACAGCATTCGAAAAATCCTCACTATACGTCAGCAAATTTTCTACCCTCCTCGCTCCGGTAAATCGCGCTTCATTAGCCTTCACCGGACGGATGAGGCCTTCAAAATCAGTAACCGTTGCTCGCCGGTCGGCACCGTCGGAACGGGAATAGGTAGCCACACCGGTACCAGCCGAAAGATTAAGATCAGTCCTAAGAGGCGCCTCAAATGAGGGTCTGTTGTTCGTCACTGTCTGAGCCGCTTTTAAGCGGAAATAGGCGTATCCACCGGCGCCTATGAGAACGAACAAAGAAATAAGGGCGACGTATTGGAAAGCGCGTGCCTGAATGAAGGACATAGAGAAATGGTTTCGCTTCTAGCTTTCCCCAAGTTTCTTGAAAAGATTATCGAGGTCTTCCGTGGAATAGTATTCGATAACCATCTTCCCTCCTTTTCCGGAAGGAAGAATCTTCACTTTTGTTCCGAGCGTCTGCGATAAATGTTCCATATGTTTTACAATGTCCGGATGAAGTACCGCCACACTCCGCGTATGCGGCTTGACGGCAATACCGCGCACCCGAAGCTCTGTTTCGCGAACGGTGAGTTCTTCTTTGATGATAAGATCAAACACCGCGCGTTGCTTCTCCGGATTCTCGATCGCCAAAAGCGCTTTCGCGTGTCCCTCACTGATCCGTCCTTCCGCCACGGCGCGCTGAATCTCGACCGGCAGATGGAGCAGGCGCAGTGTATTGGCAATAACGCTTCGACTTTTTCCCATCTTCTTCGCGACGACATCCTGCTGCATCCCGAATTCATCGATCAAACGCAAGTATGCTTTCGCTTCTTCGATCGGATTTAAATTATGCCGCTGGATATTCTCGATAATCGCAAGCTCAAACTTTTCCTGTTCACCGGCCACACGCACGACCGCCGGCACGAACGACAGTCCAGCCCGCTTGGCCGCCTGCAACCGACGTTCTCCGGCAATCAATTCGTACCGCTCGCCCTCTTTACTCACGATGAGCGGCTGTAATATGCCGTGTTCTTTGATTGACTGGGCAAGTTCATTCAATTTCATCTCATCGAAATGCAATCTCGGCTGATGCGGATTCGGCACGATCTTCTCGATAGCGATTTCCGAAGCCGCTGCGGGCAAAGCGGAAGGCGAGACAGACACAGACGACAGAGGAGGGATGGCTGGCGCGGATTGAAGTGACGGCGCGCTCTGAACTGGAGCGGAAACAGGCTTTTTCGAAGCCGGTTTTTCGGCATCGTCAAAAAATACCGGACTTGATTCGCGCGGCCCCTGTTTGGAAACGGGTTCGATCTTAAACGGCGATGGTGATGCAGACTCTCCGTCGTTTTTCTTCTTCGGCGGAATGAGCGACGCCAATCCGCGTCCTAATCCGTACTGCTGTGCCATAAAGTTAGAGGACTTTTAATTTTTTCTTTTCTGTTTCCTCGCGCTCAAGGAGTTCGCGTACGACACCCTTGTAGGCTCGCGCACCTTTGGAGAACGCATCGAAATCAAGAATGGATTTCCCGAAAGAAGGCGCTTCGGCGAGCCGCACAGACCGCGGAATAACGCTCTCGAACACCGGTCCCGGAAAATGTGCCCGCACTTCGTTCACCACCTGGCGTGCCAAACGGTTGCGCCGATCATAAAGAGTAAGGAGTGCGCCGCCGATTTTCAGATTCGGTTGCAGATGTTCTCGTACCAGCTCGATCGTTCCCAAAAGCTGCGACAATCCTTCAAGCGCATAATACTCCGTTTGCACCGGAATGACCACTTCGTCGGACGCTACCAGACCATTGATAGTCAGTAATCCCAAGCTGGGCGGGCTGTCGATCAGGATATAATCATAGTACGGGCGGACGTGTCGCAAAACGTGATGCA
>JBPOIA010000004.1:0-2968 GCA_052034975.1 Candidatus Moraniibacteriota bacterium
GTCTTTGCAGAAAAGCCGGAAGGGGGTACAATGGCGTTGTTTCGGAAAGAAGCGGGTATAGTATAGTGGTAATACGTGACCTTCCCAAGGTTAAGCGACGGGTTCGATTCCCGTTACCCGCTCAGAATTTATTCATAAAAGAAGAAAAAATATGCCAACATTCAGCATTAGTGAGGCGGTTCGGTTCGGGTGGGATCGGTTCAAGGCTCATTTCCTGTTTTTGTGGGCGGTATTGGGAATCCTGTGGGGCGTATCGTTCATATTTGGGCTCTTGGACGGCATCACGCAGGATGGGGTTTCGAAGTCCCTGTTGTCGTTCATCTCATTCATCATAGGCATCGTGCTGCAGCTGGGAGCTATTCGCATCTATCTCACTTTGGTCGATTCGGATACGGAGGAGAAGCTGAAAGCTCTCTTCTCGGAATACCGTCTTTTTTTCCATTATCTCGGCGCCGCTATTTTGTATGGGATCATTGTTGTTCTCGGACTGATCGCGTTTATCGTTCCCGGCATTTACTTCATCCTCAAATACCAATTTTTCTCGTACCTTATCGTCGATAAGCGTCTCGGTGTGTTTGATGCGCTTAAACAAAGCGCTGTTATCACCAAGGATGTGAAGTGGAAACTGCTCGGATTTGCGTTTGTGCTCTGTGGGATCAATCTTTTGGGTGTGCTCGCCTTTCTCGTCGGCCTCGCCGTCTCGGTACCGGTATCGGTGCTCGCGTACGTGTATGTTTATCGGGTGCTCTCGAAGCATCTTACGTCGACAAGAGAAGAAGTGACGACCGGGGCGGCTGCGGCCGAACAGCCGATTACCGTTCTTCCGGGAACTCTTCCTGAAGATCGTTCAGAAGCGCGTTGAGTGACGCGTTCGTTTCCGCAAGCGTTTCTCGAATGAACGATACGGCGTAATGCGGAGAAGGTTCCGGCACTACCGTCCTGGCCGAGAGATCGTGGGGAACATAGCGGATCTTTTCCGGTAATCGGAACGGCGAAGAGTGATAGAGGAGGTCGTCAAGATTTTTTTCCGGAAGCATTTTCGTGAGGGGATCGGTTTTGGGTAATGATCCCGGTAATTCTTCCGTCGATTCGCCGAGCACTGCCTCTTTTGGAACGGCGTTTTCTTGTTCGGATATTTCCGGTTCGGCGGAAACATCCGCGACAGAATTGTTTTTTGGAGAAACGATCTCTTTCCACTGCCAGCGCGAACCCTTTTCCTTGGTATAGGCGGCATCTTCCGCGGCCGGTGCATCGAGCTTATATTTTATTTTCTGTAACATTTTTCCGTTCGGCGCGCGAAGTTCGATTTTTCCTTTCTCGTTCGGCAGAGTGAAAAGCGAATATTCCCGTGTGAGGATGCGCTCGGATTTATTAGTGATGATAAAATCTTCGCGGATCGGATGGTTTACGAGTTTTTTCCAGCCGGTCGCGATGCTAAACCCGCGCATATTCACGTCCTTTTTTCCGCGGTTTCTGATGACAATGGTCTCATTCTCGCTATCCTTGCCGACCGGATTCGGTACGAGCGAGACGATACGGATATCCGGCGGCTCGTACGAACGGATATCGATCGAGAATGTCTCAATCGTATCTTCGACACCGTCGGTTGTCGTAAGGGTTACCGCGTATGTCCCGTTCTCCTCGTACGTATGGGACGTATCGGCCTTGTAGCTCTTGTGTCCGTCACCGAAGTCCCAGACATATTTCAGTTTTTGTCCGTCCGTATCCTTTCCTTTGGCGGAAAAATCCACCGGGATACCTCTTGATCCCTTCTTCGGGACCTTTTCCTTCGTTTCAGGAAGAGTATTGATGATATTTGATGCTCCCGGCGTTGGTGAGCCGCCGCGGAGACCCGCTGCCGTGCGATTGAGCGACACGCCCTCTTTCGTTTTTCCATATGTCACGGCATCGATCGGCCGGTTCTTATCATCAAAAAGCGAGAGCGTTTCGTTGGTATTGTTGAGCGAGAACGTGAACATCTGGTCGGTGACGACGAAGTATCCGCCTGCTTCAATTATTGATCCGGCAGGGAAGACATACGTACCTGTCTTGGACGCATCGCGGAGAACAAAACCGGAGAGATCGGTTGCGTTTTGGCCGGCATTGGAAAGCTCGATGAATTCTCCGGCGTCATTTTTCGCGGATGGATTCGGCAGGATCTCATTGATGGAAATAGCGTATGTCTTTGGCAATGGATCGGGCAGAGGGGATTCTTCCTCGCAGGCGTTTCCACCGGTGCCGGCCGGTGTCGAGATGGAAACGATTTCCCAGGGATCGGAAACATTTGCACGCGCCAACCCTTCGCCTTTGAGGGGATTTCTGGGGAGAGGCGAAGCGTTGCCGCTGAAACGATCCGTTTCCGTGCCGCAGACGATGCTGTCGATGAGTGTTCCATCGTAGAAAAGGCCGATACTCGTGTTCGTGGCGATCGTTGCGGTCGTCTGAACATCCGCAAGTGATGCGGAGAGCTCATCGTCCTTCTTCGCCCAAAGAAACGACCCGTCTTTCGGGACATCGATCGCGGGCAAGACAACGATCGAACTCTGTGTATCGCTTCCGGAAGGATATTTTTTCAGTTGGTAGCGCTTTGTCTCCTCTTTTGTGAGGCACGCGTTCGAACGGTTGCCAAGCTCGATGAATTTGTGATCACCGGTCGCACAGCGGACTTCGCGTATGAAGAGTGCCCCCGCCGCCTGCGCGTGAGGCGTGAGAAAAAAAGATATTCCCGCGAAGACGAAAACAAGAAGGAGAAAAAAATTTCGCAGCATCGTTTTTTTGTTTCAGCATAAGAGAAATTTCCGGAATTGTACATACGGAAAGAAGCTTTTTTCTTTGAAAAAAAGACAATCCGTGATATAATCACCTTGTGACAAAACCAATAAACACACAGAAAACACCTATGCGTACGTTCTTCCCTAAAAAAGGCTCCATCCTCGTCTTTTCCTTGATCGTTCTCGCCTTCCTCCTC
>JBPOIA010000014.1:0-23989 GCA_052034975.1 Candidatus Moraniibacteriota bacterium
AATTTCATTTTTATACCTCATACTTTCAAGCACATAGACATAGAAAAAGGCTTGTTTGCTTGAATTTTCACTACCGGGCATATATACTTGACTTTTATGCTTTTTGGGTGTATAATATATATTCTAATAGTTCATTCACAATTTTTCACAAGGAGAGGAGTATATCATGAATCCACATGATCGGGGTTGGAGGGAAACGCTGGCAGCACAACAAAAGGCTGCTGGTCTCCCCGGCAAACCGATGGCAATTCTCTTTGCCATAGGTTTCGTAATCGGTCTTTGCGGCCTGTTCGTCGCAGCCGGCTACATCGCCGAGGGGATTCTGTGGGTTATCAGTCTTTTCTGATTCGACCCGAACCGAACTCCCTCTTTCACGAAGCCCGTACAGCAACGCTGCCCGGGCTTTTTTCTTTTCTCAAAAAACGATTATCACGAATTCCCCTTTTATCTTAGCACCCTTCTCCCCATAATAGGCAAGGATGTCCGCGATACTGCCACGACGGACCTCCTCGAACATCTTGGTCAACTCGCGACCGACGATGATCTTCTTCTCTGGCGCGAACGTCGCGAGGAGTTCGAGGTTTTTGACGACACGATGCACGGATTCGTAGTACATCACCGGCAGTTCGCTCGCCGCCACTTTCTTGAAGAACGTCTCGCGCCCCTTCTTATGCGGCGGAAACCCAAGAAAGAGAAACTCGCGCATATCGATACCGGCGACCGACACGAGTGCGGTAAGTGCGGAAACGCCCGGTATCGGTACGACATTCACTCTTGCTTCCGTCGCCAACTTGACCAAGACATTTCCCGGATCGGAAAGCCCCGGCGTACCGGCATCTGTCACGAGGGCAAATGTCTCTCCTGCTTGCAGACGTGCGACAAGCGCCTCCGCTTTCTTGTCATCAGTATGTTCGTGAAACGAGACGAGTGATTTCTTGATCTCATAATGTGCGAGAAGCTTCGCCGTCACGCGCGTATCCTCACAGAGCACGGTGTCGACCGTCTTTAACGTCTCGAGCGCGCGCAGCGTGATATCGGCCAAATTGCCGATGGGGGTAGCAACGATATACAGTGTTCCAGTCATACGGTGTCTTGTCGTTTTACGAGGATATCTTCCACGAATACCGAGAGAATCATCGTGATCGGCACGGAAAGGACGATACCCAAGGGGCCGCCAAGCTCGGCACCGATAAGAACGGCGATGATGAACGCGACCGGATTGAGCGACGCGGAGCGCTTCATCACCTGCGGGGCGATGATATGTGCCTCGATCTGATGCGCCACCACATAGAAAGCGAGTGCCGCGATACCGAGAGCCGGCGAAACGAGGAGGCCGACCAGTACGGCAGGAATGGCCGCGAGCAAAGGACCGATGTACGGCAGGATCTCCATCAGTCCACCAAAAAACGCGATGGCGAGAGCGTATGGCACACCGATAATCGAAAGACCTACATAATACATTGCAAACGCAATGAGCATCAGAAGCATCTGTCCGAAGAGCCACTGACTCACTTTTCCCTGCATCCGCGAAGCGATCGAAAGCGCGTGCTCGTGATACTGCCTCGGCGTCAAAAGAAGGAAGAATTTCTCGATACCTTTCTCCTCCAGCGAAAGATAGAGCGAAAGGAAGAAATAACCGATGAGATGGATGAAGCTTTGGAATAATCCGAGTGTCGTCGCGACGATACCGGAAAGCCACACGGAAAAATCATTCTCAATGCCGTTGAAGAACTGTTCTTTTTCGAACTCTATGCCGAGCGGATTAAGATAGGCCTGGATACCGGTCAAGAGTGTGTCGAGACGACGCAGGTATTCCGGCCAGCTCCGGAGAAATTCTTTCACTTCCGAGAAAAAGAGCGGAAGAAATACCGAGAGAAGCAAGGTGCCACAGAAGAGAAGAAGCACATACGCGACGATGACCGCAGCAGTACGAGAAAGACCGAAGCGTTTGATCCGGGCGATCGCCGGCGAAAGCGCTGCCGCGGTCAGGATCGCGAAGAGTATGAGCAGAACAACGTCGCGGAGAAGATACAGCGCGTACAGTCCGGCCAAGACCAGTATCGTTCGAAAGAGAATCTTGGTGCCGATTTCGACGTGTTCGTTGGAAGTCATAGAACAAGTAGCTTCTCTAATTTTTCCTTTTTCGTTTTCGGCCCGATGACAGCAAGATTCAACTTTTTGTTCTGGAAAACATCTTGTGCCACGCGGAGCACATCGTCCGCCGTCACCCTGTCGATCGCTTTTACACGATCTTTCGGCAGCGTGATGGTATGCCGGAGCGTTTCTTGCGTGACGAGATATCCGACGATATCGTCCGATCCTTCAAGTCCCAAGGCAAAATGACCCTTGATATTCTCTTTCGCACGGGAAAGCTCCTCGTCGCTCACTTTTTCTGTTGAGATCTTGTGGTATTCGTCGAGAATAACCCGGAGTGTCTTTTCCAGATTCTCGTGTTCCACACCGCACTGCGTCGCCAAGTACCCGGCATCATGGTACGTATCGATATTCGTATGGACGCTATATGCGAGCCCGCGCCGCTCCCGCACCTGGATGAAGAGCCGCGATGACATTCCTCCGCCCAGGATATTCGAGAGGACCGCCAGTGCGAACCGATCCTTGTGCTCCATAGCGTACGCGCGCGTGCCCAAGACAAAATGTGTCTGATCGGTCTTTTTATGATGAAGCGTCAGCCCTGGTTTCGCTTGTCCTTCCGTAATCTTCTTGAATACAGGCCTCTTCCCCGGACGGATCTCGGAAAAATGTGTCTTGATTTCTTTGAGCACTTTCTTCGGGTCGATCTTGCCCGCCACGCCGACCACGACGTTCTCGGCCGTATAACCGCGCGAAAGATACTCGATAAAATCTTTTCGCTTGAACGATTTGATATTTTCTTTCGGCCCGAGAATTTCTGTTCCGAGTGGGTGCGTGCCGTAAAGCAATTTTTCGAAATGTTCACCCACACGACGCGCCGGCATATCCTCGTACATATTGATTTCCTGGAGAATCGTACCGCGCTCGCGCTCGATCTCCTCCGGTGAGAGCGTGGCATGGAGAAAGATGTCGCTCACGATATCGAGTGCCTTGTCCCAATGATGCGCTTCCACTTTGGCATAATAGGCCGTATGGTCCTTAGCGGTATACGCGTTATACTCGGCGCCAAGACCGTCGAGTTCGCGCGTGATGTCGAACGTGTTGGGACGTTTCTTCGTCCCCTTGAACATCATATGCTCGAGAAAATGCGCGAGCCCGTTCTCCCGACCCGTCTCATAGCGTGAGCCGACCCCTGTCATCACGATCACCGTCGCCGTCCCAGTATCCTGCATCGGCGCGAGGATGATCCGGAGCCCATTTTTCAACACGTGTTTCTGATATTTCATGATTAGAACTTCCAAATATAATTATATGCCTCTTCTGCCATCTTATCAGCTCTAGCATTTATCTCCTTCTCAGACCAAATAGAATTATTAACCTTGATATCTTCAAGCAACTCTTTCGTCATCTTTATCTCAGTAGAATCCTCTAAAATTTTAATTTTATCCTGTATTGATTTATTTCCAACTCTTGAATTATTTTTCTTCCCAAGAAGAGTTAAATTCCCAATATTATCAACATACTTACGAATATCTTTTTTTGACAAATTCCAATCCTTTCCTGGATTTTTTGGAAGAATATGTTCTATATTAACCCGGGAATAATTTATTATCTTTTCTTCGGTCCCCATCGTCTCTTCCATTCGCGCAAGACAATAATTAACAAGTGCGCGTTTCTTATAACTTAACGCTCGGAAACCATTCAAAAAAACTTGATATGGCGGAATAAGATTCCTAAGTTCCTGAATCAAGTTATCGAAAATATGCTGTATATCTTTCTGCTTTGAAGAATTTTCTGTTTCTAAAGCAAGCACATCTTCTATTGTTTTTGCATACGATTGATAAAGTTTTTCTACTTTATTTGCCGGTTGCCTAGAAATAGAATGGTAAAGAAAATTAAATTTTTCAACTGCCTGAAAAACTCTCCAAGTACTATCGGGCAACTCCGTTATATTCCTCATTAAGGTCAGAAGTAATACATAACATTGCATTACATCCATAATTCGTATTCCATCCAACGTACAGCGGATCTTTTCTCCATTACGGACTTCATCCCAATCGTAGTTTAATGTTCTAAGAGCATTCAAAAGCTCGCTATTCTTTTGTAAGTCTTCAAGAACATCAAAATATGATCGAAAATCTTTCTTCTTTATTTCCCTAAATAATTTTTTTTCTGGAATAAAATCATACTTTGAGAGCCAATAATATCTCAAAAACTTTGTTATATCAACTTCAGCATCTTCAAGATTGTCTTTTATCTCCGTCCACTTCAATTGTAAATCATCAATATCCCTACCCTCCTGTTTTACTTTTCTAAAAATATAGTTTTTCAAAAGATCAGCAACGGATAGTTCTACGCCTCTAGCATTCACAGTTTCAAAAATTTCAAATGCGTCATCTTCGTTAAAAATTTTTGTCAATATAACCTTTGTACTTCTAATTTTATTAAACAAAACCCTTATCTGATTCACTCTTTCCTCGCGCTGCAAACCACCTATCGACTCTTCTATTTTCTGCTTGAGGATAAGATAATTTTTTACAATATTTTTTTGTTCTTCATTTTGAGCCAAATCTAATACAATCTCTCCATTCTCTTCATCCTGGATTACATCTCTAAAAAAAACTTCTATTGACGGCGACGCTACAAACCTATATTTTACTCCATCAAAATCTTTCGATGCAGCAATAGATCGCTCCTGAATAATTTCGGCCGACTCCAAATCACCTATGGATTTTGCAACCTCTCTTAAAGCAACACAAAATAACGTTATTGTGGTAATTCTCTGCTGCCCATCAATTACATCAACAAACCCAGTCGATTCAAAATTTTCGAAATTAAATATAAACTGCCCAATAAAAAACCCTAGGCCATCCCCGGTAAGATCATCCCAAAAATCATTCACCTGATCCTCCGTCCAAGAATACGGCCTTTGGAACTGCGGCACACGAAATCTTATCGTAGAAAAGATAGAAGCATCTAAACTTTCGTCTGTCGACTTAAATTCCATTGACATAATGGTTTTGTAATTATATTCAAAAACTCTTTGAAAGATAGTCTTTCAGTTCGGCTATCGGGATGCGGATCTGCTCCATCGTATCGCGGTCGCGGACGGTGACCGTACCTTCGAGAGATTTGTCCTCGCCCTGTCCCAGCGTGTCAAAATCGACGGTCACACAGTACGGCGTGCCGATCTCGTCCTGCCGACGATAGCGCTTGCCCACATTGCCATTATCGTCGAATTCGCACTGAAAGCTCTGTTTGAGCGTATCATATATCTCTCGCGCCTTCGCAACGAGCTCGGGTTTGTTCTTGAGAAGCGGGAAAACTGCAACCTTCACCGGCGCGAGCGTCTTCGGAAATCTCATCACTGTACGGGTATCTCCCTCCTTCACTTCCTCCTCCGTATAGGCATTATCAAGCACCATCAAAAAGAGACGCGCCAAACCGACGGAAGTTTCCATAATATGCGGGATAAAGCGTTCATTCGTCTTCTCGTCGAAGTATGAAAGGTCCTCGCCGGAAAACTTGCTGTGTTGCGAGAGGTCCCAATCACCCCGTGCGTGGATACCCTCCACTTCCTTAAAGCCGCCGAGTGAGGCGTAATCATACTCGATGTCATAGGCCTCGGACGCATAGTGCGCGAGCTTGTCATGCTTGTGGAAGCGGATCTTGTCCTTTGGGATGCCGAGAAGCGCATACCATAAGAAACGGGCCGCCTTCCACTCCTCATACTTCTCGGATGTCTGGGAAGGGTGATGGAAGTATTGCATTTCCATCTGCTCGAATTCGCGGGTACGAAAGATAAACTGTCGCGCCACGATCTCGTTCCGAAACGCCTTGCCGACCTGCGCGATACCAAATGGGAGCTTCACACGAGCAGAATTGACGGTGTTCTTGTACTCAAGATAGATGCCACCGCACGTCTCGGGACGCAGATACACGACATTCTCCTCAGAAAGCGCTTCCGTCGGCGAGCCGAGGTTCGACTTCACCATAAGCGAAAAGACCTTGGCGTCGGTCAGATCCTTGCTTCCACAATTCGCGCATTTCAATTTCCCGGATTCACGAAGCTTGCCGAGTTCGTCATTGATGAACTCGATCGTCGCCTTGTCAGCTTCAATGCCGAATTCCTCGAGCAGATGATCGGCTCGAAAACGTGCTTTGCACTGTCGACAGTCCACTTGCGGATCATTGAAGCCGTCCACGTGTCCCGATGCCTTCCACGCGAGCGGATGCATAAAGATAGCCGAATCAAGCCCAACGACATCGTCACGAAGCTGGATCATCGCCTTCCACCACAAATCGCGGATATTGTTTTTCAACAACGTACCATAATGACCGTAGTCATATACCGCCGCGAAACCGCCATAGATTTCCGACGACGGAAACACGAATCCGCGCCGTTTGGCGAGAGAAACGATTTTTTCGAACACTTCGTTCTTTTTTTCGGCCATAGAATAAGGAAAAACGGTTAGAATTGACAATTTCCTGCCTATCCAGTATAACTCGAAACGGCACCTTCAACAATCAGCTCATCGTAGCCGAAATTCGGATTTTTTTCAACCCTTCCGCGGAGGACGTATGGAATCGTTTTGGTGGAAAGCATTGCAGGACGGTGACGTCTTGCTTGTCCTTATTATTCCGGTCGCGTTCCTGTGGGCATTCTTCTCCCACCGTTACGAACAACGGAAATTCAACATTCGGATGCCTGAAGCTTCCGGAAAAAAAGGAGGTACCGATTATGAACAAGAATGAGAAGCATACAGATACGTACGGCCGGTTGCTCGTGGAAAAAGCACGGAACGTCAAGTTGTATTCGCCGGCGTTCGGTCAATTTCTTCTCAATCTTTTTCCCGGCAACAAGCACGTCGAGAAGCATATCTTGAACGGATTCGCGACCGACACGCTCCATTGTCTCGAGGCAGCGCTCAACACCCTGAGGCATTCTCTCAACGCGGACCGTATCATCCGACACATAAACGACGGGAGGTCAGAAAAACTCCTCGATTTGGCTTATCGGATCAATGCGGCAAACTTGCTCTTCCGCCGTTGCCAAGACAACGATCGGGAAATGCCGCGGTACTGACGGCGGAGTTCGTAAGCGAACAAAAATTCAGGCGACCACCCTTTTGGCCGCCTTTTCTTTTTTTTCAGACAACGAGCTTCTCCATCAGCCGTGCGTAGAAACGTAAGTTATGCTGAGAGGCAAGCCGTGGCGCCAGCGGTTCATTGGCCCGAAAAAGATGCCTCAGATACGCTCGCGTATATTTCGTACACAGTTCACAATCGCACGAGGGATCAACCGGCGAAAAATCTTCCTTATACTGCTCGTTCTGAATATTTATCGTCTCATAAAACGATTCTCCATCTTCGTTTGAATTTTGTACTTTGAAATTTGTACTTTCGCCTTTCCAAAGGAAAAGGCGACCATGCCTTCCCTCGCGTGTCGGAATGACGCAATCAAACATATCCCACCCGGCCTTATAACAACGGGCGATATCCTGCGGCGTTCCCACACCGAGCGCAAACCGCAAACGATCTTCGGGAATGAGGGAAGCGGTGTATGACACGATGTCGTCAAGAAATATACCGTCCTGATCCACGTGTCGCGCTCCAAAACCATATCCGTCGAAACCGATCGCTGTCAGCCCCTCCACACAACGTTTCCTTAACTCACGCACCATCCCGCCCTGCACCGCCCCGAAGAGAAGCGGTCGCGTATCCTCCGTCATTTTGCGCGCGCACACTTGCCGTTCGTATTCTTCCTTACACCGCACCGCCCAACGGATAGTGCGTTCCACCGCCTGAGCGATCTCCTCTTCCGGCGCGTTGTTCGGACGCGGGTCATCGAGCACGACCATCATATCGACACCAAGATCGAACTGGATCTGAATCGCGCGTTCCGGCGTCAACAAATGTTTTTTACCGTCGAGCATCGACCGAAATTCCGCTCCTTCTTCGGTAATACGGCCCGTTTCCGGGTGCTTATGGATAAGCGAGTACACCTGATATCCGCCGGAATCCGACAAAATCGGACCGTTCCAATGCATAAACGAATGAATACCTCCGGCTCGCCGAATCAACTCTTCTCCCGGCTGGAGCAAAAGATGGTACGTGTTGACGACCAACGCTTGAATACCGGTTTCCGCGATCTCTTTGGACGTTATCCCGCGCACCGAGGCGCGCGTCGCGTCCGGCATAAAAAAGGGGATGCGTACGCTCCCCGTTTGAGTCACAAGCTCACCTCGACGGCGGCCGTCGGCGGTTGTTTCGATAGTGAATTTCGGCATAGTCTGCTTAGGGCGCCAGGCGCGGTAAGGAGCCATTCGCTCCCACGGAAGAATCTTCTGATAAAAACGTGGTCTTTGCTCCCTGCTCAACACGGATATCCTTACCCGTAAACGAATCCTTGGCCGTAAAGACGACGCTGTTCACAAGAATCGCTTCCTTGCCGACCTGATTCGGCAGAGGCGTCAATCCGATCTGGAAAGAAATCTCCCGCGCTCCGGTTCCCGGAGAAAATGTTCCCATATCCCAAAAAAGCTCGTTCGTCCGATCATTGAACGTGATCGTCTCGCTTTCGGGAAGGGATTTTCCTGTATACCGTATTCCTGACGGAAACGCAACCACGGCACGCGTATTCGTCAGATCGTTCGCGGCATTCGCAAAATTCAATCGGAATGTGTACGTCGTCTCCTGTCCGACGATGGGCGGAATGGGGCCGGTGTTCGGTAGCAGAGCATCCTGATAGTATCCTTTCAGGCTGAGCGCGATATCCGAACCAAGCTTCACATAGAGCGTATCGCTGCCGACGATCTTGTTCGATCCGAGCGGCATCGGGATATCCGGACTGTCGATTTTCGCCACGGACTTGATACTCGTATGGGCCGGAACATTCGCGGCGACCGGCACGCTGAACGAGATTTCTCCGCTCTCGCCGGAATCGAGCTTCGCAAGCTCCGGCACATCGGATGCTTTCCATATGAATGCTTTGCGCGCCTGATCATACGATCCTTTTATAAGCATCAATCGGCTCATATCAAGAAGCGAGGAATCGGCTTCGAGCGTCACGATCGCATCGCGCATCCCGAGATCACCGGTATTGCGATACGAGATGGTATAGCGAAGAAACTCGCCCGGATTGGCGCTCACGTTCTCGGACAATCCGTTCACCGTCTGCGAAATGGAGAGTGGCGATGCCATAATGCGAGTCTGGCGCTCATTTCCTCCATACGCAACGAATGTTCCGTCTCCCTGGAAAAAACCGATCATCCCTTTGATATGCTTGTACTCATCGCGCGCGCCGGTCAGAACGCCGCGGATCGTGATTTTTCCCTGCGCCGAGGCGGAAAGATTGCCGAGATACCACACGGCATCGCCTTCGGAAGGCCGTGGTTCCGCCGATACGAAACTGAATCCTTCCGGATACTCCATCTTGACCTTGATGTTCGAAAATGGAAGTCCGCCCGCGTTATCGTACTCCACGACATACTCGACTTCCTGTCCGGTAGCGAGCTCTTGCGGCGCAGTTATTCCAAGCGAGAGCGGTGATGAAGCGACATTCACGCCGATCTGCGTCACGCGTTCGAGTGCGCTTGTCGTTCCGTTCGGTGTAAAGCGAAGCGTGCCTTTGATGTATGCTAGCTCACCTTTTGATCCGTAGAATTTCCCATTGACGGCCACTTTACCATGTGCGTTCCGTTTGATCGTGCCGAGAGAGACTTCTGCCCGCAAGCCAGTAACCGTGATACCGGCGCCGGCTTCCGGATGAAAGGATTCCGGGTACGAGAGGATAAGTGTCGCATCATTAAGCGCTGCGAGATTATCGTTCCCGTAATTGAACGTAAAGGCAATCATTTCTGCGCTCGCGACGCTTTTTGGTCCCGAAAAGGAAATTTCCACGCGATCCTCATCGAAAAGCATCGAACGGATCTTCAGTACCAATCCACCGAGAAGGATGATCCCCGCGATGCTGCCTATGATGATGGCGATCTTCCGTCGCTTCTTTTGCTTGGCAAGATCGAGAGCGAGTCTCTCGGACAAATCGGGCGTATGTTCCTGCCACGCTTCCGTCGTTTGAAACGTTTGCAAGGTTTCTTGGCTCACGTTGTCCTGCCCGGGCTCAAACGGCGTATGCTCACGCGCCCGGTCCAAATGCAGTTCGCGACCATGCAGCTTGTCATTGAGTTCTTGGAGTGCCATAGGAAAAACGTTTTGTTTTCCTTTATGATACCAAAAAATCCACCTTCTTCAAACCGTCAGCGGTCGATCCAACGGAAAAAATGCCGGGCGATCTGGCTGATCTCACGAAGATCACGCTCTTCGGCAGAAACGCGCGGCAAGGCCTCGAGACGATTGTTGAGAAAAAGCCGGATGAGTTTGATAGCGTTCTCGCTCACCGGAAACGAATGCTCGCCATTATGATGATGTTCGCCAGACAGCATTCCTCCCTGGCTCGGGCTGAAAAAATGCCGTTCTCCGGTCCGTAACCGCTCGCCCGATACCGCGCAGATCCCCGTCTCAATCCGATAGCCAAGATGCGAGAAGAACTGAAACAAAAATCCTTCCGACAAAAGAAAAACTTTCTCTTTTTTGCCATCCAAAGCCAAACGATCGGCTAATAGTAGATATCCGGAAAGGAGCTGGTGGAGCTCCGGGTCAGGTTCGTCCCAACCGACGAGACGTTCGAAAACGCTCATATTGCCAAGCACCCGATGCAAGATGTCGAAATCTCCACGTAATGCCGGAAAAATGTCCTCTGCGACCGCACCGGCGATCTTCCCGATCCCTCGCCCTTTGACAGCGATAATCGATCCCTGTGTCAAAGTTTCGAGCTGTCCAGCAAGTTTCGCTTCCGGCTTGCGCACGCCTTTCCCGACCAGTTGCACCTTGCCCTGTTCAAAGGTATAGAGCGTGTACAAACGATCGGTTTCACCGATCTCTTTCTTTTTCAAAACGATGGCATTGTAGCGCAGTTCCATTGACAATTTTTATCCAATATGACAAGTTCTACACATTGTTCTTCCTCAGGATAGCATCGAACCGACAGACTGAAAAAGGAGGATCTATGACCGAGATGTTCGTTACCAAAAAGAACGCTTACGAGCCGTACGAAGTCGTGGAGCGGGAAAAGGAAACCGGTCGCGAAGAAGCCGTTTTCAAGCATAAGGATCCGGACTGTGTTCTCGCCTTCGTCCAAGGATCGCTCGAGTGGGGATTCGCGGGAGACAACTCTCAGCAAGTCGATCTCTACTTCCGGTACCAGAAGGGTCACCGGGCCTCGGGGTTTTCCGTCCTGCACACCAACAACAACGCTTTCACCATCGGAAAAAATCATTTTGTCGGGATTGCCGACGTTTTGGATCACTGCAAGAAGAATGCCCCGTCGGGATCGTTTTACGTCACCATCACATTCAACGGCGGATTCTATTCTTTCGACCGGAAAAACGAACAGGCAGAGGCCATTTATCGGGCTATCCGTCACTGACATCGATCAGTCTTGCACCGAGACGAAGCATTGCTTCGTCTTTCTTTTTTTTACTGACGCTTGAGTGAAAATGAAAATTCTTCTCCATCGATCGTGACTGTCTCGCGGTACTCGGCATCGGCGAGGTCTTCGTTTTTCACCTCGGTCGCGAGCACTTTCTTCGCGATCTCATCGCCAAATTTCTCAAAAACCTTTTCCTTACCGATGTAGCCGAGCGTGATGCGGTCCTCGACGTTGAAGCCTGCTTTCTTGCGTCCATCCTGAATGGCGCGATTGATCTCGTTCATCTCGCCCTCGAGCTTCAAGTCTTCCGTTATCGTCAGATCGAGCTCGACAAGTTCTCCCATATCACCACGACCTCTATATTCTTTCACGTTCAATTCATCAACGACAATGTCTTGCAGTTCTTTTTCAATGGGACGCGCAATTACAGACCGAAGCGGTTGTCGCACTTTCATTTTCTTATCAGCGCGGAACTTAAGACCCATCGTCACAATAAAACGCGCATGCCTCATATCCTCATTGAGCTTTTCATTGATCAATTTTTCATCCGTCACCGGCCAATCAGCGAGATGGACCGATTCTTCTCCGCACAATCCGCGATAAATTTCTTCCGCGATGAACGGCGTAAACGGCGCCATCAGTTTCGAGAGTGTCACGAGTACGTCATACAGAGTCTGATATGCTTGTTCCTTGTCGGCATCGTCTTCTGATTTCCAAAAACGATCGCGTGAACGGCGGATATACCAGTTCGAAAGATTGTCGATGAATATTTCGATTTTCTTGGTCGGAGTATAGACATCATATGCCTCGAGCGATCCGTCGACTTCTCTTCTGAGCGTCTGCAATTCTGAAACGATCCATCGGTCAAGCAGATGTTCCGATGATTTCGTATTGGCTTTCGGCTGCCATCCGTCGATCGACGCGTACGTCATAAAGAACGAGTACGAGTTCCAGAGCATCCGAAACACGCGGTTCTGCACGTCGCGCATCCCTTTCACGTCGAAACGCTTGGGAAGCCCCGGCTGATTGACGGAGAAGAGCATCCACCGCAAAGGATCGGCACCGTACTCCTCGAACATTTGGAACGGATCAATGACGTTACCCTTGGACTTCGACATCTTCTTGCCCTGCGCGTCAAGAATATGTCCGAGGCAGATGACGTTCTTGTACGCGTTGCCGGCCGGCATTTTCCCGGCTTTGCGAAGGAGCGTCGCGATAGCGTGAAGTGTATAGAACCAGCCGCGAGTCTGATCGATCGCTTCGCAGATATAATCGGCCGGAAAATACGTTCCTGTCTCGATTTTTTGCTTTACGGTTTCGTCGGATCTGTTCGGATACGCGAACTGTGCGAGCGGCATCGCGCCGGAATCGAACCACACGTCCAAAACTTCCGGTGTCCGCTTCATCGTCCCGCCGCACCCGCAAGCGAACGTCACGTCATCGATGTACGGTTTGTGCACATCCTCCAGAGTTTTCCCGGACAATTTCGTCAGTTCGTCAACCGAAGAAATTACCTTGCGCGCATCGCACTTCTCACATTCCCAAATGGGGAGCGGCGTGCCCCAATACCGTTCGCGAGAAATCGCCCAGTCCTTCGCGCCGGAGAGCCATTCGCCGAAACGACCTTCCTTGATATGTTCCGGCACCCAATTCACTTCTTCGTTATTTTGGACGAGCGCTTCGCGCAATCCGCTCATCCGGATGAACCACGACGGCTTGGCATAGTAGACGAGCGGCGTATCGCAGCGCCAGCAGAAAGGATACTCGTGCTCATACACTTCTTCCTTGAAGAATAAATTCCGTTTTTTCAAATCTTCGATGATCAGATCGTCAACAGCATAGCGGTTTTTGTCGTTCTTCTTCTTGACCGGTATACCCTCGCCCGGCAAGCTAAAGCCTTTTGCGAGCGTGCCATCCGCTTCGACGGTGAGAAGCGTCGGCAAGCCGTTCTCCCGCCCGACATTGGCATCGTCCTCACCGAACGCCGGCGCGATATGCACGATGCCCGTACCGGAATCCGTCGTCACGAAATCCCCCACCACTACTTTATAGCTTGTCTCTGCATCCTTCCCGGCAGTTTCGTAGAGAGATTCATATTTCACTCCTTGCAATTGACTACCATTAAATACGTAGAAAACTTCATTTTCTATTTCTGCCCGTTGCAAAAACTCTCTCAGCTCAAGAAAATCAGGTAGTCTCGTACGAGCAAAAATATACCTCTCTTTTAATTCTTTATTATTCAGAACAATATATTCAATATCATTCTTTATTGCTAACGCCACGTTCCCTGGTAGTGTCCACGGTGTCGTCGTCCATGCGAGAAAATATGTCTTGTCGTCCGTCGTAAAATCGCCGATCCTTTGACCGGCTTTCACCTTGAACTTCACATACACCGAATTGTCCTTCACGGTCTGGTAGCCTTGCGCCACCTCGTGCGACGAGAGCGCCGTCCCGCAACGATAGCAGTACGGTACGACTTTGTGTCCCTTGTAGAGAAAACTCTCCCCTTTCTCGTTTTTCATTTCGGCGATCTGTGCCAATTGCCACCACACCGACTCGATATACTCGTTCTCGTACGTCACATACGGATGCTCCATATCCACCCAGTACCCCATCCGCCGCGTCATCTTTTCCCAAAGGTCACGATATTCCCATACGGACTCTTTGCACTTCTTGTTAAACTCGATCACGCTCGCGCGCGCATCGCCCGGAACGATGTTCTCGATATCCTGCTTGTTCCGAAGGCCGAGCGCTTTTTCTACTTGGAGCTCCACCGGAAGTCCGTGCGTATCCCAGCCGGCCTTGCGCTCCACGCGGTAGCCTTTCATCGTCTTGTACCGCGGAATGATGTCCTTGAATGAGCGCGCCAAGACGTGGTGCAGTCCCGGCTTGCCGTTCGCCGTCGGCGGCCCTTCGTAAAATATGAATGTCTTATCCTCGGGATTTTTCTTGACCGACTTCTCGAAAATCTTATTCTCCTCCCAATAGGTGAGAATTTCTTCTTCAAGCTTCGGGAAACTCACCTGCGACGAGACTTTTTCGAATTTCATAGGTTTCTCGCTTAAAACAAAAAATCCTTAACACGAAACTGTGCCAAGGACGCCTGAGATCAAACGTGGTACCACCTTAGTTCATCCGTCTCCGCCAACTGTGGCAAAGAGCAGACCTTCATTCCTGCTATTACGGGCAGATCCGGCGAATTCTACTTTCCGCTCATTGGCGGATTTCTTCTCGCAGCTCCGGGAGGATGATCCCTTCATCGCCTTTCGATGAATTGTACGTCCATCATACTCCGCCCCATTGGAAAAATCAATCTTTCTTGTCACGCAGCGCTTCAAGGACGATGTCGACCGCTTTCTGCGGAGGTGTCATTACTTTAAGGAGATAATAGCAGGATTGTGACCCTTCCGCTTCGCTGAACGCTTTTTCATCATCGACGTTACTAAGGATGACCACCGGGATCGCGGCAAGCGCAGCATCCATCCGCAACTCCCGCAACACTTCGAACCCGCCCTTTATCGGCATCTGCAAATCGAGGATGATCGCGTCCGGCCGCGACTCACGGACACATTTGAGCCCTACCTCGCCATTCTCAGCCACCAGCACTTCAAAACCTTCTCGTCGGAATACGCGACCATAAATATCGCGCAGATCGGGATCATCATCGATAATGCACACTTTTCTTTGTTTTCCGTTCTCCATAGGAGTATCACTTCTCCTTCATTCTATCACATCTCCCAGGCTATTTCCGTGCACGAACCTTTGGCCGGATACCAGCCAGTAGCAGAACGGCCGGGGGCCTCTTCGGTCAGGATACCGTGGAACTGCTCAAGCGTATCGCCGTGCGAAACGATGATCACTTTTTTTCCGGAGTATCTCTCCTCCATATCCCGCAAGAATCCGGTCAGACGCACGCGGATATCGAGATAGCTTTCGACGCCATCCGTCGGATCGGGAGACAGACGCATCTCGGCTTTCGGATATTTTTCCAGAAACGCTTCCTGCGCCTGCCCATTGAAAATACCGAACCGTACTTCGCAGAGCCGGTCATCGATATTCACCGTAAGTCCCGTCGCCGCCGAGATCATTTCCGCCGTCTGCCGCGCCCGCAGGATTGGCGAACTCCACAAAGCGTCCGCTTTGGCCGCTCCGAGGACGTCTGCTGTCGTTTGCACTTGCTTTCGGCCGAGTTCTGTCAGCGGATACTCGCTCTTTTCCGGCAAGGAATTCAAGATGTGGCGGACATTGTTTTCCGCTTCGCCGTGCCGCACGAGATAAAAAATGATTCTTCCCATATCTTTATGGCCACCATCGATACGCGTCGATTCCGATCGCGACGACGAAAAACAATCCCGTCGAACCGACCACTTTCACAGCAAAAAACACGAGCTCTTCATCCCACCCGAGCTTCTTCTCGTATTTCTTCCGGTATTTTTTCGGTAATCTTCCGATCATTTTTGTTTCACATCTTTTCTGGCGCCTCGATACCCATCAGATCGAGCGTTTCACCAAGCACTATTTTGACCGCACGGATAAGCGAGAGACGCGCCACGGAAAGATCCTTCTTATCGCCATCAATCACGCGGCAGACGTCGTAAAACGAATGCAGTTTGTCAGCGAGACGGATGGCGTACTGTGGCAGCTTATGGACGGAAAAATCCTTCGCGATCATCCCGACAAGCTCCGGAAAAAAAGAAAGCTCGCGCATAAGCTCGCGCTCTTTAGGATGTAAGAGGAGCGAGAGGTCGGCATTATCCGCGGAAAATCCCTCCTCTTCGGCTTTGCGGAGTACGCTCGCGAGCCTCGCGTGCGCATACTGTACATAAAATACCGGGTTCTTCTGCGAGCGTTCCTCGGCCAGTCCGAGATCGAAATTCATATGTGTCTCCGGCGCGTACAGGAGAAAGAAAAAACGCGCCACGTCGTATCCGACTTTTTCGATAAGCTCGTCGATCGTCACAACGTTGCCGGCACGCTTGCTCATCCGTACTTCCTGTCCGTCTTTCACGAGCTTCACGAGCTGCACCAAAAGAAATTTCATTTCTCCGGAAAATCCCAAAGCGTTTGCCGCTGCACGCAAACGCGCCACATAGCCGTGATGATCCGCGCCGAACGTCAGAATGAGTATCTTAAAACCGCGTTCCTTCTTGTACAAAAGATACCCGCAATCGGAGGCGAAATATGTCTTCGTACCGTCACTTTTTTTAAGGACGCGATCCTTGTCGTCACCGAAATCGGTCGTCCGGAGCCACAGTGCGCCATCGGCCTCGTACGTCAGTTTTTTTTCTTTGAGTCTATCGATCGCCCTATCGACACATCCTGACTCGATCACGTCCCGCTTTTCGGATACGAACGCATCAAAACACACCCTCATCTTATCAGCGAGTGTTTTCTTGATCATTTCCTCCATCACGTACACCGCCGCTTTTTCACCGATTTCCTTCGCATCGCCGACGGTCCCAATCTTCTCCTGAAGCTCATCGATATATTCACCCCCGTAGACCGCTTCGCTATCCCCAAGCACGCTGTGTCCCAGTTTTACAATCTGCTCACCCGCGTCATTCACATAGTATTCGTTTGTCACTTCGTATCCGGCTTTGCGGAGCACGCGCGAAAGCGTATCACCCAAAAATCCCCCGCGCGCGTTCCCGAGATGAAGCGGTCCCGTCGGATTGGCGGAAATGAATTCGTTATTCACCTTTTCGCCAATACCAAAAAGATCGTCTCCATAATGATTTCCTTTCACAAGGATCTCCCCGATAAGATCAGAAAAATAATGTTGGCTGAGAAAAAAATTGAGATGACCGGGTCCGGCGACTTCAACTCTTTCGATTTCTGGAAAGGCGATTCTTTCTTGTATCATAGACGCCACTTCGACGGGAGATTTACCGAGCTGATTCGCAATTAATAAAGCCACATTGCTCGTATAGTCACCGAAGCTATCGTTTGTAGGTCGCATTACAGAATGCTCAACACAAAAATGCTCGCCCACCTTACTGGCAATAAGCTCGTTTGCTATCCGTTCTATTTCTTGTCCTAATTTTTTCTTCATATATCTCGTATCATAGCCCAAAAAAGCCAAAAAGAAAATCCGGTGGCTGATAATATCAGCCACCGGAAACAGTAAAGAGCGGCGCGTTTTCGAACAGGATGAAATCCCGATCACCGCCTTTACGGTGACGCAAAGCATCGAAATCCCAGACGCCGTGACGGAAGTACGGCTTTGTCGAAATAGAGCCGCCACAATAGCCATACGCCGGGCAGAGGAATTCTGCCGCCCTCTTCTGGTAACATCCTTTGCACAAACGATTCCCTAGAAACCAAATCGCGTGAGAAAGTTCCAGCGCCGACCACCCTTCTTCCCGAACCACGGCACACAAAAGCGGCCGAAGCACTTTTTCGACGTCTTCGTTTGTCACCTTACCGCTTCCTTGGATGATACCCGTGGAAATCGCGAAGCGCTGCACGTGAACATCGACCGGAAAAGCGTCTTCCGGCATCTGCATCAATCCGAGCTCTTCGTAGAACAACGAAAGGAGCGAGAGAATCTTCGGACCGAACCCGGGAAGCGGTTCTTTTGCGCGGCTCTTCTTGAAAGCGAGGAGCGCGGCGATACTTTTTTCCTTGTACAGATGAATCGGATCGCCAAAAAAATCACCATACAGCGTCTCGGTGCAGCGCGGCCAATACTTGGCCGACTGACCGGGAGAGCCGATTTTTTCCGATTTGAGAATCTCAGCGATCCTTTGCGGAGGCATCTCCATAACTTCATCCGTATACAGAAATCGCGCCCGGGAGAAAAGCCTCTTGTGGCTCGCGTAGACCCGCTCGCTTTCTTCTCGGCGATCGGTCATCGCTGCAAAAAAGAGCCATTTCCGATGTTCGAAGCCTCCAAGGGGCACGTCGGCCGGAACATACTTTCGTTGCGGTGCGTGTGTTTCACGATTCACGTATCGAAACAATTTCCGAGAATCGACGTACTCTCCGTAGAGAATCCTCAGTATTTCGGGTGCCCGCTTTTCATCCGCTACGATTTCAGAATGGTATTTCGTTTTTTTCACGATAACTCCTTTCCAAGATGCCTTCGACGACGAAACATTCTTTCGCATGAATCTCCGGCTGCTTCACCGCGCAACAGCGAATGTGTTCAAAGAACGGCAACGTGACAGTCGCCGCTTCAAAAACAAATCTGGTATGCGGATCGTCGCTGTCAAGCTTCAGATGAAAAACTTCTCCGATGCGATCAAGCAACGTATGAAACTTCGTCCCCGGCTTAAAACACTCGAGAAGCGCCCGCCGATACGCCGGTTCTTTGTAACGATCGACGAGTTCCACCACTTTCACCACCCCGGAAAAATTCCTGAGCTGTTTGGCGGAATACGAAGCGTTACGGTAATGTCCGAGCCAAAAGCGGACGCACTGGGCGTGCCAAAGGATGTACCGTTCCTTTCGAAAACGGATGTCTTCACGGAGGATATGCCGATAGAGCGAGCGGTCTTGTTTGCTGAACGTGAAATAAATCCCTCGTTCGAACGCTCTCGTGTTGTTCTTTACAAACCACGCGTCCTTGTTATGCCATATCTCGCGACATTCCAGCACGACCTGCGTCATACACGCTTCAATAATCGGAGAAACGCGAATGAGTTCCTCATCGGATATTTTCCGCGCTCTCGACCGTGGTTTGAGAAACCAGCGCGTACCCTTTCCTTGCTTGCTCTTATGCAATCTGCTTTCGAGCTGAGCGTAGGGACGCGTCCGAGAATAGCCAATCTCCAAAAGCACGGTTTCCGACAACAAAACTCCCTTATGCTTTACCGGCCCCAAAACAACGATGAGTCGCGCAAGGGGAGATTTTTCCGAAAATCGTTTGGCATTATCAACTATTCGTATTTCTTCGCCATCGATGATAATGACAAACCGCGCGTACTGACGAATGTTCTCCGCATCACGTTCTAACTTCTCGATCGTTACCGCCCGAGAAGCCTGCTTTTCTGCTTTCATCGCACACCTCTCTTTGGTAAAGAACAGGAATTTAGGGTATCAAGAAAATCTCTTTTCTGTCAAAAAAATATTCTCAAAAAATTGCTAAAATAAGCCATTTATGACATAGTATGTCTATGACTACCATAGCCACCAACAAACGGGCCAGTTTCGATTATTCCCTCTCCGACCGGTACGAGGCGGGTTTAGTGCTGTCCGGTGCCGAGGTAAAATCGGTCAAAACCGGCCACGCGAGCCTCAAAGGCGCTTTCGTTACGGTAAAAGGCGGCGAACTCTATCTCACCAATGCCCTCATTCCCCGCTATGCCCACGCGCACCGGGATACCAGCCACGATGATACCCGTTCCCGAAAACTCCTCCTCCGCAAGCGGGAAATCCGCTCTCTCATAGGAAAATCCCGTACCGAAGGCTTGACATTAGTACCTCTCCGATTGTATATTAAGAAGCGACTTGTCAAGCTTGAATTTGCCGTCGGCAAAGGAAAAAAGGCTTTCGACAAACGATCCGATATCGGCAAACGCGAAGCTAAACGACGCATTGAACGGGCGATGAAATATTAGACCATCGCGCACTCCGTGATTGCAAGAGAAAGGGACTTGACCCCGAACCTCTTGCGAAGCAAGTAGTGCGGGGTTGTCTAGACTCGACAGTACGTACTTTCAAAATACGCAAGCCGACCTTGGGAATATGGTCGTAAATATCGTTCCCACGATGATAACTGCAAACTTCATCACCAAAGCAAAGAACGCGATCGCGCAAGCGTTTGCTCCTTCTTTTGCTCCCGCTCTCGCTTAATCGCTTGAGCCATCGGTCCCCCGATTCTCGATACGGGATTTCCGGTGCCATATCATCGAGACGGTTCGAAGAACTTCTTTCTCTTCTTTTTCGACACCGTTGCAGAAGGGAAAACTGGCAAGGGATTTCGTCCGCTTCTACCCTTTCTTTTCATACCAAGCGACACTAAGCTTGTAGACTATTTTGAAAAAACGTTTCTGGACATGGGTGCGATTCCCATCAACTCCACTTTTAATAGGAAAAGAAAATGAGACGCAGGCGCCACAACCGGCCGAAACCGAAACCGCAAGTCAAGGACCGCCTTCGGGTCAATGGGCAGATTTTTGCGCCCCAGGTGATGGTCATCGACCTCTCCGGCGAGAATCGCGGCATAATGGATACATCGGCCGCCATACTCCTCGCCCAGGAACAGGAAGCTGACTTGGTGGAAGTTTCGCCGCTCGCAACGCCGCCAGTCTGCAAAGTCACCGATTACGGAAAACTGCAATACCGCCAAGCCAAGCAGGAGCAGCAGCAGAAAGCCAAACAGAAAAAAATCGACACCAAAGGCATCCGCATCGGCTTTCGTACCGATAAGCACGATCTTCTGTTCAAGAAGACACAGGCGGAGAAATTCCTGACCAAGGGCCACAAGGTACGCATCGAAATCGTGCTGCGCGGCCGGGAAAAGGCGATGCAAGACAAAGCCAAGGAAAATCTCGCGGAATTCCTGAAAAGTATCGCCGTTCCGCACCGTTTCGAAGAAGACGTCAAACGCGGGCCGATGGGATTCAATGCTCTCATCGTCACGGAATAAGAAATAACCAGCATATAATCATCCACGAAGTATGCCGAAACTGAAAACAAGGAAATCTGTCGCCAAGAAAGTGAAGCTTACCGGGAGCGGAAAAATGAAAACCCGTGCGACCGGGCAAAACCATTACAATTCTCGCGCAACCGGCAAAGAAACTCGTGCCAAACGCCACGATAACGACGTCTACCCGGCCGTCGCACAGAACATCAAAAGAGCTTTTCCGTACGCCTAAAACGCTAAGAGATAATTTCAAAGCCTATGTCGAGAGTCAAACGCGGCACGATGACCAAGAAGCGCCACAAGAATGTCCTGAAAGCCGCCAAAGGATACCGTTGGGGTCGCAAGAAACTGTTCACCAAGGCCAAAGAGGCCGTCATCAAAGCGGGTAAGTATGCTCATCGCGACCGGCGTGCCAAGAAACGCTCGTTCCGCAGCCTGTGGATCACCCGTCTCAATACGGCACTTCGCTTGTATGGAATGACATATCGTGGATTCATCGCCTTGCAAAAAACCAAGAATATCGAACTTGACCGCAAGACGCTCTCGACACTCGCCGTCGAACACCCGACCGTCTTCAAGAAATTCATCGAATCGGTAAAATAACCGTCAGGCAATCAGGAAATCCCCGTTCAACGGGGATTTTTCTTTCCTCTTTCTTTCTGCCAGAGCAGAAGAAGCATCCCAGCCATACCAAAAACACCGATACTGTCGATAAGGACATCGGATATTTTCGCTCCGCGGTACGGAACGAAAAACTGATGAAGCTCGTCGCTCGCTGCGAATGAGAGCGCACACACGGCCGAAAATGCCAGGACTTTTCGAAACGGTTCGCGCGGAAAACAATCTGTCACGAATCGAGTAAGCAACAGTGTAAGAACCGCGTATTCAAAAACGTGCGCGCCTTTGCGTTCCAGTATGTACCAAAGTGGCGGATCAAACGGATACGGACTCCCTTCGAGGGCCGAGAAAAAAAAGATAGTCCCCACCCACAAAGCAAGGGCGATACCGTTCCAAAAGAAAGATGGGCGGAAACGTGCAAGCATACATCCGCTACTTTTTTTTCCCGAATCGGTCGCCGATATCCTCAATCAAATGGAAGAGTGCGTAAAACGGCAGCCACAGCCACATCGTCTTCTTCAGAAAATTGTCGAAAAATTTATTCAGATCCATACGCTTTTTATTAATATCCCCAAATTATCTCCCCTTTTTTCGTTCTCACGTTTACTGATACGAAGCCTGGTTTCATTGTTAAAGTCTTTGTCTTTTCTTCCTTGTCTTTCTCGAATATCCTCGTTTCGTCCTTTTTCTTCCGATACCCTGTTTTCAGTGTACGTCGAAATAAAGGCTGTAATGAGGGAGTGATCCTACTGTATGAATCCGTAAAGGAATATCGAGAGTGCAATGCTTGCTACGAAAGCGAGCACAAACAAAAGCCATTTCAGCCAAGGATTCACCGGTGCACTATGATCGAGAGCTTTGAGTTCCCAGGATTTGATGAGGATGAGTGAGAGGGACATAAGAAATATAAACATCCCTGAAATAATTGAAGCTCCTTCAGCACCTGGTGAAAGCATTCCGCCATCTCTATTAATCCATATAAATCCCATTGATAACGGTAATACAAAAACAAGTAATCTAATCCAAGAAGAAAAAATTATGTTTTTAAAAGGAGAAATTATCAGTACTGATATCAAGATAAACAAAAAAAATCCAGTGATCGGCTCAACGATTGTATATTTTATGATATTAAAAAAGTCAGTAATAACAGACAATGCTAAGACCAGCAAAGTTACAAAAATAATGTTTTTCTTTGTCACCCACTTTTCCATAGAATTGTTTTAATTTATTGCTTCGATTTAATACTTCATTCCCATATTTCCCTTCTCACTCTTAAGATACGGGATCACCATTCCGGGAAGTTTCGTCTTGCTTGGTCGTTTATCGTTGTTTTCACTATCATTTTCCTCGTCATTGTCTTCTTTCAAATATTCCGGTTTTTCCATTATCCCTGTCTCGTCTTTCTTCGGGAAGTAACGGGATTCAATCCTTGTCTCTCCTACCTTCAGGCTTGAGGCGAAGAAACGATAGTTCCCTTGCTTACCGATCTTCCATTGGTACTGGGTTTCGGTGTCTTTTAGGGTCGTTTCCTCTCCATCATACCCTATGGAGAGCAGTCGGACAAAGATGAAACCATCCCTGTTTTTCGTCTTCTCGAAAGAGAGACTTGTGGTGTGACCGGCTTGGTCAGTACAAAAAAACAAGGACTTCGCCTTTGTTTTTAACTGGTCTATCTATTTTTTCTCAAAAGAAAAAAAGTATAGATAAGCGATATCACAAGATAAAAGATCGAGAGAACAAGACCAGCCATTCCCTTGGTAAAACCAACAATCTCATCCCCTACCTGCCAGGGCATGAGGGTAATGATGAAAAGATACGCGAGAATTGAAATAAATGTAAGTTTTTCCCATTTCAAAAAAATATCTTCTGAAACCCGATATATGGCTAGTGATGAGATAAGAAGTGCTGGTCCAAAAAGAAATATTGACTTGAACAACTTAAACAGTTCCCTACAGGTGACACCAGGATCTGTACCACAAAACGAAAATTTTAAAGTATTTGGATAAAAAACGATCAAAAAAAACACCCAAACTAAACTAACAATTAGAAAAGTATTTTTCTTCATACTCATATTATTAATATCCCCAAATTATCTCCCCTTTTTCCGTTCTCACGTTTACTGATACGAAGCCTGGTTTCGTTGTTAGAGTCTTTGTCTTTTCTTCCTTGTCTTTCTCGAGTATCTTCGTTTCGTCCTTTTT
>JBPOIA010000034.1:0-4580 GCA_052034975.1 Candidatus Moraniibacteriota bacterium
AGACAATCCGTGATATAATCACCTTGTGACAAAACCAATAAACACACAGAAAACACCTATGCGTACGTTCTTCCCTAAAAAAGGCTCCATCCTCGTCTTTTCCTTGATCGTTCTCGCCTTCCTCCTCGTTTCTTCCCTTTCCATCGCCACCCTCTCGATGGTAGAGCGCCGAACTTCAAGCGCTACCGATCGTTCCACCCGTTCTTTCCAGGTGGCTGATTCCGGTGTTGAACTCGTCCTCCAAAAGATCTACAAGAGCAGCTTCTCTACCCTAAACGATCTCGCCGCCTCTTTGGGCACCACCTGTAACGCCCAGGGAGAGATCACCGCCGTTCTTTCTTCCGGCACCTACACCGTCTCTTTCTATGACAACGACAACAACAAGTTCACCTTGGCTGACTGTTCGAGTGCTACCTGGCGTGACCGGATCGTCAAGGTGAAATCCGAAGGTGTCTCAGGCAATACCACACGCGCCGTCGAGGTGGCGGTTGCGGCAGCGGGGGGATTGGAATATGTCGGAGAATGCACCACCGGCTCAACTTGCGACTGCGGTTCGACGGAAAAATATATGGTTGTAAGTGGTTTTCAAATCTTGGATGCCGGCGCTCTCAATAGTACTAGTCGTTGCGCGGTTAATAATCAAGGAACGACATCTGTTCTTGGTATAGCTTCAGCTGTGAACGGAATGCAGTGTACTTTTATGTGTTTTAAGTAAATATTTTTTTAATGTTAAATACAAAACCCCGGCTGTGATGCCGGGGTTTTCTGTTTGAATAGCAGTTTGCGTGAGCGATTTGTTTATTTTTTCAGTTTGTGAGGGTTGTGGTTCGGACAAGTCTTGTCACTGCATCTTTCCGGGATCGTTTTCGTGCCTTGCATCATCAGTGAGCCGCACTTCGTGCACGTCTTTCCCGTCGGTTTGGCCTTGATAGCGTATTTGCAGTCGGGATAATTCGAACAGCTATAAAAGATTCCGAACCGACCTCGACGCTCGGCCATCTCGCCTTTGCCGCACTTCGGGCATTTGACACCGGTCGTCGGTTGGGCGGATGCGTCTTTCTTGATGAATTTACATTTCGGGTACTTGTTGCAGGCGACGAATTTTCCGTAGCGACCATCGCGTTCGATCAGTTTGCCGTCCTTGCATTCCGGACAACTCTCGCCGGTTTCTTTGGGCGGTTCGACAACTTTTCCTTCTTCGGTGAGAGCACCGTCGCATTCGGGAAAACGGGCGCAACTGAAAAATTTCCCATTCCGTGCGAGTTTGATGACCATTTTTGATCCGCATTTGGGGCATTTCATATCGTCCGGCGCGTCGCCCATATTCGTCACTTTGTCTATCTTGTCTTTGCTTTTCACCGCTTTGGCGAACGGACCGTAGAAGTCTTTTAGCGTTTTTTCGTATTCGCGGTCGCCGCTGGCGATATCGTCGAGTTTGTTTTCCATATCGGCAGTGAATGTTTCCGAAACGATATCCTCGAAATGTTTGAAGAGAAAATCATCGACGACGATGCCGGTATCGGTCGCTTTGAGGGATTTACCTTCTTTTTCCACATAGCCGCGGTCCTGGATGGTCTTGACGATGGAGGCGTAGGTGCTTGGCCGGCCGATGCCGCGTTTCTCAAGCTCTTTCACGAGACCGGCTTCGGTGTAGCGTTTGGGCGGCTCAGTCGCTTTTTCTTCGGAACGGATGTCCGTAAGGGTAAGATCGTCTGAGACACTCACTTTCGGTACTTCGATATCGTCTCCGCGTGCGGCGGTGTCGCAGGCAAGCCACCCGTCGAAGAGGAGATGTGATCCAGAAGCCGTGAAATCGGGGAGCGTCCGACTGGTCGTGTTGGCGGTGATTTTGGTACGGAGCACTTTGGCATCTTGCATTTGGGAAGCGAGCGTTCGTATGCGGATGAGCTGGTAGAGTTTCTTTTCTTCTTCGGTATGACCAGCGGATCTTTTTTTCGGATCGGTGGGACGAATGGCTTCGTGGGCTTCCTGGGCGTTCTTGCTCTTGGTCTTGTATCGGCGGACGGAGAGATGCGCTTCGCTGAATTCTTTTTTGACGAGGTCGATGAGAGTGGGGAGGATGCTTTCGCTCAATGCCACGGAGTCGGTGCGCATATAGGTGATGTATCCTTCTTCGTAGAGCCTTTGTGCGGTGCGCATCGTGCGTGACGGTGACATTCCGAGGCGAGAGCTTGCGACCTGTTGGAGTGTCGACGTGGTAAATGGTGCGTAGGGACGGCGGATCGCTTCGGTTGCCGTGACGTCTTGTATTTGCCACGGTGTTTTTTGTGCGAGCGAAACGATCTCTTCGACGCGTTTTTTCTCGTGTGGTTGTTCAGTACAGGTAAGTGTGAGCGGCTTTTTGTCTGTCGTGGTGCAATCGGCAACGAGAGTGAAATATGTTTCTGGTACGAACGCGCGGATCTCTTTTTCCCGTTCGACGAGAATATGGAGCGCGGGTGATTGGACGCGACCAGCCGAGAGACCGTAGCGCACCTTCTTCCAAACGAGACCGGAAAGGTCGTAGCCGACCAAACGATCAAGGACACGGCGGGCTTCTTGGGCACGGCGCAGATTGGTATCAAGCGGCCGAGGGTGAGTGATGGCCTCTTTGATGGCCTCTTCGGTGATTTCGTAAAAAAGAACGCGGCGCGGTTTTTTCAGTCCGCAGGTTTCCGCGACATGCCACGAAATAGCTTCGCCTTCGCGATCAGGGTCGGTGGCGAGAAGTACTTCCTTGCTTTTTTTGGCGAGCGCCTTGATATTTTCGACCACGCTTTCTTTGCCCGGAGAAGTGATGTAGTGCGGCACGAATCCACCTTCGATATCGATGGCGGATTTATTGCTTTTGGGGAGGTCGCGGATGTGGCCGACGGAAGCGACGACCTCGTATTCGCCAGCCAAGTACTTCCCGATGGTTTTCGCTTTGGAAGGGGATTCGACAATCAACAGTTTCATATCGGGTAAGTGATGAGAAATCAGATGTTCTTTATATAGTTCATTCCGCCAATGTTTTTTACTATACCGTTTATTTCCAGTATGGCAAGGAGGGCGTTGGTTTTTGCAGCGTCGAAGGAGGCGGTGCTAATGATGCGATCGATATGGATGGGTTCGTGCGAGAGCAGTGAAAGGATCTTCTGTTCTTCGGGTGAAAATGCCGCGGTATCCGGTATGGGTGCGGACGATTTTTCTGTTGTGCATAGTGAGACATTCGGAAATTCTTCGAGAATGTCCGCGATACCGCTCACTATCTTGGCACCCTGCTTGATGAGAGCGTTCGTGCCGATGGAGGCAGGAGAGAAGATCGATCCGGGAACGGCGAATACGTCGCGTCCGTATTCGAGCGCAAGCGTCGCGGTGATGAGACTGCCGCTTCCCTCGGTGGCCTCAATGACGAGCGTACCGATCGAGAGTCCGGCGATGATGCGATTGCGCAAAGGAAAACTTCCCGGGGTCACGGGTGCGCCGGGAGGGACCTCGGAAACGAGGGCACCACAAGAGAGAATCTCTTTGGCGAGCCCAAGGTGCGAACGCGGAGCGATGTCGTTGTCTATAACGCTGCCGCCGAGCACGGCGATGGTTTCGGCACCTGTTTCGAGCGCTGCCTGATGAGCGAGAGAATCGATGCCGAAGGCCATTCCGGATATGATAAGGACGCCGGCACGCGCCAAATCTTCGGATAATCGCCGGGCCGCTTGTTCGCCATAGGCCGTGTGTTTGCGCGAACCGACGACCGCTATCGCGGTACGCGGCTGTGACCAATCGAAAGTACCGCGCGTATAAAGTGTGAGCGGCCGATCGGGAATTTCCCAAAGGAGCGGGGGATAGAGAGGATCGTCCGGAGTCAGGAGTGCGATATCCTGCAGACGGAGTTTCTCCCATTCCGCGGAGGGATCGATTGAGGCTCTTTTTCTTGCAATGGCTTCGCGAGCAGCGACGGAACGAAGAGAGGCTAACTCGAGGATGGCGCTTTCCGGTGCTTGCCACGCTCCTTGACTTCCGCCGAAACGTTCGAGGAGGATACCGAGCGTGCGGTTGCCGATTTCCGGTATCAGGCGGAGCGCGTGCAAATAGATGAGCGAGTGATTATCCATAATTTTTGTTTTTCGTCCTTTTTACTATAAACGAGTCTTGGAAAAAAATCACGCGAAAACAGACGTGCTGGTTTTAAATCCCTTTTCTGATTTGAACCAGATTTTATAAAAAAATATCTCCGCCAGTTATAGCGGAGATATTTTGTTGCGGGGACGACCGGACTCGAACCGGCGACCTACTGCGTGACAGGCAGTCGCTCTAACCAGCTGAGCTACGCCCCCGTAGTCTTTATTTATTCTTGTACCAGGGGAGAGATTCGAACTCTCGACCCCGGGCTTATGAGTCCCGTGCTCTAACCAACTGAGCTACCCTGGCTTGCTTTTTAAAACAAAAAAGCTTACGGGCTTTTTTGAGAGAACTCTTACTCACTCACTTCGTTCGTGTGTTGCGGGGGGTGGATTCGCCCTTTGGGCCCGGGTCGTCGCAGAGCGCCGCCCCTTCTTATCCACTCGTAAGCGAAGCAGTTCGCTTACTCCCTCTTACTC
>JBPOIA010000007.1:0-7736 GCA_052034975.1 Candidatus Moraniibacteriota bacterium
CTCTTCATCCAGCCGAACATCCGCGTCGAAGGCGATATGGAAGGTTTCGGTATTTCCGTCATTGAAGCGGCCTCCTGTGAGCTTCCCGTCATCGCCTCCGATCTCGAAGGTCTGAAAGATGCCATCAAAAACGGCGAGAATGGCTTCCTCGTCGAAACAGAGAATGTCGACCATTACGTTTCAGTCATTACCGGACTCCTCGACGACCCAAATCGCCTACAAACGCTCAGAAAACAGGTCCGGCATTTCGTCGTCGAACATTATTCCTGGGAACACATCGCCAAGCGCTACGTTTCCGTACTGGAAAAAATCACGGGGATGGGGCATAATTGAAGTATGCCGCCATTGATCGAATCACTCTTTTTTCTGCTTGTTTCCGGCGTTCTTTTCTTCGTTCCGGGATTTTTGATATTCTGCGCTTTTTTTCGGCGCATACGGACAGTGTTTTCATCCTTCGAAACGCTTCTCTTTTCTTTCGGCATAAGCATCGGGGTGCTTGATTTTTCCTTGCTTACGCTCGATGCGACACATATCATTTTCACGCCGATCTCGATCTCGCTCTGTCTCTTCGGAATCGTCCTTTCGGCATTTATGATCGCTCGGCTCGCTGCCCGTTTCTTTCCCGTAACAGAGACACCGGATACGACCATTGCGCCGGAACATCCGCGTTTCTCAAAACGACAGGGTGTCTTGTTCGCCTTCCTGATCGCACTCACTATTTCCATAAAAGTCCTCTACCTTGCCGATGCCGTCCTTCCCACCGCAACCGATCTTGGACACCATATGTACTGGTCCAAACTGATCGCCGAAAACAAGACGCTCCCCGCCTACGAGAAGCAAGAGATCGTCGTCCGTGAAGATGGAACCTACGCCCTTTCCGAACCCCAGCCAATCGCTGATTTCATCATCGGCGAACATCTACCGTTTGCGGCCATCGCCCTCTTTGCCAAAACGGATTTCTTTTCGGCGTTTCCCGTCGTATTCCTCTTCCTTATCAACCTCCTCTCCGTGCTTGCACTTGCATTCTTCGCTTTCCGTCTCGCCTCAGGCTTCAACGTTCCCTCTTTCTTTTCGAAAAACATTTTCACGCCCGAGAACGTTCTTCTCATCGCACTCTTTCTCTTCGGCCCGCTCTATGCGCTTGCGTCCCCACAAGCGAAATTTGTTTCCGGCGGTGTCGTTGGCAATACTTTCGGCAATCTCTTCATTCCGCTCATCATCCTCATCAGTTTCCGTGCATTCCGAGAGAAACGTCCTGGTTTTTTAGCACTCGCATTCTTCCTTCTCTTCACCCTCGCCTATACGCACCACCTGAGCACGCTCATTCTTCTCTTTGCACTCGCCGCAATAGCCGGCACACATATCGTTTTTTGCTTCGGCACGCTCGAAAAAACCCTTCACGCGTGGAAAAAACTTTTCTTTTCCCCCGCGCCAATACTCGTCGCACTGTTCGCAACGCTGTTCTTCTTCCTGATCGCGATGCCAACTTATATCGAACAAAGTGCCGTCGGTACCGCCCTTGGCACTCCCACCAAGACCACTCGCACCGGGCTCTCGTTCGCGCAGATGGCCGCTTCGAACGGCGAAGCCCGCGTTGCGCTCGGTCTTGCCGGCATCCTCTTTCTTCTTTCCCTTAAAGAGATGCGCCGATGCTACGCCACGACATTTCTCCTCGGCTGGAGCATCGTTCTTCTTGTACTAACACTTCGACCGCACTGGCTCTTCATCGATATTCCCTCGAATCGCATCGGAACCTATCTCTCATTCCCTCTCGGAATTTCCGCCGCCATCTTCCTGACAATGCTTCTCGCCGCATTCCGGGAACAAAAGAATGTTTCCATTCCTATCCGGCTCACGACCATCCTCCTCCTTACACTGTTCATCTTTCCGACTGGTAGCGGCTCATTTGATAACAGCCAAACGATCATTCCTCAAAGCAAGGCTCTTCCCGCTCTCGAAACGTTTGCCGCCACACGCTATCTCGCCGAACACAATCGCAAAGAAGATGTTATCCTCAAAGACCATAATTATCTCGCGGCAGATTCCTGGATGAAGCTCTTCTTTCTGCGTGATTACGCCTACCCGCTTTCGCGCGGGTTCTTCAAACGATACGAAGACAACCCCGATCGTGAACAGTGTACACTCCGAATGATTTCCACACCGAATCTTCCCGCCGGAGAAAAATGCTCTCTCGAGACCGGCACAAACCTCGTAATGGTGAATCCGCGCTTCGACGGCGCTCAGTTTGAGAAATCCGGTACGTTTTCGAAAATCTATGCGTCCGATTTGGTCGCGATCTATAAAAAACACTGATATGTCTCAAAGATTCCTAGTCGCATTCTTTCTTTTCCTGTTCGCCGCAAGCGCGCTCTTTCTCTTTTCCCGAAACGCAGCGGAACTCGATCCGGATCGGAACAAAAACTGGTGGACGCTCTCTTTCGTTGATCCGCATAATGCCGCAAACCTCTCTTTCCGCGTTGAAAATCATAGCGACAAGACGTTCTTCCGTTACCAGATTCTCTCCGGAAAAACGACGCTTGCCGACGAAGGATTCATCGTCGAACACGGAAAAGATATCGTCATCACGCCGGCAATCACCATTACGCCGGATGTCCGCACTTCCGTCATTGTCACGACCGGAGAAGAAAAAAAGGAGATTTATCGATAAAACCCCTATGTCCCAGAAAAAAATCCTCCTCGCCACCCGGCCGCTCGTGCCGCCGTGGGACGAAGCCTCCAAGAATTTTGCATATTTTCTTGCCAAATCCCTGAAAGAGCATCATGTGAGTATTCTTACGACGCCGATTTGGCTCGGCGACCTTCCGGCGAACGTGACACAGATTCCCTGCTACACCAAGAATGAACTCGACTTCTCCGAAAAGCTCCGTCTCCTCTCCGCGCTTCGCGGGTTGCGTGGAAAATTTGACGTCACGCATTATCTTTTCACGCCCACACGCAAGAACACGTCGCTCATCAATTTCTTCAGCCGACCGATCCGTGGCAGAACCATCCAGACCGTCGCCACGCTCCGCGAAGACCTCTACGGCCCCAAACAGCTGAAAGAAATCCTCTTCGCCGACCGTATCGTCGTCTATTCAGACCGTTCCAAAGAGCGGCTCGAAACTTTGGGTTTTGCGAACGTCTCACGCATCTATCCCGGCATCGATCTTGACCTCTACCGGCCGCGGGAAAAAAATCTAGAAACGATGCGCTTTCTTGATCTCTCATCAAATGATTTCGTCGTGATGTATCCCGGAGAATATGTCCGTCTCGGCGCGACCGATATGCTCACCGATTGGCTGATACGATACTTTCAAACACACCCGGATTCGAATATGCGTTTCGTCTTCGCCTGCCGCGTCAAACACGCCGACGACCAGACCAAAAAATCCGAAATCACGAAGCGGTTCGAGGCAGCCGGTGTTTCGCGTTATATCCGTTTCACTGACACGTACGCCGATATGCCGTCCCTCTATTCAGTCGCCGACACGATCGTTTTTCCTGTCACCGATATGCGCGGAAAATTCGACGTTCCGCTCGTCATCATCGAGGCGTACGCGTGCGGCAAACCGGTCATCCTCTCCGATCTTCCTCTTTTCCGGGAGTTTTCAAACGAAACTATCTGTGCTAGTATTCCCTCTGGCTCACAAGAAGCGTTATCAGAAAAATTGGCTTATTTAAAGGATAATCCTGCTGCAAGGAAAACGCTCGGCGAAAACGCTCGAACATTCGTGGAGACACATTTCGACCTCCGCGATACCGTCAGACATTACGAGGAACTCTACACATCACTGTAAAACCTATGGATACCCATTCTTTCAAAAAGATATCCAGTTACCATAGCGAAATGAAGACCGACAAGATGAGCGTCCCGGTCGTTTTTCACGTGCAAGACGAGCTCCTACCGAACGAATCAACACTTGCCCAGCTCGAAAGCGTCGCTTCGAACCAGGAAGTCTTCCATCATATTGCCGCGATGGCGGATGTTCATAGCAAACCCGGTCGTAAGAACGCTACCGGTACGACCATCGTTTCTGAACATCATATCCTTCCGCAATTGAACGACAGCGATCCGGCCTGCGGAATGCGCCTCGTCAAAACGAACCTCACCGAAGACAACATCACGAAAGAAGAACTCGATAGGGTGTTCCGCGCGCTCGAAAAACGCGTTCCGACAAAAGCCTATCTGGGGACCTATCTCCCCTTTCGCATCATCGTTGATATCTGCCGGAACGGCATCCAACCACTCATCGATCACCTAGGCATCAAGACGAAATACGAGGCGGAGAATTCCATCGATCGTGGCAATTTCTTCGGCGAGGAAAAACCGAAACAATACATTTTCGATATCCTCCCAAAACTCTTTCTTTTTTTCGCCCAGTTTCGTTCCGGCATTTTAGGTGCGGCCGGCAACCATTTTCTCGACCTGATGAAGATCACCGATATCGTCGATCCAAATCTTGCCGAGAAATTCGGTCTGAAGAAAGGCCAGTATGTCTTTATGGTGCACTGTGGTTCGGGCATCCTTGGTCAGTACACGATGTATATGTATACCGCCAAGAAGCGCGAGCATCTCTCGACGGCGATCCTTATGAATCTCGGCCGCTTCTTTTGGAAAACACCGTACAAAAAAATTGTAAACGATATAGCCAAAAAAATCCGCGCATCTCATTTTGGTAAAGCAGAATCCCTTATTTCTTTTGACGGTAACGGTGAAGACGGCAGGCTTTATATGGCCGCCAGGAATGCTTGCTCCAATTTTGCCCACGCGAACCGTGCCGTCATCACGCACAACGTTTCAGAAACCATCAAGTCCGTACTTGGTCGCGATCCGGCACTCGAACTATTCTACGATATGCCGCACATTCTTGTCTCGCAGGAAGAACATTTTGGGAAAAAAGTCTGGGTACACCGGAACGGCACCTCGCGCGCTTACGGTCCATCGCGTATGCAAAATCACCCGCTTTTCAGTCAGACCGGCGAACCGGCGTTTATCCCGACATCGATGTCGACAGAAGCCTTTCTCTGTGTCGGCCAAGACGGCAACGATTCCACGTTCTTCTCCTGCAACCACGGCGCGGGAAAATCCGCCCAAAAGACGGAATCAGTCATACCGGAGAATAAGCAGGAGCTCGATACGAAACTCGAGGCGAAGGGCGTCAAGCTCTACAACGGCCGCTCCTCCAAAGTCATCGAGCAGGATTCTTCCCACTACAAACGAGCCGAAGACGTCATCGAAAGCGTCACCGAAAATCAGATCGTAAAACCCGTCGCCAAAATGCAACCGGTCTCGATCATTATGTACTGAAAACCAATCGACTAAGAGTATGCACATCCTTTTCGATATCGGCGGCACGAATATGCGTCTAGCCTTTTCAGCGGACGGCGAAACCATCGCCGCCTCAAAAATCGTCCCGACCCCCAGGGATTTCGCCGAAGCTGTTGAAACATTCGAAAACATCGCCAAAGAACTAAGCGGTGGACAGACACTCACGAATGCGGCTGGGAGCATTGCCGGAGTACTCAGCCAAGACCGCTCCACTTTCATCCATGGTCCTAATTTGCCCGGTTGGGAAAACAAACCACTCAAAAGGATTCTGGAAGAAAAGCTTGACACCGAGGTATTCCTGGAAAATGACTGCGCGCTGATCGGTCTCGGCGAGGCTCTGTACGGTGCCGGCAAGAATCTGCCGATCGTCGCCTACATCACGGTCTCCACCGGCATCGGCGGCACGCGTATCGTCAATGGAAAAATCGACATAAACGCGATGGGTTTCGAGCCGGGTCATCAGATCATCGACGCCGGCATGGGCCTCTTGCCAGATGCGCCCGGAAACGACTTGGAAGCCTATATCGGCGGTAACGCTATCGAAAAGCGCCTCGGAAAAAAAGGAGCTGACATCGCGGATAAGAAAGTCTGGGACGACATAGCGCGTTTCCTCGCGTACGGGCTCAACAACACCATCGTCCACTGGTCGCCGCACATAGTGATCCTCGGCGGATCCGCAATGCAGAGTATCGATATCGACCTCGTCCGCCAAGAAGTGAGGAAGATCCTGAGGATTTTCCCCGAACCTCCTGTCATCGTACGGGCGTCGCTCGGCGACCAGGGCGGATTCTACGGCGCTCTCGCTTACCTCAGACAACGAGACAGCCTGCAATAACAAAAAAGACTGCTATGAAATTTATCACTTTTTCCGGCGTGGACGGCTCGGGAAAATCGACACAACTCAAACTTCTCCGAGAACATTTGGAACGGAAAAATCTTAATGTCGCGTATTTTCACGCGATCGAGTTTTCACTTGCCAACAAAATCGTCCGATTTTTCAAAAGGCAAAAAACTTTCGAACCAGGAAAAGAAAAAGCGGTTACCCAAGCCTCCTTACTCTCGCTTCTCGCGCGACAGAAATTTCTGCTTCTCGACATCCTTCGTTTCCGTCGTTTCCTTCATACACTCAAAAAAGAAAATTGCGACTACCTCCTCTCGGATCGTTATTTTTTCGATTCCATCGTGAACATCGAATATCTTTGCCATAACAAACCGCTCCGTTTCGTTTTTTGGAATCTTCGCGCGAGACTCATCGAAAACATCCTTCCGCGCCCCGATATCGCTTTTTATTTTGACCTTGCACCAGAGATGATCATGACACGCGAGCGAATACCCGAACAAGGTATCGACTATCTCAATGAAAAACAGACGCTTTTCAAACAAAAATGTGCCGATTGGAATATGACCGTCCTTGACGCTTCGCGAAACAAAGAAGAGATTTTTCAAGATATTTTGAAAAAAATATGAAAAAATTCTCCTCCGCGCTCATCTGGCTCACGGCTTCCGAGATCGTCTTCAATCTCGCGGCGTATATCGTACATATGGTGGCAGGCCGTGTCCTCGGTCCTGCCGACTACGGCCGCTACGGTCTCGTCGTCACGCTTACCACGATGGTCATCGTCCTCATCGGCAACGGCATCCCGACAGCGATGTCAAAATACATAAGCGAAGTGATCGAAGCCAGCCCGAAGGATATCTTCGCCATCAAACGGCGCGCCGCCCTTCTCCAAACGGCTCTCATCGGCGGCGTAACGATCGTTTTTTTCCTTCTTGCACCGCTCATCGCGTTCCTCCTCCGCGATCCATCGCTTACACCGCTCTTCCGTCTTTCGACGCTCATCATTCCTGCCTTCGCCGCAGCATCGTTCTACCATCACTACCTGACCGGTCTCCATCTCTTCAAATTGCAGGCCCTCGTGAAAATCGTTCGTTCGTTCGCCCGCGTCGGATTCATCGCGAGTGCCGCCATCCTGTTTGGCTTAGATGGCGCCATAGCCGGCTATGTCCTCGCGCCACTCCTCACATTCGGTGCCGCGCTCCTGATCGACGAATTCTATGTCAAAAGGAAACTCGGCTTCGGCAAGAAAGACGCCGGACATTTTTTCAATTTTCCAGCCAAAACCATACTCGCATACGCCGGTCCGCTCACTCTTTTCCTTGTCTTTTATGAGCTCCTGCTTACCGCCGACTTGTATTTCGTAAAAGCGCTCCTCCAAAACGACCATTTGACCGGTCTTTATAATGCCGCTATCACCGTCGGCCGCATCCCGTATTACCTCTTCGCCGCGCTCGCAATGATTCTTCTCCCGGCCATTTCCAAGACAACCGCCGAACGAGACGCTCCGCAAACGACCGCGCTCGTCGACAAAGCGCTCCGCCTGATGACGCTTCTTCTCTTTCCGATGAT
>JBPOIA010000025.1:0-1773 GCA_052034975.1 Candidatus Moraniibacteriota bacterium
CCCGTATTGACCTGCATCAGCCCGCAGCTTTTGGTGCCGTTCGTCTCTTGTTTCTCTTTCGTCGGTACACAGCTCGATTCCCGTGCAATCAGCCCCCGGATGAATCCGGCCGGAATATTATTCGCACTCGCATACGAATTGATGATTCCATTGAACGGAGTTGTATCGCACGACGGGCAACTACCGGTGTTGTTGCACGCCGTACCGCCACCGGCAAGACGCGCTTTCTCGGTATTCGGATCCTCGCACACTGCGCCACCTGACTGCTGACCTGTCGTCCCGGTACCGGCTGTCCCCTGTTGTCCGCTGGTGGATCCGCCCGTCCGCGCATTCGACGAAATATCGCAGGTGAAAGTGAAACCGGTAGCAGAGACCGTAAGTCCGGGGATGGTGGCGGTGAAGATACGGAGTGTGGTATTGACGATGAGCCAGGCCCCGAGCATTACGGCGAATCCGATAAGTGAGGCCTTGATGCCTCCTTTGGCGGTGCCCATCAGGCCTTCGTCCCCGATGGAGACGATATAGAGGATGCCCATTGCCACGATGACGGCGATGGCGATGAAGGTCATCACCTTCAAGCCCCAGTCGATGAGTCCTTTGCCGCCGATGACGAGATGGCAGACGGTACAGGGAGCAGATTCATCGATCGTGGTAGTGGCAGAATCGTCCGCGGAGCGGCCACAGGGCACGAGGGCGGCCGAGGCGGGAGAAGCGAGGGTAAAAGAGAAAAAGAGGATGAGGAGGAAACAGGATCGGATAAAAGATCGATTCATAAATATGTCTGTGTGTTTGTCATAATAGTACCATACCTGATATGCTTAAAAAACCTTATGAAACGCTTCTTTCCCCTGTATAAAGGACTGCTCGGACTCGTGTTTGCGGGCTATTTTCTCTTCGGATTCCACCATCTTACGCAGTTTGTCACCGCCGACGAACATTATTGGCTCTACAAGCGTATCCCGCAATATTGGGAAGCCGTCTCGAAACAAGAATGGAAAAAAACGTTCATTAACGACAAGCCCGGTGTTTCGCTCGCGCTCGTTTCCGGTGTCGGACTCCTTTTTGAGCCGCATCCAGATCGACATTTTTTTGAGAATAACGACCGTCTCCTTGTCTACGATACCGCTTCCACGGAATCGCTCCTGTTCGCATTTCGTGCGCCGATCCTCATCATAAACGGATTCTTCCTCTTCGGAATCTTTCTCATCATCCGACGGCTGACCGACCAATGGATCGCGTTGTGGACGGTGGCGTTGATGGCCCTCCCACCCATCCTTCTTGGTATCTCGCAGATTATGAATCCCGACGCGCTTCTGTGGTCGTTCTCCGCTGTCGCGCTCTTTTCATTTTATTCTCTTCTCCGTTTCGAGGAAAAGAAGTTTCTTTTCCTGACAACCATCTTCACTGGTTTCGCTATCCTGACAAAATACGTCGCAATTATCCTTCTCCCCTTTTATTGTGCGCTTACAGTATTCCGATTCCTCATAGAAAAAAAACCGGCAGCCCACTTGTCTCGGAATCTGAAAAAGGATCTCTGTTCTCTCGTGATGATAGCGTTCGGCTCCGCCGGTATCTTCTCTTTTTTCCTGCCGGCCATCTTTATCGATCCGAAATACCTCACTGAATTCCTCGCGACCGTCCCGGATAAGCTGTGGTTCGCGCTCACAGGAGGAAGTATCGTCTTGATTCTCCTTCTCGATACGTTCGCATTCAAAAGCAAGTTTCTCTTTTCGCTCAGAAAAATGCTCCACCTCTCAAAAGCGCCTGCGCGGT
>JBPOIA010000026.1:0-21215 GCA_052034975.1 Candidatus Moraniibacteriota bacterium
GAGCCGGCAATACCAGAAGGTCCCGGGTAAAATCGGGGACGACGGTAGGGTTGGTAATAAGGGTGAAGTCGTAACAAGGCATCCGTAGCGGAAGCTGTGGATGAATCACCTCCTTTCTAGGGAGTAAATGGTGTAGTAAGAGAGTTGATACCTAGTATCAAATTCTGAAACCCAAGTTGGTCGTTTGACGCTAAGATATCTAGCAACGCTTCGGTGAAGTTAGAAATGGCGTTAAATCAACAAAACTGAGAGCTTTCCGTTTCAAAAGGACTAACCGCAAAAGACTGTGAACCGCACAAGAACCGCTGTAAGGCGGTTTTTGTGTTGACTCTTTCTCTTTTTTCTGCGATACTGTGCGGAAGTTCTTTGCAACTTTTTTTGAAAGAAGGAGGATGTGATGATGAGTGAAGCCGTTTTGTTCTGCGAGGGAAGATACTATTTCCTTTCCAACTTCTCGTCATTTTCGGTGTATTGGCGCAAGAATCTCTGGATGACCTCTGAACACGCGTATCAGGCGGCGAAATTTACCAATAAGAAGTTGATTCGTTTGATTCGAAACGCGCGTTCGGCCTACGATGCCAAAAAGCTGGCGCGGGCGAACCAGAATGTCATACGGGCGAATTGGAATGAAATCAAACTCGGCATAATGGAAGAGATTCTTCGTGCGAAACTCAATCAGTATCCGCATATCGCGCGGAAACTTCTCGAAACAGGCAATGCCGACATCATTGAGGATTCGCCCAAAGACGCATTCTGGGGCCGTGGTCCGGATCATCGGGGCGAGAATCATTTGGGAAAAATCTGGATGAAGCTCCGTGATGAATTGAAAAGATGAGCGGGGTATTGAGGAGCGAGAAATACGCTCCTTTTTTGTTTTTTTAAAAAATGTATAATGAAAAAGACATCGGACAGGATAAAAAGAAAGGGATATCGTATGAATCGGGAAATCTTAGGAAAAGAATTGGTAGCGGGAGAATTGTTCGATCTGACACTGTATCGGATGCTTCGGAAACGTGCCCAAGACGGAATGGCCGATCTTCTCGATGAACTCATCGCAGTGGAAGAGCGCCACCTTCGTTTTTGGAAGGATTTTTTCGGTATCGAGCGACCGGAACTTGGGATTTTTCTCAAAACACGACTGGTTATTTTTTCTATACTGTCACGGGTATTCGGCAGCGCTGGTATCAGTCTCATTCTTGAAGCGATCGAGATAAATGGTATCAGGAAATATCTGCAAGTGTGGGAGATTTACAAGGATGAACCGCTCGGAAAAGCCGTGCGGCAGATTCTTGATGACGAGCTCTCTCATGAGGATGCTATCGTATCGGACAAGATACGACGACAAGTGCATCCGGAGCGTGTCCGTAATATTTTTCTCGGATTAAACGACGGATTAGTAGAGATTCTCGGAGCGGTAAGTGGTTTTTTCATCGCGTTTCAAAGTGCGACGGCGGTGCTTCTAGCGTCGTTTACGGTTGCAGTGGCAGGGGCGTTCTCGATGGCGGCAGGATCGTTCGTAGCGGTCGGTGCGGAGCGCGAGGCAGAGGAGGTCGAACGTGGCAAAGAGCGATATTTGAAAGGGACATTGAACGCCTCGTCAAAGGAGGATCACCCGTTCGGAGCGGCGTCACTTGTCGGTATATCTTATTTGATCGGTGCCGCTATCCCGATTCTTCCCGTGTTTTTCGGCGCGGAAAATATCATACTTTCGTTTCTCGTCTCAATGGGAGTTGTTATCGTCGTATCGTCATTCCTCGCGTTCCTTTCCGGGGCAGACGTGAAGCGACGCATCGGGATAAATGTCATCATTGTCGCGCTTGCGGTCGGCGTGACAGCCTGTATCGGCATTCTCGCGAGGCGGTACCTTGGTATCGAGATCTGAGATTTCTTACGAAGAAAAATCGTGTTATACTGTCTTTGATTCAGGATAAAAAAATAAAAGAGTGCTATGTCGAAAATGAGAAAAGGAGTCGTGTTGGTAGCCGTCGCGGTGCTGGTGAGTGCGTTTGCGTATTATCGTTTTGCGGCAAAGATTCTGAAGGGAAACGAAGGCGTCGCTGAAAAACCGGTGGCCAAGCCGGCGGACGGCACGAGAGAAGCGAGCGCCGTCGTGAGCTATATGGCGACGGAAGACAAGAAGGACACGCTCCGGTTCACGGTGACGACGGACAAGGATGGCGTCATCACTGGCGTTACGGTCGTCGATCCGGCTACGAACGAGACTCCGGAGAAAAAGAAGGAGTTCAGCGAGCAATTGATAATGATCATCAAAGGAAAGAAATTAAGCGAGCTCGGTTCGATTGACAAGGTCGGGACTTCTTCGCTTACGACGAAGGCGTTCAATGACGCACTCGGCGATTTGAAGTCGCAGTTGTAAACACCAAAAGATGCAGGAATTCACTTTTCAGGCATTGGGAACGCACTGGTCGATCACTGTCGACCAGGCGTTTTTTGATGAAGGTGCACAGGCCGCTATCCTCGGTTTCGTCTCTGATTTTGAGAAGCGATTCTCTCGTTTCCTGCCGGGATCGGAGGCGAATGCCTTCCGTCTCTCGTCGCCGGGGGAATATCCGGTATCCGAAGAGTGTTCGGAACTTCTCCTGGCCGCTGATCGGTTGCGATCTATTACGGATGGCGCCTATGATCCGGCTATCGGGAGTTTTCTTGAAGACGCAGGATATGGTGGGCAAGGTATGGCCAAAATCATTCGTCCGCAAGGCGCAGAGCCCCTTCCTAAGTGGTCATTTCGCGCAGGAAAAGCCGTTCTCGATGGGCCGATCGTTTTCGATTTCGGCGGCATCGGGAAGGGATACTGCATCGATCGTGTCGCTGATCTTCTCAGACGGATGGATTATCCGCATTTCATAGTGGACGGAGGCGGGGATATGATGGTGTCTTCAAAAGCCGACGGCAGTCCATGGCGAGTGGCTATCGAATATCCCGGCCGGCCCGGTATGGCGGCTGGAACCATTCTTCTTGCCCATCAGGGGTTGGCGGTCTCCGATGGTTTCCGGCGCCGTTTCGGGACGTGGCATCATCTGGTGCACAGCAAGGAAAAACGCCCGATCGAAGCGGTGATCGGTTGCGCGGCTGTTGCGCGGGACGCTTTTTCAGCGGATTGTATGACGTCGGTCCTTTTTTTTGCAACACCGGAAAAATATCAGGACGGAATGCGAGAATTTGATGCGCGCTTTCTCGTCTTTCAAGACAATAAAACGGTGAAAGTGAGCCAAAATTGGGAAGGAGAGCTCTTCTGATGATGCTTCCAAAACCGTTCCGAAAAGAGTATACTGAAAATATAACTTATAAATATTTCGTATGCAGGAGGAAATTCTTGGAAAAGTGAAGGCGTTGGCATGGGCGCTGCTTGCTGTGGCGGCATTGGCGTATACGTATCAGTACAGCCAGTTCATCAATAAGCAGTATCCGACGCGGACGTTTTCCGTGGAGGGAGTCGGCGATATCGATACAACGCCGGATGTCGCGAAGTTTTCAGTAAGTGTGGTGACTGAGGGCGGGCGAAATGTCGCCGAGGTACAGCGTTTGAATGCGGAAAAAATGAACAAGATCAACGCCTATCTCAAAGAACAAGGCATAGACAAGAAGGATTTGAAGACGGCGCAATATAACGTCACACCACGGTATGATTACCCGAACTGCGTTTCGGGTGTGCCGTGCCCGGCCCCGACCATTTCTGGATACACGCTTTCTCAAACGCTCGATGTCAAAGTGCGTGATACGGAGAAGTTGGGGGACCTTCTTTCCGGTGTGGTAGACAAGGGAGCGAATAACGTTTCAGATGTCCGGTTCGTGATTGATGACGATGAAGAGGCAAAAGCTGAGGCGCGTGCCGAAGCTATCGAAAAAGCCAACAAGAAAGCCAAGGCGATAGCCAAAGCGAGCGGATTCAGAGTCGGCAAGCTCGTATCCATCTATGAATCGAATTATTTGCCGCAGGATGGTGGATACGGGATGGGCGGCGCTGCGGAAATGAATATGGTGAAATCATCCGTCCCGCCGACTATCGAACCGGGAACGCAATCGACCAAAGTGCAGGTTTCTCTCACGTACGAAATCAGCCAGTAAGAGGCTTTTGAAAAGGAAAATCCGGCATTTAGCCGGATTTTTTTCTTGACAGGAACCGAGGATTCCTTGTTTGCGGGTGTATACTAAAAGCACAGGGACTCCCGGGAAACCGGTCGATATCCGGGAAAGAGAGAACGCATGTTTCTAAGTTATATACCTATCGTATGAAACTTCATGTCATAGCGTTTATTCTTCTTGTGGTCGGCGGTTTGAATTGGCTAGCAGTAGGTTTGTTCGGCTGGGATATCGGCGAGGTATTTGGTGGTCAGATGGCGACGGTTTCTCGAGCCATCTATGTTTTGGTCGGCTTGGCCGCCTTGTACGAGGTGATGACCCATAAGGGGAATTGCCGCGCGTGCGCACCGGCGCAGCAATAAGCGGAAAAATCCGGTAAAACCGTTCCCGAACTTGTGTCGGGACGGTTTTTTGTTTACCATACACGAACGTATGGCAAATCTTTATGGATGATCTTGGTTTGATAACATATTCTTTGCGCGGTGATGATGCCGCATTTCGCCGACTGCTCGAACGGCATTTGTCGTCCGTACACGCATTCGTTTTCCAGATAGTGCGCGATCGAGTGATGGCGGACGATATCGTCCAAGAAACATTCATAAAAGTTTGGACGCATCTTGCCCGTTTCGACAAGACGAGGAGCTTCAAGACGTGGCTCTTTATCATCGCCAAGCGCACAGCTTTCGATTTTTGTAAAAAAAACAATCGAACAGTTCCCTTTTCAAGCTTTGCGGATGAAGAAGGGAAGACTGGGTTTGAAGAAATGGATGATGAATCGATGCTGCCGGACGAACTTTTGGAACGCAAAGATATCGCCGTGTCGGTAGATCGGGCGCTTGGATCGCTGCCGGAAAGTTCTCGAAGTATCCTCATCCTCGCGTATAAGGAAGATTTTTCCTTGCGGGAAATAGCGGATATTCTCGGCGAATCGTACAATACCGTGAAAAGTCGTCATAATAGAGCGATAAAAAGGCTTAAAGAAGCCGTTTTAAAAGATGCGCCTGAAACACGGGGTAAGTCGTAATATATAACAAGGAAGAAAAATATCTATGTCAACACTGCACTCAATTTTCAAAGATATCGCCGTTTTGGAAGCGCCGAAACGCGATTTGTGCGAGAGGATTTTGGCCGAGATAGCGGTCCGGCGCGAACAGCGTTTTGTACGTGAACGCCGAGTGGCGTCTTTCGGTATGTTCTTGTCTACCGTTTTGGCGGCCGTAGTTGGTGCGGGATATGGCGGAGAAATTATTCGATCAGATTTTTGGAGCCTGTCCTCGCTTCTCTTTTCGGATTTCCCCGCTCTTGCCGCTTCTTGGAAGAGTTTTCTTTTCTCTTTGCTAGAAACATTTCCGGCATCGGCTTTGGCTGCGGCGCTTTTCCCCATTTTCATTTTTTTGGTCTCTCTCGGTATTTATTCGAAAGCGGATGCCGGGCGGAGAGTGTTTTTGTCATAAATCAGTAAGAAAGAATCATTTTGAGTATGGATACGAAGAATTTCTTGCGATCAAAAGGATTCCAAGCGACAGTCATCATCGTCGGAGTGCTTTTGGTCGCGCTCATCAGCTTTGCCGCCGGTCTGAATATCGGTATGCGCAAAGCCAAGTTTTTCTGCGCGTTCGGAGAGAATTATGAACGTAATTTCGGCAGCGGTTTCGGGAATGAACGGCGCGCTGGCAGCCGTATGAATGGTGGCCCGGAACGGAAGATGCCGATGCCGGATTTCGACCGGAAAGGATTCCGGAACGGACACGGGCTTGTCGGTGAAATCATATCCGTAGCGGAAAACTCACTGGTAGTGAAAGATATTTTTGGAAACGAGAATACGATTTCGGTGAAGGAGGGAACCGTGCTCAAAAACGGCCGCGAAAGCGTTGACTTCTCAACGTTGAGCGTCGGAGACCGGATGGCTGTTATTGGAGAGCCGAGTGAAAACGGAACAGTGGAAGCCAAGTTCGTGCGCGTGCTTATCGATCCGTTCGAAGAATAATCCTTTCTTGGCTTTTATCGTATGAATATCGCAAACGGGATAGCCGTTTTGAAGGGGTATTGGAAAGCAGCTTTGTTGGTCGTCGCTGTTTTCGGAGTAGGATATTACCTTGTTTCTTCTCGTGAATCGGAAACTCCGATTGCGGAGACAAGTCCAGAACGGGTTACGCGCGGAGATCTGCGTCTATCCGTTTCGGGCAGCGGTCAGGTGGAAGCGCTCTCACAGGTCGATCTGAAACCGGTGATTGCCGGAGACGGCATAGACGTCATCGAAGTACGCGTGAAAAACAACCAGGAAGTTAAGAAGGGACAAGTGATCGCCGTACTCGATACGGAGGATGCGAGACGGGATATTGAAAACGCCGAACTCGGTTTGCGGAGCGCGGAATTGAAACAGAAGCAGGTGAACGATCAGTACGACAGAGATACGAAGGAAGATCGCTGGCAGCGGCAGACACAGGAAGTAGCGGTGCAGCAGGGACGAAACGCCGTTCGGAAAGCGCAGGAAAAATTACAGGACTATTTTGTCAAAGCGCCGTTTGATGGCATCGTGACAGGACTTTCGGTCGAGGCGGGCGATTCTGTGTCGCGCGATACGGTTCTCGCTTCCGTCATCACGCGCGATATGCGGGCGAATATCGTTTTGAACGAAGTCGATGCGGCCAAAGTTTCCGAAGGTGATGTGGTCATACTTTCATTCGATGCGTTACCAGAACTCTCTCTTACGGGAAAAGTCTCGCGAATCGACACGATCGGTGAGATCGCTCAAAACGTGGTTTCGTACGGAGCCGAAATCGTTTTTGATTGGCAGGACGGTTTATTGAAGCCGGGTATGAGCGTGAGTGCAGATATTGTTGTAATAGAGAAAAAAGGGATACTACTCGTACCGAATGCCGTGCTGTCGGTCTCTTCCGGAAAAACGACCGTACGCACTCAAACGGGAAACAAGGAGGTGAAGACCGGCCTGACCGATAATGTGCATACAGAAATCATAAGCGGGCTTTCGGAGAATGACACGGTGCTTCTTGCGGAGACGACCTTGTCGGCTGCTTCTGCCTCGTCCCAAAATGGCAACCGGAGCATTTTTAATACCCTGTTCCGTGGTTCGAGTTCTCGTTCGAACGGACGGTAACCGTATGATTGAATGCAAGGATATCAGGAAAACATATCGGAACGAAGGGATTCCGACCGAAGTATTGAAAGGTATTTCGTTCAATATCACAGACGGAGAATTTGTTTCGATTATGGGACCGTCCGGGTCGGGAAAGTCCACGCTGATGCATATTTTGGGCGCGCTTGATACGCCGACTTTTGGAACATACCGGTTTGATGGCAAGGATATGTCTCGCTTGTCGGATGACGATTTGGCGCGCATCCGTCGCGATAAGATCGGTTTCGTGTTCCAGTCGTTCAATCTTTTGCCGAGGACGACCGTCGTACGGAATGTGATGCTGCCGCTCGTGTATCAGGAGGTTCCAAAAGAAGAGCGTATGACACGGGTAGCAGACGCTCTTATGGCTGTCGGTCTGGATAAGGAACGCTGGCAATATCATCCCAACCAGCTTTCCGGCGGACAAATGCAGCGTGTCGCGATCGCGCGGGCGCTCGTCAACAACCCATCACTTATCCTGGCCGACGAGCCGACGGGTAATCTCGATACCAAGACCGGAGAAGTAGTCTTAGAGACGTTCGAACGCCTGAATCGCGAACACGGGCACACTATCGTGCTTATCACGCATGAATCGGAAGTAGCCGCTCACGCCGACCGCACGCTCCTTATCCGTGATGGATTGCTTGTGTCTGATATGAGGAATAAACGCACATAGGCCTATGCTTGTTTCGGATCTCTTTCAGGAAATCTATACGTCCATAACGGTCAATAAGTCGCGTTCCGGACTGACCATACTCGGCATCGTCATCGGCATCGCTTCGGTCATCGTGATGGTGGCGATCGGCCGTGGCGCTCAAACGACCATCGAGGCAAGTATCCAATCCATCGGATCGAATCTTTTGATGGTCCGTCCGGGAGCGGAGCGCGGTCCGGGTTCCCCGGTAATCGGTTCCCAGGGGTCGGCTCAATCACTCACACTTTCGGATGTCGACATACTCAAACGGAACGTGACGGCGATCGCTGTCTTGGCACCGGAAGCGTCATCGCGCAACAAGCAGATAACCGCTGAAGGGAAGAATACTAATACAAGCATCACCGGCGTGACCGAAACATACGCGACGGTTCGCAACGTTCAGGTAGCGAAAGGATCGTTTCTTACCGCGGCGCATACCCGCAGTCTCGCCAAAGTAGCCGTGATCGGTCCGGACGTGAATAGAGCCCTCTTCGGAGAAGGGAGCACCGATCCGATCGGGAAGAAGATCCGGATCAGCGGGACGGATTTTACGGTTATCGGTATGACGGTTACCAAGGGAGGAACAGGTTTCGGGAGTTCTGATGATGTGATATACGTACCGCTTTCAACGGCGCAACAGTTCTTTATCGGTAACGAATATCTCTCGATGATCAGTATCCAGATCAAGAGTGGTGAAGATATGGATACCGCCTCGGAAGCCGTCAAGACGATGCTGTTGAGGAATCATCAGATCGATGATCCGACCGAAGCCGATTTTTCTATTATGAACCAGGCGGATATCGTTTCGACCGCTTCGTCGGTGACAGGGACATTCACCGCACTTTTGGCAGCGGTGGCGGGCATCTCGCTTCTGGTGGGCGGCATCGGCATTATGAATATGATGCTCACCACTGTGACGGAACGTACGCGAGAGATTGGTTTGCGCAAAGCCATCGGCGCCAAGCAGCAAGACATCCGCGCGCAGTTCCTTTTCGAAGCGATCGCACTGACATTTTTCGGAGGAGTTCTTGGCGTATTGTTCGGGTGGGCGGTGTCGCTTATCGCCGATATGTACGGCGTGACGGCATCGGTCTCGTTCGATTCGGTTACGCTGGCGTTCATCGTGTCAGTCACTATCGGCGTCGTCTTCGGATATTATCCGGCGTGGCGCGCCGCTCGACTCAATCCGATCGAGGCGTTGCGATACGAATGATTATTTCAGGAAAAGAAAAACCCGATGAGCGTTGTCATCGGGCTTGTTGAAAGAGAGATGCGTCCGTCAGAACGGGAGGCGGCAGCGCGTATACTTCAGAGAGTACTGGCCGTTCTCGTTGATGACCGTGAAAAATTCGTTGTCCCGGTCTCTTTTCTTGTAGAGGAGCGTTTGACCGAGGATCTGACGGATGTATTCCTCGGCTTCCTGCGTATTTTTGCAGATGCCGCTCTTTACGAGGAGTATTACAAAATCCTCTTTTCTCCGTTTCCGTTGACGGAGCCTCAGCCGGTAGAGGAGACCTCCCTCGAAAACCTTCCGAAACTTCTTGGCGTTTTCGATGGCGCCGATGCCGTGGGTGCGGTACTCGCTGAGCGCAAGCAATTGGATATTTTCCAAATGCCCTCTTTCTTTTTGTGGAAACAAAGCGATAATATCGCCCATTTCTTCTCTCCTGAGTTGTTGAAATAACCTATTAATTATAGCACTAAAATGAATATATGTCAATATTGCGAAATAGGAAGAATACGGTATAATACGCGGACATTCTAGAAATGTCTCAAACGGTGAAAGGAGAGAAAAATGGTTTCAAGAAGGAGTTTCCCGATGTTCTTTTACGAAGTCCAGGGGGCACAATTCAGGAAAAAGGCATACTACCTTTTCGAGAATCCGAGGGAGGGGTACTTCCCGGGTTACAAGCCGGATGGGTGGTATGTCGAAATATTGATCGGTCCGGGAGATCATTTCCTCCGGTTTCTGTACGGGGAGCATCCCAAAGAGGACCGGATCCGCTTGGTCCAGGCTCCGCAGGCCGAATACCCGTTCCGGAATTTCCTGACGGATATCCATTTCCAAATGGCACGAATGCGCCGATTCGAACAGGGAGAGCCCGGTCTCGAATTCGATTACGAAGGGAAATGGCTCGATCGGTACACGGTTTGGGACCGTTCCGTCGAAGATGTCCTCCGTTGCGGGGCGCTTCCGCCCGAGACGGTCGAAGAGGCGATCCGGCTTTCGGAAAGCATGGCGGCATAAGGCCGGTGGTTTCTCAGAAGCGGGGGAGGAAGAATGTTTCCGACCCCGCTTGTTTTTTTATCGGAGGGTGAGAGAATACAAGAAAGTTTCGCGTATGGCCTATCTGACAACACCAACTCTTTCGTTTCCGCTCGAACCGTATGCGGTGAATGGTGCGCCATTCGGCAAGCGATCGGAATATAACGGCATCCTGTGGGGCGTGCATCTGGGTGAGGATTGCGTGGTACCGGCCGGAACGAACGTGCAGGCGATCGGCCGCGGTAAAGTGGTGTATGCGGCGTTTCACGAAGGCACGGAAGAGAAAGGGAACTGGGGACATATCATCATCATTCGGCATAAGCACCCCAAAAAGAGACTTGTTTTTTATTCGCTTTATGCGCATCTCGGGACGTGTTTCAAGCGCATCGGCGAAAGAGTCGAGTGCGGCGAACCGATCGGATTCGTCGGGGAGAGCCATACGTCGGAAAACGGTTTTTGGCCGGCTCATCTCCATTTCGCCGTGTATGTCGGCCCGTGGAAGGACGAGGTGTTGCCTGGTTATTGGAAGGAGGGTGATACCCGCACGCGTCCGGAGTGGTGGAAGGCTCCGAGCGAATTTATCCGCGGATACGCAGCACAATGATCATTTCGCTTGACAACACGAGGTATCCAAAGGTACGATGACACATCGTTCTTTTTCATTTTTCCGATCAGAAAAGGAGGTTGAGATGGGAGACATACTGGTGTTCCTCGCCTTTATACTTGTGGAGATGGTTCGTCTTGAGATCGATACGATCGAGATCCATCTGATCTTGTGGGCGATTACGGCCGGGCTCGCATATCTTTTCGCCCGCGAAGAATTCCGGATAACTTACGAATCAAGCCGGAGCCAGAAACACTGGCTTCGAAGGCCACCGATGTTCCTCGCGCTTTTTTTCAGCACGATCATCATCGGATCGTCCCTTGGAGAACTGATCGGGATTTTTGTAAGCGTGGTGCTCTCGCACGAAACGGGCTTAGCGCTCCTTGCCGAAGTGGCGATTTTCAGCGTTGTGATAGGCTCGGGAATAGGCTCGTCCTGGCTCTCGTGGAAGGCTACTTGCGTGACGCGTGTCGTGCAATCTATAGGAACAAGCGCAGAAAAACTGCGTTAAGAACGGCCGAAGAATCTTTGAGAAGCCTTCCGAAAAAAAGGAAGGCTTTTTTGTTTTGTCGGAAGTGCGCTCGGAGAGAATCGAACTCCCATTGCCGGTTCCGAAGACCGGAGCTTTATCCATTAAGCTACGAGCGCAGTGTTGGCAGAATCAGGTCCATTACCTGTTATATCGCATCCGGTTCGTTCAGTCAAAAAAACACCCCCGGGTCCGGAGGTGTTTTTTGCGGTTTTTTAGGCCGCCGGTGCGGCATCGTTCTTGCAGCTCCCTTTGCATCCTTCGCAGGAGCAATTGGTAAAAAGAAGAAGTCCGCCGACGAGGGCGAGGTTTTTGAGAAACGCCGTCATCTGCATCTGGCCGTTGTCGCCGCTCCATTGCATATGATAGAGGAGCGTTGCCAGTACGGTGAATGCGATAAGCATCCACGCAGCCGTCGAGGCACGGTAGTTGAAGAGAAGCATCAGCCCGCCGCCAAGCTTGAGCACGATAGCGATGATCGTCGCGACGGTCGCCATTCCGTCGAGTCCCCACGGCGTCAGCCCCATCGTTACGAATCCTACGGTTCCCGCGAAGTTCATCGCGAAACCGAATCCGCCGACCACGAACAAAAGTGCGAGAAAGATTCTCGGCAAATGCGTCATCGGGGCACATTTTTCTTCCGACATAGGCTTTTTCGTTAATGATGAGGACCTCTTTCAGTATACCACTTCGGAAAGGATGCTTTTGTCGATGTGTCAAATGTCGTTTGCGGATAGAAAAAACCCCATAGGAGAGTGACGGCGGGGAATCTTTGGAACGAAATACCCAAAGGGGTGACTACAGGGAATCGAACCCTGATTCGCGGGACCACAACCCGCTGTCCTACCATTGAACGATAGTCACCCCTTTGCTTGTTTTGTTCCGCGGATTCTTTGTGCCCCGAGAGAGAATCGAACTCCCATCAAGACCTTAGAAGAGTCCTGCTTTATCCATTAAGCTATCGGGGCAAGCCCAAACTATTTTCTTTTTTTCGCGTGTGGGTGTAGTAGGGATCGAACCTACGACCGTTGGCTTAAGAGGCCACTGCTCTACCAGCTGAGCTATACACCCGTAAGAAGGATCGTGCGTAAAACAAAAAGCGTTTCAAGCGAACGCATAGGGACTATAACAGAAAACGAAGCCATCGTCAACGAGCAAGGCTTCGATCAGGGATGGATCTTCTTGTATTCGCGCCACTGCTTTTCGGACCAGCCGGCGGGTTTTTCCTTGTAGATCGGCTCTTCGCCCGGATGTGGGAATAGGCTCGGGGATTTGTAGTTGCTCCAAAAACTGTCGTTGATGACACTGTTTCCTGAAACATCGGTGACGAGTTGACTGAATACCGTTTTCATACTGCCGTCAGGATTGCTTTGCAGGATATGGGGACCATCCACGGAGACGGCGCGTCCGTCGCGAGTGCCAAAGAAGCGGAAGGTCAGATCGGTGCCATTGACAGTGGACTGTACCAGGATATATCCCGGCGTATTATTGATGAATTTCAAGTCCGGTTTCGGGATATAGATGGTCGCATCCATCCCATACGGCCGATAGTATCGTACGGGATAAGCATGATTTCTGCGCTCGGTGATTTTCAGTCCGCTGTAAATGGCGGCTCGGAACACCGTACTTGATACCTGACAGATGCCGCCGCCGAATTCCGGAATGGTCTCGTTGTTCTTGATGACGAGCTCCGGCAGATAGCCATGCTCGCCGTCGACTTCGCCGAGATAATCAACAAAGGAGAATTCTTCGCCCGGGGCGATGAGAACGTTTTCGAATTGCTGCAACGCACGCTTGATATTGTAGATGCGGTTTTTGGGTGATCCGCTGAAACTGGTGTGTCCTTCGCCGACCAGCTCGTGGAGTCCGAGGCGTTCGCGATCGCTCCCGGAAATCTTCGGTTGCGTGACGTTCGTCGGGAGATGGATGCGGATGTTGGGCGAACTGCTCGATCGCAGAGCGCGCAATAAGAGGTCATGACTCTCGCTTTTTTTCAGTGTTTGGCCGGTCTGCTCAGGCGTAGCGATGATAATTTTTCCGTTCTCATCCGCGGCAAATACGGCGTCCGAAGGCTCCTGGAAGATTTTTCCGGAAAATTCGTCGAGAAACGTATCAATTCGTTCTTCATCGAAATCGCTGTCGAGATGGACAATACTATGGTGTCGGATGCTTCGCGGGAGCGAAAAATCACAGAAAAGCCTGTCCGTTGGACAGAAAGATATATCCTCCACTTCGGATCGGCCGAGAGGATGAAATACGATTCTTGTTTTCAGACTGAGCCAGGAGGCTAAGGTATCTTTTGTGACGGTTTCGGAATATTCGTCGGTTGAAAGAATGAGCGTTTCAGGGAGATTGGCGGTATGCGTCGCGTCGGCGGTCGAAGGAGCGGCGAATATGCCGGCAGAAAAGAGGATCGTACCGGAGAAAAGGATAATGTGGTGACGGAGAGAGCACGAAGACATACGTTTAGAGAGAGAAGAGAAAACCGATTCCGCCGAAACGGAACCGGCTGACGCTGAAGCAGGAACAGACTGAATACTTAGAATCCTCGGACCTGGATCTTCTTGGTCTTGGTTGTATCGGCTTTGGGAAGGCGGATAGTGAGGATGCCGTTTTTCAGCGAAGCGTCGGCCTTTTCCGGGATAACATCGACAGGGAGGAGGACAGAGCGCGAAAAGCCACCCCAGTAGCATTCCTGATAGTAGTAATTCCCGTTTTCTACGACCTCTTCGTTCTTACGCTCACCTTTGACGGTCACCATATCATTGTTGATGGAAACGTCGAGATCTTCGGGTTTGACACCGGCGATCGTCGATTTGATGACGATGTCGTTTTCGGTCTGATAGACGTCGATAGTCAACTGGCCCTCGGAGCCGTCGCTTTCGTTTTGCTGTGAGAACGATGCGGCGGGCGACCAGGAGACTGGTTCGTCGGTATGAGAGTGGAAAGCCGGAGTTTGTTCGCGCATAGAGATGTTTGTTTCTTCTTCTTCGTTATAGACCGGAACGTTTTCTCGGAAACCGCCGTCTTCTTCGATATTCTTGGCTCCGGTCAGGCGTTCGAAAAACGATTTCTTTTGTTTCGTTACCATACGACAAATAAGGACGAATTACGGATACATCGTCAGTATAAAGGATTTCACTGCACGGTGCAAGAATCAGTTTTCGGTGAAGGCTTGTTTGAGCGTCTCAACGGCTTCGGCGGCGGTTGTTTCAAAATGAGAGAAAGCTTTCTGTACCGAGGCCTTTCTCGCGTCAGCGAGAGACTTGATCTTCGTCCCGATTTTTTCCGCGTTTTGCCGCTCGGTCTTCAGGTTTTCACGGGCGGATTTGAGACTGGCACGGAACGTTTTCTTGATATCGGTCGTAGTTTTGCCGTTATCGCAATCTGTCTTCACTTGGGTAACCGCTGCGTCTGTTGCCGTCTTGAATGTGGTAGAGGCGTTTTTCAGCGCGGTCTTGCGTGTCGCGACCGCTGCATCCACGCCTTCGCGAAAGGTCTCAATCGCCGTATCCACTGCTTCCTGACGCGTATCGACAGCGTCTTCCATAGTTTGCTTGAATCGGAGGACGGCATCCTTCTCGTCTTCGGTATCGGCTCGCGATTCCAGCCGCTCATACCACTCTGTCCGGCGGACATCGGCAGCGGAACGGAGTTCATTGAGCGCGTTGTCGCGCGCGTCGCGCTTCTCGTCCGTCATCTCCTCTTTTTTTGCGAGGAATTCGTCGATCTTCGATTGTCGGGCGGTGATTTTTTCGGATATTTTTTCGGCGGTAGAGGTGAAGTTAGCACAGAATTCTTCGGTGTTTTTCAGTGTGAGGGCAGGGAGTTTGATTTTCGGCGTCAGATCAATATCGATGCTCGGTGTCCATGCGAGCGCTTGCGCCGGAGAAACAAGGAAAGCGAGACTGAGTGCGGCGGCAACGATATTAGTATTCATTTTCATCATAGGATTCATTTAGATCGTTAAGAAGATCGCTTTCCGTGTCGATAAGCGAGGTTTCGCCGCTTTGTTCGTTCGCAAGAGCGTTCTGATCGGCCGTCATATCGCCGGTGATGCTGTCTGTGATCTCATCGAGAGTGTTTTTGGAAGCATCGGTGTCTTGTGCTGCTGTCTTGGTATCGGATGACTGCTCTGAAACCGATTTATCGATCGTGTTCGAAGGGGTCTGTCGGTTATCGGAAGCCTTTTCTTCGACGGTGGGTTTTCTGCTGCCGAGCCAATAGGCTCCTCCGAATACGAGCGCGAGGAGGACAATTCCGGCAGTGACTTTAACCGCTGTTTTTCCTTCCATAAGCATAGAATAAAGTGATTTATGCCATTATTGTATCACAAGGAGCAGCGTTTTTTCTGATAGCCGTCAAGAGACCGGAAAGAATCGGAAGATGGCCATATTGTATGTGCCGTGCAGGAGGAACGCGGTAATAAATGCGATAAGCAGGGTGCGTCGTCTTTTTTTACCCAAGATCGCGTAGGCCAAAAGCAGACTTGTCGCGGTATGAACGAGGATAATACTGCTTATCGGGAAAAACCGAAAGATATCTAGTCCGGTGGCGGCCAGCCAAAATTCCGGTACGGAAAACCCGAGACCGAACAGGGCACCGAGAAGAAGTGTTTGTTTGACCGAAAGCGTGACATTTCTGAAAAAGAAGACCGTTGCACGGCGAAGAAAAAGACATTTTGAGCCTTCCTCGATGAGAACGGCGATGAGAAGCGTTAAGAGAGATGGTGAAAGGGAGCTATCGGGGGAGAGGGAGAGACTGATAAGAACGAGCTCGACGATGAGCGCGAACGCGGCTGCCAATCCTCCGAAAACAAACAAAGCGAAGGGCATAAGAATGATCGTGAAAGGGAATTACCCGAGCGATACGAGGTGTGCATCGATATCTCCAAGTTCTTTTTTGGCGACCGAAAGTTTTTCTTGTTCTGTGGCGACGATGTCTTTTTTGGCGCGTTCGATAAAGTTTTTGTTCGAGAGTTTGGCTTCGAGTGTCGCGATATACTTTTCTTTTTCAGCTTTTTCTTTTGCGAAGCGCGCGCGTTCTTTGGCGATATCGACAACGCCGTCGAGATGAAGGAATGCGTACAGGAGTCCGTATTGGACGCGGAGAGTGTTTTTCGGCGCGACAGTGCTTTCGAGTGTTTGAAGTTTATCGATGCGCGCGAGACGTTTGAAAATTTCTTCGTTGCCACGAAGGGTTTGTTCGGATCCGCCGAAAGCGCTCACGGTTATCTTTTGTGCCGGATCGATATGGTAAGCCGCGCGGACATTGCGGATAGTCGAGATGAGTCCTTTCATAAGCTCGAAGGAATTTTTCGTGACGATTTCAAGTTTTGTCGTATCGAATTCTGGCCATTTGGCGATCATCAGAAATTCGTTCGTGTCGAAACGGAACGTCTGGTGTATGGCTTCGGTGACGAACGGCATAAAGGGATGCCAGAGTTTGAGGATGCTGTCGAAAGCGTAGCGGAGCAGGGCATCGTTTTTCTCGACCTTGTGCACTTCGACATACCAGTCGGCGAAATCACCCCAAGTGAACTCGCGGAGCTCTTCGGCGGCGAGCGAGAGCTCGTAGCGTTCGAGGTGGCGCGTGATGTCGCGGACGATTGCGTGGAGTTTTTTTATCAGGTATTGGTCTGCATCCGTCTTTGGCTCCGGCGGTGTATCCGTTTTTTCTGTCATAGTGCCGACATAACGCGCGAGATTCCAAAGCTTGTTGGTGAAATTACGCATCATAACGATCTTTTCATCGGAGAGCCTGAGATCGTTGCCGGGTGTTGAACCGGAAATAAGCGCCATACGAAGCGCGTCGGCACCGTATTTTTCTGAAACCGTGAGCGGATCGATCACGTTGCCGAGACTTTTACTCATCTTGCGACCCTGTTCGTCGCGGACGAGGCCGTGAAGATAGACGGTGTCGAAAGGGTGTGTGTCGAGGAGGTATTCCGTCATAAGGATCATCCGTGCCACCCAGAAAAAGAGGATGTCGTAGCCGGTTTCGAGGAGATTGGTCGGATGATAATTTTTGAAATCAATCGCATTTTCATCTGGCCAGCCGAGCGTTGAGAATGTCCACAATCCCGACGAGAACCACGTATCGAGCGTATCAGGATCTTGTTCCCAATCGTCGCCCTCCGGTGCTTCGATGCCACAATATGTTTCCTCGCCGCGATACCACACGGGAATGCGATGGCCGAACCAAATTTGTCGTGAGATACACCAGTCGCGGAGATTGTCGATCCAGTGGAAATATGTTTTGGAGAATCGCTCGGGGAGAAGAGTAATTTTTCCTGGTCCGACGGCTTCGCGCATCAGTTGTTTGAGTGTCGTCTTTTTTCCACTGCGGTCGAATTCTTTGTTCACCGCTACGAACCATTGGCGCATCGGGATGATTTCGAGTACGTCTTCGTAGCGATCGCTTGTCCCGACGTTTTGTGTGATGTCTTCTTCTTTCTCAATGAGATCGTTCTCACGGAGCCAAAGGACAAATTTTTCACGCGCTTCGAGTGTCGTGAGGCGGGCATAGTCTTGGCCCGCTTCGGCCGTCATGGTTCCGTCAGTGCCGATGACTTGGATGAGATCGATTTCTAGATGACGCTCACGCATTTCGAAATCGGCATGACTGTGGGCGGGCGTGACGCCGACCGCGCCGGTACCAAACGCGGGGTCGACGGATTCGTCCGCGATGATTTTGATTGCAAGCGGTTTGGCGGAGCCTACGTCGGCAGTGAATGTTTGCCCGATGTATTTTTTGTAACGTTCGTCATCCGGATGGACAGCGACAGCCGTATCGCCGAGCTTGGTTTCGGGACGGGTGGTCGCGATGGCGATAGGAAAATTTTTCGAGTAGCGAAAGGTATAGAGTTTTGCTTGCCGTTCAATGGTGACGACCTCATCGTCGGAACAGGTGGACTGCCCCTTGATCGTCCAGTTGACGACGCGATAACCGCGGTAGATGAGTCCGTCATCATACATTTTTTTGAAGGCGGTACGGACAGAAAGACTGCGTTTTTCATCGAGCGTGTAGGCTTCGCGCGACCAGTCGAGTGACGCACCCATTTTTTTGGTCTGATGGACGATCGTGTCGTGACTTTGCTGAGCAAATGTTTCAATACGTTTCAAAAATTCTTCCCGACCGAGATCGAAGCGGGTTTTTTGTTCTTCTTTCCAAAGAATGTTTTCCATCTTGCTTTGTGTGGCGACAGCGGCGTGGTCGGTGCCGGGAATCCAAAGTGTCCGATCTCCTTTCATCCGATGGTAGCGGACGATCGTATCCTCAATGGCGAGCATCGCGGCGTGGCCGGCATGAAGCGTGCCGGTGACATTCGGCGGGGGAAGGACGATCGAAAAAGTCGGCTTCGTTTCGTCAGTGATATTTTTTTTGATGCAGATATCGGGATTGAAGAGACCGCTTTCTTCCCATTTGGAATAAAGCTCGTTTTCCCACCCCTTGGCATCGTATGTTTTCGGAATCTCGTTTGGGTCCATACCCGGTAGTGAAACTTCGATAATTTTTTTATGGAGACTTGTAGTAAGCCGAACTTCAACTAGTAAGAGGCTTATTTTATTATGGGTTGTATTCCTAAATTCCCGATCGAAGTTCTCCTACCGGGCATAGGGTGAGAATATCAGGAAAAAGACTTTGTTTCAAGGAAAAAAGAAAAGACCCGGGTTTCGGGTCTTGGAAGAAGAAAGGATGGATCAATGACAGCCGCTACGCGGGGTAAGTCGGCCGATCGGATGTTGCTCGATGAGTTCGCCGAGAGCATCGAAGAAACATTCGGAACAGACACGTTTGGTGCCGATCTCGTAGTTACTCACCTTGTTGGTGCATCCAGGCTGCGAGCAGAGGGTTTCGGGGGGCAATTCTTGCTTTAAGAATTCATCAAGAGGAATAGCCATAAGAAATTTCCTTTCCTTGTTGTCTGTAAAGGAACCGCACACGCACTTTAAATCTTGCAGGTGTTTCTGTAAAGGGGTTGACATTTTCCGTGCTTTTCCGTACAGTAGCGGAAAGTTTTTATCGTGTCCATTAACAATACGCATAAAGAAAGGCGGTGGAGAATGTCTTCTTTTTCGATCGTTGTCGCGCTGTATTTCTCGCTATCGGCATTGATTCTTTCGGTGACGCTGTATGTCAAGGACAAGAAAGGTATCCGTTGGAATATGCCGATATTGTTCATCGTCGTGATCCTGCTTTTCGGGCCGATCCTGTTTTTGGTCGATATGATTCTCGATGTCATTTATCCGGCGTCGGGCGATCCTTTCGACATCATTTATGGAAAACTGAGCTACGTGGAAGGGAAGACGATCCAGGATATCCTCGAAGAGATACGTTCAGCGGGCGAAACGCTCGGATGGGCGCAGGAAGCGAAGCTCGACAATATGCTGAGGATGATGACGTCTTTCGGCTATGCCAAATGCAAGCTCGTTTCCATCCGTATCAATCTTGACGGGGTGACTGCGAAGATCTCGGAGCTCAGGGCGCAAAGCTGGCTTCAGGGTGTCGTGGATACGGAAGAGCTCGAAAAGGCGATACAGGGACTCGCGCAAGAGATCAACGATCTCGAGAGGGAAAACGGCCCGTTTCTCGTTCCGTTTTATTACAAGGGAACTCCGCCGAAACCGAGGAGAAAGAAAATCAGGAAAGAGTTTTTCGTCCCGTGGCGGTGGGCGCCGGCGTAAAGGTATCCGGAAACATTCAAGGCTGACGTTTGTCAGCCTTCTTTTTTTGTTTGGAGCGGGAGATTCGCGTTTGGATCGAGAGAAAGATATGTTCTTGTCAGGGCGGATTTCTCATCGTCGGTCAGGCTGGCGTAGCGGTAGGCGCCGGCGATGCCAATCATCGCAGCGTTGTCGAGGGAATAAGCAAATTCCGGCATAGAGAAACGCGTATCGGGGAAATCTTTCGCTATCATCGTCTCTAATCGTTCGCGCAAACGCACATTGGCCGAGACACCACCGGCGAGAGTAAAGGTTTTCGGCTGATATTGAATGAGCGTCTTTTTAGATTTTGCAACAAGAACATCGACGACGGCTTCTTGAAATTCGTGGCAGACCATATCGATAAATGTTTCATCTTTCATTTCTGCCTCGTGTTTTTTGAGAAAATAGAGCACCGCGGTTTTCAGTCCGGAGAAAGAGAAATCATAATTGTCCGTGTCGATCATCGGTCTTGGAAAGAGATCCGGACTCGATCCGCCATTTGCGGCACGGTATGTATCGGCGCGCTTGGCGACGATGGGCCCGCCGGGATAGGGGAGACCGAGCATCTTGGCGACCTTGTCGAAGGCCTCGCCGGCCGCGTCGTCCTGTGTCTCGCCGAGGAGTTCGTATTCGAAATGATTTTGCAGGAGCATCAGCTGCGTATGTCCGCCAGACACGATGAGCGCCACGAGAGGAAAAATATTTTCAGATTTTTGATTTTCGCCGACGAAATTGGCATAGATGTGTCCTTCCAGGTGATTGATTCCGATCAGTGGCTTCTGCCAGAGGAGCGCGAGCGTTTTGGCGGCGGAAACGCCGATAAGAAGTGCGGGCATAAGCCCGGGCCCTTGGGTGACGGCGATGAGATCGATGTCACTTGGTGTCACTCGGGCACGTTCCAAAGTCTCTTCGATGACCGGAACGATGTTTCGGATGTGCTCGCGGGCGGCCAATTGTGGCACGACACCACCCCATTTCGCGTGGAGCGATGCTTGCGAGGATACGGTATTGGCGACGATTTCGGTTTGTTTACTATTCCACCTGATGATGGCGGCCGCGGTTTCGTCGCAGGATGTCTCGATGGAGAGAATGTTCATATACCTGTACTGTAACGATGACCGGCAAGAAAGGCAAACAGGAGATTTGAATATCAACAAAAAAATCCCCGCCAAAGAAG
>JBPOIA010000011.1:0-12050 GCA_052034975.1 Candidatus Moraniibacteriota bacterium
CTGCTCGAGATAGCCGAACGTCACCTCAACTTTTGCGGCATCACCCAGGAACTCATACCCCTGCGTCCCCACTTTCTTCAGAAGCTCCTGTTTCAGCGCCGCGATAGCAGGAAAAACGACGTCGGCACCGCGTGCGGCCAGCATGTTGAACTCATCGACAGACGTCACGGATATCGTGAATCCCCTGTAATCAGGAAGGTCATTCCTCTCTTTAGACATAGATCATATAATACAATATATATTTATATTAGCAATATACACATAGACGCTTCATAGAGCCAAATCTCATTGCTCAACCAGAGAGTTAGATCCTGAACTCCTTGGCGGCCGACTTCGCCTGCCTGCCGGCAGGAAGGGACAGGCAGGCAGTAATCAAATGCGAAACTCCTTGGCGCAATGATCACATTTCTGGATCTTCTCGCCCTCTTTGACAAGGTCCACGAGCGAGCCCATGCCGCACTGCGGACAATCCTTACCCTGCTTGAATGCCGGAGCGGAGGAGAACCCGATGCGCTTGGGGATGCCGCCGTGTTCGCGGATCGTGAGCGAACGGGGGTGGTCGCGCATCTTCTGGAGCACTTTGGCTTCGATCTGACGGATGCGTTCGCGGGTGACGCCGAATTCCTGGCCCACTTCTTCAAGTGTGTGTGTGACGCCGTCTTCGAGCCCAAACCGGATCCTGAGAATCTTCTGCTCGCGCGGCGTTAGCTCGTCTAAAATATCTGAAATGTGCATTTTGAGCAGTTTGCGCGACGCGGCTTGGTGTGGCATCACCGTCTCGGTGTCCTCGATGAAGTCTCCAAGCACCGAATCATCCTCGTTATCACCGACAGATGTTTCGAGCGACACGGTTTCCTGGGAAATCTTTTGGATATGGCGGATCTTCTCGACTTCCATATTCATTTCCGCGGCGATCTCTTCGGCGAGCGGCTCGCGGCCAAGTTCCTGCACCAGCCGGCGCGTTATCTGCGCGTACTTATTGATCGTCTCCACCATATGCACCGGAATCCGAATCGTGCGCGACTGATCGGCGAGCGCGCGGGTAATCGCTTGCCTGATCCACCACGTCGCATAGGTCGAGAATTTGAATCCCTTGCGATAATCGAATTTCTCGACGGCACGGAAGAGACCGATATTCCCTTCTTGGATCAGATCGAGAAGCGAGAGGTTGTGCGAACGGCCGACATATTTCTTAGCGATCGAAACGACGAGACGCAGGTTAGCCTCCGTCAGACGCTGCTTGGCATTGAGGTCACCCTTCTCGATAGCTTTGGCAAGGCGCATCTCTTCTTCTCCGGAGAGGAGTGCCACCCGGCCGATCTCTTTCAGATACATCTGCACAAGATCAGACGTATTCTCTTCCCCGACATCCATCATTTTTTCCCTGATCGCTTTTTGTGTCTTCCCGCTCTTTTTCTTTCCGGATGTTCCTTCGCTCGCTTCCGGCAACAGTTTCAGCATTTCTTCCGAACCGACAACGCGGACTCCGGACGTTTCGAGCCGCTCGTACAGATTCTCAAGATGATCGAGGTCCTGCTCGACATCCGGCAGGATATGGATGATTTCGTCTTCCGTCACGAAACCGCGCTGCTTGCCACGAGAAAGCAACTCATCAAACGCATTCTGCTTCGCCGCTCTGTGAGATTCTTTCGCGGCCGCGCCTTTTCCTTGTTTCTTTTTTGACTTCTTCGTCTTTGTCGGCTTTTTCCCTTGTTTTTTTGCCGAATGCTTCTGCTTCTTCCCTGATACCTTTTTCCGTACCGGTTTCTTTTTGGTCGATTTCCTCGTAATCGATTTTTTCTTTTTCAACGGTTTCTTCTTACTGGATTGCTTGGAGGATTTTTTCATTTTTTTCGTCATACGAGCCTTATTTACGGATTATCGCAAGAAAACGGGCAAAAAGCGTTTCGCCCAACGTTTACAAGTGGGTATCATAGCAGGTTTTTGGTTAAGTGGGAAGTTTTTCCGACGAAACACGGGCAAATTCGGTTAAAAGTCGTTTTTCCTTTTCCTTGTCGTTCTGTTCTCGGGCCGCCCGGATATCATTCTCAAGCGCAAGGAGCTTTTCACGTCGCCCTATCTCTTCGCGGAGCATCGAGAAGTATTTTTCGGCTGTTTCCGCCATTTTCTGCGGACGCTCCTCCTCCAAAACATCCATCATATCCGGCGATTCGATCGCCCGGAAGGCCAGTCGAGTCGCCTCACTTTTGAGCGCCGAGTCCTCGATCATCGCAAGAGGATCACCCTCGCCCGCCTGCACGAGAAAAAAATACAATGGATGCTTTTCAATAAACAGACGGGTCTCGTCGCTTTCCGAAAGCGTTGTCCCCATCTTTCTTGCGGACGGCTCCGCATACAGGATACCGACGAGCGCTTCCCGCAACAGTTCAGAACGTTTTCCAAACGATCTTGCGTTTGAAGAGATTTCTGGCGCGGTCGTCTCTCTCGGGCGCGACGGCACGATAGATCGTTCAGCCGTCGCTTGCAAGGCGCTTCTCACCATCCGTTCTTCCGTTCCAATCTCCTGGGACAATGTCTTCACCCAGTGCGCCCGTTCGATCGGATTCTTCATCGCCGCCAAAAGTTCGGCGTATTCTTCGACGATCCGCCGCTTGCCTTCGGCTGTCGTCTTGTCGTATTTCGCAAGAATCGCGTTCAAAAAATATCGCGGCGCGGGTACCGCATCCGCCACTGCCAGAGAGAGCGCCTTCGGATCCTCCTTTCCCATATCGGCGGCATCCTTGCCGGACGGAATGGCAACGATCGAGACTAAAAATTCCTGTGCGAGCAAAAGCTCGGCGCTTTTCCGAGCGGCTTTCTGTCCTGCTCCATCCATATCGAAGAAGAGTCTCACTTCGTTCCCATAGCGTTTCATTATCGATAGTTGTTCCGGTGTCAGTGCCGTTCCGGATACCGCGATCGTGTTCCTTACTCCTGCCTGATGCATCGCGATCACATCCATATTACCCTCCACCACGACCGTTCCACCCGACTGTTTCATCGCCTGCTTGGCGAGAAAGAGCCCGTAGAGCGCCCGACTCTTGTGATACACGGGCGTTTCTGGCGTATTGATGTATTTTGCCTGCGTTTCATCGCCACTTGGAGCGACCCGCGCAGAGTAGCCGATAACACGCCCGAGGATATCAAAGATCGGAAAAATGATACGGTCACGAAACCGATCGTAATGCCCGTTTCCTCCTTCTTTTTTCAGAATCAGTCCGGCCTGTTCGAGCGTTTCTGACTGATAGCCTTTGCTCGTCAAAAAATCCAATAAATGCCGCCAGCCATCCGGCGCGTAGCCGAGACGGAATGTCTTGATGCTCTCATCCGATAGCCCGCGCTCGCGAAGATACCCGAGAATTTTCTCTTTCCCCGGACCATCCCAAAGCTGTTTTTCGTAGAATTTCGTTGCGAGCTCAAGCGCGTCATACAGGCGGTTCTTGTCTTCCTTCTCCGTATCGCCCCCTTCTTGATGATACTGTGGCAATTCCACGCCCGCCCGGTCGGCAAGCATCTTGAGCGCGTCACGGAATCCCAGGCTCTCCATCTCCATCACAAACGCGAACACGTCGCCCCCTTTGCCACAACCAAAACAGTGCCACATATTTCGCTCCTCGTTCACCATAAAAGACGGTGTACGCTCCTGGTGGAACGGGCAGCAGGCCTTCCAATGCGCGCCGGATTTCACGAGCCGCACATACGACCCGATCAATTCCACGATATTCGTCCGCGCTTTCACTTCCTCGGCAGTACTCATACGGTTTTCCTATTGCAAATATACAATGACAGAAAAAAGGCTTTTTTACAAGGAAAATCGCCATCGAAGAGCGGTTTTGAAAAACAAAATCTCCCGGTCAAAGGGAGATTTTTTACATTCTTCCATTCCTTTCAGAAAGAAAACCTGACGGAGCGGAAAGGGTTATTTGTTCCCGATGATAACCAAAATATCGGCACCGGTCGGAGCGGTCTCGCCCGCCGGAACGGCCGGGGCGATTGTACCGCCGATTTTTTCCGCAAGCACTTCTGCGAGCGCCGTTTTCTGCCCGGAGAGATCGATCACCATATTTCCAGCATAATCGTTCTTCACCGCCTTTTCCTTGGAAACGATCGAGAGATTTTCAAATGTCCCCACAAGCGTCGTTTCTGTCTCATTTGTCACGCCAACTTTCTTCGATCCGTTATAGAGCGCAACCGTCGCCGAAAGTGTCAAGGGATCGACAACGGATTCAGGAGCCGGAGCCAAGTTTTGCGCGGTCTCGGGAGCGAGTGTCGGTTCCGGCGTTTCTAGTACAGGCGAAGAGGTTATTTCCTGCGATGCCTCATCCGCTGGTCCGTCAGTCACCGTAATACCGCTTGCTGTGTCGATGATCTTTCCCGTGGACGGACGGTAGAGGATCGCCCGACCCGCATCGACATAGATCAGTATCTTATCGCCGTTCTCCGCTTTCTTGAAAAAAGCTTGATCGTCGAGTTTTTCTTTGTTGGTAACGGTAGCAAGTGTCGGCACTTCGTTTTCCGGAAGATCCATCACTTTGCCGATTTTTTTCGTCAGATCGGCGATTTCCTTGGCCTCCATCACTTCCTTCGTGTGGCTGTACTGATAATAAAAATACCCCGCCAAACCGAGGGCGATAAGAGAGAGTACGCCGAACACGAACGTTGCCGGCGCGGCACGACGCGGTGCCGGAACAGACGCTGACGATATTTCCGAAACAGTAGAAAGTGGGAGGGCGGCTTCTGATTTCTCTTTCGGTTTTCGCGGAGGCATAAGTGAAAGATATGCGCAATGAAAAGTCTTTTTCAATAGTATACCGCACGACGAAGAATCATTCAAACGACTTACTGCGAGACGGATGCAATCGTCGGGTCAGTCGCGTCGCAAGCGGTAACCGTCACGATATTGTTCGCATCCGCCGCGACAGAATAATGTGCCGCTTCGGTAGAACCGTTCTCCGGATCATACGGGATAGACTTCAGATACCTCGCGAGTTCAGTCGACAGATCGATGCAATCGCTATCACCGGTCACGTTGCAGTTCCCGGATATCGCACAACCGGAACTGCTCGTGCTGATCTGTTTTTCGGCGGTATCAAGCCTCGGCGGGAATACCCCTTTATTATCAACAGCATACTGCTGAATGGCATTTTGAATGTTTTGGATATCCGACAAACGCCGTGAATTGCGGGCATCTTCAAAACGCGTCACTGGATCGAGCGCGACGATGACAACAGTCGCCAAAACCGCGATGATACCGATAACAAGAAGGATCTCGATGAGCGTAAATCCCGAATGGCGCTTCTGGCACGATATCAGACAAGGCGTTTTCATAAGAATAAGAGGGATCCGATAGCGATCGCTAAGAAAAATACGAGCGGAGCAGAAAACGCTTCGTCGAAGAAAAGGAAGAAATTACTGTTACCTGTCGGACCGCCCCCGCCACCCGAAAGCGCGATGTCAAACGTACTTGATCCGTTGTCCCTCAGTTCTATGTCTGCGAACGCCATACGCTTTTATTTTTATGCCGCTGTACCGTCATCACTACGGCCCATATGGGTCGCGTCCTCATAGGCGACCGCGTAGAGATCGGCGGTATCGTCGTACCAGGTGAAGGAATATGAGCCGTTGCCGGACCGCGATGCTGTGCCAACGCGTTCGTCTTCGTCAACGCGGAGGATGTCTATGTTCACCGTCCCACCGCCCGAACCAGAAATCGTCCCCGAAACGGTAAACGTGATCGTATGGTACGTCATAAGGAGATCGAGATGATGAAACGCCGTTGCGCCGTTCGCAAGCACGACACGCCATCTTCGGCTCGTTTCCACATCAATGCGGTCATAGAGCGTATCCCCTGGCCAACGGCGAAATACCGAACGTGCCGTGAAAAAACATTGGCGTACACCTACTTCCGGATCGGTATGACTCGAATCCGCATAGCATGATTCCCATTGGATTCCACCCTCTCCCGAGAGGCGTTCTGTCTGCACCACGATACCGGCCGGAGTGGAGGTCGTGTTGGAGAGATAAAAATAGTGTCCGCCGACAGAAGTCAGGAAATAATTCGTCTCCGGTATGACCGGCGCGGTAGCGGAAACAGTAACTGTGCCCGCAGCGGCCGTCGTACTCGGATTTGTCAGGTTCCAGCGCACGGTATGATTGTGCGCCCCCACGCCATCAGTCGCTTTGCCACTCGTGTAGTTCACGATCCAGAGCACCGATATGTTCCATCCGAAGTCAGCGGTGTCCGTCCGATAAATGTCGCACTGGAGCGTATTCGACCCACGGGAAAACGAGGGTGTAAACGCTTCCATCAGTCCCGCACCGCCACCCATCACCGCCGCGCCATCGGTATAGGCCTGAAAAGCCCCCGTTCCGACGCGGAAGTTAAGACCGCTAATCGCCGCCGCTTTTTCGAAAAATACCAGGGCACCGGAGTTTGTCCCCGTGATTGTCGTCGGCTCGGCGATCCAGAGGCTGCGGCTCCCGCGCTGATAGTCAGACGACGTGGTGCCGCCCATCGGCGAGTCGATCTCCATCGGCAGAAGAAGCGAGTTGAGAATGGTGGACGAAGAAGACGGATCAAACTCGTAGGTGATGACCATATAAATCTGGAGGTGCTCGGTGTGCGCCGCCGACCCCCAGATATAGAAGCTGTGCGTGGAGCCGGTTGTAAACGTCGGCTGTCGCCAGATATACGTGAACCATTTATCCGTCGCGAGAGCGTTCTCCATCGCGGCCGTGGTATTCACGCCATTGGTATCGATTTCCATTGATATAGTCGGGTCGGTACCGGCGGTATCGTTGTTTCCTTGGATCACGATAAACCAATCACGGATGGTTTTTGACACCTCCGGCATCCAAGTATCAAGGGCAGGGATGGTAGCGGTCGCCGTCCCGGGCTTCGTATTCGCGAGCGCACCCGAGGGCGCGTCAAGCGGGAGATAGACGGTCTTGATATGCGTCGACTGCGTGTCGTCATACTCGTAAGTGATGTAGAGCCTGGCGGTGAGACTCCGCATCCCAAGCGTCGTACCGGTCGACTGGTCCCAATAGGTCTGGATGTCGCAGGTCATCGAGGTCCCCGTCCAGTTGGTCGTGAAGTGGCTGGTGAAGTCGGCCGACACCTGGTGCGAGATGTTCTCGCCCGAGTTCGTGATGTCATTCAAATTGGTCACGGTCGTGTAGCCGGCCGCGCCAAGCCGGAGCCCCGTGCGATACTCCGTTATCGTTCCGCCGGTCGCCGTAACGATATCATCGGCAGTCGTAACACAGACGACACTTCGGAATGTCACCGTACCGGATGCTTCGGGAATATAGACGGTGATCTGCGTGAAGTTGGTCACGGTCGCATCCGTCGCCGAAGCGAGGACCGGGGTCGCGAATTCTATAGTTTTAAGTCGGGTGGCCATAGCTTAGGTGAAGTTATCGAGCTTGGCGAGGAGATCCCATTTCGTATCGGTCGAATTGTAAACAAAACCGCAATAGAGCGTCTTGGAAAGAATGGTGGTCGTCGGAAGCGCCAGATCAGAGCTTGCCCGATAGATGGCGTTCCAACCAAGACTCCGGGCTGTACCGTTGTCCTTGATACGGATGATGAGCTGCTGACCTTGGGTCGGCGTCCCGGTCGGGGCGGCAAAAGTCGCTCCCGCCGCGAGCGCGGTGATAATATGCACGTCCGTCGTATCAATATTCGGGGTCGGCGTAGCATTGGACGCCTCGGACGTGACACGTTTGGCAGCTTTCCTTGCGAACTTGTACGTGAGACAGATCCAATTGCCGGAACCGAGTGAGAGAAATTCCGCCGTATCGTCGGCGACAGTGGTGATATTCTGCCCGCCCGGAAGGATGAGCGAGGTCCCGTTGTACGTGAGAGTGAGTGCTGCCGCAAAGCGGACGTTCCTTCGGATACCGGCGTCCACTGTGTCAAAAGCGGTGATGGTCGTTGTGCCGGTGATACGGACGTTGTTCGACGTCGCCGCGCCGATATTGGTCGTCCCTGCGGACGCCACGTCCACGCTCGCCGCGAAATTGATCGGGATAGAAACGAGCGCGACACGATTTTTGGATATCCGAACAGCCATAGCCTAAAAGCTTTCCTTATCGATGATCAATACCTCTGATCCGTCATCATCAGTCACCAAAAGCCGCCTCCCTGTCTCGGTTACTTTGAAGTTTTCGAAGGTCTTTTCGGACAGGACGGTATCTCCACGGATCAGATTGACGATCGGGTTCACGTACTTTCCCGCCACAAAGACCGCGCTACCGAACAATGCGTACTTGAGAAAAGTACGCCGACTGGCATCGATATCGAGCATCGCGACCGTTTCGCCACGAACTATTTTTGGCTTGGTGACAAAACCGAGGAACGAAAAGACACGTTTCGCGAACGGATGAGAAGAAAAACGCTTCACGACCACGCCTCCAATGGCCCGGAAAGAAAATATGAATTGTCTCCATTTTCGTTGTCCCTTCCGCAAAACCGGGTCCAAATGCTGATGCACGACAGACCAAAAACCATAAAACAAGGGGAATGCCCGTTTCTTGTACCGCGAAATCGCGGATACCGTGTTTTGTATACGTGCTCTCCAGTGACTCATCGTTTTGTTTTTCTCAAAACAGGGTTATGCCACCCCGTCCTTCTTATCGATATCTTTGAGTTCTTCTTCCACTTCTTTTTTCCCCTTCTTGAATTCCCCCGTCACGCGACCGAGCGACTTGGCGAATTCGGTGATCTTTCCGCTCCCAAAGAAGAGCACGGCCACCACGAGCACGATGATAATAATCTCCGGCAATCCCAGTCCGAACATATGCAGATGATTAAAGATAATGATCCGTGCCTATTATACCATACGAAAAACCCCTCGCAAAAGGGATTTTGAGCGATGTTTGCCGCAGCCGAAAAGCTCGTCATTCCGCCGTTTCCGCTTCGTTCTCGGAAGAAGTTTCTTCGCCGGCAACCGTTTGGTCACCCGGCTCGACGGTCTCTGTTTCCGGCACGGTAATCGGAGTCGGTTCCGGCATACTGGTATCGATGGCAAGAAATTCCGCAACCGCCTGCACGATCATCTCGCGCAATTTCTCATCGGAAATGCCAAGAGCGGTCTGTTCCGATGTTTCGTTGTTTTTGTCCTCATCAGCATCATCCAACGATCGCTTCTCCCCGGATTCCGTTTCTCCCGCATTCGACGGTCTGCCGTCCCCGACCGCAAGCTCTTTCCCGACCAGTTCGGCGTACTTGGAAATCCTCGGTTTCGCCGCATCTTCGCCCATAGCGGCCATCCGCACTTCGTCGAGATAGGCAAGTTCTTGATGCACGATCTGCCCGATCTGCTCGGAGAGGTACTCGGTCAGTTTCCGTTTGCCGAGAAGCGCTTTTTGTATCTCCATCCGCCGAGCTTTGCGCGTCTCCTGCCAGATACCGCCCACGATATCATACGTATTATATGAATACTCCACCGCAAACATTTCTTTCGTCTCCGTGATTCTGTCGATCCGCACGGAAATATCATACTCATCGACATCCACTTTCAACAAATTGGCGGTGTCGGCAGCTTTCGGCGCGATAAAAGGCTGCGGTATGGCAGTATCGCCAGGCAGGACCGCCTCCCGAAGCTTCGGGCTCGACGCGAACGCCGCTCCCGTCCCAAGCAAAACGACCGCGAGGATAACGGGAAACGCGTTGTTATATTTGATGAAGTCGATGATGGATCGCATAGGTTTCTTCAATTATATCACGCGCTTCGATGTAGAGACGGCGGCTGAAACGGTTCCGATCGCATACAGGCCGATAATCGGACCGGAAAGAAACATCATCGTCACACCACTCCCGTCCGGCGTCACGATCGCGGAAAAAAGGATCGTTGCGAGCACGGCTCCGCGCCAGTGCCGCACCCAAAACACGGGCGGAATGAACCCGATTCTCCCGAGCATCGTCATCACGACCGGCAGCAGGAACGCGACTCCGGTCAGAGTCGTCAACAGGAACACTGAGGAGAGGAGCTGATCGAGCGCGAACATCGGTACGACACCCACCGGATCAGCAAACGAATAGAGGACAGAAAACGTTTCCGGAATAATCAGAAAATACGCGAATGCGATGCCGGCGTAAAACAATACAAGCGTCGGAAGGGCAAAGAGAAAAAGTGTCCGACGCTCATCCGGCCGAAGCGCCGGCGCAAGAAATCGTCCCAAGAGAAAAAGCGCGAAAGGAAATGTAAGAAGAAGTGCTAAGAGGAACGCTACGAGAATGGGTGCGACAAAAGGCGCCACCGGCCCGAGTGCGACGATCGGTACATTAGAGGGAACGAGGGCTTGTTTCATCAGAAGGAACGCGTTCGTTGCGAGCGATGCCGCCATATCCGGTCCACTCCATCCGAACATCTCCGGCGTCAAGAATAAAAACGCTCCAAAGACGCCAAGAAGAGCGAGCGCGTATCGGGCGATAATTTTTTTCAACACTTCAATCTGAAACAAAAATCCGTTCATACCAAGAATCGCTTACTGTTCGTCGAAGATAAGCATCGCGTTGTCGTCGTTGTCATAGACACTGAGCTCCGTCGCGGAATCGTTCTTCATATATACGCCGTTGCCGAATTTGAGCACGTTCTCAACGAAGATGTTACCATCGCCCGTAAGCGTGAGCGCCGGACAAGCATCGTTATCGCAAACCCAGATGTTTTCGGAAAGAGCGCGGATATCCGTACCGGTCGCGGAAATCTGCAAATCACCGACTGAATCGACGGTCATCTCGCTATAATACGTCAGATCTTTAGACAGGCGGAGCTGCGGAGCGCTCGCGGATTCGACAATATCCATCGCGCGCGACGGAGCGGTCGTCCCAATACCCACCTTGCCCGTACCATCGATGACGAACGGTGTCGTATCGCCCGATTCATCATTTATCCGCACGGCGAGGTTGTTCGTGCCCGTCGCTCGATGATCGACGAAGAGCGAAACGTTCGCATTCGCCGTTCCAGTGTTCGCCACCGAGAAGACGTTCCCGGTATTGCTCACGCTCGATCCCGACAGCGTGATGCCAGCCAGGTCTCCGGTAAAAGTTGCCGAGCTCGAAGCGATAGTGATTCCCTTGCCGGAGGTAAGGCCGTTCGCCGTAATCGAAAGTCCGGTCTCCGTATCGATCGAGTTGGCAGTGATATCGACCGCATTCGCAGCGTTCGAAGACTGCACGATATCGAGTACTTTGATGGCAGCGGTGGTATTCTGCTGCGAAATCTGCATCGTGAAACTCGAGAGGTCATTGCCGCCGGAAGTCGGGTTGGTAACGATGAGCCCATCGTCGGCCGCCGTAAGCGAAATGGTCACATTGCTCCCATCCGCATCATTGCCGTACGTCGTTTGGAGATCGCTCGAGCCACCTCCGCAACCAGCATCCGTCGTATTGCAGAGGGTTTTTGTCGTACCATTCTCATTTATCTTGAATTTGTTGTCGCTCGAATCATACCAAATGTAGCCTGCGGCCGCGCCGGAGACGCCGGAATGGGAGAGCGCAAGATAGTCCCCCGTCGCCACGCTTACAACGCCGGACGCCGAATCGATCGTCAATCCCGACGAGCCACCAGACGCGAGCGTTCCCGCTCCTGCAAACGTGAGAGCTGTCGACGAGACCGAAATGGTATCGATCGACGCGACACCGGTGAGCACACCGCCGGAAGTTACGTTGAGTCCCGAGGAATTAAGCGTGAAGCTGTCGTCGGTGGAATTACCAATCACGATGGTCTTCACCGCGACACCCGTACCGACATTGATTGTCTCCGCTGATCCATCAGAACCGATGGAAATCGTCCCCGTCGTTCCCGAATCAAGTGTGAGCGCGCTCGCCGTACCTGTCGCGATAGTGAGACCAGCGGCAGCCGTCAGGTTCGTCCCGAGGCCGGTGATGTTGTTCGAATTCATCGCGAGGGCGGACGAAGAGAAATTGTATTCGTCGGTACCGTTCACGGCGAGGTTGAAAGTCTTGCCCGTGAGAACATTGCCGGTGAGATCGCCGGTGTTGTCACGATAGAAGCCGACATCCGTACCGGTAGGAGCGCCGG